>JBGUQW010000166.1:0-95478 GCA_045131435.1 Prevotella sp.
AAGCGTGCAGTTTGTTGCCATTCATGGCAACATAGATAACAATAAAAAAAGTGGCAACTCCTTGCAGGGTTGCCACTTTTTTTGTACTTTTGCAGTCAGAATGGAAAAAGCAATAGTAATCAGGAAGAAGGAGGGAATGCGCGGACTCAAGGAGTTTGTGCAGTTCCATTATGATATGTATCGTGACTGTCCCCAGGCAGTGCCGTTTCTGTTTTCTGAAGAGATGAACACCCTGCGCAGCGACAAGAATGCAGCCTTTGACTTCTGCGAGTCTGAATACTTCATGGCCTATCGCGACGGTAAGGCGGTAGGTCGTGTGGCTGCCATCATCAACAGACGTGCCAACGAACGCTGGGATAAAAAACAGGTACGTTTCGGCTGGCTCGACTTCGTGGACGACCCTGAGGTGTCGAAAGCTCTTCTGGAGACTGTAGAGCAGTGGGGCCGCGAACGAGGCATGACAGAGATAGCCGGTCCGCTGGGCTTCACCGATATGGACCGCGAAGGCCTGCTCATTGAGGGCTATGACTGCGATTCCACGATGTATGTCAACTACAACTATCCTTACTATGTCTCGCATATCGAGGCGCTAAGCGGCTTCGAGAAGGACAATGACTACGTTGAGTGCAGGGTGAAGGTGCCCGAACAGGTGCCTGATAAGTTCCATAAGATTGCTGCCATGATAGGCAAGCGCTACAACCTGCAGGTGCATAAGTTCACCCGTAAGGAACTGCTGGATGGTGGTAAGGGGCGCGAGGTCTTTCATATCATCAATGCGACGTATAAGGACCTCTATGGCTATTCGCAGTTGAGTGAACGTCAGATAGACCAGCTGGTAGACCAATATATCAAGATTGCCGACTTAAATCTGGTGACTGCCGTAGAGGACTGGAATACACCGGAGCACAAGATGGTAGGCTTCGGCATCACCTTCCCTTCGTTTACGTCAGCCCTGCGCAAGACTCGCGACGGACGCATGCTGCCCTTCGGCTGGTGGCACCTGCTGCGTACGCTGAAGTGGCACAAGACCGATGTCGTCGACCTGTTGCTGATAGGCGTACTGCCCGAATACCGTGCAAAGGGTGCCAACTCGATTATCTTCGACGACCTGATACAGTGGTTCCAGCGTTACCATTTTAAGTGGGCAGAAACGGGACCGCAGATGGAGAGCAACGAGGGCGTGCTGTCGCAGTGGCAGTATCTGGAGGCGGAAATCAACCGCAAGCATCGTTGCTATCGGAAAGCTCTGTGAGCTTTCCAAATGAGAAATGAGGAATGACTCATTTCTTTCATTCCTTTCATTTCTTTCATTTGCGCTGATCAGCATTGATCAGCGCTAAGAGTCGTTCAACGGCTTCTTCCTCTGGGATGTTTTTCTCTACACAGACCTTTTGCTTGTAGAGGGAAATCTTTCCGCGTCCGGCTCCCACATAGCCATAGTCGGCATCGGCCATTTCGCCAGGGCCGTTGACAATACAGCCCATGATGCCTATCTTCAAGCCTGTCAAGTCCTTGGTAGCCGCCTTGATTTTTGCGATGGTGTCCTGCAGGTTGTAGAGCGTGCGTCCACAACCGGGGCAGGAGATGTACTCCGTCTTGGTGAATTTGATGCGGGCGGCTTGGAGAATGGCCTCCCCCAACCCCTCCAATTGGAGGGGGGAATAGTGCGGTGCATGTATTGCAATGTCTGTGGCTTTGCGGTCAATAAGCAGAGAGCCTGCTGCCATGGCGGCCTTGAGCTGCAGCGTCTCCCAATCATCTTCGCGGGGGAACCGCGAAGCACCGGACAGGTCGAGGGTGATGGTGTCATCCTTGATGCTGGCCTCGGCCTGGGCACGAAGGGCAGTGCATTCCGGAATTAGCTCTACCAGTTTGCGGGCGACGGGGATTTCGTTTTCAGGCTCCTCGCTGAGGCTGACGCGGATGGTGTCGCCAATGCCCTCCGTCAGTAGGGCACCGATGCCTACTGCCGACTTGATACGGCCGTCCTCGCCCTCGCCGGCCTCGGTGACACCGAGGTGCAGGGGATAGTGCATATCCTCCTGGTCCATGGTCTTCACCAGCAGACGGACGGTGGTCACCATGACTACGGTGTTCGAAGCCTTGATGCTGATAACCACATCGTCGAAATGCTCGCGACGACAGATGCGCAGAAACTCCATGCAGCTCTCTACGATGCCTTCCGGTGTGTCACCATAGCGTGACATGATGCGGTCTGACAACGAGCCATGGTTCACACCGATGCGGATGGCCGTGTGATGCTCCTTACATATATGAAGGAAAGGGACGAGCTTCGCCTCGATCTTCTTCAGCTCCTGGGCATATTCCTCGTCGGTGTACTCCAAGTGCTTGAAGGTACGTCCTGGGTCGACGTAGTTGCCGGGATTGATACGCACCTTCTCACAATATTGTGCAGCGACATCAGCCGTATGTGCCGTGAAGTGGACGTCAGCCACAAGAGGCGTCATATAGCCGTCGGCCTTCAGCCGCGCCGAGATGTTCTTCATGTTCTCGGCTTCACGGGTACCCTGTGTCGTGAAGCGCACCAGTTCACCACCGGCATCGATGATGCGCTTGGCCTGGGCCACGCTGCCTTCGGTGTCGTTGGTGTCGGTGGTTGCCATCGACTGGATGCGGATGGGGTTGTCGCCACCTATGGCGATGTTGCCCACATGGACAACAGAGCTAGTTCGTCTTGTACTCATATTTCACTTCTGCTAAGTCTTTGTTCGCCTTCTCAATCTTGGCACGCAGGCCTTCCTTGTAGCTGCTGAGACGTTCGGCAATGGCTTCGTCGCTGAGCGCCAGCATCTGGACAGCCAGGATGGCGGCGTTCATGGCACCATTGACACCGACTGTAGCCACGGGAATGCCCGGAGGCATCTGGATGATGCTGAGCATGGCATCCAATCCGTCGAGCATGCCCTTGATGGGTACGCCGATGACGGGTAGGGTGGTGTTGGCAGCGATGACGCCAGGCAGTGCCGCAGCCATACCGGCAGCAGCAATGATGACGCGGATGCCGCGCTGACGGGCATTCTTGGCAAACTGTTCCACCTCAGCAGGTGTGCGGTGAGCCGAGAGGGCGTTGACTTCAAACGGAACCTGCATGTCGTTCAACAGTTGGCAGGCTTTTTCCATGACGGGCAGGTCAGAGGTGCTGCCCATGATGATGCTTACTATTGGGGTCATTTCTTTTTCGTTATTACGTTATATCGTTATATCGTTATTACGACATTATAAAAACAGGATGGAGACGGCGGCGCAGAGGAAGCCGATGCCGAAGCCTCCGACGACTTGCGAAAGCGAGTGCTGGCGCAGAATCATGCGACTGGTGCCTACCATGCCTGCGACGATGATGACCAGACAGAGCCACCATACGGGATTGAAGCCCAGGTAGTAGGAAAAGGCAAACAAGGCACCGGCCACACCACCGATGGCCGCGGTATGTGTGGATATCTTCCACCAGATATTGATAAGGGCACACACAATCTGTACGGCGAGTGCTGCCACGATGATGGAACCCATGAAGTGTGGCATGTGCAGGCGTTCCATGACGTAGACGCAGGTGAAGTAGCTGATGATGGAGAGGATGTATGGTATCATACGCTTCTCGCGGTGTCCCAGTTCAATGAGGTTCCAGCCCTGATAGCGCCGATAGACGTGGATGAGCAGGGAGGGGAGCATGACGGTGAACAGGTAGACCATCAGCAGTACCTGAATCTTGTACGACCACGGGAACATGTTCAGGTAGCTGAACAGGAAGAGCAGCGCGATGCCTACGATGGGCAGGTAGAACGGCGTGAACAGCATGCTCAGCAGTCGGGCGGTCAGGATAATTTGCTTTTGTCGTTTCATTACTTTTGTTTATTTTCGGCGGGGGAACCGCCGAACACTCTATTCTTTTTGGCGGGGGAACCGCCGAACACAATATTATTTTCGGAGGCGGGCGATGGGAATGCCCATTTGTTCGCGATACTTGGTCACCGTACGTCGGGCGATGGGGTAGCCTTTCTCTGTCAGCAACTGTCTCAGCGCGTCGTCGCTGAGGGGCTTGCGCTTGTCCTCGTGTTCGATGAGCTCACGCAGGGCGGCCTTGATTTCACGTGTCGACAGTTCTTCGCCCGATTCCGTCACATAGCTGTCGCTGAAGAAATAGCGCAGCGGGAAGGTGCCCCAACGTGTCTGTACATATTTTGATTTCGACACACGCGAGATGGTGCTTACGTCGTAGCCTGTACGCTCGGCGATATCCTTCAGGATCATGGGGCGCAGCGATGCCTCGTCGCCGTCTTCGAAGAAGCGATGCTGCCAATGGATGATGGCTCGCATCGTGGCAGTCAGCGTCTGCTGACGGACACGGATGGCTTCGATGAATCCCATGGCAGCCTCCAGTTTCCGCTTGGTATAGATCATGGCCTCCTTCATCTGCAGGCTTTGCTGCTTCTGGTTGGCCTGATAGTCTTTCAAGGCCTCGACGAACGATGGCGATACGGCCAGTTCAGGCACTTCACCGCTGTTCAGCGAGAAGGTGATGGTGCCATCGCTGTGTGTGTCGACGATGAAGTCGGGGGTAATCTGTTGCAACGAGCGGCCTATCGTCTCGCTGATGGATGCACCAGGCTTGGGATTCAGCTTCCGTAGCTCTGCTATCAGCGTCTCGGTCTGCAGGTCGTTCAGCTTCAGACCTTGCTGCAGGGCATCCCAGTGTTTTTTGGTGAACCGGTCGAAATAGTCGTTCAGGGCCTTCTCCATCAGTGTCTTGAGTGGTGAGGGGTCGCGACGCTGAACCTGTAAGAGCAGACATTCCTGCAGGGTGCGAGCGCCAATGCCGGCAGGATCGAACTCCTGCAACAGGTGGAGTACGTGCTCCACTTCGTCGGTGGTGACGTTGATGTTATGGTAGATGGCCAGCTCGTCGCTGATGCTGTCAAGAGGTTTGCGTAGCAGGCCGTCGTCGTCGAGCGAGCCTATCAGATACTCCATCACGTTATGCTCGCGCTCCGTCAAGTTGGCCATATTCATCTGTTCTGTCAACAGGTCGATAAACGAAGTGGTCTGTCCATAGACCATCTCCTCGCGCTCCTCTTGCATCGACTGTCCACCATGATAGACGGGCAAATCCTCGTCATCGCGACCGATAGATTCCAAGGCGGCATCCAGGGCCGACTGGCGTTCTTCCTGCTCGTACGAGTCTTTGTTGTCGGTGGCGTCCTGATTGTCCAAAGGGTCTAAAGCATCCAGGTTGTCCAGGTTCTCTATCGGGTCTTCGGAAGATATTTCCAAGGCCGGATTGTCGTCCATCTCCGCATTGATACGTTCGTGTAGCTGGGCAATGGGCAACTCGGTGAGCATCGCCTGCAATAACTGCTGGTGCGTGATGGTTTGCGTCTGCTTTAACTGCTGTTCCAGACGCTGTTCCTGTCCTTGTATCTGCTCCTGTGCCATATTTCACTGCAAAGGTACGAATAAGCGAGGAAAAAGCAAAAAGAAAACTTGTTTTTCTTTTCTTTTTCGAGCCAAAGTACCTTCGACCAAAGGTCAAAGGTAGTGCAAATCGAGCGAAATGCAAAATAAATCGAGATTTATTTTCATGTGCCGTGCGGACTACCTATTTTTTGAATGTCACAGTGGCTACAGGGCGGAGTTTGTCACCCAAATTATAGTTTCGATCGGAAAAGCTTGGGAATATAACCGCACTTTTTATATTAGCGCCATCACTATAAAAGTAAAATGCTGATGATAGTACTGTGTGGTTTTCTACATTTGCAAAATTGGTATTTACCTTACCCATTTCAATACTGCTCAATTCACCTTGTGTGGGCAATCTCCAGCCGGTGATACCATTGGTGTCAAAGGTTGGAAGGGATGCGTTAATCTCTGTTTCTAGAGCTTCTTCTGTTTCATATTGGCTACCTTCAATTTGTAATTCCAATTTATGCAAAAGGGTGACGATTACGTATTCGCCAGTATCATCGTCTTCGGTACTCAGTACGAAGCAATCCTTATAAAGCGTGTTCACTGCTGGCGCATCCCCCTCCTCAATTCCTGTGTTGTTGGAGTCGCCGTTGTTGTCGTTATTGTCTCCACCACTGTTGTTGCTGTCGACTGTAGTGCTGCCAGAACTGTTGAAGGTGAATTCGATGGTGGTGGTGCCATTCCATGTGGCTCCCGTGATGGTGCCTGTCAGGGTGAGCTCGCCAGTGCCAGTATAGGTTCCCGTGATGCTGATATGCTTGTTGGCCTCTAAAGGTTGCGGACAACTGTATGCGAAACTTTTGACGCTGGTGCCTGTGGTGAACTTCACGGTGATGGTGGCATCGTCGGAGGCAGGCAGCATGTACAACTCGTCGTCAGTAATCTGCCACGTGGTACCGTCAGCCTGCTCAGTCAGTGTGACAGCTTGTTCGGAACTGGTGGTACTATAGTCACCGTTTAATAGCAGATTGTCATAGATGGGCGTAAAGGCTACTGCGACGGCATCCACTGTCGTTGGAACATTCTTGATGACGAGGTCTTGCAGGTGCATGACTTTTCTTGACATGGTCAGCGTCAGTGTTGTCGACTCGTTGTCGGAAAGATTGATGGTGTTATGAGCTGTCATCAAGTCGCCGTGTGTCGCTTCGCTGTTCAGCGTCACTGCAGACGTCGCAGTGGCGTTGGCCTGTGTGGGCAGGGTATAGTCGCCCTCAGTGGCACCACCGATGGCATATATCTGATAGGTTGTAGGTGACAGGTCCATCGACAGCTGGTCGTTGTCGGACAACAGTTGCTGGCGCTTGACACACTCTCCATCACCATTCATGGCATAGACGGTGACAGGATAGCTGACCTTTGCGGTGTTCGACTCGGCGCGTGTCTGAACAGTCAGCAGACTGTTCCCCTCGGTGGTGCTGGCCACTTCGAGGCTTTTCTCACATGATGTCAGCATCATGAGTGAGCATACGAGAAGCGTCAAATAATAGTATTGTTTCATAGTCTGTAGTTTTTAGAGAAACAAAGGTAGCGAAAATTGACACTCGTTGTTATTGGGGGTGTATAATATTAAGAATATTTAACTATTCCCAGTAGGCGATGGTGCGTCGTTGCAGAACAGTAACCTGCTGAGTCTTGGTGTCTTTCTCCCAATAGTTCAGCGTCAGCGAGTTGCTGGTCCAGTTGCCATTATCGTCGCGTGTGATATAGCTGTTGGTCATGTTGATGGTCATGATGCACTCGCCCGATTTGTCGTAAACCTTCTGGTATTGCGTCAGTGCCTCGTCCTGCTCATTATAGGTGTAGTCGTTGATGTAGCTGATGCCAGCCTGTTGGTTGGTCAGTGTACGCCGAATGAGTCGGAATTGCTGGTCGTAGTCGTAGACCACAGTGCTGAAACCATCCTTTTCCTTCATGCGAGCCTGTAGCAGATAGCCGAAACGGTTATAGACACGCTCCACCAGGTCGGGATTGTCAATCATTCCGTTTTCGTGGAAGTGCATAAACTGGTCTTCAGCCACAGCATTCTCTGTGACAACCTCCTGGACACCGCTTCGCAGGCCCATACAGAGGGCATCCTTGTAGAAAGGAGCCGTGTTCAGAAACAGGATGCGGATGTCGCGAGAACCATTGTCGTTGTCGACCACTGACAGTTTGATACTACCGAAGTCGTCAATATAATACCAGGTGTCGTCACGCTGGTCGAAATGGCCGTAATCCTGTTCCAGCTTGTAAATGAAGTATTGGCGGTTTTTCTCCAACATCTGTTCGGTGCTGTACGGACCGATGGTGACATAGGCCGAATTGACCAGCCGTGTCTCAGGCGTGATGCTGACCATGAGTTTGGCGCGAATGCCATAGAAGTTGCCACGGAAATAATAATCCTCACCGTCGTCCGACTGTCCCCATTCTGCAAAATCAGCAGTCGCGAGGGCTTGACGCAGTGAGTCGATAGGCCCCTCCACGGGAATACCCATCATGTGAATACTCCGTGGGTCACGCTGGCTCTGTGCATGGATGGCAAGTGTCAGCAGCAGTCCTAATAATGTCAGAATCTTCTTCATTGCGCTGCAAAGTTACAAATAAATAAAGAATTAGGAATTAAGAATTAAGAATTTTTTTTGTACCTTTGCCGCAAAAAGAGACGATTATGAAGATTTTTGCAGTTGGAATGAATTACATTCAGCACAATAAAGAGCTGGATGGCGCGTTATATAAACCAGAGAAGCCCGTCATATTCACCAAGGCCGACTCGGCATTGTTGAAGGATCATAAGCCCTTCTTCATCCCCGACTGGTCAGAACAGGTGGATTACGAGACGGAGCTGGTGGTACGGATCTGCCGGTTGGGCAAGAGCATTCCAGAACGCTTTGCCCACCGTTACTATGACGCTGTCACCGTGGGTATCGACTTCACCGCCCGCGATTTGCAGCGTGAGGCTCGCCAGAACGGTCATCCGTGGGAGCTCTGCAAGGGTTTCGATGGCTCGGCTGTTATCGGTGAGTGGGTGCCCAAGGAGAAGTTTCGCGACATCCAGGCGATACACTTCCATTTGGACATCAACGGTCAGACGGTGCAGGAAGGCTGTTCGAGTGATATGCTCTATAAGGTCGACGAGCTCATCAGCTACATCTCGCAGTATTTCACGCTGAAGACGGGTGATTTGCTGTATACGGGCACTCCTGTGGGTGTGGGACCTGTACATATCGACGACCATCTGGAAGGGTGGCTTGAAGAACGAAAAGTATTGGAATTCAATTGTAAGTGAGAAGATATATAATAATAGGTATAGGAATCCTGTTGGCGACGCTGACTGCCAGCGCCCAGCGTTTTTTCAACCTGACAGCCGATGAGGTCAGGATTGATTCGCTGTTGCCGATGTTTACGCATAAGCTGCCTTTGGGTAGCAACTATGCTGATTCCACGTATACCATCTCCATCCAATATCCTGAATTCATTCCGATGAGCAAGGCCGATGTGGAGCGTTATTACCGCATCACCTCTGCTCCCTTGCCTGCAATGCCTGAAGTGTCGCAGCTGCTTAGCGTCGACAGGAAGCAGGGTGAGCTGACCGTATCGCTCCTGCCGTTAGTCTATCGCGACGGGAAATACCAGAAGCTGGTGAGCTTTATGCTTGAGGTGAAAAGTGAGAAGCGAGAGGCACGGAACAGAGCCTCTGCCATCAGCCGTCATACTTCTGCCGCCTCGCGGTATGCCGACCATTCCGTGCTGGCCAGTGGCCGATGGGTGAAAATCAGCGTCCCTTCGACGGGTGTCTATCAGCTGACATCGGAACTGGTGAAGAAGGCAGGCTTCTCAGATATCAATAAGGTGAAGATTTATGGCTATGGTGGTGCCCTGCAGCCTGAACAGCTGACGGGAGACTATCTGGCAGAAACCGACGACCTTCAGGAAGTGCCGACGTGTACGGTGAATGGCCGCAGGCTGTTTTATGCCATAGGACCAGTGACGTGGGACAGTAAAAACAACCGTGTGCGCAACCCCTATGCTACTGCTGGCTACTATTTCCTTACAGAAAATGATGCTGAGGCCCAGACGGTAGAGGAAAAGGCATTCCTGGATTCATTCTATCCGTCGGCCGATGATTATAATGCCCTTTATGAAGTCGATGACTTTGCCTGGTTCCACGGTGGTCGTAACCTGTATGATGCCACAGCCATCACTGCTGCCAACAGCCGTACGTTCAACGTACCTGCCAAGGTGGCTGCCAGTGAGGCCCAGATGACCATTGTGGTTACTGCTGATGTCGCTGCCCAGGTGTATGTCAGTGTGAATGACACCCCTGTTGATACGCTGACCATTCCTGCCAGTGGCAGTTATGACCACATGCGTCAGGCCACCAGCATCGTCAACGTCAAGAATGTTCAGACCAGCAATAAGGTGACGCTGGCTACAAATACTACAACGGGAACGGCCCGTCTGGACTATATCGCCTTCCATACGGAGGAAGCGGCTCCGGCCCCCGACCTCAGTGGCGGCACGTTCCCAACACCCGACTATGTGTATGCCATCACCAATCAGGATCATCATGCCGATACGGCTGTGGATATGGTCATCATCATTCCTACCACGCAGAAGTTGCTGACACAGGCAGAACGTCTGAAGACCCTGCACGAACAGCAGGATACCCTGCGTGTGCGGATTGTTCCTGCCGATGAGCTGTTCAATGAGTTCTCCAGTGGTACTCCCGATGCCAACGCCTATCGTCGGTATCTGAAGATGCTCTACGATCGTGCTGAGAGTGATGCGGATATGCCCCGCTACCTTCTGCTGATGGGCGACGGAGCATGGGACAACCGTATGCTGAGCAGCAGCTGGACAGCCTATTCCCCCGATGACTTCCTGCTTTGTTATGAGAGTGAGAACTCCTATAACGCCACCACGTGCTATGTCAGCGATGACTATTTCTGCCTGCTTGACGACGATGAGGGTGGAAATGTGCTGGTAGGAAAACCCGACGTTGCCGTGGGACGAATATCGGCACGTACGGCCGATGATGCCCAGGTGGTTGTAGATAAGATCGTGAGCTATACGCAGAATGACAATGCCGGAGCTTGGCAGAACCAGCTCTGCTTCATGGGCGATGACGGCAACCAGAATGCCCACATGCAGGACGCCGACAATGTGGCTAAAATGGTGGAACAGGCTTATCCCACCTATCAGGTGAAACGTATCATGTGGGATGCCTATACCCGTGTGAGCTCGTCAACAGGCAACAGCTATCCCGATGTGACGCGACTCATCCGTCAGCAGATGCAGCAGGGTGCCTTGTTGATGAACTATTCAGGACATGGCGGACCTGCGGCTGTCTCACACGAATATGTGCTGCGACTGGCAGACTTTGAGAATACCTCGTCGCGTCTGCCCCTTTGGATGACGGCATCGTGTGACATCATGCCCTTCGATGGTCAGGAAGAGAATATCGGTGAAACCGCCATGTTTAACAAGAAAGGTGGCGCTGTGGCCTTCTATGGCACGACACGCACCGTGTACCAGCCCCAGAACTTCCTGATGAATATGGGCTTTACACGTCACCTGTTCAGTAAGACTGCCAACGGACGCACCTTACCTATTGGTGAGGCCGTGCGACTAACCAAGAACGAGCTGGTGGCTACCGGTGTCTTCTCAGGCTATGACAGCGCTGGCAGGCCGATCTATAATACAGACCGCTCGGCTAACCGCATGCAGTATTCCCTGTTGGGTGATCCTGCCATGCGACTGGCTGCACCAGTGCTGGGCGTTCAGGTTGATTCCATCAACCAGGTGCCATTGGCCAGTGGAAAGACGCTGACACTGTCTGCCGGCTCTACGGCAACGGTCAGTGGACATATCGTTGGATTGGACGGACAGGCCGTCAGTGACTTCAATGGTGTGGTGACTGCTATCGTGCGCGATGCTGCTGAGAAGATAACCTGTAAGCTGAACGATACTTCCGAGGCCGATGTACCTTTCGTCTTCTATGACCGTTCCAATGTCATATTCAATGGTACTGACCAAGTGACTAACGGCCGCTTTAAGTTCTCGTTTGCCGTCCCTAAGGATATCAGTTATTCGTCGGAAACAGGACTCATTAACCTCTATGCAGCCACCAAAGACAACACGCAGACGGCCAGTGGCATCTGCAGTCAGTTGGTGATGGGCAGTGGTGAGGGAAATCTGAATGAGATGGGACCGAGCATCTATTGCTATTTGAACAGTCCTACGTTTACCAATGGTGACAAGGTGAATCCTACACCATACTTTGTGGCTGAGCTGACTGACGAGGATGGCATCAATGCTACGGGCAGTGGTATTGGCCATGACCTGCAGCTGATTATCGACGGAGACATGGCGAAGACCTATTCGCTGAACGATTATTTCCAGTATGACTTTGGCAGCTATACCAAGGGTACGGTGGGCTTCAGCATTCCAACACTCTCGTACGGCGAGCATAAGTTACTGTTCCGGGCGTGGGATGTGCTGAACAATTCGTCGACCTCCGAGTTGACCTTCAATGTAGTGAAGGGTCTGGACCCCGGCAACTTTGACGTCAACTGCCTGAAGAATCCTGCCACTACCAGCACGTCATTCATCATACAGCACGACAGAACGGGCAGTCAGATGGATGTGGTGCTCGACATCTTCGATACCAGTGGCCGTCATCTGTGGTCGTATGCCGACAGTGGCGTGTCGACAGACAACACCTATACGGTAAACTGGGATTTGACTGTGGATGGCGGACGACGTCTGCAAACCGGTGTCTATCTCTATCGTGTGATGCTCAGCTGTGATGGTAGCAACTATGTGTCGAAATCAAAGAAATTAATAATACTTACTCATAAATAAAGGAATATGAAGACAACAATGAAGATAATGGTAACGGCATTATGCCTCATGGTTGGGATAAAGGCCGGTGCTCAGGATACGAAGAGCGACTTCAACCCCATTGAGCATGCCGTCATTTCGCAGACCATCGCCCCCGATGCCCGTGCAGCAGGTATGGGTGATGTGGGTGCTGCCACCGATCCTGATGTCAACTCACAGTATTGGAATCCGGCAAAGTATCCGTTCTGCATCAGCCGTGCTGGTATTGCACTGAACTACACCCCCTGGTTGCGCCAGTTGGTAAACGACATCGACCTGGCTTATGTCGCCGGTTACTACCGTATTGGCGACAATGCCTCGGTGAGCGGTTCACTGCGTTACTTCTCGCTTGGTGAGGTCATGACATCGTTAGAAGAGAATGCCATGACAGTGAAACCCTATGAGATGTCGCTCGACGTTGGTGCCTCACTGATGCTGACCGAGAAATTCTCGATGGCAGCTGTCATCCGCTGGCTCTATAGTGACCTGCGCTATGACTATACCGAGGATGCATCACCGGCATCAGCCTTTGCTGCCGACTTGGCGTTCTATTATAATAACTACTTGAACATCGGACAGCGTGAGTGTCAGCTGGGTCTGGGTATGAATATTCAGAACGTAGGTTCTAAGATTACCTACTTCGGCGATGACCGTTCCAATTTCCTGCCGGCCAATTTGCGCCTGGGTGCTTCGCTCATGGTGCCCGTCGATGAATATAACCGATTTTCCATTGCCTTCGATGCCAACAAATTGCTGGTGCCTACCTTGCCTAAACAAAACGATGGTGAAACCAAGGAGGATTACGAACAGCGTGTCATCGAGGAATACAATGACGTCAGCTCTATATCGGGTATCTTCAAGAGCTTTGGCGATGCGCCTGGCGGGTTCAGTGAAGAGTTGCAGGAGATTCAGTGGAGTGTTGGTGCAGAATATGTCTATCACGACCAGTTCTCGTTGCGTGCCGGTTATCACCATGAGTCGGAGAACAAAGGTAACCGTAAGTATTTCACCGTCGGTGGTGGCTTCCGTATGAATGTGTTCTCACTGGATGTCGGCTACGTCATTTCTACGGCCAAGAGCAATCCCCTTGACCAGACGCTCCGCTTCACGCTCGCATTCGACATGGACGGTATTAAGGATCTGTTTAAGAAATAATATGATACGAGTCGGAATGGGATATGACGTCCACCGGTTGGTGGAAGGACGTGAATTGTGGATGGGCGGCATACGGCTGGAGTACGAGATGGGCCTGTTAGGACACAGCGATGCCGATGTGCTGATACATGCTATTTGCGATGCTATCCTCGGTGCAGCCAATATGCGAGACATCGGGTACCACTGGCCCGATACGTCCGACGAGACAGAGGGCATGGACAGCAAGATTATCCTGAAGAAAACCATAGAACTGATAGCCACTAAAGGCTATCGTCTGGTGAATGTCGATGCTACTATCTGTGCTGAACGTCCAAAGATGAATCCGCATATCCAACAAATGCAAGAGACAATGGCTGCTGTCGTTGGTTGCGATCCGGACCAGATCTCCATCAAGGCCACTACCACGGAGAAGCTTGGCTTTACAGGGCGACAGGAAGGCATCTCGGCGTATGCTGTGGCATTGATAGAGAAATGAAACATAGAAAACGCCACTACTCATCAACGAGCAGTGGCGTTCAAAAAAGCCTATGTTTAACTAAAAATCCTTTCTAAAGAATTCCAGCCTTTCGACTGGAGGTCTGCTTTTCAGCAGCATATTTTATGAATACTAACGTGTTCCTAAGAAAAGAAAGTTATGAGCGTCTCGCGACGATCACTGTTATCCTAACACATTTAAAACTTTCTTCTTACCAATAACTAAAAACCTAAAACTATAAATATTACTACTAACCTAAAACAATCTATTAACCATTTGCTTGACTTCACTTAGTCAGCGGTTGTCTTTGTTTGACGATGCAAAGGTACGAACTTTTTTTATTCCTGCAATGGTTTTCTGTCTTTTTTTGAGGAAAAAGTGGCATATTCTTGACATAAATCAAGTCATTGTGTGCGAAAACAGGGTATTTTTACACTTATTATGATTTCCGGCTTGTTGATGTAATCAGTAAATATTCCCCGATATCCTTGGATTTTCGCTCGAATTGCATTAACTTTGCAGGCAACTATGCGAGTTTTAATAGTCAACACGAGTGAGCGGACAGGTGGTGCCGCTGTAGCTGCCCACCGTCTGATGGAGGCATTGAATAACAATGGTGTGAAGGCTAAGATGTTGGTTCGCGATAAGATGAGTGACCAGCTTACCATTGCTTCACTCCCGTCGTCGTGGCGTCTGCAGTGGCATTTTCTTTGGGAACGGATAGTGGTATGGCTGCATTTGCACTTGAACAGACGTCACTTGTTTGAAGTGGATATCGCAAATGTGGGCTCAGATATTACGCGCTTGCCGGAATTCCGTGAGGCAGATGTCATCCATCTCCATTGGATCAATCAGGGTATGTTGTCACTGAAAGGTATCCGTCGCATCCTGGAGTCAGGGAAACCGGTGGTATGGACCATGCACGACATCTGGCCTGCAACAGCGGTATGTCATCTGACGCTGGACTGTCGCCGGTTTGAAACAGCATGCCATCATTGTCGGCTGTTGCCGGGTGGAGGTTCTTCGCACGATCTCGCAGCCCGTGTTTGGCAACAGAAACAACGTTTGTTGGATGGACAGCACATCACTTTTGTCACTTGTAGCGAATGGTTAGGCAGCGAAGCCCGTAGGAGCGCTTTGTTGCAGGGCCAGACCATAGAAACTGTTCCCAATCCTATCGACACCCGTATTTACCGTCCCGGCAATCAACAACAGGCCCGCCGGCAGTTGGGGATTCCAGAGCAGGGACGTGTTATTCTCTTTGTTTCTCAGCGTGCCACCAATCCGAATAAGGGTATGCAGTATCTCGTAGAGGCCTGCCGGCTGCTTTGTTCGGAGCATCCTGACTGGAAAGAAACTGTTTCCGTGGCCATATTAGGCGGTCATGCTGAGGAGATAGCCAGTCAGTTGCCATTCCCCACTTATGCCTTGGGTTATGTGAATGACGAGCATCGCATTGTCAGTGTCTATCAGGCTGCTGATGTTTTCGTGCTGCCTTCATTGTCGGAGAATCTGCCAAACACCATCATGGAGGCGATGGCCTGTGGCGTCCCGTGTGTCGGTTTTCGTGTGGGAGGCATCCCTGAGGAGATAGACCATCGCGAGAATGGCTATGTGGCCAATTATCGTGATGCTGCCGACTTAGCCCGTGGCTTGTATTATGTGTTGGAAGAGGCCGACTACGCCCAGCTGCAACATCACTGTCAGCAGAAGATCGTCCGTAACTATTCGCAGCAGAGTGTAGCACGTCGGTATACGGAAATATATAATAAGGTATTATGATACGCTTTACGATAGTTACCATCACTTATCATGCCGAGCAGGTGCTTCGACGGACGCTTGACAGTGTGCTGCGACAGACCTATAAGGGAGTGGAGCACTTGATTATTGATGGTGCCTCGACAGATGGTACGTTGAGGCTGGCCGAGCAGTATAAGCAAGCGAGTGACACTTCTGACAATGGTCATAAGGTGATTATACAGTCTGAACCTGACCACGGCATCTATGATGCTATGAACAAAGGGCTGACGCAGGCTTCCGGCGACTATGTGGTGTTTATGAATGCCGGCGACTTCTATCCTCAGGACGATACACTGGAACAGATTGTGCATCGCTGTCGGTTGAATGAGTATCCTGCTGACGAGTTGCCCGGAGTGCTTTATGGACATACCGACATTGTGGATGGAGAAGGCCGTTTCCTGCATCCTCGGCGATTACAGCCACCGGCACAGCTGACATGGCGCTCATTCCAACAAGGCATGGTGGTATGTCATCAGGCCTTTTATGCCCGTGTGGATATTGCCAAGAACCTGCAGTATGACACCCGTTACCGTTTCTCTGCGGATGTTGACTGGTGCATCCGTGTGATGAAAGAGACGGAGCGTATGGGACTGACATTACAGCATACCGGGATGGTGATTGCCAACTATACCGAAGAGGGTGCTACCACAAAAAACCATCACGCGTCGCTCTGGGAGCGTTATCGCGTGATGGCTCATCACTATGGTCAGTGTCAGACGTTTCTATTACATGTCTGGTTTGTGATACGTGCCGTTATTTCACGTATTTCTTCCCGTTGATAATATAGATACCTCGTCCCGGATTCTTTACTTCCCGTCCGTCCAGAGTGAAACACTTGGAACTCTGAGGAACGTTGGTTACAATGGCATCAATGCCGGTGCTCACAATGGCCTTCCGGCCGTCTTTGGTGTAATAGCCTCCGTTGACAAATGGTAAATCTTCCGTTTGACCGCCAGCACCACTGAAAATAATGTAGTCTGGGGCTGTCGTCTTCTTGCTAACCCACTTATACACCTTGTTGCCGTTGTCGGCTTTGCCCAACAGCGTGGCAGTGACACCAGGCCATTCCACTTCGAGATACTCTTTGCCGTCACGACCTTTCATCCATGCCCATACATGGCTAATAGCACCCCATGCCACAGGCGCTTCAAAGAAAGCACAGATCTCGCCGTCGCTTGCAGTGCAGAACGAGGGCACACCACCATAGGCTGCTTCTGCAGGTGCCGGGTCATTCGATAGCTGGGGTAAGGAAATGGCGTTTGGCTCAATGCCCTGCACGTAGTAAACGTAATGATAGCCACTGATGACCTTTTTCCAGGCATCGCTATTCGGCGTGTAAGTATTGGCGTCCTTGCCGACAACGCAAAGCAGCTTCTTGTTGTCACTGCCGGTTACCTGTACTGCATAATAACTCTCAATGCTTGCCATGGCAATCGAATTGCTGGTATTGGTAATGCCTACGGCTTTGCGTACTGCAATCATATTGGCAATCTCTTGCTTGTAAGCTAACCAATGCTTAAAAAACACGCAGGGAGTGCCTGGCATAGCCAATAAATAGGCATTGGCTGCCAGCGTATCCTTGCGGATAGGATCCTGCTGATTGTTGGCATCACGGTATTCGGTATCGTGGTTCTCAACAAAGGTGACAGCATAGCGACGGTAGTTGGCGTCCGACATAATGCTATTGGCGCTGAGAAGCTTCATATTGGCAGCCTGTGTCCAGTTGCTGCTGTTGTTGTCGTTAGAACTGCCTCGAAGGGCATTACGCACCGTATAACGGAACGCAAAGTCAAAAGCGGCACTGGTCTTGCCAGTAGCATCAATCCAATTTTTCACAGTAGCTGCATTGCCATCCCAGTATTCGCCCACTGAGAACGTTGGCTTGCTGTCCTCGTTGTACAGTTTCGTGTACTCGCCGGCATAGCCTTTCACCATATCGTAACGGAAGCCAGCATAGCCCAGGTCTTCCAAGAGCATCTTCAGGTAGGCCTTGACATTTTTCTGCACGTTCTCGCTCTTGTGGTCCAGGTCACGCATGCCATCCCAACCTTCACCGGTATCATTATTGGTACTGACTGCCAACCCCAGTTTCTTGGCTTCTGTTGCAGCTCTGCCACCATCGTCGTTGGCACAGATGTCTGTCGACAGGAGTTCATAGGTGGTGCCGTTGTAGGTTTCTTTGGGGAAGTCCACCCAGCTGCTGACATTCTTGCGGTGGTTGATAACCACATCAGCAATAGTACCGATACTTTTTGCTTTGAAGGTGTTAATCAGTGAGCGGAGCTCTTCCTCCGTACCGAACGAACTGTTGTAGCGGCCTTCTCCGGGAAACCAATAGAGGTCATCGTAGCCCATGGACTGACCGCCGCAGTTGCCACTCTGCGGAATCCATACAAGGTCAAAAACTTTTGCCAAGTCGTCTGCCTGCTGCTCAAGGGTGAGCCACTGTGTGGCTGCAAAACCGTCCCAGTAGAAGCCTTGTAGCATGACGCCTTCGTATTTCTCCGGCCAGCCCTGTGCCAGCATCGGAAGTGTGGCAATCAGTGTGATGATGGAAGTAAATAAACGTTTCATAATCATTGGGTTATTAGTTTCTGAATGCAAATTTAAGAACTTATTTTGAATAATAGGTTCTCTGTATGCAATTATTTTTATGTGGGGAGTGCAACCGATTGCACGGTGCTACGTCTTGGTGAATCCCAAGGTGAGTACACTGAGGCGGATGCCAGGGATGTTTTTGAGGACATCGATACAAGCGATTAGTGTGGCGCCTGTGGTGCAGATGTCGTCAATAAGTAGTACGTGTTTGTCTTTTATCAGATGGTCATCACGCAACTCAAACATGTCAATGACATTCTCCTGGCGTTCATAGCGTGTGAGCTGCGTCTGACTTCTGACAAAATGTTTGCGGCGCAGGGCGTTGCCTACTACAGGCAGGTGCGTGATGTCGCTGATGCCCCGTGCCAACTCCTCGCTTTGGTTGTAGCCGCGTTGTCGCAGACGCTTACGACTCAGCGGGACTGGCAATAATACGTCGATGTTGTCGAAAAAGTGGGCTATCTGCATCTCGTTTCCCATCAGGCGCCCCATGTCTTCGCCAATATCGGGGCGGTTGCGGTATTTCAGGTCATACACCAGTTGTGCCAACTCTGAGTGAGGCTCATAATAAATCAGTGCTGCAGCCCGTTCTACAGGCGTCAGGTGCCAGAAGATCTGAGCCATGGGATTGTCTTCGGGGGTAAACTGGTAGGCGGTGCGGGGCAGGTGTAGCAAACAGACACTGCAAAGGCTTCGCTCTGTCGGCGAAAGTCTGCGTCCACATACGGCACATTGTCGCGGCGATATGAAGTCGAGTATCCTAGTCCACCAGTTCATCTTCTATGTATATACACTGCCGGATGATGTCAAACGTAAAACCACGACCCAGCGCAAAACGTGTCAGCTTCTGGTTCAGTTCATAGTCGCTTGTAGCCTTCGTCGATTTGCGCTTCTGTTGTAATAGGGGGCGCAAGATGCTGAGGTATTCATGGTCATCAACCTCATCGAGTACGCGCTGGCGGATATCGTCATCAATGTGTTTCTGCCAGAGTGCCTGTTCAACCTTTCGTCGTCCCCATTTGTTGTAGCGGATTTTATCCTTGACAAAGGCACGGGCATAGCGTTCGTCATCGACATAGCGCTCCTTCACCAGCTTTTCCATCACACGGGCCTGTGCCTCGTCAGGGAGTTCCCAGCGGCGCATTTTCTCCAGCATTTCCCATTGGCAGTGTTCGGCCTGTGCACAGAGTGCTGCAAGTGCGAGGTAGGCTTCGTTTTCTGTTTTTTGTGTCATCGTTGTGCCTTTATCATTCGTTGTTTACCATATTGGTCGTTTTTGATCTCGACGTCGTGGTACGACATCTTACTTAGCATGTCAGCAAGAGACTCTACATAGAAGGGATTGATTTCGAAGTATAGCCAGCCGTCTTCTTTCAGTGACGTTAATGCATAGGTGGCAATGGCTCGATAGAATAACAGCGGGTCGTCGTCAGGGACGAAGAGTGCTGTGTGGGGTTCATAATCCAGCACGTTTTGTTCCATTGTCGTTTGTTCCTGATGGCAGATGTAGGGGGGATTGCTGACGATGATGTCGAGGTGATGGGTGTTGGGTGTTGGATGATGGGTGGTGGGTGCCTTTAAGATATCCACCTGTTCAAAGGTCACATTCACGTGGTTGCGAATCGCATTGGCTCTTGCCACTTCCAGCGCCTCTTCAGATATGTCCCATGCTGTCACCTCCGCCTCGGGCATCTCTGCTGCCAGAGTCACGGCAATGCATCCACTGCCGGTACCAATGTCGAGAACAGTGCATTGTCCCCCTGATTTATCATCCGTTATCCAGCGGCATAGCTCTGCTGTCTCTGGTCTTGGAATAAGGACATGTCGGTTTACATAGAACGGATGTCCGCAAAACACCGTCTCCCCCAGCACATATTGTACAGGTTCCTGCTTCTCCAGTCGCCGTGCCATCTGCTCCAGTTCGTCTTGAGGCACCTTGTCGTCACGGCCCATCAGCAGGTCGCTTAAGCTCAGTCCGTAACGCACCTCATATACCATGCGGGCAATGGCCTTTGCCTCGCCCTCATCGTACACCTTCGCCAAACGACACCAAAGCTCTTGATAGCTCATTCGTCATAGTGCTTCTTCAAGAGGTTACACTGCGTGACATTGTTGTGGTAACCATTGACGAAGAGTCCCTTTTCCTTGAGCGTACGCGCATCCGTGGCAGTCAGGATGATACGATAGCTCGTGGCCAGCTTTCCTACCAGTGCACAGCCCCAGGCATTCAACTCGTTGTCGTTGCCTTCCAGGGTTTTGTCCGTACCATTGTAGATGGTCTTGAACTGCCAGTAGTTAACGGTGATATCGTCTTTGTCCGTGGTGAAAATGAATTCAAGCTTATCACCCTCCAGGGCGTCATCAAATTTCTCGGGTGGTATGACGAAGCCGTTTTCCCAATTGCCAAACTTGCATTCGCCCTCCCAGATAGGGGTCGACTCCCATTTGGCGCCACCAGGAGTCAGACGGATGCTTTTGACATAAAGCGTGGTGGTGTCGGAAGCCTGAAGAGCGACCTCACCGACTGAACTGACGTCCTGTCCGTCAAAATAGCTGGTCAGCGTGGTAACACCGGGCTTGGCACTCGTGGCCATATTATCGGAAATCATAATCTGTGTCAGCACTTTCGTAGGTTCGGCAAATTCGAAAGTGATAGACTCGTAGCCCGACCAGTCGACAGGCATGTTCCGTTCCTTGAACGAACCTACCAGTCCGCCGTATGGTTGAGCCTTATAGATGATAACCCCGTCATCGTCACGTTCCAACGTCTCATTGACGTTCCATGTATACTTGAATTTTGAGGTCAGATCCAGTCGGTCTTCTGTATCGTTAGTAAGGCTACATGCACATAACAATAGTGTTGCAGTAAGTGTTAATAGATTCTTCATAAATATACTATTATTGGTTTCTGCCTGCAAAGGTACGAAAAATAAATGAGAAATGTAAATGAAAAATGAAAAATGACTTACACGGCAGCAAATTCTTCACTCTTTGCTCTTCATTTCTCATTTATATTCCGTATCTTTGCACCATGAACGACGAAAAATACATGAAGCGCTGCCTGCAACTGGCAGCCAACGGCATACAAGGAGCACGACCGAATCCGATGGTTGGCGCAGTCATCGTGGATACTCACACCGGCCGAATCATCGGCGAGGGCTATCATGTGCGGTGTGGTGAGGGACATGCTGAGGTGAATGCCTTTGCCAGCGTACGCCCTGACGATGTCCCGTTGCTAAAGGACGCCACGCTCTACGTCTCTTTGGAACCCTGTTCCCATTATGGCAAGACACCACCCTGTGCAGACCTCATCATCGAAAAGGGCGTGCGTCGCGTCGTTGTGGGGTGTGTCGACCCCTTTGCCGAGGTGCAGGGACGGGGAGTGCGGAAGTTGCGCGACGCTGGCATCGACGTCACCGTTGGCGTCCTGGAGAAGGAGTGCCAATGGCTGAACCGCCGTTTTTTCACATACCATAGTGCATGTCGTCCCTATATTATCTTGAAGTGGGCCCAGACGGCAAATGGCTTTATCGATGACAACGGACATGCCCTGCAGATATCTAACGAACGTACGCAGATGCTCAGTCATCAGCTGCGGGCCGAGGAGGATGCCATCCTTGTAGGTCATACCACCGACGCCCGTGAGCGTCCGCAACTGACCGTCCGCCATTGGCACGGTCCCAATCCCAAGCGTGTTGTACTCACACGTCAGCGTCCGCTCACGCAGCTCATTGCAGACCTCTATCAACAAGGTGTCCAGTCGCTCATCGTCGAAGGGGGCCTTCAGACCCTTGACAGCTTTATCAAGGCAGGGCTTTGGGACGAGATCCGTGTAGAGACTGCTCCTGTTACCGTTACTCACGGCACCCCTGCTCCCCACCTGCCTTCTCAGGCTTGTATATATAATAAGGTAGAGTGCGGGGATAACACTTTGTCCTACTATGCCAACTTCAAATCAAAACAGGCTTAAAGCCTAAGTTCAAGATAGAAGTGCAATTTTCAGGTATTAGTTTTGGCTTCGCTTCTACCTGAAAATTGCACTTCTATCTTGAACTTAGGCACTAATGTAGACTAATAATAAAGCGAGGGTCTACCAAAATGATACACCCTCGCTTTTTGTTATTAGCCTGTTTCCCTATACTACACCAACTTGGAGAGGTCGGGCTCCTGAATGTATTTCAGCTTGTTGTCAAGAATGACTTTTTCGGCCTCTTCGGCATTCTCTGTACGGAACACCATGATGCCTTTGCCACGAAGCAGGAAGGTGTACATGTAGGCGATGGAGATGCCAGCCTTTGAGAAGGTCTCGACAGCATCGGCAGCGCGTCCGGGCTCGTCGTCGAGCTCGAGAGCAAAGACATTGCTGAGCGCAACGGCAATACCTCCGTTTTTCAGTTCTTCGTAAGCGCGAAGGGGTTCACTACAAATAAGGCGATAGATGCCATACTCTGCTGTGTCGGCAATGGTGGAAGCCACAATCTGGATGCCTGACTGTTTGAGAATCTGGAGCACTTTGATGAGCGTGCCCGAGCGGTTCTCGATAAAGATGGATAATTGATGGATAGTCATGATGATATTTACAATTTTACAATTTACTATTTTACTATTTTATAGACTGCATTGTCCAATGGTGAAATTGTCCAATGAGCTTACTGGTATACTTTTCGCTTGTCGACCACGCGGACGGCTTTGCCCTCACTGACAGGCAGTGTGCCACGAGGAACGAGACGGACAATGGGCGTCAGCAGAATCTCGTCCTTCAGGCGGCGGCGTATCTCCTTCTCGAGGATTTGCAACTGCTTGTAGTCGTCGGTAGCCTCGCCGAGTTCAACTTCAACAGTCATGTTGTCGTTGTCGTCATCGGTGGTGAGCGTGATGAGATAGTTGTTGCCAAGCTCCGGGAACTGCATGAGGATCTTCTCTATCTGGATGGGGAAGATGTTGACGCCGCGGAGCACCATCATGTCGTCGGAGCGACCACGCATACGGTCGAGACGGATGTGGTTGCGGCCACAGGGGCAGGAACGTCCCAGAACGCGGGTGAGGTCACGGGTGCGATAGCGCAGCAACGGCATTGCTTCACGACACAGCGTGGTGAGTACCAGTTCGCCGATTTCGCCGTCGGGCACGGGCTCCAAGGTCTCGGGGTTGACAATCTCGACGATGTAGTAGTCTTCCCAGAAATGCAGACCGTTCTGTTCTGTACATTCGAAGCCTACGCCAGGACCGCACATCTCACTCATGCCGAATGAGTTGTAGGCCTTGACGCCCAACATCTCTTCGATGCGCTTGCGCTGTTCTTCAGAATGAGGCTCAGCACCGATGGCCAGCATTTTGAGCTTGGTGTCGCGTCGTGGGTCGACGCCCTCTTGCTGCATGACCTCGTAAAGTCGGGTGACGTAGCTGGGGACAGCATGGATGGCCGTTGTTCCGAAGTCCTTGATAAACTTAATTTGGCGCAGCGAGTTACCTGCAGCAGCAGGAACGGTGAGCATACCCAGACGTTCGGCACCGTACTGGAAGCCCAGTCCGCCGGTGAACATGCCATAGCCGGAGCTGTTCTGGAAGACATCATCAGGGCGCAGACCTACCATCCATAGGTTGCGGGCAACCTGATTGGCCCACTCGTCGAGGTCTTTCTTGGTGTGAAGGATGACAGTGGGGTTTCCCGTGGTGCCTGAACTGGAGTGCAGGCGCACACAGTCTTTCAGGGGTACGCACGACATGCCGAATGGATAGGTGTCGCGAAGGTCCTGTTTGGTCGTGAAGGGCAGTTTGCGGACATCGTCAAGCGTCTTGATGTCGTCAGGCGTGATGCCCAGCTCTTTAAACTTCTTCTGGTAGAACTCGTTGTTCATGCAGTGGCGAACAGTTTTCTGAAGACGCTCCAGCTGGAGGGCCTCAATCTGTTCGCGACTCATGGTCTCGAATTCGGGGTTAAAAAAATTTGATAGTTCCATGATATTTATTTACAGTTTACGATTATCGATGACGTGTGCGCTCTTGCCCTGGCTACGCTCGATGGTATTTGGCGCCTTCAGCTGTACCTTCGCAGCAATGCTGAGCACGCTCTTAAGCTTCGAGGCGAGTTTCTTCTCCAGAGCATCGACAGCAGCGGGTGTGTCGAAGATACCGGTGAAGTGCTCCTGACGGATTTCCACCTGTACCTGCAAGGTGTCGAGGTTGTTGACACGGTCGACAACGAGCATGTAGCGTGGTGCGAACTCCGGCATGCTGAGAACCACACTCTCCACCTGTGATGGGAATACGTTGATACCACGGATGATAAGCATGTCGTCAGAACGTCCCTCAATGCGCCCCATGCGAATGTTGGTACGTCCGCAGTCACATTGCCCTTCCATGAGGTGACAGAGGTCACGGGTACGATAGCGCAAAACAGGCATACCCTCCTTAGTGATGGTGGTAAACACCAGTTCACCGGTTTGTCCGGTTGGTAGATTTTCCAAAGTGATAGGGTTGATGATTTCAGGATAGAAGTGGTCTTCGTTGATATGGCTTCCGTTCTGCATCTGACATTCGTAGCTGACACTGGGACCCATGACCTCAGAGAGACCATAGATGTTGTAGCCCTTCAGTCCTAAGCGCTCCTCAATCTCCTTGCGCATGCTCTCTGTCCATGGCTCAGCACCAAAGGCACCGATGCGCAGTTTAATCTGGTCTTTCGTGATGCCCATCTTTTCCATGGTTTCTGCGAGATAGAGGGCATACGATGGTGTACAGGCGATGCCAGTGATGCCGAGGTCGCGAATGAGCTTGAGGTGTTTCTCTGTATTACCTGTGCCAGCAGGAATAACGCTGGCGCCAAGGTGTTCCACACCATAGTGGGCACCCAGACCTCCCGTAAACAGACCATAGCCGTAAGCCACGGAGAAGATGTCTTCGCGGGTGACACCGAAAGCTGTCAGACAGCGGGCCATGCACTCGCTCCACACACCAATGTCCTTGCGGGTGTATCCTACGATGGTGGGATTACCTGTGGTTCCTGACGAAGCATGCACTCGGATAATTTCACTTTGCGGTGCTGCCTGAAGTCCGAAGGGGTAGTTGTCACGCAGGTCCTTCTTCGTGGTGAAGGGCAGTTTCTTGATGTCCTCAATGGTCTGGATGTCATCGGGACGGATATCCAGTTCCTGCATTTTGTTACGATAGAAGGGAACATTGTGGTAGACGTACTGAACGGTTCTGCGCAACCGTTTGCCTTGGAGCGCGATTCTCTCGTCGCGACTCATGCATTCTTTGTTAGGATTCCAAATCATAATCTATTATTCGTTATTACGTTATTACGATATTACGATATTACGAAATTATTCGTAACACTCGAAAATCTTGTCGACGGTATCACGGTTCATCTTTGGCGATAACAGGCTGACAAGCCAGACGACGGGGAAACCGCCTACCATAGCGATAGCCCCACAGTTGATGGGGTTGATGGGGTTACCCGCCAACATATTGATGACGGTGAGTCCTACACCCCAGATGAAGCATGCCCAGACGCTGGCTGTGGTGACACCACGCCAGTAGAGACCCAGCATGAAGGGAGCCAGGAAGGCACCGGCCAATGCTCCCCATGAGATACCCATCAGCTGGGCAATGAACGTCGGTGGGTTGAGGGCTATCATCAGCGAGATGACGATGAAGAACATAATCAATACACGCATCACGACAACCTTACGGCGTTCAATCTTCTCAGCCACGATGTCGTCGATGGTTCCTTCTTCCACCTCACCGGGTAGTGACTTCTTGTCACGGTAGATGAGGTCGAGCGTCATGGTAGAGGAAGACGTCAGTACCAGTGAGGCCAGCGTCGACATGGATGCACTGAGTACGAGCAACACGACAAGGGCGATGAGCACGTCGGGCAGTGTGATAAGCATGGCAGGCACAATGGAGTCGAAGGCAATCTTGCCTGTCGCTTCGTTGATGACAGGCTCGTACAGACGTCCGAAGCCACCGAGGAAATAGCATCCGCCAGCCACGATGAAGGCGAAGATTGTTGAGATGACGGTACCACGCTTGATGGCGCTCTCGTCAGAGATGGAATAGAACTTTCCTACCATCTGGGGCAGTCCCATCGTGCCGAGTGAGGTCAGGATGACGACACCCAGGAGTCCCCAGGGATCGGGACCGAACCACGAAGCAAAGCCGCCATTGACCGTCGGGTCTGCATCGGAAGGTATTGCTGCCAGTTTCTCGATGGCCGTTGTCAGTCCGCCTTGTGCATTCAGCACGGCAAGAATGACGGCCACAATACCAAAGAGCATGATGATACCTTGTATGAAGTCGTTCATGGCTGTTGCCTTGTAACCACCGATGATGACATAAACGGCTGTGAGGATGGACATGATGACAACGCAGTACTCGTAAGGAATGTCAAAACCCATCTCGAAGAGTCGTGAGATACCACTGTAGACACCTGCTGTATAGGGGATGAGGAATACGAAAGCGATGATAGAAGCAGCTATACGCAGACCCTGGTCGCTGAAACGGGTGCCGAAGAAGTCAGGCATGGTACGCGACTCAATATGCTGGGTCATCAGTTTCGTGCGACGTCCTAAGATAATCCATGCTAACAGTGAGCCGATGATGGCGTTGCCAATGCCAATCCAGGCTGACGACAGACCATATTTCCATCCGAACTGTCCGGCATAGCCCACGAAGACCACTGCCGAGAAATAGGAGGTGCCAAAGGCGAATGCCGTCAGCCACGGGCCTACAGCACGTCCTCCGAGAACGAAACCGTCAACACTCCTGGCCTGTTTACGGCTGTAGAGACCTACGCCTACCATCACGACCAGGAAAATGATGGTCAAAAGAACTTTTATAATCATCTCTAATCTTTAATATTTAATCTTTCATCTTTCATCTTTCATTTTCTAAAAGGCCACCTGTACTTGACCCTGAAGCCAGTTGTAGTCCTTTGTGCTGATATTCTGGCCACAGAGGCAACGTGTGTACTGCAGTTGTACACGACATTTCTTATAATACCAATACTGGAGACCGATGGTCAGATTCGTCTGATCCCAGCCGTCTACGGAGGTATTTCTGTTGAAGGTCTCAGCACTGCCCACAACGTCAAGGGCATCAACAACGGGGATACACACAGTGGCATAGCCGCCTCGTGACGTTACCTCGCCATCCTTACCTCCAAGCCACTCAGCACGGATACTGGCAGGACGAGCCTCCTTGTATTTACTGCCGGTATAGGGCTGTGTCTTATATTCAGCACCTACGCTGTAACGGTTGCGCTTATAGTTGTCACCGATGTTGATGTCGGGATTCCAGGCAGCCTTATTCACAGCACAGCCGGTACCAAGATAGCCAGAGCCTACGATACGGAATCCGTCGAAGGGCTTGACCTCCAGTTTGGCGATAAAGTCCTTTTGATTATTCAGATCTCTACGGTTGATGCCTTGTCCGCTCATCAGGGCGAGTTCGTAGTGCAGCAACCCCTTTGCCAGGTCGCCATAAACCATCAGTCCCATGTCACGTCCGTAGTTTACACCATTCAGGGGGTCAGGCCCCTCACCGGCGAGGTAGAGGACAGCCTGAGAGTAGACGTCGATGAGTTCGAGCATTGTTGGCGACAGCGGGTTCTCCATAGAGTAGGAGTGCTTGAACTGTCCCAGGCGGACAGTTAGTGCCTGATCGTTGGAAATACGGTAGTCGGTGTAGAATTCCTGTACCACACTTGAGAAGTCGTGCATAAACAGGAACGACCAGCGGTCGGTAATCCTTGCCTTTGCCCATAGCAGCGTACGCTTCAGGTTATAGGCATTGGTCTTGACACCGTTGGGATCCTGGTAGCTCCAGCCGCCCTGAGCATAGCCGTTGAGTGTAATCCTGCTGGTGAGATCTTTCAGCCAGTCGGTTTCTTTCTTTTCTTGTCCCATTGCAGCCGTGCTGCTGAACACAGCCAATGCAACAGCGAGTGTTGCCTTAATGAAGGATAGCTTTCTCATCATGTCTAATTTGTTGTGTTGGTTGTTTTCTCTTAGTTGTTCTCTTCAAAAATAGCCATGCGCTCATCGAGCTGTGCATACTGATGATCTTCGATAAAAGAGGTGCATACACGCAAACCTTCCTGATGCGAGCCTGTGGTGATGAGGCAGATAGCCGAAACACCATAGTACATCAGTTCACGTGCCAGTTCTCCACTGGTCATACCTTTGTAGCCAATGGTGAAATAGAAACCGTCGGCAATGGGCTGGTCAAGGTCGGTGTCATAGACGATGTGGAAGCCATGCTTGCAGAATATCTCTTTCAGCTTGTGGGCACGGTCGCCATACACCTTTACCTCCTGACGGAAGTTATACTCACCGTCACATGCAGCCTTCAGCATAGCAGCCATTGCATACTGTGCCGAGTGGCTGGTGCCTGACGACAGGGCGTAGAGCATACGGGTGGAGAAGACCAGTCCGAAGGGCAGACCTTCGTAGCGTGCCGAGAGGTCGTCGTAGTGGCGATGGAACAGCTTGTCGCTGATGCACGTCACACCGATGCGCTCGCCAGCATAGCTGAACGCCTTTGAACCACTGATAAGCAGAATGTAGTTATCTGTATAGTGGGCAACGGTAGGCTGATAGGGTGCCTCGAAAGGTTTGCTTAAGTCCTGGCGGAAGTCCATAGCAAAATAGGCCAGGTCTTCCATCACGATGGCGTCGTACTTTGTGGCCAGTGTGCCAATGGTCTTCAACTCGTCGTCCGTCATACAGATCCATGCAGGATTGTTGGGGTTCGAGTAGACAATGGCGCAGATGTTACCCACCTTCAGGTAGCCCTCCAATTTGGCACGGAGCTTGGCACCACGGTAGTCGTAGACATCGAAGGTCTCGTATTTCACACCCTGCACCTGCAACTGCATCTTCTGAACGGGGAAGCCTGGGTCGATGAACAGCACGGTGTCCTTTTGCTTGTTGGCCTGCGAACAGGTGAGGAACGAGGCGAAGGTGCCCTGCATAGAACCACTTACGGGAACACAGCCCTCAGGAGCGATATCGACATTGATGAATGCCTTGACAAAACGCGAGGCTTGCTTCTTCAATTCGGGATAACCCTGGATATCGGGATACGAGTGGGCGATGCCGTCCTGTAACGACTTGATCTGGGCATCGACACCCACCTGTGCAGCAGGCAGTCCGGGAATACCCATCTCCATCTTGATGAACTCTACGCCACTCTCCTTTTCAGCCATAGCAGCTACCTGTTTCACCTCACGGATGGTGGCTTTGGCGAAGTCCTGAATGCCCAGCTTGGCAATCAGACCGTTCACGATATCTTTCTTAATTGGTGTTGGTTTCATTTCTTTCGTTATTCCGTTATTTCGACATTTCGTTATAACGATTCTATTTCTGTGCCTCGCGGCCGATGGCGAGGGCTTTGATATTAGCTTCGACGATAGCCTCGCCCTTGCGTCCGAAGACGCGGCGGATAGCATCTTCCAGCTTCTGGTACTCTATACCCAGTGCTTTCTGGGCTGCACCCAACAGAATGACATTGGCCGAACGGGGCACACCGTTGTCCTTGGCCTTCTGCTCAATGTCAAGCATGATGACGTTAGGCAATTTGGCCAGGTCAGCTTTGATGACTTCCATATCGGGATAGTTGGGGATGTTGACAAATGGTGTCGATGAGGTGATGATCCAACCTTCCTTCGAGAGGTAGGGCAGATAGCGCAGAGCCTCCATGGGTTCCATCGAGATGATGACGTCGGCACCACCTTTGGCGATAAGGTCGCTGGCGATGGGATTGCTCGAGATGCGCAGGTTCGACTGTACGTCACCACCACGCTGGCTCATGCCGTGTACTTCGGCCTGCTTGATGTATAGGTTCTCGTTCATGGCGGCCTCGCCGATGATGGTGGCAATACTGAGGATTCCCTGTCCTCCTACGCCGCACAATATAATGTCTGTTTTCATTTCTTTCGTTATTACGTTGTTTCGTTATTTCGTTATAACGGTATCTCGTTATTACGAATTGGCCTTCTTTTGCTTCAGATGACGCTGCAGCGTCTGCATGCACTCACGGCGAGGGATGATGACACTCGTGCCGTGGTAGTTGATCTCGTCGCGGATGGCCTGTGTAATCTCAGGCATGTTCTTGGGCAGGGGAACAACCACCTTCAGGTGTTCGTCGCTCAGTCCCAAGCCACGACAGATCGCCTCAAACTTATTGGTACCAGCAGAATCCTGTCCACCTGTCATACCGGTGGTCAGGTTGTCGCTGATGATGACAGTAATGTCGGCATTCTCGTTGATGGCATCCAACAGACCCGTCATGCCGCTGTGCGTAAATGTCGAGTCACCGATGATGGCTACTGCTGGCCACTGACCAGCATCGCTGGCGCCCTTGGCCATCGTGATAGAAGCACCCATGTCAACACATGAGTGGATGGCACGGAAGGGAGGCAGGAAACCTAAGGTGTAACAGCCGATATCACCGAAGACGCGGGGATTGTCGTATTCCTTCAGCACCTCGTTAAGAGCAGCATAGACGTCACGGTGACCACAGCCCTGACAGAGTGCAGGGGGACGTGGTACGATGTTTTCGCTGGGAGCGAAACCTGTTGAAAGTTCAAAGTTGAAAGTTGAAAGTTGAGAAAGCGCCTGCTTCACGAAGTCCGGATTCAGCTCGCCTGTACGAGGCAAGGTGCCATCCAGCTTACCCTTGATGTTCTGACTCTCATTGACGCCACGCACGATATCCTCGATGAAAGGCTGTCCCTCCTCAACAATGAGTACCTTCTCGCACTCGTCCATCAGACGGCGCACCAGCTTCTTGGGAAGCGGATACTGCGAAATCTTCAGGATGGGGTAGGGGCATCCCTGGGGGAAGCATTCGTTGACATAGTTGAAACCAATGCCGCTGGCCAGAATACCCAGCGACTTATCGTGACCTTCTATATATATATTATAGGTGGAGTTGGCTGCATCTTCTTCCAGTTGAGCCTGCTGGGCCGTAACGACATCGTTACGACGACGGGCATTAGCTGGCAGGAGCACCCAGTTGGCAGCAACGGCATCGTAGTTGAGCTCGTTCTGCTGACGGGGTTCGTCAGCACACTCAACGACAGCGCGGCTGTGGGCCATACGGGTAGTGACACGCATCAGCACGGGCAGCTTGATGCGCTCCGAATAGTCGAAGGCCTCACTCACCATACCGTAGGCCTCTTGCTGGTTCGAGGGCTCAAAGGTTGGTATCATGGCAAACTTGCCATAGAAACGCGAGTCCTGCTCGTCCTGCGACGAGTGCATCGAGGGGTCGTCGGCCACCAGTACGATGACACCACCATTGACGCCCGTCATGCCGCTGTTTACAAACGGGTCGGCACAGACGTTCAGTCCTACGTGTTTCATACATACCAGTGAACGCTTGCCCATGAACGACATTCCCAATGCGGCCTCCATAGCCGTCTTCTCGTTGGTACTCCAACGGCTGTGGATACCACGTTCCTTGGCCAGTGCGTTGCCTTGGATAAACTCAGTAATCTCTGTCGACGGAGTGCCAGGATAGGCATACACACCACTCAGTCCGGCATGGATGGCTCCCAGTGCTATGGCCTCGTCGCCTAATAACAGTTTTTTTGTCATATATTGTCTTATTGTTAGATTTTTAACCCTATTGGCTTGCAAAAGTACACTTTTTTATCCAATTAGACAAATGAAAGGCCATAAAATTTGGCTTTTTGGTGACTTATTCGTACCTTTGCGCGCAAATTATTGTATAAATATCGAAAAAGAATGGAAACAATCAAACATCTTTTTGCACAAAAGCTGATGGATATCAAAGCCATCAAGCTGCAACCGAACGACCCCTTTACGTGGGCCAGCGGGTGGAAATCGCCGATATATACCGACAATCGCAAGACGCTGGGCTTTGCTGATGTGCGCTCGTTCGTCAAGTTGGAGCTTTGTCACCTTATCCAGGAGAACTTCCCTGAAGCTGAGGCTGTGGCTGGTGTTGCTACAGGAGCCATCGCACAGGGTGCTTTAGTCGCTGACGAATTGGGTCTCCCCTATGCCTACGTCCGTCCGAAGCCAAAGGATCATGGTATGGGCAACCAAGTGGAAGGTGAGTTGCAGAAGGGTGCGAAGGTTATCGTCGTAGAAGACCTTATCTCTACAGGTGGTTCGAGTCTGAAGGCTGTTGAGGCTTTGCGCCAGTATGGTGTGGAGGTTATCGGCATGGTGGCATCGTTTACCTATGGATTCCCGGTTGCTGAGGAGGCTTTCCGTGAGGCTGGTGTGACACTCATCACGTTGAGCGACTATAATGCTGTATTGGAACAGGCCGCCAAGACTGGATATATCAAGGCCGACGAGATAGAAGTCCTGAAGGAGTGGCGTAAGGATCCTTCGGCTTGGAGACCCACCCCCAACCCCTCCCTGAATGGAGGGGAGTAATTACCTTTATGAATAAAATGATTATTAACTAAATAGCAAGGCTAACCACTCCCCTCCATATAGGGAGGGGTAGGGGGAGGGTCTTTATATTATGACAAAATTTGAAAGTAGTGTGAAGCAGATTGCATATCCCGTCGAGGATGTGTATCGCAATATCAGTGATCTCAGTAATTTGGAGCGTGTCCGCGACCGTGTCCCTGAGGATAAGTTACAGGATTTCCAGTTCGATAAGGATTCTGTGCAGGTCAGTGTGGCTCCCGTTGGTCTCATCAAGCTGCGCATCATCGAGCGCGAGGAGAATAAGTGCGTGAAATTCGAGACGGAACAGTCGCCTATGCCCTTCAACTTGTGGATTCAGGTATTGCCAGTAACGGCTACGGAGAGCAAGATGCGTGTCACTGTCAAGGCTGACATCCCCTTCATGCTGAAAGGAATGGTGGCTGGTCCTCTGCAGGATGGTGTAGAGAAAATCGCTGATGCGCTTTCGCAGATTCCTTTTGTATAATAAACAATATGACGTTATAACGTTATAACGATATAACGAAAAAATAAACTATGGCAAACAAGCTTTGGGAAAAGAATTTCGAGGTGAATGCCGAGATTGAGCGCTTCACCGTTGGTCGCGACCGTGAGATGGATCTCTATCTGGCGAAGTACGACGTGCTGGGTTCGATGGCCCATATCACCATGTTGGAAAGCATCGGTCTGATAGGTCACGACGAACTGCCCCTGTTGCTGGCTGAGTTGAAGAACATCTACGCCATCTGCGAACGTGGCGACTTCGTCATCGAGGATGGCATTGAGGATGTCCACTCGCAGGTGGAGCTGATGCTGACACGCAAACTTGGCGACATGGGTAAGAAGATTCACTCAGGACGCTCGCGCAACGACCAGGTGCTGGTAGACCTGAAGCTGTTTACACGCCATGAATTGATGGAGATAGCAGACAGCGTGAAAGTACTGTTCGACGAACTCATTCAGAAGAGTGAACAGTACAAGAACGTACTGATGCCTGGCTATACCCATCTGCAGGTGGCGATGCCCAGTAGTTTTGGTCTGTGGTTTGGCGCCTATGCTGAGAGTCTGACGGATGATATGCTCTTCCTCCAGGCTGCTTATAAGATGACCAATCGCAATCCCTTGGGGTCTGCTGCTGGCTATGGCTCGTCGTTCCCCCTGAATCGTCAGATGACCACCGACCTGTTGGGCTTCGATTCTATGGACTATAATGTGGTGTATGCCCAGATGGGACGTGGAAAGACGGAGCGTAACGTAGGTTTCGCCATTGCTACCATCGCTGGCACACTGGCCAAGATGGCCTTCGATGCCTGCCTGTTCAACTCGCAGAACTTCTCGTTTGTCAAGTTGCCCAAGGAGTGTACCACGGGCTCCTCTATCATGCCCCATAAGAAGAATCCGGATGTCTTCGAACTTATTCGTGCCAAGTGTAACAAACTGCAAGCCCTCCCCCAGCAGGTAACGCTCATCATGAATAATCTCCCTGTGGGATACTTCCGTGACCTGCAGATTATCAAGGAGGTCTTTTTGCCTGCCTTCGACGAATTGAAGGACTGTTTGCAGATGGCTGCCTATATCGTTAATAAGATAGAGGTACGCGAGGACATCCTCGACAACCCTATGTATGACCCCATGTTCAGCGTCGAAACAGTTAATCGCCTTGCAGCAGAAGGCCTGCCCTTCCGCGATGCCTACAAGAAGGTGGGACTCGACATAGAGGCAGGTACCTTTACGCCAGATAAGAACATCCACCACACCCACGAGGGCTCTATCGGCAACCTCTGCAACGACCGCATACAGGCTCTCATGGACAGTGTGCTCGAAGGGTTCGCCTTCGAGCGTGTCATCGAAGCTGAAAAGCAGCTGATAGCCGAATAATATAAGGGTAAACAATGGTTCGATGATGATGATACGGAGATATTTCTTTATACCTCTTTACTTTTTCACCTTTTTACTTTTCTCCTGCGAAGCAGAGGGGGAGTACAGCACGTGGCCTTGTCGCTTTGCCTATAGCAATGCCATCTATCTCGATGCTACGCTGGCATCAGCGATGACTGCTGATTCGCGAGGGGTGTATTGTAAGATTTGGGAATCGACACAGGGTGGGGTTAAATACCTGAACTTCCAGAATAATCACGGCATGTCCAGCCAGAAGGTGGAGACAGCGATGGAACAGCAGTCCAACAGCCAGTTTATGATCGGCATCAACAATGGTATCATCGTGGGCTTCCAGATTCTGAACACCCAGCCTAATGGTGGGTTTGCAGCTTACGACGTGCAATGCCCAAACTGCGTACGCAGGGAAAACAATACCATCAGCCCTAATTATCCTGTCATCATGGACTCCAGTGGTATTGCTACATGTAGGAAGTGTGGCAAGAAGTACGACCTCAACAACGGTGGTATCATCCAGAACGGTGAAGAGGGTGATACCGGTCTGCAGAAGTATCTGGCATCTACCACAGGTCCTTATGGCTTCATTTCTGTAGGCACCAAGCGGTAAAACAGCTTTTTTTTTAGCAGAGGAAGTAAATTTTTAATCTTTAATTTCTAATTTTTAATTTTTCTTTGTACCTTTGCACCCGATTTTGAAAAAAGTCTGCTGCCGCGATGGTGGAATGGTAGACACGAGGGACTTAAAATCCCTTGGCTATTGCAGCTGTGCGGGTTCGAGTCCCGCTCGCGGCACAAAGGGCGGAAGGCCCGTTTTATAGGCTTTTCAAACACGAATAGTTATTAAGGGGTGCTGACCTGTTTGGCAGCTGAGATAATACCCTCTAAACCTGATACGGGTAATGCCGGCGTAGGGATAAATAAAAAAAGAATGATGAAGAAAAATTTTATGGGTGTTGTTGCACTGTTGTGTGCAGCGACAGTGAATGGACAGAATGTCAAAGCGTTGTATGACTCCACACAGGTGGAGCAGTTGCAGGAGGTGATAGTCAAGGGCGTACGTGCACAGAAGAATGCACCGTTTGCCATTGCCAACATCAAGAAGAAGGAATTAGGCGATTTCTCGAAGACGGGAAAGGAACTGCCGTTTCTCTTCTCACAGACGCCTGGCGTACTGGCGTGGAGTGAAAACGGACTGGGAACGGGTACAACTTATATGCGTATTCGTGGTGCTGGCGACTCACGTATCAATGTGACGCTCGATGGCGTATCCCTCAACTCCCCTGAAGACCAGTGTGTATTCTGGGCTAACATGAACTCGTATGGTTCTCTGCTGGGTTCCGTACAGATTCAGCGTGGTGTGGGAACATCAACCAATGGCGATGGTGCCTTTGGGGGTACGGTGGCCCTTTCCTCAGCCACACCTTCACAGACCATGGGTGGCGAGGCCAGTTTCTCGTATGGCTCTTACAATACATATAACTTCGGAGGCAAGTTCTCGACGGGTCTGTTGGGAAAGCACTGGATTCTCGATGGTGCCTACCATGAGACGCATACCGACGGTTTTCTGCATGGTACCAGCGGACGCTCAGGTTCGTACTATGGTGGCCTCACCTATGTGTCTGACGGTTTTACCGTCAGATACAAGAATATCGGCAACTTCGAACGTACGGGTCAGGCATGGAATGGTGTGACAGCAGGCAACAACGACTACTCGCTGATGGATGGCAGCTATGATGATGGCTCGTGGAGCTATACGGCGAAGACTGGTATCAAGGACTATCAGGATATGTGGAACGTGGGACTGGGTAAGTTCAACTCGCTCTACGAATACCTCGTGACTGGCGACGACGGTCTCTTTGTCAAGGATGCCAATGGCAACTACCAGACGGCACGCTACCAGATGGCTGATGGCAGCTTCTGGGACAAGACCACGGACAACTTTTGGCAGAACCATAATATCCTGTCGTTTGCACTGAAGGCAAATGAACACTGGTCGACGTCGGCTTCGCTGCACTATACCTATGGCTATGGCTACTACGAGGAGTTCCGTCAGAACAACAAACTGGCCAAGTATGGTCTGACGTTCAAAGATAATGAAGGCAACAAGGTAAAGAAAACCGACTTCGTGCGCAAGAAGGGTCTTACGCAACACACCTATGGCTTGGTGTGGAACGCCAACTACAAGAATGATGCTTGGGATGTCGTTGGTGGACTGTCTTTGCAGAATTATGATGGCTCCCATTTCGGCTACCTGACCTACGTGAAACATGCTGAGCTGAGTAAGAGTCTGCTGGCCAATGGCGACTATCGCTATTACGATTCTCCTGCCCATAAGCTCGATGGCAACGTGTTTCTGAAAGCTGCCTATAGCATCAACGACCAGTGGGATGTCTTCGCCGATGTGCAGTATCGCCATGTGGGTTTCAAGACCGATGGCTACAACGACAAATACTATACCGATGACAATGGAGAGCTCCAGAAGCACTGGCTCGACATCAATCAGAAGTACGACTTCCTCAATCCGAAGGCTGGCTTCTCGTGGACGCTCAATGGCCATCGCGCCTATGGCTCGGTAGCCATGAGCCATCGTGAGCCTGAGCGTAACAACTTCACTGACAACGGCTCCTATCCTGCTCCCAAGGCTGAGCAGTTGATGGACTACGAGCTGGGCTATACCTACAATGGTGACTTCTGGCGCGTGGGCGCGAACCTTTATTATATGGACTACAAGGATCAGTTCGTACAGACGGGAGAGGTCAGCGACATCGGTGAAAACCTGACCACCAATATCAAGGATTCTTATCGTCTGGGACTCGAGCTGCAGGCTGGTGTCGATCCCACCTCGTGGCTCACCATCGAAGGTAATGCAGCCCTGAGCAGTAACAAGATCAAGGACTTCGACGAACAGGTACAGGTGGACTGGGGAGACTACACCACCATCCACTACGACAACTCGACACTGGCTTTCTCGCCTTCCACCATTCTCAATGGTTTCATCAATCTGCACTATAAAGGCTGGCAGGCTGTGTGGCACACCAACTTCGTCTCGCGCCAGTATCTTGACAACACCGAGTGTAAGGACCGTTCCCTGCCTTCCTACAGCGTCTCGAACATCAGCATGAGCTATAGTTGGAAGCCAAAGAAGGTACTGAAGGAAGCCGTCTTCGGACTAAACCTGAACAATGTGTTCAACAAGCATTATGCTGCCAGTGGCTGGGTGTACTCCGCTATCCTCAGCGACTCGCACCCCAACGAGAATCGCTACTACCAGATTGGCTTCATCCCGATGGCTGGATTCACCATGATGGGAAATGTGACGCTACGCTTTTAAATGAGGAATTAGTAATTAGGAATTAGAAATGATGATTACCTTCCTGGCGGAGCATTGGCTAGACATCACCACGACAGTCCTCGGACTGGCGTACATCCTGCTGGAATATAGGGTCAGCGTATGGATGTGGCTTGTGGGATTCCTCATGCAGTCCTTAGGTATTGTGCTTTATTATCAGAAAGGACTCTATGCCGACTGTGGCATGGAGTTCTACTATCTGGCAATGACGGTGTATGGCTGGTGGCGATGGATTAAACCAAAAGCTAATAGCCAAAAGCCAATAGCAATAAGTCTCTTCCCACGTCGTCTCGTACTGCCCTGGCTCTTGCTCATTGCTGCCATCTGGGCCTTCATCTACTGGCTGCTGGTGACCTTCACCAATAGCAATGTACCCCTGGCAGACTCCTTTACCACAGCCCTCAGCATCGTAGGCATCTGGGCACTGGCCCACAAATACCTCGAGCAGTGGTTCATCTGGATTGCTGTCGATGTGGTGACGAGCGTCCTCTATTTTTATAAAGACATTCCCTTTAAGGCATCGCTGTATGCCCTTTATGTCGTCATAGCCATTGCCGGATGGTTTAAATGGCGGAACATCATGGCTTCCCAAAGGGAATCTTAAGCTGGACGTTTACCCTTGCGATAGGCCAGCGGACTGACACCTGCCCTGCTACGGAAGAAATTGGTCAGTGCCGACTGGTCGTTGAAGTGTAGCTCGTCAGCAATCTCGTTGATGGGTTTCTCCGTGGTTTGTAACTGTATGCATATCTCGCTGTACAGGAAATGGGAGAGGAAACTGTAGACGGTATTCCCTGTCAGTTCCTTTATAGTACGTGAGAGGTATGTGGGACTGATATTCAGTTGGTCGGCATAGAACTGCACCTGTCGCTCTTTCCTGAAATGGCGTGATGCCAGGTGGAGGAAAAATTTCAGGATATTGTCTTTGTGTTTCAGGTCGTTGGCGTTGATCTCGATACCCGCCACCAGTTCAGCCAGCAGTAGCTGACAGAAAAAGAGCTGGTGGGTCAGCAATTCCTGTTTGTAGAGGTGAGGGCGCTCGATGGTGTGATAGATATGGCTGAGCACGTTCCGGAACTCTTCAGCCTTGTCATCAGACAAATGAAATATGGGGAAGGTGGTGAAGATGTCCAGGTAGTCTACCTCAGGCAACCGCTTATTTTGGACAACGAGGTCGTCGGAGTAGTTCTTCTCGATGAGCAGATGCAGGGAGGAGGCATCTTTTGAACACGACTTGAAGGAAAACGAGTCGTAGGGCAGTTTTACTAAGAGGTCATTGGCCTTCAGCTCTATCTCCTGATTGTTAAAGAGGTAGTGCTCTACGCCCCCTGTCACCAGGATAATGGTAATGAAGCTGGGCAGTGTGCCAGGTTGAATGTAAGTCTGTAGCAGGTGACCATCGACAGGGAAACATGCCAGTGCAGAGCCATACTGATGGTGGAAATGGTTGCACTGAATAAGCTCATCAAGGCTATATATATAAGTCTGTTCCATGTTTTAGGTGTTAATGCTTTGCAAAAGTACATATTATTTATGAAACGTACAAACAAAGTGGCATTTTTTTACAAGAAACGTCGTTTGTTCGTATATTTACAAATAATAGTTCAAATTTTATAAATATACTCTCGCTAAAAATGGTTATTTTTGCAAGCGGAACAAGTACTCATCGATATCCTCGTCGTAATACACTAATCCATCTTTCAGCCTTTATATTTAGGATAGTGGAGACAGAGGATGAGAGGATAATTCCAAAGAAGCCGGCACTTCGTGATAAGCGTGTGTCGGCGTTCCTTTTCCCTGCTCTTTCGAGCGCAAAGATACTTTGTCTCGGCAAAAAATGAAAAATTTTCTTTGTTTTGCCCTCGACTTTTCGTACCTTTGCACCCAAATTTCGAAACAACATGAATATTGAAGCATTAATCAGTCAAGCTGCAGGCGAGGCCGTGAAGGCACTCTATGGCATGGATGCCAGTGAAAAGATGCTGCAGCTGCAGAAGACAAGAAGTGAGTTTGAGGGTAACCTGACATTGGTGGTATTCCCCTTCGTCAAGGCTGCAAAGAAGAGTCCTGAGCAGACTGCACAGGAGATTGGACAGTATCTCGTCGACCATTGCGACGCCATCAGCAAGTTCAACGTGGTGAAGGGCTTCCTGAACCTCAGCATCGCCGATGCTGCCTGGCTCCAGCTGCTCTCCGCCATCGATCAGGACGCCCACTATGGCGAGCGTCCCGCTCACGAGGGCTCACCCCTCGTGATGATCGAGTACAGCAGCCCCAACACCAACAAACCCCTCCACCTGGGCCACGTCCGCAACAACCTGCTGGGCTGGTCGCTGGCACAGATCATGGCTGCCAATGGCAATAAGGTCGTCAAGACCAACATCGTCAACGATCGTGGCATCCATATCTGTAAGTCGATGCTTGCCTGGCTGAAATATGGCAATGGCGAGACACCCGAGTCGTCAGGCAAGAAGGGCGACCACCTCATTGGCGACTACTACGTGCTCTTCGACAAGCACTACCGCGAAGAGGTGAAGCAGCTGGCCGCTCAGCTGGTGCTCAGCGGTTTACCCGCTGAGAAAGCCGAAGAGCAGGCCAAGCAGGAAGCTCCCCTCATCAAGGAGGCCCACGAGATGCTCGTCAAATGGGAGAATAACGACCCCGAGGTGCGTGCCCTGTGGGAGAAGATGAACAACTGGGTCTATGCCGGTTTCGACGAGACCTACCAGAAGATGGGTGTCTCCTTCGACAAGATATACTACGAGTCGCAGACCTACCTCAAGGGTAAAGCCAAGGTTGAGGAAGGTCTCGCCAAGGGCCTCTTCGAGCGTCACGACGACAACTCCGTATGGGCTGACCTCACCAACGAGGGTCTCGACCAGAAGCTGCTGCTGCGCTCCGATGGCACCTCTGTCTATATGACGCAGGACATCGGTACGGCTGAGATGCGCTTCCAGGACTTCCCCATCGACAAGATGATCTATGTCGTGGGCAACGAGCAGAACTACCACTTCCAGGTGCTCTCCATCCTCTTGGATCGTCTGGGCTTCAAGTGGGGCAAGGAACTCGTCCATTTCTCATACGGTATGGTCGAGCTCCCCAATGGTAAGATGAAGAGCCGTGAGGGTACCGTTGTCGATGCCGACGACCTCATGCAGCTCATGGTCGACGATGCCTATAAGACCTCCATGGAACTGGGTAAGTTCGACGATATGACGGAGGACGAGCGTCGCGAGATAGCCCGTATCGTGGGTATGGGTGCCCTGAAGTACTTCATCCTCAAGGTCGATGCACGCAAAAACATGCTCTTCAATCCTGAGGAGTCCATCGACTTCAATGGCAACACCGGTCCTTTCATCCAGTACACCTACGCCCGCATCCGCTCCATTCTCCGCAAGGCAGAGGAATCAGGTGCCATCATCCAACACCTGACACCCAACACCAAAGAAATCGAACTCATCCAGAAACTCAGCGAATACGGTGCTGCTGTCGAGCAGGCTGGCAAGGACTATTCGCCCTCAGGCATCGCCAACTACTGCTACGAGCTCACGAAGGTCTTCAACCAGTTCTATCACGACTACTCGATCCTCAACGAGCCCGATGCTAACATCCGAGCCTTCCGTCTTGTCCTGGCACGCAATGTTGCCAAGATCATTAAGAACGGTATGGCCCTCCTCGGCATCGAGGTGCCTGAGCGTATGTAAATCGGTTCAGGGTTCTGTCTCGTTGATCACTAATGCCCTGGGCAGTGTGATCACCTTCAGACGTTCGTACCACACACGTGCAGAGCCTGCAATGTGCTTCTGCGTGTGTCCGCTGATGATATAGTAGCTCGCCGAGTATTCGTCCATCAGCTCCATAAAGACTTTCTTGATGCGCGAGCATTTCTCGTTGATGGCGTTGTCCAGGGGATTCACCAAGTGGGCGACGCCATCCACTATTTTCTCCTTGTCCAGCAGCTTCGCTGTCGCCATGTAGTAGCGCGTCAGTTCCTCACGGTATTCTGCCAGCCGTTTGAACTCGATGCCCTCCGGATGTGCCAGAAACAACAGGTACACCGCCTTGTGTACTGGTTGCAGCTCCACCTCCTGCTGTCCCACCAGGAATCGGTAGTCGCGAGTGATGCGGAGAGGCTGCAGTTTCCGCTTCGCTGCCTCTAAGCGCAGCTTCTCTATCATCGACACGCCAAGAGCCTGGAGCACCAGGTCCGTGCGCCCTTCAGCCTCTAACTGCTGAACCAGTCGTTTCAGCTCGTCAGCCATCTGTTCGTGTGTCTCGTACAAGTCCGGCATACGCGCTAATAGTCCTCTTCGCTGATCATCTCACCCAGCTTCCTGTTCAGCCAGCTCTTCCATTTCCCCAGTGTCGTCGTGGGCTGAGGCTCTGCCACCGTGCGTTCCTCCTCGTCAGCATCCTCCTCCTCGTCAGCATCGTCCTCGATGGCAGGTTCAGGCACTGGTGCTGGCTCCACTTCGAATACGGGCTCTGCCACAGGCTCCTCCTTAGGCTTTGCCAGTGGCTGGTACAGCGTGTTGATCAGTTGGGCATAGTGCTCCTCGTCGTCCTCCTCCACAGGTCTTTCCACACTCAGCTCATGGTTCATGTCCGTTGCCAGGATGATGACCTTCGCATCCTCGCCTAATGAGTTGTCTGTCGACGTACCCCAGATGACGTCGATGTCCGGATCCAGCTGTTCGAAAAACTCGTCTATCTCCTGCATCTCCGTGATGCGTATCGGCGTCTCGTCGCTGGCATAGATATTGAATAGAATACGCTTCGCACGGTTGATGTCGCTGCCATGCAAGAGCGGAGAGTCCAGCGCGTCCAGGATGGCACGCTCCACGCGCTGTTCGCCCCCTGCACGTCCTATGGCCATGATGGCACCGCCACCGTTGCGCATCGTCGTCTCTACGTCGCGGAAGTCCAGATTGATATTCCCAGCCGAACTGATGGTGATCAGTTCCGAGATACCCTTCACCGCATTCTTCAGCACGTTGTCCGCCTCTGCCAGCGCATCCTTCAGCGACATCGACGAGTCAGAGTACACATCACACAGGCGTTCGTTGTTCACGATGAGCATCGCGTCCACGTTCTTGCGCAACTCGTCCACACCCTTCAGCGCCTTGATGATTTTCCGTCGGTGTTCAAAGTAGAATGGAATCGTCACCACACCGATGGTCAGCAGACCACGGTCCTTGGCCACACGCGCCACCACAGGTGCTGCACCCGTTCCTGTTCCACCACCCATCGTCGCTGTCACAAACACCATCTTCGTCTGGTCGTCCAGCAGCCGTTCTATGCTGTCCAGACTGCTCTCAGCCTCCGCACGTCCTATCTCCGGCTTTGCACCGGCTCCCAGACCCGAACCTAACTGCAGCTTCACAGGCACCGGCGAATGCGCCAGCGATGCACTATCCGTATTCAGCACAGCAAACGAAACGCCCTGTATACCCTCGTCAAACATCCTGCTCACCGCATTACATCCGCCACCACCTACACCAATCACCTTGATGATGTTCTGCATCTGGTCCTCCACGGGACCGAAGTCCAAAATCCCATCCATATCGTCCTTTTCTTTTCTGTTTTGCTTGCAAAGTTACAAAACATTCTCCACTCCACCAAATCTTCACAAGCCTTGCGGGGATTTGATTTCTTAATCATCACCGTAAAACGAATGTCTGACCACGCCTAAGCCTTTGACGTTATTGTTGTTCTTGCCATATCTGGCCTCTATTTCCTTCGATGGATATTCCTTGCTTCTATGTTTTACCTTCCCATCAAAGCCATAAGTGATATCTTCAAAGGCAAAGTCCATATCTGCCGAGCATTCTGCATCAGGCGTCGTGCATCGGGTTTCAGATGCCACCGTGAAGCCGTTCTTTTCCAACCTCCACGCAGCAACCCCGTTTATGAGTTTTGCTTTGAGCGTCTTTGTATTTACTTGGTAGATGATGAGTGTGCTAATCCATCCCGTACTGTTAGCCAGGATATCACCAACCACATAGACATACCTTCCATCTGGACTTGCAAATCCGGACATTCCTGGAACCCCCTCATTCATATAACCATCGGCATCAAAGTCAATGTCATAGTACTTGTCCTCCGAAGAGTCATATACCCTAAATCGATAACTGTATTCTCCTTGGGTAATCACGAAGTCACGATACTGCCCGTTCCCCATTGGCTTCTTATAGACAGACAAGTAACTTGTGGTATCTGACATCGTAGCTGAATCCTCTGACCTCATGGTTGGATCCTCTGCCGTCGTGAGTGAATCCTCTGTAACGATGCTGTCACTCTCAACCTTCGCTGTTGTTTTCCCTTTCTGGCACGACATCACCATACACACGGCTAACATCATGTCCATCACACTAAAAATACTCTTTTTCATATCTTCTGTTGCGTTTTAATAGTGCAAAGTTACAAAATAATTTTCAAGTTTTTATCTTAAAACGGACAATTACCTGTCTTGACTAACTGAAAATCGTTCACAAGATCTATCAGAGAAGGTGTGGCCATCTCTTTTTCATCCAGTTCTTCTATAGTGGCAAATACTTCCAGACTCTTCACTATTTCATCCAAAACCTTTGTATCGACAGATTCCCCTTTTACCTTAAATGGAGAGTCCAAATGTTCATAGCAGTATTTTTTCATCAGCATAAGTCCCAACTTGTTCCGAGCAGTAGATGTTAAGTCACAATCGTTTAATAGAAATAATTCGCGAGACTTCATTACATCTTCTGAAACCATGCAAATCCATTTAATCAACTGCCTATACAGCTCGGACATGTTCAAATCACGATTAATGGTATATAACATCGATTTCACTATAGGACAATTGAAAATAGAAATCAGCGTTGCTCCACACTCTGAGTAGAAAGTTAAATTATCGATTCTTACCTTATACTCGCCCAGACATATCTTCCTGATTTGGGTGTAGAACAATCCCCATGCAACTACAGGCGATATCTCACGTTTCTGCAGTATAAGCAAACTAAGATAGTCCGATTCATACAGCCGTTCTTTGTCTACATGAAACTCGCTGTCACCAATCAGTCTCTTACAGATAAAGAAGTAGTTCCTTCCAGTACTGAGGATGTCCATATCCTTCTTTATATATTCAACAGGAAAGAAGTTGATGACGAGCCAGGATAATTGAATCTCATGATACCGCTCCCATAAATCCTGAAGTACAGGAATAAAACAGTCATCCCATACGGCATATAGTTTCGTATATGCCCACTTCCTGTCTGATGGGCCAGATTGAAGGAAAGCAAACAGTATTTGCTTCTGGTATCTCCAGTCCAGTGCATTGAACCGCCACTCTATTTCATGGCGTGATACAGAGACCTTGCCACCTTTCTTGTCAAGGTAGTTCTTGATGACAGTAGCGATGGGCGTATTATGTTTTCTTTTCTCGTATTCCATATTTCACGACTTTCCAAACAATTCCTTACGTTCCTGATGCTCTATCCAATTCTGATCGCCTGGCGAAGAGTTTTTGAAGGCGGTGGCAATCTTAATCCTGTCGTCGCTGACGTTCTCTTTATAACGATACTTCATCTCATTCCTAATCAGCGATATGTTCCCACTCCTCTTGTCCTTGAACTCCTCAAGCAACTCGTCAGTAGGCAGGTTCTTGATACGTTCCTCCCTCTTGCCAATCTTGTCCATAAACATGCACTTGAACACCTCTTCTCTGAACACCTTGTCCCCCTTTAGCCACTTACTGGAATAAAGCGAGAATAACTGCTCGTGTGTCAAGCCAGTCAGCATATCCACACATTCTCTTAATTCTTCATCGTCCCATTTCGAGAAATGAGCTTTCTTCGCTTGTTGAATAATGTACTCGTAATCTGTCATAACCACATGATTTAATTTGACTGCAAAGTTAGCGTTTTCTAACTCTGCAGCCAAACAATTTTTCCCCACAAGCCTTGTGAAAACAAAAGATTTTAAAAAATAATTCGATTATTTGCGAATTTCAATTCTTTTTTTTATCTTTGCACGCAGAATTAGCAAAATGCGACATGGTAGTTACGTTCAATGAAGATTATCTGGAGAGGCTGTACACAAATGGTGAGACAGGAATCAAGAAACTTAGATTCCAGCCTCAGATAGTAAGAGGATACCAAAAGGCCGTGAAGTATTTGATACAGGCTAAGTGCAAGGAAGACCTGTTCCCTTTTAAGGCGTTACACTTTGAGGCTCTGCATGGTGACAAAGAAGGTCGTTTCTCTGTAAAGGCCAATGACCAGTATCGAGTTGAATTCACGCTTACAGAAACAGGAGATGAGCCTATAGTCACAATATGCAACATTATGGAATTATCGAATCATTATAAATAGAATAAGGTATGAACACAACAACGAACATTATCGAGAATAAGATTGCCAACAACATGACATCATCAATGCTGATTCACCCTGGCGAGATGATTAAGGATGAAATTATTGCACGTGGAATGACTCAAAAAGATTTGGCTCAGCAAATGGGTGTATCTTATACTGTATTCAATGAGATTCTCAATGGCAAGCGCCCCGTGACAACAGAATACGCATTGTTGTTAGAGGCTGCCTTGGGTACAAATGCCTCAATTTGGATTGGCCTCCAGGCAGATTACAATATGCAGAAGGCTAAACAGGACAAGTCGTTTATGAAGCGTCTTGATAAAATCAGGAAGATTGCTGCTGTCTTTTAGTTAAAGAACAAACATCTGCCTTCTTACATCAGCCATCATACATCTCCCTATTCCCAGACCACTAAGTCACCTCGGATCAGGGAACCGTTCCGTAATTAAATTAGCAAACTAATAAGAATTTCTTATAAGTTCCCTTCTTGTCGAGTTCATTGTCTGTATAGACGTTGGTGATTCTTACCATCTGCAGTGGTTGTTCGGAAATTACGAACAACCACTGCTTTATCAGCCACTAAACGATTTTGCCCCACATTGCAACGCCACACTCTTCACCTTCAGGTAAGAGAAGCCTTCTTTGACCTAAAGGTGCAAAGTGTGGCGCTGCAATGTGGAAATGAAAGATTTATGGAAAGCTACCTCAGAAAAGCAGAAATAATAAAGTTGTGACTGGCAACTCTACTATTTCTCTAACCCTTCAATAAACTTGTCGAAATCCGAAAGCAACGTCTTATCTTGAATCCTACGGAACTTTTCGTATTCTCCAAACGCCTTGGTCTCAGCCTCCTCATGACTGACGGATCCGGCGTCAGGTAGTACATCTGCATCCGTTGCTTTCAAATACTGCTCTAACACCTGCTTCCATTCTGCCATCGTGGTGAGCACGTGCCTACGTGCCCTCCGCTCTGCAATATCCAGGAATGCCGTAGTCAGCAGGTTCAGCTCGTCCACCTCCTGCTCCGACAGATAGTTCTTTGCAATCGTCACGTCACTTTTTACGACTCTTCCATCTGGTGCATTCTTCCACGTCATCAGCCCCATGTGAGGCTTCTCTGCATCAGCACGGTCATACACAATCTCTGCTGCCGTCTGGTGGGTCACGGCATAGTGCATCATGTTCTGCACTGTCTTATAGAACGTCCGAGTTGTCTCGCTATCCCTGTCGTAGTCGATGCTGCACTCGGCATAGATGTCCGTAATTTTCTGATAGTAACGACGTTCTGAGGTGCGTATCTCTCGGATGCGTTCCAGCAATTCCTCAAAGTAGTCAGCTCCAAACGGATTCTTACCCTTCAGTCGCTCATCATCCATCACGAATCCCTTGATGATATACTCCTTCAATACCTCTCGTGCCCAGATGCGGAATTGAGTGGCCTCATAGCTGTTCACACGATAACCCACAGAGATGATAGCATCAAGATTATACATAATCGTACCTGCATCTTCGCAATTGTCCGATGGATTCAAAATTTTTTTGATTGATGCGGACAATTGCACCTCGCCAGTATCATTAAGCTGAATGAGATGATAACTGATGTCCTGAACTGTCACATTAAATAGTTCTGACATTCGTTTCTGAGAGAGCCAGAATGTCTCATTGCTGAATAATACATTCACGTTCACCTTGCCTGTGCTTGAACGATATATCAGCACATTACCTTCCATGCTCGTAGCCAGTTCTGTTGAACTCATCTTGCTAGTAAAGTATTCCTTGGAAGCCTTTACAATTGGTTTCTTCTGGTCAGCATTCATGGCGATGGCAATACATGCAGTCCTTGATAGCTTGATAGATTTCACCTGACGATAGCCCCCATTGTTCAGTTGAGCCAACTCCTCTCTCTCCACCATGTGCTCCTTCAGGTCCAGCCCCTTTTCCTGTTGCAGGAAGGTGGCCACCTTATCCATCAGACGCTCGAAGTTCCAGTACTTCTGATACCCCATCAGACGTGCCAACTTGCGCGAGTTCCACCACTCACGCCCTTCTCCATCTACCTCCTTGATGGTATCAAACGGTGACTGCATCTCTTCTGGGTTAAACAATGTTTCTTCTTTCATATCTTTCCACAATCTGACAACATGTGCAAAGATAATAATAATTTTCCAATTACACAAATTTGCGTAACGCATTTTTGCACAATCAAATTATTATTCGTATTTTTGCAAGCGATATGAGTACGAACCGATATGTCAAATAAAGAGTTTTCTGAGAAGTTGAAGGCTGGCATAGAGTTGGCTGGTAAGCGAATGCTTGAAGAAAAGGCACTGCGTGGTGAAGACCTTATCGTGTCTTCTGATGGAAAACCATTAGACGTATTCCTGCTCGTCAGATTTTGGCAGAGACTCAGAATTAGCAAACTAATAAGAATTTCTTATATGTTCCCTTCTTGTCGAGTTCATCGTCTGTATAGACGTTGGTGATTTTTACCATCTGCAGTGGTTGTTCGGAAATTACGAACAACCACTTCTTCATCAGCCACTAAACGATTTTGTTCCACAATCCTTCTCTAAAAAAAAAGTGCAAAGTGTGGCGCTGCAATGTGGAAATGAAAGATTTATGGAAAGCTAACGTAAGTTTTTGTCGAAATGTTTGTTTTTCTCAATTAAAATGCTTACCTTTGCGGTCGAACATTAGAGCCATTGAACCAATATGTTAGGAATTAAGACAAGGCGCGCCCCTATTGGGGGAGACATTGCGAATCAGATTCGTGATGCTGTTGCCCGTGTCGCTAATGGGCAACTTAATGCGCAGGAAAAGGCGAGTGTAAAACGTGCAAAAGAGGCTTTAGGCCGTTATGAGATTCATTGGGAATTATGAAACCTGTTTTAGACATAAGGAGGGCTGATGACACATCGGCCCTTTTTGATTTCAAGTGTGGTGTGAAGTCTATGGATGACTTTATACACGACCCCAAGGACGGATTGGCCAAATTCATTAAGTTGCGTCTTTCTAATTTGTGGATTGTTTTTGAAGGTGAAAAGGCTGTTGCCTTTTTTGCCCTTAGTAAAGACGCACTAATGCTTAACAGCGAAGACAGAAGGACAATAGAACGCGATAAAGAAAAAGCAACAGCACTTGCAGCACCTGAAGATGCAGACAAATTATGGGAGAAAGAAAAGTATCCTGCTATTGAAATTGATTATCTTGCTGTTTGCAAGGAAAAACGCGAAGAGCCTGAAGACCATCTGGGTACTGCCATCATACAAAAGATTGCCCAATTTGCTGCTGCCGACAAACTCTCTGCCACCATGTTTCTAACTGTTGAAGCATTAGACACTAAAGAGTATAGTGCTGTGAAATTCTATCGCAATTGTGACTTTGAGTTTAGCGATGTGGCACAAAATAAATATAACTACGAGTCAATGTATGGTAACCAACCTACTACGAGGAGAATGTATAAACTGATTATTCCCATAGGAGAGTAATAATAGGGAATTTGAGCTGGGAGGAAAAGAGTGCACTCAAAGCATCTGCCTTCTTACATCAGCCATCATACATCGCATTATTCCCAGACCACTAAGTCGCGAGGCAGTGAGATCTTCTTTGGCTCACCACGCTTGCCTTCTATATAGTAGTACTTCGCCATATATTCGTCAAACTCACCTATGAAAGCAGCTCGAATCCTTGCACACTTCTCGTTGATGGAGTTCAGTAATGGATTCGTCACATCCTCTATACTCTGTAATGCCCTATCAGTCAAACCCATGGGACGCAGCTTCGTGTAGATACTTGCTAACTCCTGCCTGTAGTCAGGCAGATGTTTAAATGTAATACCTTCCGGATGTTTCAAGAACAACAGATATACAGCCTTTGTCAGAGGCTCCATCTTGATTTCCATGTCGTTATAGTCAGGCAACATGATGCACATATCTTTAGTAATAACTAACCGACTTAATTTTGGTTGCTCTGAAATCATCTTCATTAGTAATTTGCGAGAAATCCCATGTTGCTCTAGCTTGTCAACTCGCTCTTTGATTTCTTCTATAAGGTTTGTTATTTCCCATGAGTACTGTTCGTCAGCAAAGTCCTCTGTCGGCTCCTTATCTAAAGAAGGACGTTGTACGGTACAATTGAGACCAGCTGAACGTTCCTTGTAAATCTCCCTTACAATGAACTCTATTTGAGACAGAATGTCTTCATCACAACCTTCTTCTAACTGGTAATAGGTTCCATGAAGATACTCTGCACCATATTTATAACTGTGTCCAGAACAAGACATAAGACCGTGATGGAGGTTTTTCGCATCTTCAGAATAATATAATTCATTTAATAAATCCGTTGGCTTAAGTGAAAGTAATTCAATTTTCCTATGTCCTTCTGGGGTCAAATAGTCCACAATTTCATTACTCGTTAACCTTTTTATCTCTGCAGGCAAATATATTACCCTACAATCATGTTCCAGTTTTATATAGTTATGACGTTTGAAAAAGTCGTTAAGCACTTGATTGTAATCATTCTCAATATACACAAGCTCATGCCAATCTTCAGACAATAATTCCCCTTTTAACTCGAAGTTCGTAACACCATCACACCACAACTTTGGGAGCTCATCTCTTTTTATCTCTCCTTTTTTATAGGCTTCTTCAATACGTTTATATTCCTTTTCGTCACGCCTCACTTCCCTAATATGTCTTATGTGGTTTATAAATCCTTCGTCTCGTATAAAGAATTTATAGTAATAATATATGGCATAACATAAGCCAAACAGAAGCACTAAAGGAAAGAAAATGCCGCCTAATAAGAATTTCCATCCTAATTTTCTATCCTCCTTCCACCCCAATACGAAAAAAGTAGCACCCAGGAGAACCCCTATTCCCCAGACAATTCCTATTATGATTGTAAGTATCACCATATTACTCCCATGTAACTAAATCGCGAGGCAACTCAATTTTCTTTGGTTCCCCTCTCCATCCTGAAATGTAATATTGGCTGGCCAAGTCTTCATCAAATTGAGAAACGAAGGCACCTCGAATTCTTGCACATTTTTCATTGATCGAATTCAGACAGGGATTTGTCACGTCTTCAATACTTTGAATAGCACGTTCATTCAATCCCAATGGTTTTATCATCTGATAGATTTCAATCAGCTCTTTCCGGAAGTCTGGCAAGCATTTGAATACGATACCTTCTGGATGTCTCAGAAACAAAAGGTAGACAGCCTTATTGATTGGCTCCATTTTTATTTCCATGTTATTATAATCAGGGAGCATAATCCGCATATCCTTAGTTATGACAAGCCTGCTAAGTTTAGGCTTTTCTTTTAACATGTGAAATAAGATCTTCTCTGTTAGTCCTTTCTCCTTCAACTTTTTGAATCTCTCTCTGACCTCATCAATAATAATAGCAACATCATCGTCATACAACTCCCATGAGAATTGGTCGTCAGCAAAATTCTTCGCGCCTTCTTTCGTTTCAGGTCTTTTTTCTTTACAATATACTGCTGCATTGGAATGTTTATCGTGTACTTTTTTTACAATAGCGTCGAGTTGCGCAATTATTTCCTCATCAGTACCTTCGTATAAAGGATGATAGTCTCCTTCTACATACTCAGCCCCATGATTGTCGCGTCCATCCCTAAAGAAGAACATCCCTTGCTTTATCTTATCCCGATCTTCTGGATACACAAGGTATTGCATTGGATAATTCGATGTCAACGAGATTGATATTTTACTATCAGAAGTCGCATCAGGATACAAATAATGAAGTACGTCACCTCCGTTCAATTCTTCGTTTAAAGCAGGAAGATAGACGAACTTATACATATGATAAAGTCTGAGGTCCTTGTGCTCGATAAAGAATCTGTTCAGCCTTTCATTATATTCATTTTCAATGTAGATGATTTCGCGAACATTACTATCATAGTCCACACTAAGCATCATTTTTGGACTAAACTCAAAACTTGTTATACCATCTTCCACTCTAGGTAGATTCGTCCTTGTTATCTTGCCATCAAGGAAATCCTTTTTCACACGTTCATATTCTTCCTTCTCAGCTTTAACTCTTGCTTCCCGTTCTTGCTTGGCCTTTTCCTCTTCAATTTCCTTTTGTTTAAGCCAAGCCTTGTATTTACGGACTCCGCCGTGTTTCATTGCTTCAGAGAGATAATACCATAAATCACATAATTTCAGTGCTGCCCATACGAAAAAAACAAGTAATATAAACAAACCTGCCAGTAGCATCCAAAAATTTTCAATCCCTCTTTTATTTGAATTTTCATCAAAAATTATAGCAACCAACATAAAAAGGAAGCCCAATACGGATATCCCTCCACAGATAATTAGTATAATATCCCAAACTGTCATCTCTTCTACACCAAACTATGTTCCTTTTTTCAGGTGTTATCTCTTATTTCATCGCCATCAGCATTCAGATTCTTCAACCGCTTTACGGCCTTATCGAAGTCACTCTCCAGTAGTCGCATCTCACGTTCCCTGTAGATTTCAAATTCGCGTTCAGCCTTCTCGATGGCCTCTTGATGCGATACGGTACCACTCCCTTCCAGAATAATCTTTCTCAGCCGCAATATCTGATCATCCAAGGCAGCAATCCAGTCAGCCATCGTCATTGGATTCTGCTCTAATGCTTGAAATTCTGCATAGTCGAGGAACTGTGAAGTCAGCAAGTTCAATCGTTGCAATTCCAACTCCGTCAGATAGTTCTTGGCAATTTTTACGTCATCACGTGTCACGTAGTTGCCCTTAAAGTTCGTCATTCCTACAAAGGGCTTCTCATTGTCCACCCGTTCATAGATCAGCTCTGCCGCTGTATGTTCATGAACGGCATAGTGCATCTTATTTTGAACGGTTGCGAAGAACAGCTTTGTCATCTTTGCACGTGGATCATAGTCCGTCGATGTAGCGTATATGTCCGTTACCTGCTGATAGAAGTTCCGTTCGCTGCTTCGGATGTCACGTATGCGCTGCAACAGTTCACGGAAGTAGCGATTCCCTCCCTGCTTCAGTCTCTCATCGTCCATCGTAAATCCCTTTTGGATATACTCATGCAGTCGTTGTGTTGCCCATCTGCGGAATCTAACGGCTATAGGCGATTGCACGCGATAACCAAGAGCGATTATCACGTCAAGATTGTAATGCAAAACTTGATAGTTCTTCCCGTCTGCAGCAGTTGTTCGGAATTTCCGAACAACTGCATCTTGCTCCAATTCCTTGTCTGCAAAGATATTTGTCAGATGCTCACTGATATTCGATTTACTCGATTGATAAATCTCTACCAGTTGCGCCTGTGTCAACCACACATCCTCATCAGCAAAGCGAGTATTCACACTCACCCTGCCTTCCTCATCCTTATACAGTATCAGTTTATTCTCTTTATCCATATTGTTATAACGTTTATATTCGTTGTCTTATACTACATAAGTTCATCATATTATAATTCAGATGTCATCACCTGTCCTTTGTGGCTTTCTATACTTCATCCATAATAACACCTTCGCCGCCACATTTAAAACAAATACCATGTTCATAATAGCTATATTGAGGCAAATAGCCACTACCGCCACAGCGAGGGCACTTCATTGCATATTTATAAAGGCTTCCCTGATGATATACTTTTATTAAGGACTCATGTGCTTTTTTATGACAGTCCTCGCAAAGAGTAATAAGTGCATCGGATTTATAATCCCATGGATTCTTGCCATAGATATAGTAATCGTGATGGATATTAAGACCTTTGTAGAATTTTAGCCTGCTAGGTATAATGAGAGCAAATAATCTATTGTCAATTTGAATAACAATATGGTTTATACCATCTTCTTGCTCAATACTTACAAATATGCCTAAATAATCATAAGGGAAAATGAATTCAAGTATTTCTCCTACGTTATTATTACCATTTTTTTTGTTGATTCCCCAACCATGGGAACGCTGAATAACCTTTGACGGCTTATGATTTTTGGGATAAATTATAGGAAAGCTATCAACATCTGTAATGTCACGATGAATTGGCTTATTAAATCTTGCAATTGCTAAATCATCATATTCAAGTATTATATCACAATCAATATCATGAGGTGTAGATCGTTCGATTACAATAGATATTTGACGAGACAATGTTTCATAGTACTCAGAGAATTTCCATTTATAAAAACTGTAATCTTTGAGAAGCTCATCAACTTTATCAAGGCTCCCTAATTTTATATAATTACCACCATTGTGATAACCTACACAACCACAATATCGACATTTAAAACTATCGCGCTGAAGAATTTCATTACATTTAATTCTCCATTCTTTCTGTGAAAGTAATTCAGTATATGTCATTTTTGTTGAGGGCAATCTTTAGACCAGACGATTGAGGAATTTCAAATAGTCGCCAAAGCTAATACAACATCACACGGGTGGGTTTATCTGTATATAGATTCATCAATCTCTCCATTTAATACCATCCATGCGTAGTCGTTAGGAGAATATTTGGCCATCAAAAAGGCAACAAAGTTGCTGTTTAAACCAACAATTTCCGAGAGGCATTCTTCCTTAGTCCAAATACGATCTTCTTCTGACAAATCTAAAAGCGATTTAAAGAAATCATATCTCCACTTGTTTATCTCATTAAGGGTGAAAACATTTTCATTACAGCAAAAGACGGCCATAAACTTGCTACTATAATCAGCATTCACAACTATCGAAGGCTTTACTTTATAACCATGATTGTCGCCCAGATCAGGTTTGTGTGAAATAACATCCTCATATAAATCGCTTCCAAATTTATCTTCGGTTACAGCATTGTCGATTCGGAAAACGGAAAAGTCTTCAGACTCTTTCAGCAAGACTAAATCGGCATTTGAATAACCGACCTCTACATACGCATCACCTACATATCCCCTTATTGCTTTTTTCGCAATACTCAAACGATCTGGATATTGCGCTTGAAACATTTTTTCCATAAATATTTTTTGTATTTATTCGTTATAGTATTTTTCTGTCATTTCAACAAAATCACCATAAAACTGATAAAGCCGACGGGAATAATCGATGTCGTATCGCATTCCTGGCACGCCCCTGGCTATGTTGCCTATCGCTTCACTTATATGATAATTCTCCATCATCAACATGCGATCAGTGCTTGGTACTTCATAATGATTATACAATTAATGCTATTCGTTATATCAATATAGTTTTATCTTTTCGTACTAATGCGACTGCAAATTCAGCTAAGTCATCAAAACTGAATTTTTTAGAATCCAAGAACTTCTGAATAACATTGGAGCGAAGAAAATTATCTATCATTCCTTTGTCGCAAAATGTCTGATTCATCGCTTGTATGAATTTGTCTGCGATAGGAATGCATTCATGCAAAACTCTTTTCATTTGCTCTGAGTCTGCTGTAGGTTTATTGCTTAAGCAAAGGCCATGAACGAATTGTGACAAATAGCTTTTGAAATACTCTATAGATTCATCGTTGAAACCTATAACTGAGTACAATTCTCCATATTTCAGACTTCTAGTATTTTGCAATGATTCATATTTCCAATTGGCATTTTGGATTAATGACTTAGCTTTTGTACTACACTCCGCATAATACGAATGCTCCCTAAGCTTTTCTTCAATCTGCTTTATTATATAATCACAAGCATTATCCTCTTTATACTTATACTCATTTTCTTCTGAAATAGGAATAACACTCTTCTTATATTCTCTCCAGCCATCTAAAGCAAATAGGTAGTGTCGAAACAGCATATCGTTTATATTCGTTCTTTGATAAATAAAACAGTAAGTCGTAACACTATCCAAAATACCACGGAGTATACATCTTGCAGATACTTCGTCTATCGTATTATTCGTTAATAATTCTAGAGAATGGAACATCCGTACAATCTTTCCTATTATAACTGTTTGGTAGTGTTTCGTGTCCTCAATAGAGTTACTCTTTGGATACTTTTCAGAAAGATATTTCTCAAAATAATCCATCATTGCCAGATAAAACAGGAATATCGTATAATTTGCCTTAATCATATTATGCTAAATCTACAGAATTTTAATTAGTCCATATCTGATTGATTATCTCTGTTTCCTTTGGATGTCTATATCCATCAGCTTCTGCCATTGAGACAAAGAGAGATTGGGCATATTGCTTTTTGTCGTCCAGCATCTCATTAATGACATATTTCGCTTGAATATCATCCATATTAGCCATATCTTCCATATCACTAATCGTTATACCAAGTTCTGCATACACCTTATCCATATATTCCTCCTCCTTAGGATGGATAACACCATCTGCCTTCATTATCTGCGAGAGGATAGTAACTATTGCGAATTTTTCAATAATTGTGAGTTGTGTCATATTGTTTGTTCTTTAAAGAATTTGTCGTATGTTTCGTTACCAATATTAACGATGTAAAGGCTTTCACGAGCACGTGTTATTGCCGAATACATCATTTCTGGTTCCATTGGCTTACGACAAGCATCTTTGGCATTATACTCATCATCCAAGATGATTATCACAGAAGGAGACTCCCACCCTTTGAAACTTTTGATAGTTGAAAGTTTCAGGCATCGTTTGTCTGTTGTGAACAGTTGTTTTCTTGTGCGCCCTAATGCTTCGTAATCTCTATTAAACTTCCAACTGGCAGGATGCTCATCGCTAACCTTATGTAATTCCTTCAGTCGCTCGTATTGTTCTGATGAAACGAAAGTAATCTCTGTTTCTTCTTCTGTAGTTTCCCTATATTTAGAATCTATTGTTTGCAATAACTTTGAGTACGAAGCCAATACAACAAAATCCTTTGGGTCGTTGTTACTATTATTTATAATCTCTATAAGTTTAGATACAAGGTTATCCATCGTGAAAGAACCTCTCATATTATAATAAGTAACAATCTGAAAATTCAGTGTGTTATCAAATCCTGTCGTTGTGCTGATGGTATCAATAGGTTGATTAGACAAGAATTTCGCTTGGAATGTTGTTGCCAAAGTTGCTAGACGCGGATTTGTAAAACGCCGTCCTGTACTCAATTCTTTGTTCCATACACCTCCAATAACTCCTAATCGAATATCACCATTACTATCTATAGGTCTGTGATAAACATTTTGTTTGGGGTCACCAAATACGACAAACTCACCATTTGGCAGTAAGAAGTTTTGCATCACAATCCTTAACCATTCGGTTGTATAGTCCTGTACCTCATCTACGAAAATGGCTGAATAATGTTTTTGAATGGATGCATCCTCAAAAAAAGACAGTCGATCATACGCGCCAAAATCTACATGTAGTTGACATTCTGATGCTCGTATCCTAAAGAACTGATGATAGGGGTAGATGTCTATTTTCTCCCATGAGAAATCCTCGCGGATTTCAGAAAGCCTATATTTTAAATAATTAGCCAGAGTTATATTGAATGTTAAAACAAGCACATCACCACCAGTACGCTTCATGGCATTGACTGCCCGAGCAGCCAAAACATGCGTTTTGCCAGATCCAGCGACGCCACTAATTTTCTGATGGGCACTCTGACTGACTACGAGTTTTTTCTGTGCCCCTTTGGGTTCAATACCAGCTTTGCCTTCTTGATATGAATGCCATGATGGAGACAAAATTTTAGCAATCTTGCGTTTCACAGCATCATCAAAATACGAAGAGGTATTAATAAGTCCTATTTGGGTATACAATCCCTGCGAGATGACTTTCTTGGAGAAAAACTCATTTCCAAACAAATATGTGTAGTTAATCTGTTCACTTGAAATTCCAAAGAATTCTCTAATCTTGTTGTTGTCATTAGCCGTAAATACAACAACCTTTTTGATTAGCCCAAAGTTCTTGCTACTCTCAATAGTGCTCACCAGTAATTCTTCTATACCATCCTTAATGCTGATTTGGCACAAATTGATGAGTTCGATAGGAGACTGATATGTTTTTACAACAGCTCCGCTCCCATCCAATACAGAAATTTCTTTCCCATCCTTACTTGATTGGCAGTTATTCAGATTATCCTCAAATACATTCAATAGAAGCATGCCTCTATTGGGTCGCACAATTATAAAATCAACAGCCACTTCATTAATTACAGGGTCAATATACATAATGTCATCCACAGACAATATACTCTGAAGGCGATAGGCTACTCTTGCCTTCTCACGAGACATCACTCCATTTTGCCATTGCAACTGTATATCGTAATCATTGAATACTTGTTCACCACTGTCATGATATGATGACAATTTGCTTAAGTCTAATGGTGCTCCATTATACATAAAGCATCGAGTCATACAAGTATATGGATGGCCTGTTCTTGTAGTACGACCATAACGTACACTGTCAATCTGGCTAAAATAATCCTGTTCTCCGAAGACAGAACAGAATTGTTCAATCCTATAGGCAGCACTGTTCTTGGGCCCCATACACAGGATGAAATGATTACCATGAGAAGAAGCAACCATACGTGCCACCTCTGCCAGATCTATAGCCTTAACATCAAGAATATTAGAGAATACGTGAATCACATTACTATATTTATAGCCTATTGATTTTAGTATTTCTCCAGGAACATCCTCTTTAGTGGGCATAAATTTGTTAATCGCATCTATTTCTATATTGTTGTTCACAATCTTTGAAATATTGCAAATTGCTCTATGAATAGCGTTTGGCGAAGGCTCGACAAGTGTAATCTTTTTTACCCAGTTCAATAATTCACGCTGTTGTAATGCTTCTATTAGTGTTGCAGAACCAATACCTTGTCCGCATCCCCAATCCACGATTTCAATAGAACCAGTTAATTTGTCGAACGGGAAATTCATAATAGCAGCACGGCACTTGCCAACATGCATTTCACCATAAGCTGACATATAGCAATTGAGTGCCTCCTCACTAGCCAATAGTCCTATGCCATGAACTAATTCAGGATGTCTCCAAGGACAAGGTTTCCAATGCTCTGGCAATAATCTGTGACACAACTCAATGATGCTTGAAATGCTTACGTTTTTAATCTGATTAAGAGCCGTCTTATACGAATTTATATCATCAAAATTAAATTCGTTGCCATTCTCATCGATTTGTACCCATTTGTTGCCCAGTAAAACGGGACAACAGAAAGGCTTAAGTCTTTCATGGAAATCTGGATATTTTTCGAATTCCTGCTCCGATAATATATAGGCATCCCAAAAATAGTGATGGATGTAAATAGTATGGGTACAGCAATGTATCCAAACATTATCTTTAACTGCTAGTCCTGCGAAATCATATTTACACGGAATTATGTATTCGAACTTTTTGTTTACGAAACCCCATTTGCCATTTTGGCATATTGGGCATAATTTGAACTCGTCAAAGTCCCAAGAACACGATAAGTATCCAGAGTCCTCAAAGAATTCGCCCTTTCCAAAAGCTGAAATATCTGAGTTTAACTCAGGATGAAATTCTGTTGTACCATCCTCAAACAGAAATGCCCATCCATTATTTTGCTGAACGAATCGTTTTAATGGCTTCATCTTATCTTCCTGTTATTGTTTCTCCAAGCGAATTGTTTTGATGGCTTTTGTAATTCCTAATAGCAATCTCTTTACTCGTATTTGCGTAGCAATATTCGCACAGGTGCGGACAAGTATTATATTCTCCTATGTCTTTGCTCACTATACAACCGCAAAACAGCCGCTGGCCTTTGTCACGATTATCGCCATGAGTGGCGTAAGTATTATTGGGAAGAATAATTGCATCCTCAGGCAAAGAATCTGATTCGCCAAAAAGATTTGGTACAGGCATTGGGGACGTCTTGACTTTAAGGAAGTCCATAAGTTTTTTGTCTTCGTATGCAAATCTGATAATTAGTGCATCGTCAACACAATGATTGTGTTCTATACCAAATTGCAGTAAGTCCACTTTCTCACCACAAGTAGCAAGTGTATAACCCCATTTATTATTCAGTTCAGCAAGTCGTTCAGCAAATTCCAGCATCTGTGGCTCAGTCCATTCACGGTATGGAATATGGCTCTTCTCAAGATTTGCTTTCACCTTTCGATAACTCAGAATGTCGGCATAGCTAAAAACCAGTTTCTCTGTGTAGCCTTGCAAATAGTCTCCAATACTCTCTATCTTGGAAAGCAATGTATCAATAGAAATATCATCCGTCAATAGCAATGGGTCAAAACGCCATATCACTCGTCCCTTTCCCAATTTATTAACTAGTTGCTTGAATGTATCTATGCGTTCTGAAAGTTTTGGTACGCCACGCTCTAAGCCTTCCTTCTCGTAATCATTAAGTGTATACTGGATATAGCAACCAATATTTCGTTCTTTTAGATAATCAAGATAAGGTAAGAGCGGACGTGGGTTTTTCGACCAAAACACTATGAAGCGTGTGTCCTGATATGACACATAACTCTTTACCCCATTAAAAGGATTTGTCCATGCAGAATAGCCGACCTTTAACCGATGGAAAAACCAATCAGCATAGAATGCCGGAATGTCTGTACTTCTACTCGCAGAAACTATGAGAGGAGCCTGTGCTTTAACAATCTCTCCATTCTCACGTCGTATTTGAGTCGGATGCCATTGTGCCATATCGATCTGTTTCAGGTGTTCCTTTTCTGATTTACCAAATTTTGAATCTAAAGATACTATAGCTCAATCAAATAAAATTTATATGACATTGAACTTCCATAAGCATAGAAAGTGCCACTAAACTCTCTATTGTAATAATGTCCATCAAACTTGCCTGTTACAGATCCTGATTCATCATACTCGTATAATACGATATTGCCGTCTTGAATGTAGTTGCCTGATATTCCTAGTTTGTTATTAGCCCCTTTGCTCTCATAATAATGCCACCCTGATGCTTTTCCTTCAGAATTGATTACTAAATACATGACAATTGGGTAAGAACCTATCGCACCTTTAAAATATGAAGCTGCAGAACTTTGGGCACCTGTTTCTTCTCTTGGATTGATTTTCTCATAAGCAGAAATAACAATCTGTTTCATTTCTTCTGTTGTTGCCAATTTGTAAGCATTCTTCAAATCCTCGGTAGCGGCTTTTAAGTCTCCTAATTGTGAGTTACATGCACCACGCATATAATAGGCATTGAATTTATCTGTAAAATCAGCGGAGCTTAATGCCTCGTCTAAGTCAGATTTTGCTTCTTTCCACTTCTTTTGGCTAATATACATATCTGCTCTATCTGAATAGTAATCCGGCTTGTTTTTTTCAATATTAATTGCCTTGGATAAATCTGCTATGGCTTTGTCTAAATCATTTTGATAACGATATACACAACTCCTATTCAAATATCCCGTTGCTGAATTAGGGTGATATTTGATGACATCAGTGAAATACTTGATGGCATCTTTGTTGTTGTCAATAACATAAGAAATAATCCCCATAGCATTTAATGCTTGTATGTTTTCTGGATCATTGTCCAAAATGTCCTCCAAGACAGTCGATGCAATGTCCAGTTCACCCTCGTGCATAGTTGAATAGGCGTATTCTTTTTGATAGTTCTCCATGTCAACCTTAACAACACCTCTGTAATTATCTAGATCGATATCTGAGAAACTCCAACTTGGGTCATTCCCCTCTCTGATGTCTATTTTTTTGATATTCTTATTTATTGCAGGAAAATATATTTGGAATTTACATACGGAAGCAAGGGGAACTGATGTGCTTTCTTCATTGCTAATACCTAATGTAGATGAAACAATATAATACTTTTTCGAATTGCTATTATCTTTAATGAAAAATCCATCGTCACCAGCTCCAATTTTACACCATATAGCAGAACTATTCATTGACATGTCAAGGTTTGTATACGACAAATAGGCAATTGTCGCATCAGATTTGAATTCAAGAGCATTGAGCGTCAAATTATTATCTTGGTCACTTGGGATATTTAGAATGACAAAGTTCTCTTTCTTATTAAATTGACGATTGTTTTTTGCAAAAGGATTTTCTGTCATTAATGACAGCTTCTCTTCATTAATGGCCACTCCAAAATTGAGGTTCTCCCCTCTAGAACTTTTAAAGGTTGCGATTGCCACTACGTCGCCATATTCATCCATAATAGGACTTCCACTACTTCCTGAAGATATCGGTATAGATACTTGTAATACCTGGCCATGACTGTCATTTCTGAGAGAAGAGGCCAATCCATCTGCAAATGTTTGTTCCAAGCCAATAGGTGCTCCTATATTATAAACCTTATCTCCTTGTTGTGCTTCTTTATTGCTAAAATCCAAATAGTGAAACTTCTCTTTTTCTTTGTTTACGATAGAGAATTTAGCAACATCCCATTTCTTGTCGGATGCGAGAACCTGATCTATTTCGTATTCTTTACCATCTTTTAAACGAATGATGGCTTTTTGACTCCCATTAAGTACATGATAATTCGTTAATCCGGTTCCTTGATCATCAATAAAGAAACCTGAACCGCTTCCAGCTGGCGAACCATACTCGTCAAACGTATAAATAATAAAAGTGGCCATTTCTGCTTTTTCAAGAACAGTCTTTGCCCCTTTAGAGCAAGATGTCATTAAGATAATGGCTAATAGCACAATCAGTATAATATTCAATTTTTTCATAACCAATATAGATCTTTAGTTGTATTTTTGTTCTGCAAAGATACAACAATTTTTTGAACAAGCAATAGAAATGTTGAAAAAAGTTTGTTCCACAAGGCTTGTGATTACGATGTAAGAAGGAAGATGGCTGATGGCTGATGGATGAAGGAAGATGTATGATGGCTGAAGGCTGAGGGATGATGGCGGATGGGAGACTAAAGTCTGTGGGGTCAAAGCAGCTTCCTCATAACGCCCTGCCATACTCTACCCTGATTCTACCCTGATTCTAAGCTTACTCTAACGGCTTGCTTGAGTATGGCTACACCTTGGGTAGAACTTTCAAAGTCCTTGGGAATGGTTACTCTGAGAGTTCCTTTACGAAATATTGAAGGGCTGTCTGCAAGGGAGTCAATTCGTTGCTTAGAATCCAATAAATCTGGCCAGCGTCAACATCAAAATAATGATGAGCAATAATGTCGCGAAGTCCCTTCACTTTCTTCCAAGGGATGGAAGGATAGGTAGGAAGCAACTTACCGCCTGTCACTTTATCCAAATTTTTCAGGCTTTCACCTACAGCAATCAAAAGCATACAGGTGGCATCCAGCAGTGTCATCCCCTCTGGAGACAGCAGAAAATCATCAGCAGAACGAATGTCCTTCGTCCTTTCTTGGATTCGCTCTATGGCAGACAGTGTGTCACAAAGGATATCCAGAGCTAATGCTTTATCCTCAGAAGACAGCAACTCCATCTCGTTCAATCCTATTACGTAGGCGGGGGTTAAGATTTTTGTGATTGCGAATAATGTCGACAGAACGCCCAACAAGCCGTTCTAAATATTCTTTAGCATCCATCAGCAAGAAGGGATTGGGAGTCTCTGTATCCACAAACACATCTACATCACTGCCCTCGTGGTCTTCACCTCGGGCAATAGAACCAAAAAGACGAAGCGACTTAATGCCATAGTCGTTTCGAAGCGTGCTGCTACAACCCTGTAGAATGTCTATGTAATCGGTCTTGCTCATAACCATTTCTATTTCTTGTCGCAAATTTAGGGTTCTTTTCAGCGGCAAAGATAGAAAGAATTATTCATAATTCCAAATTTTAGACGAAGAAATTATAAAAACACCATAGGACCACATGAAAAGGCAGTCCCATGAATCTTAGAGGTTTGCGGCGTCGTAGCTTTGGAGGGGCTTAAAATACTGCTGCCCTCTGTACGACTTTTTTCAAGGATGATACTGGAAAACCGATTTTCAGTAAGAATGACTCAAAGCGACTGCGTTCTTTGTAAGGAATAGTCAGTTCGTAGGTCATCAGTTCTTCAGCGTCTTCGGCTGGAATAGGCTCAAATTCGTAATAGGAGTCTGTAGCAGGCATGTACTCTTCTGGAAGATCTGCAGGTTGGACCAACTTGACGTCGTGATAGTTCAGGTCGTTGTTAATATCGACTTGATAGAGGTAACCATCATTGGGATTCTCTATCAACTCTCGTAACGAGAGGTCCTTGGCCATGTATTTCTGAAGGCTTGAAAGGTTGACACGCAGAACTAACCAGCGATTGTCTTGTTCATCCTTGTCAACCCAATAGAAAAGGTAATCATCGCCTTTGCTGCTCACATAATGAGACAGAAATGGTCCTTCGAAGAAAATCAGGTCGGCAATTTTCTTAAACCTGCTGAAGTCAAATTGTATGTCAAATCCCTTTATCGTCTTCATTGCTACATAAGTTTTTTGTTATCTGAAATGTCTTGTTTAGGTCGCAACCCTCGTATTCATAAAAATCAAAATGTCCGCTATTGCTTGTTGCCGTTTTCATACCATCTTCATTGCTCAGTTTTCCTTCTGCCAAAGAGTCGCCCAAAGAAGCTGAGATGTTTTTGAAAGCCTTGCGAAGGTTGGCATAGAATGTTTCTGCCTTTGTGGGTGTTGAAAAACACGAAAGGCTTAACAATGATGTAGTCACCTTTCCTTTTATATTTTCTGGGGCATAAAGTGCTGGTAGTTGACATCCCGTTGCCAACAATTCGTCGATTTGCTGCTGATATTTATACTTTTTCTTTTCCATAATTCCAATAAATCATTGCAAAGATAGGAAGAAATCTCGAAGATTCCAAAATTTTGAGGAAGAAATTCCGAAAAATGTGTTTTCGCGAGGTCTATATAGCAATAACTCGAAAAATGGTGCTACTCGTGCTACTTTGGCTTGTAACTTGCTGATTAACAGCGAAATGTTCGGTGCAGGATAGTGAAAAATGGTGCTACTATCCTGCACCGATGGTGCTACTTTCGCAGTTTTAGGTAGTATCCGCGCACGCCGTTGGTGGCTCCTTTGGGCCATCGGAGGGCTTTGATGGCCTTGCCGAGGGCTTTTAAGGTGGGTACGTCCTTTGCATTCAGACGGTTGGAGAGTTCGTTCTGGATATCGATGACGCGCCAGAGATTCTCTCTTGTGTGCTCTGTGACAGGTTCGAAGAGGCTGGGCAGGATACCCTCTGCTGACGACTCTTCCATAAACGACTGGTTGTGTTCACGTATCTCGCGCTCATCCTCCGAGGTGAACCAGTAGAGGCAGTTGGGATCCTTCAGCTCCGTCACGGCCTGGGCAAACATCTGCTTGTAGGGGACACGCTCCGACATGTCGATTTCGCCCTTTACCTCGACACACAGATAGCGACGGTTGCCCTCTGCAGAAGAGAGCGGGGTGGGGTCGTTGGTGGTGGCGATGAACGAGCAGAGACGTGGTATCATGACGTACTGGTCGCTCCGCATCTTACGCGTCTGCACGTCTTTTTCTGTGAGGATGCGTTTCACCTTGGCCTGTTCACGGTCTGTCTTGGCATTGAACTCGTCGATGCAGACCAGCCACATGCGCCCCAGCACTCGTTCCACCTGCTCGGCATTCTGCATCTTGATGTCGTCCATGTAGTATTCACGCATGGATGGCGGAAGGATGTTCTTGCAGAAGATGGACTTCTTGATACCCTCGCCTCCGATGAGCATGGGTACCACTGAGTTGCCATAGTCGGGGTTGATGTTCATGGCCTGGGCCACCATTGCCAGGAACCAGCGGTGGAAGTACTTGGGCCACAGCGGATAGTTGGTGGGCAGACGCCGTGCGAAGTCCTCGATGTAGTTATGCTTCCCGTCCCACTGGCCACAGCCGGCGAGGAACTCCAGGACGGGGTTGTACTCCTGGATGTGAGCACTCTCGATATAGATGCGGATATCGTTCATCCAACTCTCTCCACCCTCCTTCATCTGTTCGACGACGATACTCTTCAGCTGACGGTCTGTCAGTGGCTGCCACTGGTTGAAAGACAGGTCGTTGGGTCGGAACTCCGTGACTTGCTTCACCGTATTGTAACGCAGCTGATAGCGACGACGGAAGAAGTCCTCGATGAAGCGGATGATGCGCTCCTTCTCGTTCATCTGTGAGGCGGCCTTCCCGTTCAGCGGCTCCTGATAGATCTCGCGGAAAATCTTACGGATCAAATCGTTGCCCAGCGTCTTGAAACGATGGTCCCACGTGGCACGGACGGCGCAGGCCTCTTCCTCCAGACCGGCCTTCTGGCAGTAGGTGGCCAGCAGCACCAGACAGTGCTCCATGTCCTGGGGACTCTCGATGAGCGCATTCTTGAGACAGGTATAGAATTCCAGCTTATAACGCTCGCGCTCATCGAACTCAGGATACCAGATGACGGTGCCGTCATCGTCCGTACGTGTTCCCTCGTAGGGTGCCAGCACGCCGGCCTCGTCATGGATGACAGGCATTGTCTGGGCCTCGGGATTATAATAGAGCTGCGGATCGTAGCTCATGCGACAGCCTTTCGTCAACGATGGCTCCCCGATGGTGAGGTCGCACTGCACCAAAGCGGTGTACAGGCGGGCTGCCGTCTCCTGGGCCTCCTTTAGGAAGGCGAGATACCTGGGGGTGTCGAGCTGTTTCGTGCCTTTGCCGCCTGCTGACTCCCAGGGTGTTGCGCCACTGCTGTACTCACAGCGCACGACGACTTTCAGTGTGACGCCACTCACGCCCTCGAAGGCCAGGAGCGTATATGGCACTTGCGACACGAGCATTTTCAGTTCGTTGACACGTCGCACACCTTCCGGACAGGGAATGTCGAGGAGCAAGAGCTGGGTAAAAGCATGGGGACTGCTGAGCCCGTTCTTGTTGAAGGTCGCAGAAAAGAGCAGGTAGGGCAGACGGTCTGCATCTTTCAGGAAAAACCGTCCCTGTCCCTTCTCCATCAACAGCCTCGACTGCATGGCAATATGGCGTATCCTGTCTGCTGCGTCCTTGGTTCCTTTTGAACGCATACGTTCCACAGTGGCGTCCAGTTCCGCGGAAACAGGAGAGCCGAATTCTCCGATTTTCGTTTTAATCTTAGTTATTTTCATGATAGTTGAATTATATGTGCAAAGATACAAAAAATAATGAAGAAAAGCAAGAAAATGGGGCAAAAAATGTCGTTAAAAGGCCCTTTTTTTGTAAGAAATGGCATCTAATTGTCGTTCTGATGCCTTCTGACACCCGACGAAGTGCCTCCTTCCACTTCTTCCGATGCCTCCTTTCAGGGGGTAGGGACCAGGCGGACGTGGTGAAAGTGCCGTGGGGACAGGGGTTAGGTGCCGTTCCGACAACCTTGCGCCTATACGCAAAATGCTTTACGCCTATACGCAAAACACTTTACGCCTATACCCAAAATAAAACGGACAGTCCGGATGTGGTGCTCGATTGGTGCAGGTAAGTAGCACGATTTTTTGCAATCTTGCACCGAAGAACATATTGATACTCAGCGAGTTATATCGCTGAGTAGCACGAGTAGCATCATTTTTTTTTGTTTATAGTGCTGTGTAGATGTATTCCTGGCCCCGTTTTGTCTTCAACAGCTTGGGATTGTCACCCTCACACCATTCGTTCAGCAGCTTGCGGGCAGAATAGTAGGTGAGCTTCGAGGCCCAGGCGAATTGTCTGACAGTGATACAGCCCCCGTTGCCTACCAGCTTTTGGATCAATGCTTCCAGCTTCGGCTTGTCGGCCATAATCTCCTGTGTATTGGGATTGTCCATACGTCGGAAGCCCCTGGACCACTTTTGCAACTCTTCTTTCCATCGCTTCCCAGGATTATAGTCTATGCCGTCGAACATCACATCGCGTCCTGTCACTTCATCTGGGTCGGTGATTTCCCGCATCAGTTTCAGTCTGGGGGCAAACGATCCGATGGGAGTGTCGATGCGATATCCCTGGGCCATCAGCTCGCCTGCAGCCCTTAGGAAATAGTCGAAGGCCATCGATAGCTCACCATACCGTGAGCGGTAGGAACGACTGCAGAAGTCTTCCAGCCCCTTCATCGATATTTTCAACTTGCCTGCAGGGCGTACATACACAATGTTTCTCCCGTCCTTTCCCTTGACAGGTGTCGGATGAACCTCAAACAGCATTCCGTCTTTCTTTCTTGGCATATCTGTACTTTATTGAAATAGGTGTTTCAGTTCTTCTGGCGTCAGAAGAACATGGTGGGGAGGGTGTTCTTCTGTTTCTGGGCCAGTTCGTTCTTCATACGGGCAATGGCCGACTTGAAGAAGAAAGCGACGAGGTGTTCGTCAGTGCCCTCTGTTCTGATCTGCTTGAGGGCCGAAATGTATTCTGAACGGTCTTCAAGTAGGACAATCAATAGCGGATGACGTGCACGAAGCAGGATGAAGTTCGAGAGCAGACGTCCCGTTCTGCCGTTGCCATCGCGGAAGGGGTGCAGATATTCATAGTAGCCGTGCCACTTGGCAGCGACAACAAGCGGGTGTTGTCCGTCCGCTATCGCTCTCTGTGTCGACTCCATCAGCTTCGGCACGCGGGCTATCAGTGTCTCATGGTCTCCAAAAACGGTATCTCCAGCAGCCATATCCTCTGTGGTGTATTCACCAGCTACAGCTCCTGGGGCTCGATAGCTGATGGTGTGCTCCGTCACCAGGCGGTTTACCTCTTTCAGCAAGGCCTCGTCGAAGGGTGCCTCCAGATGACTCACCATATAGTCGAAGGCACGGAAATGGTCTGCCATCTCAGTACATTCCAACAACGAACGCCCCACAGGAATCATGGCCATGCCCTGTTCACGCAGTATTCTCGTGTCATCCACCGTAAAGGAGTTGCCCTCAATGGCACAAGAGTGTGCAGTGAACAGAATCTCGTTGTATTCCATCCACTGCTTCACGCCCATCTTATCAGCGATTCTCTGCTGATATTCCTGACGGATGCGCTCGTACTCTTTGATCTCCTTCTCGAACATCGCTGCAAAGTTACGAAAAGTTGAGAGCAAAACAAAGAAAATCTTTCTTTTTTTGCCGAAACGAAGTAAGTTCGGCGAAGCCAGAGTTACGAAAAAACGATAAAAAACAGCTTCTATTAGAATCTATTTCAAATAAATTGACTATCTTTGTAGCACTAATTGAGTCCTAAAAACCAAATTGAGCAGATGAAGAGATTATCAAAATCGCGTTACACCACGTATTGCCAGTGCCCGAAGGCATTATGGCTGAAAGTGTATAAACCTGATGAAGCGACTGTAGATGCGAGTGTTGAGGCTCGTTTCGAGAGCGGTAACGAAGTGGGATACTTGGCAATGGGACTGTTTGGCCCGTTTGTGGAGGTGACGACAGAACGTGAAGATGGCAGCCTCGACCTCAATGCGATGATAGAGAAAACCAAACAGGAGATGGAGCGAGGCACGGAGGTGATCTGCGAGGCTTCGCTGACTTTCGAGTCGCACTATTGCGCTGTCGATATCCTGCGTAAGACTAAAGATGGTTGGGCCATCTACGAAGTAAAGAGCAGCAGTTTTCCTGAGTTCGATGGCCAGGCTGCCAAGTTGGAGAAATACGCTCCTGATATTGCCTATCAGAAGTGGGTGTTAAAGCAATGCGGCATCAACGTGACGGATACCTATCTTGTTTGTCTGAACAGCGACTATGTGCGTCAGGGCGAGCTCGATTTGCAGCAGCTCTTCGTCACCGTTGACATGCGTGAGTTGGTAGAAAATGAATATCTGAAGGTGCCAGTCAGGGTGAGTCAGGCGCTGAAGATGCTGGCTGACGAGGATGAGCCAGACCTCGACATCTCAGAGCATTGTCAGAAACCATACGGCTGTGCTTTCTTCGACTACTGTAAGCATCAGCATGGTATACCTACGGACGAGCCTACTGTTTTCGACCTTTATCGCATGAACTTTAAAAAGAAGCTGGAGCACTACTATGCAGGCCGTATATCGTTTGAGGATGTCCGCGGAGAGAAACTGAGCGACAAGCAGCAGATGCAGGTGGAGTGTACACTGAACCAGACGGAGCAGATCAATGTGGACGGTATCCGCGAGTTTCTTAGTGGGCTCAGTTACCCACTCTATTTCCTCGATTTCGAGACTCTACAACAGGCCATTCCCCAATACGACGGACAGCGCCCCTATCAGCAGATTACCTTCCAGTATTCGCTGCATATCAAAGCGTCTGAGACTGCTGACTACGAGCATCGTGAGTTCCTCGCTCCTTCTGATGGCAGCGACCCACGCCGTTCGTTGGCAGAGCAACTCTGCAAGGACATCCCCATGAACGTCTGCACGCTGGCCTATAATGATGGTTTTGAGCGTGGACGTATCAAGGAGTTGGCAGCACTCTATCCAGACCTTGCCGTCCATCTGCTGAACATCCGCGACAACATCCAGGATTTGCTGACGCCTTTCCAGAGTGGCTTCTACTATGCTCCGGCTATGGGTGGTTCATTCAGCATCAAGAAGGTACTGCCGGCCCTGTTCCCCAATAATCGCGAGTTGGACTATCACAATCTCGATGAGCGTTGTCAGAATGGCGGACACGCTATGACCATCTTCCCACGCATCCAGTTCATGGAGCCTGAAGAAGCCGCCGCCAGTCGTGAAGCCCTCCTCCGCTATTGCGAGCTCGACACCTGGGCAATGGTAAAAGTCTGGGAGAAACTGAAAGAAGTTGCTGAATAATTTGAATTTTTATCGCCATGTTCCTATATTATCTCCAAAGAACAAATAAACAGCAAGATGACTATATTAACGATTATAGGCGTTGTCGTTTTGATTATACTGCTTTTTGTGGGCGGTGGTCTGTTGGGATGGCTCATCAAGGGATTGGAGGTCGTCTTCAGTTTCCTGTCGGAAGGCTGTAGCCACACCCTGGGGTGTCTGTTTTGGATTTTTATAGGTTTATGTGCGTTGATAGCATTGATTTTATAATATGAAGAGAGGTTTACTATTATTTGTTTTTCTCTGTGCCGTGTTGTCTATACAGGCACAGAAGGAGATCTCATATATTGAGACCACCAAGAACTGGTACTATATATATGATGAAAGTGGCAAGAAGATCAAGACGCTGTACCGAAGTGGTATCGGCGACATCAAGGGATGGGGGAATGACTTCTTTGTGACCAAGCGAGGAGCATTCTACCTGATATGTGATGCTGAAGGGAAGACGCTGAAAACGCTTGGCGCACAATCGGTGGGCGAAGTGGTTTCCGTATCAGGCAGCACCTTCACCAGCCGCCTCGGCGTTTGGATCTACACCTGGAACAAGGAGGGTAAGAAGATTAACACTCGGGCCGCAAACAAATAAAAGAGTCATTAAACAAATAGAAACAAAAACATTATTAATTATGAAGAACTTTATTATGGATTATTACAAGTATTGGGAAGGATTTGTGGCACAGTGGTATAATAATACCAACAATGCCATTATGGGGTGGACGAACCCCGATAAGGAGCCAGCTCCTTTGTGTAATACTAATGGCGGGAAAAAGTCGTCACTTTACATCCCTGAGCCTTGGTGGGGCAATGATGGCAAACAACCACTGCATTCGGTAGTCATCAATTTCAACCCTGGTGAAGGTGGCCCACAGCAGGAGCGCGAAAACATACATAATAGGAAACTATATAATGGCTCATATGCCGACGATATTGTTAACTATGCTGGCGAAACTGGCAAAAAGGGTGATAGTTGGCCTGACAATACAGCGTATTGGCATTATATTTATCGTGCAAGGCCTGTGCATAATACTTTAGGATTAAAGCCTTCGTTGAAAAGTCACCTTAGCGTTGAATTGATACCTTGGCATACTATAAATGTTAATAAGGAAACACATTATGGCCTCTACTTAGAACAAAATATCAAGGCTGTTTATGAATACTCCATCTGTTTTGCCGCCCAAGAGTCAAAGCGTATAGCTAACGATTATTTGAAGAATGTGGTGTTGCTGAAAATGAGCGGTGACTTTACGAGAGCTTTGCTGGATAAACTAAAATCCAAGGGGCTTGTGGATTGGGAGCCAATTGGAAACATAATTGAGATTGGCAATGGCAGATACATGGAGTTCACACTCAACACGTGGCCAGGCATCCGTTTCATCAGTATATGGGGAGTAAGCACACAAAACAAGTTTCCCGTATCACAAATGGAGGCAATCTTTAAGAAATTGGGGATACTACCGTAGGAGAAAAGTCTCTATTTTGCAACAGAACTCAAAAACCGGATTTTACACAAGAATATGGGGAAAGACTGGGAACAATACATTGAAGAAGAGAGGGACACCGTGGTGGCGGAACTGAAAGGTGAAGGCTACGAGGTTGCAGAAGAAGGGGTGTTCATCTCTGGCTTTTGGAGCGTTATCTTACAACGAGGCGACGAGCGGGTGGAACTATCTTGCTCTGCTATAGAACAGGATGAGGTTGATAACGGCACCATCGCCCCTGAAGATGCCGAATGGTGGGTGCAACTCGTTGTCGTATGGAACGAAAAAGACAGAGAGAGAACGGAGCGAACTTATCCTGAGGATTAAAAAAAGTTGCCCTGATTTTTGAATTTTTCATGGAATGTATCTATATTAGTGTCATAAACAACAAAACAGAAACGTATGACAAACGAAAAAGACATGAAGAAAGGTTTTAACATTGATGAATTCCTCATGGAGATTGGTCGTGCACCATTGCTGAGTGCAGAGGAAGAATTGGCACTGATTAAGGCCATTCAGGAAAAGGGTCCTGAATGCGATGAGATGGATAAGCTGGTACGTCCCAATATGCGGTTCGTGGTCAGTGTCGCCAACCAATATCAGAATAAGGGACTTTCACTTGAAGAACTGATTGAGACAGGAACAGAAGGTCTGAGGATTGCGGCTGAGAAGTTTGACATCAATGCCGAGTGCAAGTTCTTGTCCTATGCTGTCTGGTGGATTCGCCAGCAGATTCTGCAGGCTATTAACGAAAAGACAGGATGCCCTGTGATGGATGCAAGAATTGAATCACTGGTTAAGACACTGGAACGGAATCATCACCGCTGGAACGAGACGTTCAAGGACGAGGATACAGGCGAAGAGGTGACGGTGGAACGTGATGAACTGATTTCTACCGACACCACAGAAGAAGAGCGTAACCTGATGGAGAGCGTTGCCGCCAGTGCTGCCAAAATCAGCACGGAGGCCCTGCGTACTTTCATCGACAAGACAAGTAGTTTCTGGCCACGTCCGTTTGATGAGGTGTATATGGAACTGGTGCGCCGTGGTGACGAGAGTTGGGCTTGCACCATCGACAACCCTGAAATGCTACAGAAACTCTGTGATAAAGGTATCAAGGAGGCAGCCGAACAACTCTACCAGAAATACCGTTATGGCGATGAGAAGAACGGCATCTTCATCGACAAAAAGACAGCCAAGACCTATTACGATCTGGCAGGTGATGCGGTCTATGAGCAATATACTACCGAGGATTTTCCTGATGAGGAAGAGCCCAAAGAGTTCCACTATACACTTACTGGCAATAACGTAACACTCGACGGAGTAGAGACGCTTATCAATGACCTCTGCCAGCAGTTCGGTACGCCAGGAAATGAGTGTGGGCTATTCGTGCCACAGCAGACGCTGATGAAGATGCTTGTAGGCAGTGATTCAGAGTACTACCGCGGCAATGTCCTCACTATGGAACGAAAAGCCTCCGACAGCCTCGTCATCATCACAGAAGCCGACAACGGAGAGCCGCTGCTCTATGCCCTGCGCCAATGCTTTGAGAATTTAGACATAGAAATGAAATAAGTAAAAAACAATAGATATGGGTAAGATTAATAGGATACAGGCGATACTTCGCCAAGTAGATCTGGAGAACCATTCTTCCAGAAACTGGGAACTGATTCATGAGGCTCCACAATGTGGGTGCTATTATTGCACTCAAGTTTTCTCCTCTTCGGAAGTCAATGATTTCGAGGAGAATGAGAATGGAGAGAAGGGAGCCGTCTGTCCGTATTGCGGACGGAAAACTCTGGTGACACCAGACATGATAATGGAAGGTGTGCCCTTCTCGGCAGAGACCATGCGTGGTATCAGTGAGGCTATTTGCGAACTTGAGATAAGACATACCCGCTTGAGCGACATGTTCAAGAAAGACAAATGGGCCTACGATCATTGGCACGACTATGTGATAGAGTTCTGGACAGAGAGGGCATTGAAACCCATCAGTCAATACATAGAACTGTGCGTGGAAAGAAAGCTCATCCCTGTTGAAGAATTCTCAGCCGAGGCACTTAAATCCATTGCAGGTGAGATAGCTGACATACACCTGCAACAATATGCAGCAGAAGGAACAGACAATAACTTTGTCCCCCTGATGGAAGCCGAGATTCAGCGCACTATTCTTCGTAAAGCATTGAAATATCAGGAGTAAAACTTAAACCAAGAATCAGTCGTAGAAAGCTCCGAGTAAGCGAGAGCAGAGTAAAGCTTGCTTCAACTCTGCCGAGCGTAAGGAGGTTCGACCATAGGTCAAAGCTTTTGGAGCCGGAGGCTGGCAGGCATCCTTCTAACCCTGTAGAAGAAAGGTCTTGGGATGCCATTTTTTATTGCCATGAAAAAAAGTTGGTCGTTTTTTGAATTTTTTCGCGAATGTGTCTATATTATGCACATAACATTTAAAATTCAGAAATATGACAACAACAATCAAGACCAGTTCAAAGAGCTATTTCAACAAAATCCAGAACTACCTCAACAACAAAAGACTCTTCTTTACCCCATCCATCAACCATGAGCTCTATACCCTCACTATCTTTGACCTCTCATCCTCTCAAACAACCTCCCTCATTCAAAAAATGACCAAACACTTCCATCTCTCACCCAAACAGTCAGAGCCTTGGGTTGACTCTGTCGAGTTCCGTCACGACTCGGCCATCCAAGTGAGCTTGACGGCTCTCACTGCTCCGTCACTTCTGGCTGCCTATACAAAACAACAATTATGGCAATGAAAATGAATAATAAAAAGAAAGAAATGACGCTACTGCAGGCTATTGAGCGTGTGGTAGAGCTATCGAGCGACTCGAAGATGAGTCCAGAGTTTATGAAGAAAGCCAAGACGGAGATTCAGCTGCTGGCTAAGAGTTATGGCATCACGGAGCGACAGGCGGTGCTGTTCTGCGTATGCATGGAGAAAGGTCCCAACAGGGTGGACTATAATGACATTGCCTGCCATCTGGACATGAACAAAATCAGTGTGTTGAGCTATGCCAGCGACATCGATGCGCTGGTGCGACGAAGACTGCTGAAGTATCGCGACGTAAAGGACGAAGACGACTTCGACATCCCCACTGCTGTCATACGCTGTCTGAAGCATAACGAGGTATACGAACTGCCCAAACGCACAGGGCTTGACTGTGCCAGCGTATTTGAGTTGCTCGACTCTTGGTTCGAGAATCTGGATGATGATGCCATCTCGCCCCACGAACTCTGCGAGGAGCTGCAGACGCTCTTTGAGGGCAATCCGCAGGTGGGATTTGTGAAGCACCTGAAGGAGTATTATCTGAATGCAGAAGATCAGATGATGGTGGCATTCTTCTGCCACCGGCTGGTGAACAGAGATGATGACGACATCCGTTTCAGCCAAATTGAAGATTTGTTTAACAACCAAGGCGATTTCAACAGAGCCAAGACAGAACTCAGAAGTGGAGAGCACAAAGTGCAACGGGAAAAAGTCATAGAGCACCGCTGCGTGGACGGTATTGCCGACGTAACCAGATACAAACTGACAGAGAGTGCCAAGCGAACGCTGTTGGCTGAGTTGAAAATCAACGTGGCTGAGGAGAAGTTAGCCGATATGCTGGATGCCAGTAAGTTAGGCAAGAAGCAACTGTTCTTCTCCAAGGACATTGAACGGCAGGTGGAGGAGTTGGGCAGCTTCCTACAGCCAGAGAACTACCAGAAAATTCATGACCGGATGAAGGAAAAGGGCTTCCGCAACGGTTTTGCCTGTATGTTCTATGGCGGTCCTGGTACAGGTAAGACAGAGACGGTCTATCAGCTGGCCCGCAAAACGGGAAGAAATATCATGGTGGTGGACGTGCCGCAACTGAAGAGTATGTGGGTCGGTCAGAGCGAGAAGAACGTAAAGGCGTTGTTTGACCGCTATCGTGAACAGGTGAAGCGTGCCAAGCTGACGCCCATCCTGCTGTTCAACGAGGCCGACGCCATCATCGGCAAGCGTAAGAACGGGGCAGAGAATGCTGTCGACAAGATGGAGAACTCGCTGCAGAACATCATCTTGCAGGAGATGGAACAGCTCGATGGCATCATGATAGCCACCACCAACCTGCAGGAGAATATGGACAAGGCCTTCGAGCGCCGATTCCTTTATAAGGTCAAGTTCGAGAAGCCCACCGAGGAGGCCCGTGCCCATATTTGGCACACAATGATTCCTGAACTGAGCGATATGGATGTCCACACACTGGCTTCGAAATACGAATTCAGTGGCGGACAGATAGAAAACATCGCACGACATTACGCTATCGACGATATTCTGCATGGTCAGCGTGAAGATGTGTTGTCAATGCTCATCCGGCATTGTGACAACGAACGATTAGATTCAAAAGAGAAAAGACCAATTGGTTTCGCATATTGTAAATAAGAGTGTAGAAGAACTAACTTTCCTGTTCCATCTTTTGCTTTCTTTCTGCAAAGATAGAAAGAAATCCCGAAGATTCCAAACTTTTGAGGCAGAAATTGCAAGAATTCCGGAAAAAGTTGTATCTTTGCAGCGAGTTCGAGAAGTTCAAGGAGTTCGAGAGTTCAAGAGTTTAAGGAGTAAAAAGATATCACGATGAGAAAGATGATGGTTCTGATGCTGGCAGTGGGGCTCATGGTATGTGCCGGATGCAGCAAGAGTGACGATACGACGACGGAAGAGAAGGGTGGCAACGTGTTGGTTGACACTCCGCTGATGACAGCTGCCAACAGCGTGAACGAGCGCATGGCAGGACTGGACTTCCAGGAGCTGGCTCCGCTGGCGAGGGTGGTGCCGCTGACGACACGTAGCGACGACTACAGCATGCTGAGGGAGTTTGAAACCAAGCTGTCGGCACTGCTGAACGTGCTGCAGGGCGAGCAGTCGGCATCGAACAGGGCACAGGGACGGCGCTTCACGTTCCAGGCCTTCAACGATGCGCTACAGCTGGCGTGGGACCTGTCGGTGATGCTGGGTGACGAGGGCGAGAGCAGCTCGTCGTGGTTTGGCCTGAACTCCACGAAGGAGGGTGAGGTGACCTATACGCTCCAGGATGGCAGCGAGTATCTGGTGAAGGGCACCATCGAGAAGGAGGTGACGGTGGAGTTCCGTGGCTTCAAGACGAAGTTCGTGGTAAAGAAGGCCAGCGAGTTCTTCATCTACAAGAACGGCGAACAGGTGCTGAAGATCCTGTCGGGCTCGGAGAACAACCGTCCCGTATGGCTTCCTATCCTCATCAGGGACGACTTCTATATCGGACTGGTGTGGTATCGTGACTACGAAATCAACCTGACGTACGACCAGGACAGCACGCACAGCCGTTCGGTGGCGCTGACCTATTGCAAGGGGGACGAGGAGACGCCGCTGCTGACGATGAGTGCGCGACTGGAGGACGATGCCGACATCCTGAAGATTGTGAAGCACGACGTGCAGGTGCATGGCGACTTCACGGTGACGACGATGAACAACCTGCTGACCTTCGTGGGTGAGACAGATAACGTGAACTATCTGGTAGTCAACGGTGTACAGGTTGCCGGATACTTGGAGCAAGGTACGACGAAGGAGGTCTGTGAGCGCGTCGTGGCCAGCATGAACGAGAACCTGAAGCTGAGGCTGATGATGGCTGGCGTCTCGGTGGGTAACCTCTATCTGGACACGGTGTACAATGCTGCCACAGGACGCTACTTTCCCACGATTATGGTACATTTCAACATGATGGGCGACCAGGACTATCCCATCACGACCATCCTGGAGATGCTGGGTGTGGAAGTGCCCGAGTTTCTGAGGACAGTGGCAAGGCTTACAGCAGCTCAGGGAGCTGGAAGAGTTTGACGCTGTTGGAACCTTTGATGAGAATATAACGATTGGTGATGGGTGTTGGGTGATGGGTGATGGCATCCTTCACCTCCTCGACGTCGTGGAAGAGACGGAAGGTGGCGGGTATTGGTTTTGGCGTGATGGCCTGTTGGTATTCGTCGCCCACGAGCCATACCTCGTCGAAGGCGGCCTCCTCGAGCATAGTCACCACACGGCGGTGCTCCTCGTCGGAGACGTCGCCCAGCTCGCCCATCTTGCCCAGGATGGCCATCTTGGGCGATACCTCCATGCGACGGAAGTTGTCGATGGCAGCAGCCATGCTGGTGGGGTTGGCGTTATAGGCGTCGACAATCAGGCTGTTAAGCTCGGTCTTCGTCAGCTGTGAACGGTTGTTGGTGGGTACGTAGCTGGCGATGGCATGACAGATGGCGTCGAAGGGGACGTTGTTGCAATAGCCCACGGTGATGGCTGCGAGGATGTTGTCGAGGTTGTAGGCCCCGATGAGGTGTGTCTCGACCTCCATCCACTCGCTGCAGTAGCCTGCGTCGTGGTCCTGTTCACGCCAGCGGAACTTCAGGAAGGGTGCACAGGAGATGACCTCGCCCCGGATGAGGATGTCGGGGTTGTCGCTCTGGCCGTAATAATAGATGTCGGGGTGTTGGGTGTTGGGTGATGGGTGTTGGGTGTTGGCAGCATCCTGAATCATTTGCATGAGGTGCTCGTTGTCGCGATTGACGAAGAGGGGGAGGTCACGGGCTATGAGGAAGTCGTAGAGCTCGCCCTTGGTACGACAGACGCCCTCGAAGGAGCCGAAGCCCTGCAGATGGGCTCGTCCGACGTTGGTGATGAGTCCGCAGGTGGGCTCAGCGGTCTCGACGAGTGTCTTGATGTCGCCAGGGTGTGAGGCCCCCATCTCAACCACGGCAATGTCCGTCTGGCTGTCGAGTCGGAACAGCGTCTTGGGTACGCCGACATCGTTGTTGAAGTTGCCCTCGGTGGCCATCACATTGTAGCATTCGGCGAGCACGGCACGGACGAGTTCCTTGGTGGTCGTCTTGCCATTGGTGCCTGTGATGCCTACCATGGGGATGTCGAACTGGCGACGGTGCTCGCGTGCCAGGTCCTTGAACGTTTGCAGACAGTCGTTGACTACAATCATTCTGTCCGCCAGGCCCTCCTCCCCTTCGGGGAGGCTGGGAGGGGTCTCCACAATGGCGTAGCTACAGCCTTTCTCGAGTGCTGCGAGTGCAAACTGGTTGCCATCGAATGTGTCTCCCTTCAGTGCCAGGAAGATGCTGCCTTCCGGACAGTTGCGGGAGTCGGTGGTGATGACGGGGTGCTGTTTGTATAGTTGGTAGAGTTCTTGGATGGACATGAGAAATGAAAGAAATGAAAGAAATGAAAGAAATGAGGAGGGAGGAATGGGTGTTAGAAGATGTCGGTGAGGATTTTCTGGGTGGCACCTGTCATTTGCTTGACATAGGCACCAGCCTGCTGTCCGGCAGTGGCGAGGGCCTGCGGATCGTCGATGAAACGCTGCATGATACGACGGAAGTCGTCGGCATTGCTAATCTCCAGTCCTCCGCCACAGGCTTTCAGACCTTGTGCCTCCTGGAAGCGCTTGTTGTTAGGCCCGAAGATAACGGGGACATCCCATACGGCCGCTTCCAGCGTGTTGTGGATACCCACGCCAAAGCCGCCTCCGACGTAGGTGACATCGGCAAAGCGATAGATGCTGGATAGGAGTCCGAAGCAGTCGATGATCAAGACCTCTCCCGACTCCCCTCCTTCGGAGGCATTGAGGGAGGTATAGCGCACCACCATGCGACCTGCGAGCTTGGCCTCTATCTGTTGCAGATGGTCCTCGCCAATAACATGGGGCGCGATGATGAGCTTCCACTCGGGGTGTTCGTTGAAGAACGGGATGAAGATGTCCTCATCAGGTTGCCACGAAGAGCCGGCGACGAAGACTGGGTGATGGGTGGTGGATGATGGGTGTTGGATGAATGATTCCACCACAGGCAGCTGCTTGGCATCGGCCTTGATTTGCAGTACCCGGTCGAAGCGCGTGTCGCCCACCACGGTGACATTGTTGATGCCGATGGTGGACAGCAGTTCGCGGCTGATGTCGTTCTGCACATAGAAATGGGTGAAGCACTTCAGTACACGGCTGTACTGGTGTCCATACCAGCGGAAGAACACCTGTCCGGGACGGAAGATGCTGCTGACGCTATAGACGGGAATGCCACGGTGCTTGAGGATATGCAGGTAGTTGTACCAGAACTCGTACTTGATGAAGAACGCCATGACGGGACGGATGGTGCGCAGGAAGCGCCGTGCATTGGTGATGGTGTCCAGAGGCAGGTAGCAGATGATGTCGGCACCCTCGTAGTTCTTGCGCACCTCGTAGCCAGAGGGCGAGAAGAAGGTGAGCAGAATCTTGTATTCCGGGTGTTCACGGCGCATCTGCTCCATAAGGGGACGTCCCTGTTCGAACTCGCCCAGCGAGGCGGCATGGAACCACACATACTGTGCTGTGGGGTCCACCTTCTCGCGCAGGATACGGATGGCTTCGCGCTCTCCGCGCCACATCTTGCGCACCTTCTCGTTGAAAAGGCTGCAGATGATAACGCCCAGCTGGTAGATGTAGATGATGATATTATACATTCTTTATTTTTCGGGATGACGGTATAACGATTTAACGGGATAACGAAATAACGGGATAACGAAATCACGAAATGACGAGATCACGAGATCACGAAAATCACTTTAACACTTCTATCGCTCTGCGCATTCGCCTCAGCGTTTCTTCCTTGCCGAGGAAGGCGGAGAGTTCGTACATGTCAGGTCCCTGCCCTGTGCCGACAAGGGCGATGCGCCATGCGTTCCAGGGTTTGATGCCAGTCTGTTCTACCCACGGGTCGACAACAGCCTTCTGGCCTTCCACGCTCCAGTCGTTGATGCCTTCCAGTACTGCCTGCATCTGACGCATCTGGTCAGCGGTACCCTCATTCCAGTTCTTGCGGATAAACTTGTCACCCTCCCTGTCAAAGTCAGTGGGCGCCACAAAGAAGAACTTGGTCAGAGGCCAGAGGTCGCTGGGGAAGGAGATGTTGCGCTTTCTGGTCTTGCCCTGCTTGTCAGTCACCTCGATGACCTTCGTTTTCATCATCCGCACCACTTCCGCTTCCTGTTCTGCAGTGGCCGTAATGCCATTCGCCTTCAGCACCTTGTCGAAGGCCGGGCACCAATCGGTGTCGGGATGCTGCAGGAGGTACTGGCGGTTGAACCATTCTGCTTTCATGAAGTCAAACTTGGCACCGTTCTTCGAGCACTTCGAGATGTCGAACAGGCTGACCATCTCGTCCAGTGTCATCAGCTCCTGATCGTTGCCCGGACTCCATCCCAGCAGAGCCAGGAAGTTGATGACGGCTTCAGGCAAGTATCCTTGTTCGCGATAGCCCGAGCTGACTTCACCCGTCTTGGGGTCGTGCCATTCCAGGGGGAACACGGGGAATCCCAGCTTATCGCCGTCACGCTTGGAGAGTTTGCCATTGCCGATGGGCTTCAGCAATAGTGGCAGGTGTGCAAACTGAGGCATGGTGTCCTGCCAGCCAAAGGCCTGATAGAGCATGACATGGAGTGGGGCAGAGGGTAGCCACTCCTCACCACGGATGACGTGTGAGATCTCCATGAGGTGGTCGTCGACGATGTTCGCCAGATGGTAGGTAGGCAACTCGTCGGCACTCTTGTAGAGCACCTTGTCGTCGCAGATGTCGCTCTTGACACGCACCTCACCACGGATGAGGTCGTTGACGAGAATTTCCTGACCAGCCTCCACCTTGAAGCGGACGACATACTGATGGCCGGAAGCAATCAGCGCGTCGACCTCTTCCTTCGGAAGGGTCAGCGAGTTGCGCATCTGCTGGCGCGTGTGGCAGTCGTACTGGAAGTTTTGTACCTCAGCACGCTTCTGTTCCAGCTCCTGCGGGGTATCGAAGGCAATGTAGGCCTTGTCGTTGTCCAACAGCTGCTGGACATATTTCTTATAGATGTCGCGACGCTCGCTCTGGCGATAGGGACCCTTGTCGCCACCGAATGAGACACCCTCGTCGAACTGGATGCCCAGCCACTTGAACGACTCGATGATATACTCTTCTGCACCAGGCACGAAACGCGTGGAGTCGGTGTCCTCGATACGGAACACCAGGTCGCCACCATGCTGGCGTGCAAACAGGTAATTGTACAGGGCGGTGCGTACACCGCCGATATGTAATGCCCCTGTGGGACTGGGTGCAAAGCGCACCCTCACTCTTCTTTCTGACATAATTATGAGTAATTTTGCTTGCAAAGGTACGAATAAGTGAGCAAAAAGCCAAATATATTTGGACTTTTTCGAGCGAAAGTAGCTTCGACGAAGTCAAAGGTACAAAAAAAATGAGAAATGAGGAATGAGAAATGAGAAATTTTCGTATCTTTGCAGGCAAATCGTACGATTATGAGCAGTTTTAACCTGAAAGACAACTATCATTGGCACAGCGTGCTCCTGAAAGCCGCCCTGATTATCGTCACGGTGGCCGTCGTCGTATGGGCCATGCCTGACGATACCAGTACCCCATTGTATGTGGAGCAGGGCCGTCCGTGGAAATATGCTGATTTCACGGCTCCCTTCGACTTCCCCGTGTATAAGTCGGACGAGATCATCAAACACGAGCGCGACAGTCTCTTGAAGCTCTATGAGCCCTATTATAAGTATAAGGAGGAAACGGAGGACAATATGGTCCGTAAGTTCCTGAAGGACTATGCCGATGGTATTCCCGATGTCTCCAGCGAATATCTCACCGTCATTGCCAACCGTCTGCACAGCATCTACCAGCAGGGTGTGATGGAGTCGAAGGAGTATGCTGAGCTGCGTGCCGATTCGGCGTCGATGATCCGCGTGGTCAGCAAGAAACAGGCTGTCAGCGTGAGTGTCATGGAGGTGTTTTCAGCCAAGACGGCCTACGAACAACTCTTTGAGGACGAGAAGATAGCAGCGCAGAAACCCCTGTTGCAGAAGTGCAACCTGAACAACTATATCGTGCCCAACCTCATCTTCGACCGTGAGCGCAGCGAGACCAGCAAGAACGAGCTGATGTCGAGTGTACCTCTGGCCATGGGCGTGATCTATAAAGGTCAGAAGATCATCGACCGTGGTGAGATTGTCACTGACAAGACCTATCGCATCATCGAGTCGTACAAGCGTGAGAACGAACGTCGCAATATGGGTCCGGAAAACAGGATAACGCTGTTGGGACAAATCATCTACGTGGCCATCCTCATGATATGCTTCACGGTGTACCTCAGCCTCTATCGTGCAGACTATTTCGAGAAGCCGCGCAGTCTGGTCATGCTCTATGCCCTCATCGTCATCTTCGCCCTGTTGACGGCCTTCTTCGTCAGTCATACCTTGGTGCATGTCTATATCCTGCCTTACGCGATGGTGCCCATCTTCATCCGCGTGTTCATGGACTCGCGGACGGCCTTCATGACACATATCACCATGATATTCATCTGTGCCATCATGCTGCAGCACACCTTCGAATTCATCGTCGTGGAGAGCGTCGCCGGACTGGTGGCCATCAGTTCGCTGCGAGAGTTGACGCAACGCTCACAGCTGTTCAAGACGGCCATCATCATCACCCTCAGCTGTATGGCTGTCAATCTGGCCTTCGACTGGATGCAGGCCACGGCACTGTCGCAGATAGACTATTCAACCTATAACTATCTCATCGTCAACGGCATCGCCCTGCTGTTCGCCTATCCGTTGCTCTACCTCATCGAGAAGGCCTTCGGATTCACCAGCGACATCACGCTCGTCGAGCTGTCGAATACCAACAACGAGCTGCTACGCCGCATGAGTGAGGTGGCTCCAGGCACCTTCAACCACAGTATCCAGGTGGCCAATCTGGCTGGTGAGATAGCCAACAAGATTGATGCGAAGGCCCAGCTGGTGCGTACCGGTGCCCTCTATCACGACATCGGCAAGCTGGCAAACCCCATCTATTTCACTGAAAACCAGACGGGTATCAATCCCCACGAGATGTTGACGGACATTGAGAGTGCCCAGCTGATCATCAGTCACGTGACAGAAGGTATGAAGATGGCAGACAAGAACAACCTGCCCAAGGTCATCCGCGACTTCATCGCCACCCACCACGGACTGGGCAAGGCCAAATACTTCTATATCCACTATAAGAACGAGCATCCCAAGGATCCCGTCGACGACCTGTTGTTCACCTATCCCGGACCCAATCCCTTCACACGTGAACACGCCTGTCTGATGATGGCCGACGCTGTGGAGGCTGCCTCGCGCTCGCTACAGGACTATACCGAACAATCCATCCGCGACCTTGTGGAGCGTATCATCGACACGCAGGTGGCTGAGGGCTATTTCCGCGAGTGCCCCATCACGTTCCGCGATATCCAGTATGCCAAGACGGTGCTCATCGAGAAGCTGAAGACCATCTACCATACGCGCGTCAGCTATCCGAGTGAGAAGTGATGGGTGATTGTTAATAAACATTAATATTTATTGCACTTTTATGGCTCTTTTGTGCAATAATAGTACCTTTGTACCCGATTTTTAATAAAATTGTTTAAAGGATAATGAAAAAGAGTTTATTAGCATCACTTGTGCTGATGCTGTCTGTATTGAGTGCCACAGCTGGTGGAATACTCACCAACACCAATCAAAGCGTTTTATTTTTAAAGAATCCCGCGCGTGATGCCGCTATCGGTCTCGACGGTGTCTATTCCAACCCCGCCGGTGTGGTCTTTATGCCCGAGGGCTTCCATGTGGCCTTCAACTGGCAGTATGCCCATCAGACGCGTACCATCACCTCGACCAATCCCGTTTTCAAGCTTGGCAGAAAGAACAACGGCAGTGAGGTGAAGGAGTTTGAGGGTGTCGCCGATGCCCCTATCATCCCCTCGCTGCAGGCAGCATACAACAAAGGCAACTGGAGTATCCAGGGAAACATTTCCGTACCCGGTGGTGGCGGAGCTTGTGAGTTTGGCGATGGTCTTGGATCATTCGAGAGCGTGGTGGGAAACATTGCCCACATGCTGGAGCCTCTGGGTGCCCAGGGTTACGATATGGATGGTTTTATGCGTGGTCGCCAGTATTACTTCGGCTTCCAGCTGGGTGCTGCTTATAAGATCACCAGCGACCTGTCAGTCTATGGTGGTCTGCGCATGCTCTACGGTGATGCCACCTACAAGGCAAAAATCAATAACATACAGGTGAAGACGGAGGGTGGCTATGTCGACTTCGCTGACTTTATGCAGGGTGCTACAGCCACTGTTGCTGGTGGTCTGGAGGTGGTCAATGCCGGACTGGCACAGGTCAATGCAGGCATTGCACAGTACGAGGCTGCTGGCGTCCCCGTTCCTGCCGAGCTGACTACTACCCAACAGCAGCTCATGGCCAAGCAGGCACAGCTGGAAGGTACCCAGCAGAGTCTGAACAAGTTGCAGAAGTATGCCCAGGGTGTGAACCTGCTGTGTAACCAGACCAGTCTGGGTGTTGCCCCCGTCATCGGTGTCGACTACAAGACAGGCCGTTTCAACTTTGCTGCCAAGTACGAGTTCAAGACGCAGGTTCGCATGAAGAACGAGTCGACAGTCAACGAGGCCAGTGAGATTGCTGCTGTCAACAAGTTCCGCGATGGCGAGGAGGTCAACGAGGATATGCCTGCCCTGCTGACCATCGGTGCCCAGTGGAGTCCCATCGATGCTGTCCGCATCAATCTGGGCTGGCACCACTATTTCGACAAGCAGGCCGACTGGTATAACAACACGCAGGACCTGCTGGATCATAACAGCAACGAGTATCTGGCAGGTATCGAGTGGGATGTCACTGACAAGCTGAACGTCTCCGGTGGTGGTCAGCTGACACGCTACGGACTCTCAGACCAGTATATGAATGATATGTCGTTTGTCGTCAACAGCTATAGCCTGGGTCTTGGCTTCAGCTACAAGGTGAAGCCCAATATCACCCTCTCGGCAGCTTATTTCCAGACCATGTACGACAAGTACAACCGCACGAACTATCCCACCGAGGGTGTCAGCGACACTTTTACGCGCACCAACCGTGTGCTGGGCGTAGGCTGTCAGCTGGACTTCTAATAAAGGACCTTTTTGCCGTTCCTGATATAGACACCCTGCCCGGGGGTCTTTACCAGACGGCCATCAAGTGAAAATAGACGTTCGTCTCCCTTGGTCGCAGGAGTGACTGAGGGGGACGAAATGTTTGTAGACATCAGGGCCTTGACATCGTCGCGTGTCAACACATAGTCGTGGCTGAAAGCCTCTGTCCACCATGTGATATCGGCATTGCAGTGTGCTGTCTGGTTGAAGGCACTGCTGTTGATATCGTTGCTGACAGCATAGTCGTACCACGGCATGAACCACAGCCAATGGGCACCTGCATTCCACTGCTGACCTATCGTGGCCACTGTGCCACACTCCGTCAGTGCTGTCAGCTTCGTGGGCGACTCCTCCTTCAAAAAGTCATAGCACTTGGTGCGGATGGTGGTGGCATTCGTCTCGTTGTAGATATCCATGCTGACCACATCCACATAGTCGTCGCCAGGATACCACCGGTAGCCATCGCTATAGGGCTTTCCCCACGACGAGCTCTGCGTCCACACCCAGACAAGGTTGTCGACGCCCTTCTCCTGGAAACGGCGATACATGGTGCGCCACAGCTCGTTGCAGGCCTCCGCATCGCGTCCCCACCAGAACCACATGCCACCAGCCTCGTGCAAGGGTCGCCAGAGCACGGCAATCCCCTTGGCCTTGAGTGTCAGCATGATATCGGCCACACGGTCGATATCGTTCATCATCAGCTGGTATTCACTGGAGCTGGCATCGAAGATCTTCTTCACGTCGAAAGTTGTCTGCTCGTCAGCCTTGTCAGCATCCGTACCCCAGTAGAACGCATACTTTCCGCTCTTGCCACTGCGGGCAGGTACCATCCAGTGCCAGCAGATGCTGACCAGTCCGCCCTGCTGGTGCCAGTCGTCCACAACACTGACGTTGTCGTAGTCAATCCATCCTCCGGGAGAGGAGTAGGGCAGATGAATCAGGTCGAAAGCAGCAATGGCAGGCCATTTGCCAGTATGCTGATGCACCCACTGGGCCTCGCTGATGTTCCAGTTGACACAGGCCATCGTGCCTGACAGAGTCTTCTCACCACTGATGCTGTTCAGCAGCTGCATCAGTTTTTGTGCCTCAGCACCCTTCACAGGCTCTGCTGCCTGACCACTCACGGCCAGCATCAGCAGTAAGGCCATCATTGCTGCTTTCAATCCCATTCTTTTCATGTAGTAGTAGTTTTGTAATGTTTGGCGTTTCTTACTTGACCATCACCTTTTTAACAGTGCCATCGCTCATCTTCACGATGTTCAGACCATGCTGTGGAGCGCTGATCTGGCGACCATCGAGGGTGTAGCGGACAGCCTCCGTGGCATTGGCCGAGCTGACAGAGCTGATACCAGAAGGATCATACTCTCCGACTTTCTTTTTAGCTGCATTGACCACATTGCCATTACTGTCAAGAAGAATGGCAACGACGTAAATCTGATCTTTCTGCAAAGCATTCTTCAGTGCTTCCTTGGTGGGCAGGTTAAGCGTATAGGTAAACGCACCTGTAGTTCCAGCAGTCAGTGCCTGACCGGGAATCTGATTCTTCTTGTTGACATAAGAGCTGGCAATGGCTACGTCGTTGAAAATCCAGCCTTTAACGCTAGATGTTCCATAGGCACCACCATTACCAAACTGCGCCAGATCTTCAGGCAAATCAGATGAAGAATACTGATAAAAGAAGTTTGACTGGTTCCATCCTGAACCTGAGCCTGTCAAGCCATCGGCCACCAAGGCCAGTTCCACCTGATAGGAGCCATCGAACAGTGGCTTTGCATTGGCTGTGGCATTGACCTTTGTAAATGCCTCGTCGAATGTGCCGCTGACCTCTAGAGCACCCATAGCAGGAATAGCCATTTCTGCACTGAAGTCATCACGGATATCATTCGCACTACCATAATAGGGGTCCATTTCAGCACCACGGTCTATGCGACAAGATGGGGCACCACCAAAACTGACAGGAGCATAGCTGGCAATATACATCGCATCAGTCGAATTATAACGATGGATGCCGATACCTACGAAACGGTCGCCAAAGGTGTTGCGAAGGTTATCCATACCTACAAGACCGCGCGGACACCAGCCACAACCTGTTCCAGTAAATTCTTCTACCACGACATTGCGGTCAATAATCTCAGGAAGCGAAACGAGTGTAAACTGTGTGGACTTCTCCGTAGCCATATTGGGATTACCATTCACCTTAGTCACTGTCAGCGTCTTCACCTTTGAACCACTCTCATCATCGCCTTTCAGCTGAATAACAGCAATACCTTTTGAATTGAAGGGGATAGGACTCTCAAGATTGACGTGTTTCTCCTCACCCTCAACATTATCAGTGGTAATGGTATAGTCAATACTGGTTACTGGGGTAATACCCTGGTTATTCAATAAGCCTGCAACAGTACCAACTCCTCCAATTTTAGCATAAGCAGTTGTGAAATTGCTGGGAATCAACATGTTATCGGCAAAGTCACCTTCCAACAGCACCTGCAGGAACAGTTTGCCAAATCCTTCACCATTCAAGTCTGACCATGTTTTTACTGCATTCTCAGTTCTCAATAACAAAGTATTGGGCGCATCAGTCTCACCTGTCAAGACGGGATAGGCATCTGCCTTGTATTGTACGTTAGTAATTGTAAAAGAATAGCCAACATAAACACCCTCAGAAGGAATGGCATAGGGTGAATTCAGGGCGACATCAATATTAACCTTACCTAATTCAGACTGAGGAACGTCCACCACCTGAATGCATTGTTCTGTGTTGATGGCACTTGGCTTGTCTTTTGCTATCCACACCTTTGCATCCTTTGCATTGGAGGAAACGAGGCCAAAACGGATAGCCTGAATAGTCTTTCCGCCAGCTACTTCATGGTTGCCTGGAATAAAGATAGCGCAGTGATAGGTGTCTGCCTTGCTGACTCCCACTCCTCCTAACTCAGCACTGCCATCAATATATCCCCACCATCCCTGATTGGCACCAGGATTAATGGTAGCCCGATGGCTAAGATGGCTAACCGACTTTGGCGCAAGTGTCTTGTTTGACACTTTCTGCCACACTTGTGCTTGAGCACACATCACACCTGCCACAGCAAGTGTAACGAAAAACATTAATTTTTTCATCATGAATCAATTTATTTGTTTTGTTATAATGTTCAATGTAAAAACTTGCGCACACTACCATCCGCCATGCGGACGATTGTCAGTCCGTGATGGCTGGCTGTCGTCGGACGACCTTGCAGGTCGAAGCACTCATGGCGTCCTGTTGCACTGTTTTTCACCTGGTCGATAGCAGTGGTGCCAGTGTACTTATAGTGAACAGTCACCTTGTAGTCATTCATGGGGAAATCGCCCTGATAATTCTTGGCAGTATATTCTACGATACACTCTCCGACCTCTGTGGGCAGCCATTCTGACTGAATGTCCTTGACGGCACCTTCTCCCAGCGAAGTCTTGTCCTTACCTCCATGGGTGCCCACCACGCTATAGTTATAGCAGTTTGTGGGGAAACACAGCTGTACGTCACCATTGTCAATACGGGTGATATTTGCCACGACAGCCACCTCATAGTTGGAGGGGGCATCCTGGTTCTTTACAAACAGTCCCGACTTCAGCATGACGCCAAAGCCGTCGTCCTCGAATCCTGTCCGTTCGATGGTCTTTCCGTTCTCGTAGACGTTACCATCTTTGTCAGAAAACACATAGCCCTGGGCATACGTCACCGTTCCCAGCAGCATCAACAAACATAGTGTAAAAACTTTCTTCATACGCATTATCTTAATTCTTAACTCCTAATTCTTAATTCTTATTTTCGCTGCCTGCTGCACGCCCTGGTCGTTATAGACGAAGGCGACGATGCTCAGGTTGTCCTTGTTCCATGCCGGGTCGATGGCCTGCGTGTGGTGGGTGGCCTTGGTCTCAGCCTCCTGTATGGTGAAGTCCTCACCCCAGGTGCCATTCACGGGGGTACGCAGCACGTGGTTGTGTATGTAGTCGTTGTTGCCTGCACCATCAGGCATCAGCTGCATGGCCTTGATGCCGTCTTCCAGCAGCCATATCTGCAGCTTTCCTGTGGTGGTGCCATCTGTACCCTCCATCGTCAGGCGGATGTCGACCTGATCGTCCACGATATTGGCTGCGGCCTTGATGGTCAGCGTGGCAGGACGTGCCAGCTCTTCCTTCACGGCCAGAGCCCAGTCGGTATAGTTGACAGCCCCATGACGATCTACGAGTCCTACGGGCTGGTATTCCAGATTCCAGTGGTTATAGTATTCGTCACCAATGGTTGTGGCCAGTCCTGTGAGTCGGGCATTACCCTTGAATCCCAGCGGACCACTATGGATGCCGACAGCAATGAATACGGAGTCGCCATATTCCGCCTGCAGCTGTTCGATGACCTCCGTACCTCGCGGACAGTTGACGCAGCGCTGTCCTGTAAAGTCCTCCAGCAGGACGCAGCGTGCTGCTGGTGCTGGCTTCACGTAGATCAGCCTGTCTGCCTCGTCCACGTTACTGCACGCCGCCATAAACATGGCGGCAATGTAAAAATTAAAAAATGAGAAAATGATAAAACAACGGTGCTTCATATTATAATTATTACATTTTTACATTTTATAATTATTACATTTTTCAAAAGCTGTAATTATACGATGCTGTCAGGCCACATGTGGCAGGCACATAGCGACAGACACCGCCTGAACAGTTGTATCCGGCTCGCGTACGACCATAGCCTAACTGTATGCGGTGGGCTCCGGTGGTGAACGTCACACCACCCTGATAGTAGTGGATGTGTGTCTCGCCCACGTTATACATGTCGCTCAGCGATACCATCCAGTGGGGTGCCAGCGAGAGCTCCAGCAGTCCGTAGGCCCAGTCGCCCTGGTCGTCTTTCGTCGTCAGATACTGCACCTCACCCCTCAGCGTCACCTTGGGCGAGAACTGGTATTTGCCATCGGCAATGAAGATATTGCTGTTCACCATGCCTCCCTCGCCCTCGACAACCGTCTTGTTATACTTCTGGTTCATATACATCAGCGTCAGCTTGAAGTCCTTCGTCAGCTTACGCGTCAGCTGGACGTCCAAGTCCTGATAGTACGTGGTGCCCTCCCAGCGGACGTGCGAGAAGTTCACCTTCACATTCATGCCGTATTTGCCTCCCAGCGCTGTCTTGCGCTTGAAGTTATAGCCTGCCTCGGCCTGCCACGCCCATTCTCCGCCAGCCAGTTGGGTGGCATAGGGGTAGAGGGCTGCCAGTGCATAGGTATGGTCCTGTGTGAATGCTGGCAGGTGGTTCAGGAACGACGACGTGCCCAGCATGGTACGACGACTGCGGAAGGCCATGTTCTCGCTGCGCTTGCCTTGCAGCAGCACGCTCAGGCCTTTCTTCGAATAGGAGCCGGAAAACAGCACGGCAGTACCTTTCTCGTAGCTGTACTGGTTGTCGAACGACGGATCCTGCGTCTTCTGCGCATATTCTGCCAAAAGGCTCCACGGTCCCTTGTTCAGGGTGGCGCGAACGTCCCAGGCATTCACAAATTCTGGCAGGTTCAGCTTATGGGTAGGGTCGACGAAGATGTCTTCCTGACTCTCGTATTTGTTCACCCACGAGGCTCCCACCATCAGTTCTGTTGCCGACTGCTGCAGCGAGGGAATCCATTCGTTCAGGTGTACCTCGCCATCGGCTCCGGTGATCCACGCCTTGTTCCACTCCCAGTATCGGCGCTGCTTGCCTCCGAGGGCCTTCAGCGTCACACCCTTGGTGGGCTTCACCACCAGTCGTCCGCCCAGCAGCGAGTTGTCAATGCCCAGTGAGCGCTCTTCGTAGGTGCGCAGAATCAGTCCCGAGCCAAACTGCTCGTAGAACGTGCCTGCTGTCAGCTCAGCACAGCCCAGACGTCCCTTCACCCAGAAGTTGGGAACACCCCATCCCTTGAAGTCGTTCTCATAGCCTGGCAGCGGATGCTCCAGGTATTCCAGTCGTGCTCCGGCATCCACATACTTGCTCTGCATCAGCAGGTCGACGTAGGTGTTGGTCTGGAAGTCTTCCGTCTTCTCCGCACCTATCTCCGTATCCTCCCTGGGCAGCAGCATGTCGCTCTGAATACTTCCGTTCAGCGTCACCTGTGCCACTGATGTGGCAATGTAAAAATTAAAAAATGAAATAATGAAAATACAACGGCGCTTCATAATTTTTACATTTTGCATTTTTACATTTTTACATTGTCACTTCGCGGCCTCTTTCACTTTCTCAATCAGCTCGTTCTCCTCACCGTCGGTATAGCCCATGTGCTTATACACGATCTTCCCCTCGCCATCACACACCAGTACGTAGGGGATGGCCTGGATGCCAAGGGCGCGCTTCAGGTCGCTGTTGGGATCCAGCAGCACGTCGTACTCCCAGCCGTGGTTGTCCACCAGCGGCTTCACCTTCTGGATGTTCTGTGCCTGGTCCACCGAAATGGCGAAGATCTTGACGCCTGTCTCCTTCTGCCACTCTTCATAGACCTCGGCGATGGCGTCCAGCTCACGGTTGCAGGGCTTGCACCACGTGGCGAAGAAGTCGATGATAAACGGCTTCCCGTTGTTGCTCAGCGTGTCCACACTGACTGTCTTGCCGTCTATGGTCTTCAGCGTGACAGCAGGCAGCTGGGCATACACTTGTTGCGTGGCAAACAGCATCGTTGCCAGCAGGGTCATCATTAGTCTTTGTTTCATAACCAACTATTATCTTTTATCTAATTACCAAATATACGCTCTTCGGTCTTTTGGCAGATACAGCAGGTTGTCGCGAGTGACACCATAGAGCGTGTACCACTGGTCGGTGTTCATCACCACACCGTTGATTCTCAGACGGGCATGGGCGTGGACGTCCGAATTCACGAGGATGTTGAACTTCGTCGCGCCATACTGGATGCACCAGAGGTGGGCATACGCCTCGTAGAACTTGCGGATCTGCTCTTTGCGTGCCTCGCCCGTGAATCCCTGGGCATCCAGACGCACCTTATAGGCATCGAGGGCTGCAAGGAATCCCCCCAGGTCTGCAATATTCTCGCCCTGGGTACGGTCTCCGTCACAGAGCGTCAGTGGCGAGCGCTGCGGATCCAGCTCCATATTGCTGTAGCAGCGTATCAGGTTCTGCTTACGGTCCTGGAAATTCATCATGTCCGTCACGGCCCACCAGTTGTTCTTCTGGCCGTATTTGTCCCACTGGGCACCGTTGTTGTCGAAGCCGTGGGTGAACTCATGTCCGATGATGCTGAACACGGCATAGTAGGCAGCATCGCTGTATCCCTCCTCAGGCATCATGGGAGGCATGAGCATGGCGGGATAGATGGTTACGCTGTTGGTCTGGGGCGAATAGGTGGCATTGACCAGCGTCAGGTCCATCGACATCGGATTTCCGTTGCTGTCCATGCTCGTCTGTGTCAGATAGTTCGAGAATATCTCGTTCGTACCTGTCAGCGCCACTTCAAGACGGGCATTGCCAGCTTTCACGCGGTGCAGGGCCTCCGCCATCGATCCGCAGTTGGCCAGCGCAGGAATGCAGTCGGTGTGCCACGTGTCGGGGAATGCCACGTTCAGTGTGTAGTGGTCCACCTTGTCGATGGCATTCTGCTTGGTGGTCTCGCTCATCCAGTCCACCTTCTGGATGCGCTTGCGCAGGGCAGCCTGTATCTCCTTGGTGATGCCCAGGTACTTGTCCTTCATCTCCTGCGTCAGGAACTGCTGCTGGAAGTGGTACGAGAGGGTGTAGCCCAGTGCCGCTCTGGCATTGTTGCGCAGGCTTTCCACCGTCTGGCGCTCATATTTACTATGGGTGGCATTAAAGTCGTCGAGACCCTGCAGGTCGGCGTAGGCCTCGTATTCTGACCATGCGTCCTGCATCTTCTGATACAACTGGTCCAGGGTGTTGTCGTCCCAGAACGCCTGCCATACTGCCTCCACTTCATCTGTCATCTTCACCAGCGAGAGGTCGAGGCCCATGCCCTCTGCCAACAGCTTCGGCACGGAGGGGGCGCTGCCTGCCCTGGTCTCGAGCAGTGATGTCTTCGGCTTTGTTTGGATCTCTTCCAGGAAAGCGTCGTCGATGGGGCTTGGCAACACAGGCAGCAGGATACCCTTCAGCTGCGTCTGGTCCCAGTAGAGCATGTACGACATGCCCAGCACGTTGACACCCTCTAAATACATCCTGCCGATAGCCCGGAAGGCCTCCTCCTTGCTGGCAGGCTTCTGCATCTTCGCCTTCTGCTCAGCGATATACTGGCGCGCAGCCTTGGAGTGCTCGTGAATCTCGTCCACCAGCGTATAGTATCGTCCGATGTCGGGGTTGCTCTTCTTCAGCTGCTCCACGCGCTGTTCCATCACTTCTGCGGCGCCATACAGGCCTCCGAGGTTCACCGTGGGATCTGTGGGAATGGGGTGTGCTGCCAGCCACGAGCCGTTGCAGTAGTCGAAGAAGCTGTCGCCGGGTTTCACCGACTTGTCCTTGTTCGCCTCATATTCCGACGGCATGGGCAGTGTGTCGACAGCCGACTCCACATCATCGGGGTTACAGGCAGTGAATGCCACGGTGCTGAGTGCAGCAACCAGCAATTGCAGATAATAGCGTCCTTTTCTCATATTCTTTCTTTGTGTTGTATGTTGTATATATGTTGCAAAGGTACACATTTTTTTGGGTATAACCAAAAAGATGCCGTTTTTTTTTCTTTGTTTTCGGGTTATTATTTGTTTTTCTCTGTCCCTCCTCCCCGCCATCTGCCTGTAAAAGTACGCAATAATTATGGAATAAGCAAATCTTTCCCACACAAAATTTTATGAGTGTCTTATCCTCACCATTCTCCGCTTGTCAAAAAAACAGATTTTTCGAAGTCTACAAGTCTACATGCCTACAAGTCTACGATTTGGCGCAAAAAACCGAGAAAAATTTTGACATGAAATCGATAAAATTAATATTATATATTATATATATAATA
>JBGUQW010000167.1:0-6041 GCA_045131435.1 Prevotella sp.
AAGCGTGCAGTTTGTTGCCATTCATGGCAACATAGATAACAATAAAAAAAGTGGCAACTCCTTGCAGGGTTGCCACTTTTTTTGTACCTTTGGCGGCATGAAAAAGGGATTAATGCTTTTGGGAGTGTTGATGCTGGGGCTGGTGGCCTTGGCTCAAAACTATGTTATTAATAATAATGTACCTGCGGGAACAGGGTTTACCATTGAGGTCGATGGCCATCTTGTGGCGTTCAGCGATGAGGGCCATTTTGATGCCGACAACATGCCGCCTGCCGTCGAGGGATGGCTTGCCGCGATGGAGCATGACGCGCTGTTGCTGAAACGGGGTGAGGCTACGCCGCACCGTGCGCCACGCCGTGCTGGGAACATCGAACCGCTGATGACCACCCGCTGGGGTCAGCGACTGCCCTTCAACCTCATGACACCTGAGTATGACGAGGGTGCACACTGTGCTACGGGTTGTGTGGCTACGGCGATGGCACAGATCCTGAAATACTGGTCGGCAAACATCGAGACCAAGGAGATTCCCGGATATACCACCGAGTCGCTGGGCTTGCAGCTGGAAGCGCTGCCCCCCACCACCTTCGACTATCATCTGATGAACGATGCATACGACGATATGTTTGACAAGAGTGCGTCGGCATACGCTGTGGCCAAGCTGATGCGCTATTGCGGACAGGCTGCCGAGATGGACTACGACGTCTATTCGGGGGCCTATACTGTCGGGAGCTATCTGGCGCAGTATTTCGGATTCAGTGCCGACTACGAGGATAAGGATCATTGGACGCACCTCATCGATTGGGACGACCTCATCTACGAAGAGCTGGAGGCTGGACGCCCCATGCTCTATTCGGGCAAGAAGATGAGCGGTGCCGGACATGTCTTTGTCGTCGATGGCTACAAGGACGGCTACTTCCACATCAACTGGGGATGGGATGGCAACAACAACGGCTACTACAAGCTGACGCTTGCCAATCCTGACGACCCCGACAGTGCCTACCTCTGGGAGGGCTATCGTTATCTGCAGCGTGCCGTCATCGGTCTGCAGCCGGATCCTGCTGCCACCCGTGTCACCACAGTACGTCGCGATTCTCTCACGACAGACAGCTACTACAACCTGCAGGGACAGCGCATTGCCAACCCCACGCGTCCAGGCCTCTACATCCATCATGGCCGCAAAGTAGTGTTGAAGTAAAATATAATTCTCGCGCGCATCAGAGAATAGGCTCATTGAGATCAGAGAATAGCCTTGTGAGCGTGGGCAAAGATACGCATGATCCTTGCTCAAGCAAGCGTTTGTCATGCCAAATATCATCGTTATCTGTGACATATAACTTATTTTGCATTGTAATATAATTTATTTTGCAGAACAATATCATTTATATTGCTCAGTAAAATAAATGATATTCCAAAAACGGAAATAGCAGTTGGCATAAAAAAGTCCTCTACTTGTCATAAAGGGTAATGCCTCCCAACATAATAAGTGCAGACCTTATTTTTATCTTAAACGTCACTTTTCGTCACAAATGTTTGGCGGTTTGTGGTTTTTTGTCTATATTTGCACCCGAATTGTGTCAATTTGGTAACAAGAGCAACTATACATTATAGATAAACATTAATTATTAATTAAAAATTTTGCGACAATGAGAATTAAGAATTTTACTCTCTTGACACTGGCATTGTTCATGATGTCAGTCGTTGCGTTTGCGCAAAACTCCAAATCAACCGACCGCGTGCTCACGCCGAAGCAGCAACTGCTGCAGGCAAAGCGCACAGGTCAGCTGACCAAGGAGAATGCTAGCGCATTCAAGTTCCAAAAGCCCGCCCTTCCGCAGACTATGCAGAAGGCCAAGGCCAACAAACAGGTTTTGCCAGTTACCTTGCAGGCTCCGGTAAAGGCTGCCAAGAAGCAGAACGTGTTTGCATCAAATTTGAAGGGCAAGGTTAAGGCTCCCCGCAGAACTGATGCTCAAGTCTATACCTATGGCTTCAGCCAGGCAATGAATGGCTGGACAGAGATTGATGCCGACGGTGATGGTTATACATGGGATCTTAGTACTCAGGCAGGTCATGACGGTGAAGCCGGTTTGGTTGCTTCTGCCAGTTATGACAACAGTGTTGGTGCCCTGACTCCAGACAACTATTTGGTTTCTCCGAAGATGAAGCTGGATGGTAAGATTTCGTTCTATGCCAGTGCTCAGGATGCTGCTTGGTGCGCTGAGCATTTTGCAGTGATGGTATCTACAGCCAGCGGAACATCTGCTGCAGACTTTGAAAAGGTTCAGGAATGGACGATGACAGCTGCTCCTTCTTTGGCTCCTTCCGCTAATTTCAATGCTCCTGACGGTGCCTTCAGAAGTCCTCGTCGTGCACAGGGCGCGTGGTATCTGTATGAGGTTGACCTGAGTGGCTATGCCGGTGCCGAGGGTTACGTGGCTATCCGTCACTTCGACTGCACAGACTTCTACCGTCTGAATGTCGATGACATCACGTTGGAGACCTCTCAGCTGATTGATGCTTACGATCCCCTTTTGGAGATTGCTCCCGAAAAGGTTGAGCTCCCTGATGGTGCTGAGGTAACTCCTTATTACGTCCTCGATGGTATACTCGCTGTCTACACCAGCAATGGTTGGGCAGATTATACCAAGAAGGTGAAGAACATCAATGTTGCTTTCGTTGGCACTGACGCTTATATTCAGGGTCTGGCTTACTGGCAGCAGGAAAGCTGGGTGAAGGGTACCGTTGCCGGAAACAAGATTACCGTTCCCAGTGGACAGTATGTCGGTGATGGTGAGTATCTGAATGCTATGGATTCTGATACTGGTGATGTATTGGAGAGCTATAGCTTTACTATTGATTCCGAAGCAGGCACGATTACCAGTGCTGACTATATCGCTGAGAGCTCTTCGGCAACAGAAAATATCTTGTATACTTACTGGATTGCTCCTGCATTTACGCTGACTGCTCCTGCCGATCCTCGCGTGATTCCTCCTACAGGTCTTGTAACTGAAGATTGGACGATTGCCAGATATTTCTATGATGGTGAGGATGAGAACGGTGAAGAGAAAGTTTTGCAGGTCGGTTTCGATGGTAATGATGTCTATGTTCAGGGCTTCAGCTACTATAGTGACTATATGGAGGAACCCAATTGGATTAAGGGTACCTTGAGTGAAGACGGTAAGAGCATCACATTTGCTTCTGGCCAATATTATGGTAATTACAACGACACTTACGATTTCTACTTTGGAACTTATGACTATAACACTGGGGCTATAGATCAAGTCACTGTAGACTATGATGCTGAAGCCGGCACGATGACCTGGCCATATGATGTACTGATTTTTGAGAGCAGTGCAGAAAATGACGTAAATACCATGTATGGCTACTTCACTGAGATTACTGCTATGGTGAAGGGCACTGCTCCCGATCCCCTTGCTGCTCCTGATGTGATTACTACTGAGTGGTACTTCAAGTCTCAGAGCTTAGGTACAGACCAAGACACTGGTGAAACCGTCGCTGAGGACTACAACCTGCACGTACAGGTTGCTGTCGTTGGTACTGACGTCTTTGTAAAGGGTCTTTGCGAGGATATTCCCGATGCTTGGATTAAGGGTACACTTGATCCCGCAACCAACAAGGTGACCTTCCCCACTGGTCAGTACTTCGGTCAAGACGGTGTCTTGTGGTTTGTTTTTGACTACTTCTTCGCAGGCTATGGTCAGAATGGCTTTGAGGATGTCGTGATGGATTACGACGCTACCGCAAAGACGCTGACTATGGCATCACCCAGCTACTTGCTCATCAATGCTGCATGGCTGCTGCTCGATCCGAACCTGATTCTGACTGATGTTACATTGCAGGAAATCCAGGATGTTGCTGCTACTCCCGCACAGCCAAAGATTGTTGCTTCTAAGTTGTCAGGTACCAGCTATCCCAATATCTCTATTGAGGTCCCTGACACTGATACCGAGGGTAATCCTCTGTTGGTTGACAAACTGTCCTATCAGTACTGGTATGAGGTTGACGGCACTCAGTCTCTGCTGACGCTTGATCCCGCTGAGTACACGGAGCTGACTGAGCCTATGACCGAGATTCCTTATAGCTTCTCTGATGATTGGGATATCTATCCTTACCGTCTCTACCTGAATCAGGACTTCTCTGACTGGAAGAAGATTGGTATCCAGAGCATCTACCGTGGTGGTGGTCAAGAGAAAAAGTCTGAGGTTTCATGGAAGACTATCTCTAACATCTCTGTTGATCCTAATTTCGATAGTACGCATGGTGGCATCTCTGTGACGACCAAGGCTCTGGAGGGTGAGACTGTTTCTGTTACTGTGAAGTCTCTCGACACCTACGTTATTGTGAAGGTTACTGCCCGTGCAGGTAATACCGATCTCCAGGTTACTGATGACGGAGACGGTGCTTATTCTTTCGTTGCTCCTGCTGCTGACGTCGTCGTTAATGCTGAGTTCCAGGCTCCTCCTGCTGACTTCGAACTGGCTGTCGAGCCAGGCAATATCAGCGATGCTCTCGACGCACAGATTACTGAGGATGTGACAGTCCGCAACGTGACACTGACCCTGAGTGAAGGTAACTATACCATCACAAAGCCCATTGAGGCTGCTGGCAATGTCACTATTACCGGTGCTGGTGAGAATACTGTTATTGATGCTTCTGCCCTGGATGGCCCATTCGTTCTGATGAGTGCTAATCCGATTCCCGTTACTAACGAGGCTGGTGGTATTCCCATTGGTAATATCATCTTCAAGAACTTGGTTGTTAAAGACCTTGCCCAGCAGTTGGTATATGCTAATAAGCAGAAGTACCTGTTCGACAATGTTGAGGTCAACAATTGTATCATTGGTATCAAGGGCGCTTCTAAGAAGACCATCTTCGACTTCAATGGTGGTGGTAATACCAAGAAGCTGACAGTTGTAAACTCTACTCTTTGGGCAGATGCTTCTACCCAGTGGCAGAACGGTGGCTTCTATAGCTCGCAGAGCGGTCAGGATGTAGTTAGTCTGGGCGGTGAGTCACAGCTGACTTCTATTAAGAACTCTAACTTCTACAATATTGCTAACGGTAAGACCACTTCTACCCGTCGTAAGAACTCTCAAAAGTGGATGACCTACGAGGTGAAGAACAGCATTATCGTCAACAGCGGTAAGAAGGGTGAGTTCTATGCTGGCCTGAATGGTGGAAACGCCAATGGTGGTGTTTGGGATATTGACAACAACTCTGTACGTTTCAACGACGAGGATGTCAACGAAGCCGAGGCTGGCAAGGCTAAGCTGACAGGTGTAACAGCTATCGAGGGCGATCCTGGCTTCAAGGATGCTGAGAATGGTGACTTCCATATTGGTGAGGTTTCCTACTCAGATCAGGCGAAGGCTCGTATCGGTGACCCACGTTGGTTGACTGTTTACAAGCCCGAGACTGTGACTGCTCCTATCGAGCTGACTCCGCTGGATGGTGCCGACCTGGCTGCTGACGTTGAAGAGGCTTATAAGGAACAGGGTCTGGCTCCTGCCTACATCACTATCAACCTGCTTCCTGGTGGTCACTACACCGTGAGCAAGCCGATGGAGATTAATGCCACCATCAATATCATTGGTGATGAGGCTAATCCTGCTACTATCGACCTGAACGACTGCAGTGGTGCTATGGTTCAGTATAGCTCTACATTGCTGCCTGCATTTACCGTCAACAACCTGGGCTTCTATGAGGAACCGTTCAACGTGGTGTTCAAGAATATCATCTTCGCTCGTGCCAAGAACTCACTGTTCAGCGGCAATAAGCAGAAGTATCTGGTTGAATACTTCACCTTCGAGAACTGTATCGCTGAGTATATGAAGAGCAGTAAGCCTGTCTTCGACTTTACAGGTGATGCCGGAAATGGTCCTGTCGTAGAGAACTTCACCATCAACAACTCTACGATCTATGGCAACAGCAACGACGGTCAGAAGCACACAGGTTATCTGTACAGCTCACAGACGAGTAGCAAAGCGCCTAAAGCTGGACTGGCAGAGCAGAAGTTCAAT
>JBGUQW010000168.1:0-14328 GCA_045131435.1 Prevotella sp.
TCCTCCTTCTGACAACAAAGGTAAGGAATTGGCCGGTATTGAGCAAATTCTTCACTGATATTCTCTATCAGAATGCAAACTTAGAGACCCTATTGTGTACATATATAGTGAGCAAATAACCGCGTTCCCGAAATCGAAAATGACCAAATGACCTTGACCAAATGACCACAACCGTGCCGCTAGATTGACATAAATTGCACGTTTTATTAAATAATGTGTAAAAATGGCCAATACCACATCAATCTCCGAAAAATCTTTGTATCTTTGCAATCAAAAGAGTATTGGTTATGGATGTATTGAACAACATATACGCCGCCATCGCAGCCGAAGGCTTTACCGCCGAAACGCTGCAAATGATTGATAACTACGCAAACGACATACGATATGGAAGAAAAGATTTTAATGGATTTACTCTACCAGAGCATGCAGGACTCTGCAAGGGAGGCTCGCCTCTCATTGGGGCGTCCATCGTCGCATGCTACGCTCGAAGAAGCCTTACAACAAGTAGCAATGCTGAAAGCAGCCAAGGAGGCAGCCCAGCCAATTGGCAGATAGACGAAGCTCAGGAACATTTAATAGAAGAATGGTCAAGAGCCAAAGGCTTGTGGTTTGAACATTCAGAGAGCATTATCAAGAAGAATTTCGGACCAATGATAGCCCAAGGGGCAGAAGCAAAGGTGTATTACAAAGAAGGTGCCCCATCAGTAGCTAAAGAACGTACATCTATCTATTCAACTACCAACAAAGCACTTGAAGCCATCGCACTTCACAACTACCTCTTTCCTGAGACGGCTATGAAAGTGATTGGCTTTACTCGCGACAGCGACAATCTTATGCGCATAGTGCTGACTCAGCCCTACGTGAACTGTCTGCGACTGGCCACGAAGGAAGAGATAGACGATATGGTTGCAGCCAAAGGCTTCCGTGACAATTGGAACGGCGAGGGCGTTAATTACATCTCCGACCGCTTGGCTCTCGAAGACATGCATCCCGCCAATGTCTTTATCGATACGGTAACGGGCAAGCCGATTTGCATTGACTGCATTGTGAAGTTTGTGAATCCGACAATCTAATAGTTGCCGTCCGAAGACGATATCAAGCAATATCTGCTGGAGAACATTTCGGAAGAGAAGTTCAAGGAACTGAAGGAAGAAGAGAAAACGCAGAGTAAGGTACACAAAAGGGACGGTTCCTTTTGTGTATTAAATAATGTGTAAAATTGTGGTTGATTGTAAATAATCTCAAAGATTATTCGTATCTTTGCAACGTTTTTTGGATTTTTCAACGATGAGAAAGTTTGAGGTCATATTTATACCCTACGAGACAAATAAATAATCAAAAATAAACAATAACAATGGGAATTAAGAAGAACTTTTTCGCGCCGTTGGCCTTGGGGCTGGGCGCAACAAGACGGGCAGCGATGCTGCTGCTTGTGATGATGCTTACGACTGCGACGGCGTGGGCGACGGACAAAACGCTTTCGGGCAGCGAGAGCTACACCGCACAGGACGGCGACGTGCTGACGGGCTCGACCTCTGGCACGGTGACGATTGCCGACAATGCCAGTATTACGCTTAGCGATGTGACCATCACCGGTGGCATCGTCTGCGCAGGAACGGCTGAGATTACCCTTGTAGGCACGAACAGCATTAGTGGTCTTTCAAGATATGATTCCAATATAGATGCATATCGCTATACAGCAGGCATTCAGGTCGGCGGTTCAGGCACTACGCTTACCATCAAGGGCGATGGCTCGCTGACGGCGAACGGCGCTTTACATTCCGCAGGTATCGGTCTGAGCCGCGCTTGGTGTGTGGACGCTACGGGGGGCGATATTGTCATCGAGGGCGGAAACATCACGGCAACTGGCGACGGCATGGGTGCTGGTATCGGCACAGGTGTATGCGTTGGCGGCGATTCAGACAGGACAGCAACGCTCGGCAACATCACCATTAAAGGTGGAACAGTAAGGGCGATTAGCGGAACAGACAATAGCTATCCTGGCAATGGCATCGGCAAAGGTGGTGCTTATAATTCTGGTCATGCAGTTGTAGGAACTATCACCATTTACGATGGTATCGACCTGGTTGACGCATCGAGCATCAGCGAGAGCATCGTCTATATGCATGAAACAACCGATGTGACCGAAAGCAAGGCCGACTACTTCACCATCATCGAGGATGGCAGCCGCCGTGTTATCTTTCCGAAGGACGATACCGACTACACCATCACCATTGCCGACGGCATCGAGCACGGTACGATAGCATGTGAGGCAACAACGGCAAAGTTAGGTGCTAATGTGACGATAACCGCCACACCAGACCAAGGATACATATTCAGCCGCCTTGTTGTGAAGGATGCTCAGAACAACGACGTTGAGTCCACAGGCAACAGCTTCATCATGCCCAAGAGCAACGTATCGGTGAGTGCCATTTTCGCCGAAGTTTCTTATAACGGCACATGCGGCAATGGTGTCTATTATGCATACGACAGCAGCACAAATACCCTCACCATCAGCGGCACAGGGGCGATGACGAATTATAACGATCTTTCCGAACGGCCGTGGGATGGCTATGCGAGTGATATCCAAACAGTCGTCATCGGTGCAGGCGTGACGAGCATCGGCAGGCGTGCCTTCCAGAATTGTCTTAATCTGGCTACGGTCACTGTTTATGCCCCGTCATGCACTTTAGGTGATAAAGCCTTTGCGTATTGCAACAATTTGGCAAACATCTACGTGTTCAGCGACTTGGTGGACGGCTATAAGTCTGCTTGGAGTACCTATGCGACAAAAATTACGGGAATAACGGGTGGTTATTGCGGCACAACAGATCATGAGAGAGACGTGGTATGGGTGTTGACCGGCAAATCCCCCAATTACACCCTCACCATCAGCGGAACGGGGGCAATGGCGGATTATTATTCTACTTCCAACCAACCGTGGAAAGATTATCGTTCTTCTATCAAAACTGTCGTCATCGGGAATGGTGTGACGAGCATCGGCACTTATGCCTTTCATTCTTGTACTGGTCTGACATCGATTAATATCCCTGCCGGCGTGACGAGCATTGGGGCTAATGCCTTCTCTGGTTGCTATAACCTGGAGTCTGTCACTTTTGCAGAAGGTTCGCATTTGGAGAGCATCGGCAATCATGCCTTCAATGACTGTTTCTATCTGACGTCCATCACCATCCCTGCCAGGGTGACGAGTATCGGTAGTTATGCCTTCCAGAATTGTGACTTAGCATCAATAACTGTGGAAGATGGGAATACGGTCTATGACTCTCGCAATGGTTGTAATGCGATTATAGAAAAATCGACCAACACGTTGATTATTGGATGTAACAACTCCACTATTCCCGCCAGCGTGACGAGCATCGGCGAGAGGGCCTTCTATAATACAGGTCTGACATCGATTGAGATTCCCGCCAGTGTGACGAGCATCGGTCGGTGCGCCTTCCTGAATTGTCCTAATCTGGCTACTGTCACTGTTTATGCCCCGTCATGCAGTTTAGGCGAAGATGCCTTTGCGAATTGCAACAATTTGGCAAACATCTACGTGTTCAGCGACAAAGTGGCATCCTATAAGGCTACTACAAACTGGAAAAACTATGCGGGCAAGATTACGGCACTGCCCACCGTCACCACGTCGTATGTAGATGCCACTGGCACACTGCATGAGGGCGTGGAGGCAGTCCCGCTGAACAACGCCATGACGACGCTCTCGGCAGGCTGGTATGTGGTGAACAGCGATGTGAACGTCATTGGCCAGATAGACTGCATGGGCGACGTAAACATCATTCTCGCAGACGGCAAGACGATGACCGCAAGCGGCGGTAGCACTGGCATCTATGGCGACGGTTCCCTGACCATTTACGGCCAGGCTCTTGGCACCGGCATTCTCACTGTCACCAGTACCAACGATGTTGGCATCCGTGTCGTTGACGGCGTCACCATCAACGGCGGCACGGTCAACGCCACCGGCATTTTCTCCGGCGGCGACGTCACCATCAATGGTGGCAAGGTCACCGCCACCGGCGACGAGGCCGGCATCTATTCCGATGATGGCAACATCACCCTCGGCTGGACCAGCGCCTCCGACTTCATCACGGCCAGCAGCTACGGCTTATACAACAGCAACCGCACCGTCAAAATCGCCGACGGCAAGTCGCTGAGCGACGGCACGAACACTTATGACAATCAGACAGCATCGGCGACGTTGCTGGCACTGACGAACGTGACGCTGACACCACCGACCTACAGCGTGACGGCCAACAGAGCGACAGCGGAAGATACAGAATACTGGTCGACATTCTATCACCCTGCGGCAGGCTACACGGCCGACGAGAACACGACGGTATATCAGGCAGAGGTGAATACGACGACCAACAAGGTGGAGCTGACAGCAGTGCCGGGCAGAGAAATCCCTGCCGACAAGGCCGTCGTGCTGAAATCGACACAGTCGGCCATCACGCTGTCACGTGCCACGACCACGCAGACGCTCGACGGCAACGAACTGAAAGGCGGCTCGACAGTAGCCGACGGAACGGTGCCCTATACGCTGGCAGCCAAAGACGGCACGGTGGGCTTCTATAAGTTCGTAGGTGCGGCGCTGAACCCGAACAAGGCACACTTGGAGATTACGGCACCAGCACAGTCAGCACCGGCATTCCTCGGATTTGAGGAGAACACGACAGCTATTAACGAACACGAATTGCACGAATCTCACGAATTAAGCGGCGCGTGGTACACGCTCGATGGTCGGAAGCTGCAAGGCAAGCCCAGCGCAAAGGGCATCTATGTGAGAAACGGACGTAAATTCATCATTAAATAAGGGAGGAACGCATTATGACAACAATCAAGAAGACATACGAGAAACCCTCCGTGATGGTTTACCGCCTGAAGACGCAGTCCACGCTGCTGGCCGGCTCACCGCAGCCACAACTGCCCCTGGGCGACCCCGACGAGCCCGAGGTAACCACCACAGAGCAGTGGTAAAAGGCGGGATAACGACACGGCGCCTGGATGACGAAATGTCGGAAGGACGGGATGTCGGAATGACGGAATGACGGAATATCACACCGTGCCTGGCACCGTGTGATGGAAAGATCTGAATGCGAGTGCAAATTTACAAAATAATAAAGAGACAAATCAGAAAAAAAAGAAGTTGAGATAATTTCAACTGAATTTTATCTCAACTTCCATCGCCCAGGGGGGATCAGCCCCCGTGAGTCATGAGGGTTTACTCAAAGTTCATAAAGAACTCGTCCAGCTCCGACGAGCGGGGAGTACTGTCGCCACTGCCGGTGCCTGGCTCGATATTGAGGTCGATACCGCTGTTACTGGTGATACCGGTGATGCCGCTGCCAGCCAGGAGACTGCTCTGCTGCTGCAGCACGACCATTTCCATCTCGGGTGTTATATATGCTTTCTTCATTGTGTTACCCTCCATTTACTTAATCACGATTTTCTTTCCATTCACGATGTAGAGGCCCTTGGTGGGCTGAGCCACGCGGCGGCCTTGCAGGTCGAAGACGGCATTCACATCTGCCTTCTGACTTCTTACATCTTCCATCTCAATGATTCCCGTGGTTTCGCCTTCCTCGAAGTTCATCTTGACAGCACTGACAACGCTGTTTTCGCCCATGTCGAAGTACGCACGGAAGGCGTTGAGGTTGAAGTTGGCGTTCGGCCAGTAGAGTTTGTTCGCGCTGCCGAGGTAGAGTTTCGTCTTGTCACCAGCCGTGAAAGCAACGGGCGAGTAGCAGCCCTTGAACGAGCCACCGGTGAACTCAACAGGAGCAGGAGCCGTCTTGACGATGGTCACGCCACCGAACCTTGGATCGACGATGTTGTTATTCATCTTAGGTACGACATTTCCGCCACTGATTTCCCAATTTGAGCCGAGTGCATCTGCAGCAAGCAACTGCTCGTTAGTCATGCCGCTGGCATCGGTGCCCTGTACAGTACCGAAAGGCGTATTATAGTAGATTTTAGAGTCATTTACCGTTGCATTATCGCTTTTACGATAAAAAGTACAACTATTATTCGATTTCATTGTAATATTAGACGGGGCGAACAGACAGCTTGTAAGGTTAAGTGAACCAGCATCAGCTACTAAGCCAACGAAACCGCCGTCACCGCCGGTGTTGTAGACGTCAGTACTGCCATTCAGCAACTGACCATTGAATAGACAGTTTGAAATCGATACTGTGCCCTCTTGAATTCTTCCCACGATGCCACCGTGTAGTCCATTATATGGACCTTCTCCAGGAGCATAATTATCTGTGATAGCGACACTACTTATACAATTCTGAATCGTCACTGTGCCACCAATGACACGGGCGGCAATTCCGCTGGCAATTTGCTTGTTTGTAGTGATACTGCCTGCAACATGGAGATTCTTAATCGTTGCGCCGTTGACAAAGCGGAAAGGACCAATATTATTTTTATCGGTCGAATTAATGTTGACCGTAAGCGTACGTCCGTTTCCATCGAAGGTTCCCTTGAAGGGGTAATATGTGGAACTCTTGTTAGTACCAACCAGCGTCGTCACGGCCTCTCCGTCTCCGCTGTTGTCGAAGTCGTCAGCAAGTTTCACTAACTTGCCTTCATATGTGTCACCTCCATTGACAGCCGCAGCGAAGGTATCCCAGTCAGCCTTGTTATTAATAACGAGGTCGGGCTTAGCAGGTATCCACTTCACGAGATACGGCTTGCCTGCCTCAATCGTTGTGGCATCCTCGAAGTTCAGCGTCAGTGTACCGTTGCTGAGGTTTGACGATGTAGCGAGTTCCTTGATGGTGGCACCAGCCAATGGCGAAACCGCAATCTGCTCGGCAGTCATACTGAACGGCAGACACAATGTATTCCAGTCGCCGTCCTTATAGAGTGTGCGACCGCTGATTTTGACAGTTGTTGTAACCTCATTGTTGTTGTTGATGGCGGTTGTGTTGTCGGCATTGTCGGCAAGTTCCACTTCACTTACCAGCGTCACCGTCAGGTCAAGGCCGGCGTAGTAGTCGTACGTAGGGTTCGTATGGAAGTAGATCGTCATGGTGTTGTTCGAACTAAAGACAGTGGTGATAGCGGTCTGTGTGCCGCTGGTGGGGCTGCTCACTCCATCAAGGAGCTTTGTGCCGCTGGCCTCGCCGTTGTCATAGACGGTCAGATAGTCATTATTTCCCGTCCCTCGAGTCGTGATGCTGCCCGAGAGCCGCAGCACGTAGCCTGTGGGGGCGGTCAGCACGAGGGTGCCACTGCAGTTTTTGCTGTAGTTACCGTCCTTGCCGCCGTCGTCATACACTTTGAACGACTGTACGCCCGTGGGGATGGTGACGGTCTTGGTGTCCGTCTTAGGCATGTTGATGTAGAGTCCGCCGTTGGCAGTCAGGTCGTCGGTGAACGTCGGGGTGACTGTGACGGCAGAGAAGGGCATAGTAAACGTGGCGGTGCTGTTTCCTGTATGCCAGCGCATGTCATCCACTGAAATGTTGTTGTCGTTGGCATCTTTCACGGTGAGGTCGACGAGCAAACAGCCGCTTTGGGGTGTCGAAGTCAGGGTGACGGTCTCGTCCTTCCTGGCCGCACCCTTATTGGTGGAGACAATGCCGCCCGTGACGGGGTTGTTGATGGTGACAGTGTACTGCTCGTTGGGGTTAAAGACCGTCACGGTAAAGTCGAGGCCATTACCGTCGTTACCAGCATTGCCCGATTGAAAATATATCGTCATGGTGTTACCCGTGCTGGTGACGGTGGTGCTGCCTAAGCCGCCATTTTTATGATAGAGCTCCGAGGCAGTGTTATCGCTGCCGTCATAGACAGCCAAATAGTCATTATAAATATCGACGGAACCCGAAAGCTGCATCCGGTAGCCTGTGGGGGCGGTCAGTACGAGCGTGCCGTCGCAGTTGTTGCTGTACTTGCCGCCAGAGCCGCCGTCGTCATAGACCTTGAATGACTCTACGCCCGAGGGGATGGTGAGTGACTTACTGTCTGTCTTGGGCATGTTGATGTAGAGGCCGCCTGCGGCAGTCAGGTTGTCGGTGAACGTCGGGGTGACAGTGGCGTCTGAGAAGGGCATGGTAAACGTGGCGGTGTTATAGAACGGGCCATCCCACGTCACGCCCACGTTCTTGTTGCTGCCGTCCTTAACGCTGATGCCGGTAAGCATATAAGTGCTCTGAGGTGTTGCCGTCAGGGTGACGGTCTCCTTAACTTTGGCCGATGTCACGCTCACTCCGCTGACACTGGCACCGACGCTACCGCCCGTGGCGGTGTTGATATTGATGTCGTGCGGTTCGTTGACGATGAGCCTCACGTCGAGGTCGAAACCTTTATCATTGCCGTCACCGTTCGAATAGAAGTACAGCGTCATGCTCCGGCCCGTACTAGTGACGGTAGGGGTGTAAGTTAAAAGGCCGCCAGATTCACTGCTCATCTGGTCAATGAGCTTCGTGCCGCTGGCCTCGCTGTTATCATAGACGGTCAGATGGTCTGAGTGGTTATCATACGTCTGTATCCATCCCGACAGTTGGAGCAAATAGCCCTCGGGGGCGGTAATAGTGAGGGTGCTGCTGCTGTAGTCGTAGTAGTTGCCAGTTCTGCCGCCGTTGTCATACACCTTGAACGAGGTGATGGTGGCATCGTTGAGCGTCTTAGTGCACGGGACACTTCCTTGCATGTTGAGGTACGGTGTGCCCTCCCAGTAGAGGAAATCAATTTCGTCTGCCCACGCCCCAACGGAGGTGAGCATCGTCATGAGCAGCAGCATGGCTGCACGTGACGGAAAAAACTTTCTTGATTTTTTCATTGTTTTTAATGCTTTAATGTTATATAATTAATTATCTCGTTTCTTCTAACCTTGGCGGAGAGCACTAACATTATGGGCATAATAAAAGCGCAGCTCCAATGATGATTAGGTTTGCTCTTAAAAATCCCTTACGAGGTGGTAGTTCGAGTGGATAATTGAGCAACAAAAAATGCGTGTTCGATGAACACGAGTGCAAAGGTACGAATAAGTGAGCACAAAACCAAAGAAAAAACAAGGAAATGTTTCATATTGTTTGGCGGGGTCGGAGATTTTTTAGAGACCCCATGATCACCTAATGTCTGCTTTTTTTAGTTTCTATTTTTACTTGTACCTGATTCATGTGTTCCGACGGCTTGACGTCCACCTCGAACACACAATCACGTCTGAGAGGATATTGTGGGTTGATTCTGAGGGTGCAGAGATTGAAACCCTGACCACCCTTGAGGAACAAGTCCCACATGGCACAATAGATGCGGCTCATGGCGAGATAGTTGCAGTCTATCCGTATGGCCTTGCCGGTAACGTCTATCGCAATCTTTTCATCGCCATAGAGCCTGACATCATTCAGCAGTTGTTTGGCATAGCCGAGGATGCCAGCCGAGCTGGCTTCCTCCGCTATTGCTTCTTGAGTGAATGCTCTCCACATACCGTCAGAACGTCAGTTTGTCGATAACATCTTTCAGTATGGGCAACCTGTCCTGCTTGTAGAACACAAGCATGCTATAGTCGGCATACTTCTTACATCCCTTGACGTAACTTAGATATCCTTCGACGTCGTAGATGATGTCCGGCTTGCCATCCTTGAAGATGAGCTCGCCGTCTTTATCCACTCTGTCCTGATAGAATCCGAAGAGTAACGCCAAGTCTTCACGAGAGAGATCAACGGGGTCATGACCAGGCCGTGAGGCCATAGCAGCGTACGACCAGTCGAAACGCAAATTGACAGCCGCAAACTGATACTCCATATTCGAGACAAACCTGCGCTGGCTGCCGTAGCAGACCAAGAGTTCACGCTGACCGCTCACATACACCTTGAGTTTGAAGAGCAGCGCGAAGCCGCGGTAGTAGATGGCATTCACGCGGTCGAACCATCCGTGCTTCTGAGGTTTGTTGGGGAGGTTGAACGTATCAACCCCACGTGTTATGATACCTTTTTCCATACGCCTTTCCCTTCTTTTACAATCATGTTTCTCTGAGCCCATCGGTTGAGTTGTGATGAAGCGGCACTGTAATTTATATTTAAAATTTTCGCTGCTACATTGACGCTGAACTCCTTCGGTAGCGTGTCGAACATTCCCTCGTTGCGCGAGGTATGCAACTGACGTCTGACCGCGAACTCATTCTTGCCGTTCTGCCAGCAGTCCTCCAGCATCTTCCCGAAGAAGAGATCCTGATAGTAGATGACGGTGTCGAACACCAGCTCTGCAAAATCAAGGTCCGACTTCTTGATGACAGGCTTCATGATGTTGAAGTTCTTCTTGTCCTTGTTCTCCAACCAGTGGCGGGCAAGGATGCGCGGAATGGTAAACCATTCGGCATAGAACACGGCACGCTTGCGGAAGTAGTTCAGCACCTTGTCGTCCTTCGCCTTCGCCACGTTGGCGGCCTTCTCACAGAGGTCATAGACGTGGTTCACCAGCTTCGGAATGAAGAGTTCACCCTTCAGCTTGTCGAAGAATTCACCCCACTTCTGCAGGTCGACAAATGTCTTGTCAATCTGCTTCGCCTGGCCTTTGTCAATCATGCTGAACTCGTCGTCGGTCATACGGATGATGGCGATACGTGAGCACAGACCATCGTTGATGTTTCGCATGTTGATCTTCTTGGCCAGCGATACGTCGGTACCCGTGATGACCTGGTTCCAGAACACGGTGATGACCTCATTGACGCTGTCGGCGTTGGCATAGTCCACACCCGATTTCTCGTTATGGAACGCCTTCAGCTCCAAGTCGTGCTTGCCAATCCACGTGCCACCGCTCTGTGCTGTCACGCTGCTGTCCAGCTCGGAGTCGAAGGTGTACAGGTGCAGCGGAATCACTTCACCCTCCACCATCTCCTTGGCGTTCTGCTGACGGCGGTAGAACACGGCATTCGAGGTGCGCGACGGAATGTAGCGGATGCATTCCTCAGGCTCCTTCAGCTGCTGCTCGCCCTTGGCGGCCTTGTTACTCGTCCGGCGCTTCTTCTGCTCCTTCTTATACTCCCGCTCCGCACGGCGGCCGGGCTCGTCGGCAGCACGCATGATGCTCATGATGGCTTCGTCCATGTCATCGACGAATGACTTGCCGCTGGCGGGCTCACCGATGATGGTGACCTGCGGGTTCATGCGGTGCTGGCGTCCGTCGTAGTGCAGGTAGTGTACGCGGGTGGCGAGGGTGCAGAACATGCCGCCTGCTGCGAATATGCCGGCCATCTTGTTTTCGTCTGGGAGATGGGCAGTACATACGGCGTAAAGCGGGTCGCCTTCCAAGAGAGGCTGTAGTCTATCCCATATTTCTCGGCTATCAGCTTGATTAGCAGACGTTCGAGCATCGCCCGCCACTTCATCTCCACCTGGATGCATATCACAATCTGCAGGGAGTATTGCCTTGACGGCCCTGGGGATTTCCCGCCACATGGGCAGCTTGCAGGCGTCGCGGACAATGTCATTAATCTCGCCAGCGTTCTTTTCTTTGTCTTCCCATTGACGCACCCACGGAATCGCACGTATCGCCACTTTGAGTTTACTTGTGGAGTTGTCAACGAGGTAGCGAAGATGTCCAGCCACCTTGATAAGAGTTCGATGACGGTCGCCCGTAATTGGCGTTCCATATCGCTGGGTATACCGCTCGAAAATTTCCGCAACTGGTGTATTGCCATACTTGATGTCCTCCAGCTTTAGTGGCTGATTACCGTCAGCACCACCGTCACTATGAACAGCACCGTCAGGATGATCGTCGCCCACATGACATCCCACCACGTCGGCATCCACGTCTTTTGTTTTCTTAGGGCTAGAACTGCCTTGACGATAATCTTCGCCAAAAAGTTTCTCATATTCTTCGTCATAATAGTTTATCAGTTTTTCTTTGTCAATAAATAATGTATAGCTCGCGGGCGTAATGAACTGTCCGCGCGAGGCATCCTTGATGCTCTTGTCGTTCACTACGCCAAGGGCTTTCGAGAAGGCTGCCTGGTTGTCGGCAAGGTTGCCGACTTCCGGGTCAGCGGTGAACACAATCTTCAGACCCCATGTGCTGGGTGTCACGAAGACCCAGTGAATGTCCCACTTGTACAGCGTCTGACTCTGAAGCTTGTTATAACGCTCGCAGATGTCGGACCACAGAAAGACAGGATCTTTATCCAAGTGGTCGAGGTCGAGGACGCAGAGGCCGTTCAGGTGCGCGGCTTCCTGCACGCGCCAGTAGCCGAGAGGGCCTTCCGTGCCGTCCTTTTCCCGCTTTTTCGTCCTGTCGAAGCTGGCTGCTGAGAAGCAGAACATCGGCAACTCGCGCTTCAGCTCATCGTAACGCTTCTTGTCGCCAGCGTCATGAGCTTCCTTGCACGCCTGTGTCTGCTTCATCAGCTCAGGATCGTTCAGGATTTCGTCGAGTTGGTCAACTGAGTTGACTACTTCGACTTCAGAATAGTATTTTCGTTGATAGCAAAACATTTTGAAATCTCCACAATTTTAGAGTAAAACATGTCTTTACAACTCTCTTTGCCCACAGGGTCAAGGGGAACGGTAAACATGACTTCTACCTGTCTCTTGGAGCGGTTCACAGCCATCTTCAGGTCGTCGGAATTCCTGAAAACCTTGCCTTGTGGCTGAAGCTTCGACAAAAGCGGCTTGTTGTATTCGCTTTTTATGACACTTTCAAACTGCTCCGTGAGTTCAGAATAAGGATCGATGGCGTCCTCTCTGCACTGAAGGGTGATCACTCTCTTGGGCTCAGAACCTACGGTGCTGTAGGCTTTCGCCTGACCGTATTTCTTCACCTTGGTCTGCTGCGGCTTACCTTCCTTCTGAGGGTTGAACTCGAAGGAATGACTTGGTAAATTTATTATACCAGTTCCGCGGACTCTGATAACTTCCGCTTTCTCTGATTTCTCTAATTTCTTATCCATAATTTCTAATTGCAATTTGTTGTTAATGTTCTGATAATTAGTAAAATATGATTTTTCACTATTTCATTTTTTCACTATTTCACTATTTCACTTTTTGCTATATTTTAGTTTGCTGGCGTGTAAATTAAATTCAATATAATAATTAATTATATTAATTAATTATATTGGCCATAGCATCTTATATATCGCGCATAGGAAAAGTGAATTCGTGAATTCGTGAATTCGTGAATTCTTCAAGATAGAAGTGCTCAGTCAGTTTTGTCAATTGATTCTTTTCCATATTTTTGTTTTTTATTTTTAAAGGATTAATAAAAGATGATCCTGCAGGAATCAGGTGCAAATGTAGGGAGAAAAAAAGAGCGGCGGAATAAATATTCCGTCGCTGACTAGTTATTGAGAGTTTTTTTGAGAGTTTTGGGCTGTTCTGAGAGTTTTGACACAAAAACACCCCGATTTCGTGAGAGTTTTGAGAGTTTTCTGAGAGTTTTTTAGTTTACAGCTTCAGCGCAATCATATCCATCACAGCTTCGCCAACCTTCTTGTATTTCAGGAAGCGCTTGCCCTTGACGGGCGCGTTGGTCGGGTCCCACAGAGCCACCGGCTTGCTGAAGCTCAACACGTCCATACGCTCCAGCTCCACTGCAGTAGGCAGCTTCGCGTGATCAGGCACCGTCTCACGCACCAACGTGCAGAAACCACCGTAGTCACCCTTAGTCACCTGCTTCTTCACGGCAAGGGGCTTGTACACCGCAAACCATTGTCTGCCGGCCTCTATCTGCGAGGCAATGCTCCTGATGATGTCCGACAGCTCTACTCCCGACAGCTTCCTGTCAACCTTGTTCTTCTCCTTGAATGCACGCACAATGCGCTCAGAGTCACGATGCCTCACACGAGGATGTTGCCTGGTCACGCCAACCACCTTGCCTACAACATACACGTTGTCTGTCTCGCTCAGCTTGATGGCATCGTATTTGTCGTTGTAAGGCACTAGCCACTTCCCGCCGTCGTCATCCTCAAAGTACGCTTTGACCGTACATTCCCCGTCAATATTCACCAGCACCATGTCGTCGTCCATAAACCGCGCTTCCGTTAATATCGTCAGGAGATCGCCGGCATGAATGTCCGCATCACGCATCGAGTCGCCAAAGGCAGGCACCATAAAAATCCTGTTTGGCGGCCAATAATCATGAGGCATCATATTATAATCATAACTCAAATCGCCGACATCCTTGGGGATGCCGCAGTTCACGGGGTTGTCATAAACAGTCACCGGCGTGTCGCACAACATCGGCTTCCACCCCTGTTCTTCCAGTAGCTTGAAAGCCTCATCAAAATTCAAATCTTTCATCGTCACTCTTTCTTTCCGTAATGTGTTTTTTACTGAATTGCAAAGATAAGCAATTATTTTGAAA
>JBGUQW010000169.1:0-68432 GCA_045131435.1 Prevotella sp.
GTACGAATAAGCGAGAAGAAAACCAAAAGAATTTTGAGTTTTCTCGAGCGGGAGTACCTACCCCAAGGGTGAAAGGTACGAAAAAATGAACGAAAAACGGTGCAATCCGTCCGTTTTTCTTTTAAAATACTTGCTTATCTCACAGAAAACCCTTACCTTTGCAGGAAAATATTAACATGAAATACTTTAAACAATGATTACATTTACCTTGAGCCTTGTTGCTCTCGTTTTAGGCTATTTCTTCTACGGACGCCTCGTTGAGCGCGTGTTCGGACCCGATGACCGTGTGACGCCAGCCGTGGCGAAAGCCGACGGTGTCGACTTCATGGTGCTTCCATCGTGGAAGATTTTCATGATCCAGTTCCTGAACATCGCCGGTACCGGTCCTATCTTCGGTGCCATCATGGGTGCGATGTATGGTCCTGCAGCCTATCTCTGGATAGTGTTGGGCTGTATCTTTGCCGGTTCTGTTCATGATTATTTCTCCGGCATGCTGTCTATACGTCACGACGGTGCCAACCAGCCTGAGATTATCGGCAGATATCTGGGTAATACGACGAAGCAGATTATGCTGGTGTTTACGGTATTCCTGCTGATGATGGTCGGTGCGGTGTTTGTGTTCAGTCCTGCCAAGATTCTGGGTGATATGTGGGAACCGGCAGCCGTTGTGGAGAGTGCCGGACAGTACACCTTCTGGATTGTCGTCATCTTCATCTACTACATCATCGCCACGATGTTGCCCATCGATAAGATTATCGGAAAGATATATCCCCTGTTTGCCTTCTCGCTGCTCTTCATGGCTGCTGCCCTGACGGTGGTGCTGTTTGTGAAGTGGCCCTCTATCCCTGAGGTTTGGGAGGGTTTGAGCGTAGAGGCGCTGACGCCGAAGAATATCTTCCCGTGTCTGTTTATCACCATCGCCTGTGGTGCTATCAGCGGTTTCCATGCTACGCAGAGTCCGTTGATGGCCCGCTGTCTGAAGAGCGAGAAGATGGGACGTCCCATCTTCTACGGTGCTATGATTACTGAGGGTGTCGTGGCACTGATCTGGGCGACGGTAGCCATGTACTTCTTCTATAATGAGCCCACGCCAGGCTATCAGCTGGTAGCCGGAGGAGCCGACGTGGTGAAGGATGCCCCTTCTATCGTCAACCTGATCTGTAACGACTGGCTGGGTGTGTTCGGTGGTATTCTGGCACTGCTGGGTGTGGTGGCAGCACCTATCACCAGCGGCGACACAGCGTTGCGCTCATGCCGACTGATCATTGCCGACTTCGTGAAGCTGGAGCAGAAGTCTATCCGCAAGCGTCTGTACATCTGCATCCCGCTGTTTGCCGCCGTCATCGCCCTGCTCATCTGGCAGATGTCTGACAAGGAAGGCTTCGGTAAGATCTGGAGCTGGTTCGGCTGGAGCAACCAGACGCTCTCCGTATTCATGTTGTGGGCTATCACGGTTTATCTGGTTCGCCAGAAGAAACCATTTGTCATTACGCTGATTCCTGCCATCTTTATGACGGTTGTCTGCACCACGTTCCTGCTGAGCGAGCAGATATTCAGTCTGTCAGAGTCCGTCAGCTATGCACTCGCTGGTGTCTGCTTCGTCATCGCATGTGTCTGGTTTGGCGTATGGTATAAACGGAACTCCAGCGGTCACTGATCCCCAGTCCTTTAGGGCTGGGGTACAGGCAGTCTGCGATGGGGTGTCAGTACATATTAAGTGTAAAAATTGCAATTATTCCCTAAAATATTTGGTGGGTTCAGCTTTTTTGCGTACTTTTGCAACCAGATTTTCTAACTTATAACAACAATGAAAAGAATTTTTACTACTATCATTGCACTGGTTGCCGTTATTGGCATTCAAGCAGCAAAACCCAGGACTTCCTTGACAGTGTACGACACCCGTAAGCAGACAGTCACCGGCTTCGGCGGTGCTTGTTGTGACGGTGCCATGAAGCCGTTTGGCACAGACAACGCTTGTGTGAGTAAGCTTTACGGTCCCAAGTCGAAAATCGGACTGAACATCTTGCGTATGGAGATCTCGCCGAGTTTCACTGGTGATAACTGGGGCGATTACGACTGGAACGGCTCGCTGCCTTCAGCGAAGACCGTCAAGACTCGTGGCGGCATCGTGTTCGGTACCCCTTGGTCACCTCCCGGTGAATACAAGACCAACGGTACTGCACAGGGTGGTAATGCCGAGGACCAGGGCTACAAGGAGGGACGTTTGCGCAAGGACTGCTACAGCAAGTTCTTCCCGTGGCTGAACACGTTCCTGAAGTGGATGAACGACCATGGTGTCCTGATGGATGCCGTGTCCGTGCAGAACGAGCCCGACTGGTGGGTAAACTACTCTGGCTGTCTCTATACCCCTGAGGAAGAGGTGGAGCTCGTCAGTAACTTCGCTAACTTACTGGATCGTGAGACCTATCAGGGTGTACGTCTGATCAGCGGTGAGCCCTTGGGCTTTACCCAGAACTATATCGACCCGCTGATGAAGGACGAGGAGTGCCGCAAGCAGATTGACATCGTGGCAGGTCACCTCTACGGCCATCTGCCCCTGCAGTATATGAAGCCTGCCACCGCTCTTGCAGCCAAGTATGGCAAGGAGGTCTGGATGACGGAGCACTCGACGACCGACAATACCGGTGCACTGCCCACATGGACTGATAACCTGATTTTTGCCGAGGAGCTGAACGAGTGTATGTTGGCTGGCTGTACCGGTTATATCTATTGGTACCTGCGTGCACATTGGTCTTTCTGTGGTACAGGCGAGTCGCAATATGGTGCAGGCAACAAGAAGGACGAGCTGCTGCCCCGCGCCTATGTGATGTCTCACTTCTCCAAGCATGTCACTGGCTCTACCCGTTTAGAGACCTCGCAAGACGCCAACGGTGGTCGCACCGACGAGGGACAGCTGAAGGATTATGAGTATTCGGCATATATCAAGGGCGACTCGCTCATCGTGATGGCTATCAATGCCACGACGAATGAGCGCGACCTGAAAATCAAGCTGCCCTACAACGTGAAGAGTTGTCTGTTATGGCTGTCGACAGGCAATGAGAGTGGGAATCTCTGCCAGAAGTCGGACATTGACATTGAAGCATCTACCAACGAGCTGTTGACCACCCTGCCTGCTCAGAGTCTCAGCACTTATATCTTCACGATAGACCAGGGCGGTACAGCCATCGAGAACGTAAAATCTGAGACTGTTGATGGTCCCGCAACCTATTATGACCTGCAGGGACGCCTGCTTAACGAGCCTCACGGCCTCTGCATTGAGAGAAGTGCCAATGGCAGTACTCGTAAAGTCATGATGCGTTGAATATGAAGGTAAAATCACTTTTTGGAATTATTCTTTTTGTAGCAGTATCGCTTTGTACTCGAGCACAGGGCGTACTGCCACAATTTGTTAGTTTCTCACCAGAGTCTGATGGCGTTTCACTTGTCAACGCCACCATTGGCTATAGCCAGGAGGAATACGAAGGTGTGAAGATGGCCATCCAGAACCTGCGCGAGGACATGAAACGCGTTCTTGGCAAAGCTCCCCTCCAGTTGGAGGGGTCGGGGGAGGCTTCCATCTTGATCGGTACCCTAGGCAAGAACAAGGCTATTGACAAGCTGAAGCTGGCCGACCTGAAAGGCAAGCGTGAGAAGTTTATCATCACCACTTTGCCATCATCCAACACCCATCACCCATCACCCACCATCGTCATTGCCGGCAGCGACAAGCGTGGCACCATCTATGGCATCTACGAGCTGAGTCGTCAGTTGGGTGTGTCGCCCTGGTACTGGTGGGCTGATGCTCCTGTGGCACAGCATGCGCAGGCGTGGGTGAAGAATGGTACCTATACTGCCGGTGAACCCGCTGTGGAGTTTCGTGGTATCTTCCTGAACGATGAGGCTCCCTGTCTGACCACATGGGTGAAGAATACCTTCGGTACTGAGTATGGCGGCCGGGCATTCTACGAGAAGGTCTTTGAGCTTATTCTCCGTCTGAAGGGTAATATGATGTGGCCTGCCATGTGGGGCTGGGCTTTCTATGCCGACGACCCTGAGAATGGCAAGCTGGCCGATCGTATGGGTATCATGATGGGTACCTCGCATCATGAGCCGATGGCCCGTAACCATCAGGAGTATGCCCGTCGTCGCCAGGAGTGGGGGGCGTGGAACTACCAGACCAACCAGGCGAAGCTTGACCAGTTCTTCCGTGAGGGTATCGAGCGCATGAAGGGCACCGAGGATATCGTGACCATCGGCATGCGTGGCGATGGTGACGAGGCAATGGGCGACAAGACGGACACGAAGCTCATGGAGCGTATCGTCAGCAACCAGCGCCGTATCATCAAGGAAGTGACAGGCAAACCTGCCGAAAAGACCACGCAGGTATGGGCATTATATAAAGAGGTACAAGACTATTATGATGCGGGATTCCGTGTGCCCGACGATGTCATCATGCTGGTGTGTGACGACAACTGGGGCAACATCCGTCGTGTTCCCGTCACTGACGAGGAGCGTCGCCACAAAGGCGGGTGGGGCATCTACCACCATGTGGACTATGTCGGTGCTCCCCGTAATACGAAGTGGCTCAACGTCACACAGACGCAGCAGATGTTCGAACAGCTGTCGCTGGCCTATGACTTCGGCATCCAGCGCATGTGGATTCTTAATGTCGGCGACCTGAAGCCGATGGAGTATCCCATCCAGCTCTTCATGGATATGGCCTGGAATCCGAAGGAATATACCCAGCAGAACGTCATCGACCACACCCGCCGCTTCTTCCGTTCTGTGCTCAGTTCATCCCCCTATCGGGGGGAGCGAGGGGGGCTCGCCGAGGAAGCCGCTGACATCTACAACCGCAATTGCCAGTATATGGCCCGTGTCACACCGGAAATGCTGGATGCAGAGACCTATAATGTGGAAACGGGCGAGTGGCGACAGGTCGCCGACGACTACCAGCGTCTGGAGCTGCGTGCCCTGCGCCTGTATCAGGACATCCCTGCTGAGGCCCGCGACTTCTATCAGCAACTGGTGCTTTTCCCTGTTCAGGCGATGGCGAACCTCTACGACATGTACTATGCGCAGGCCATGAACCACCACTTTGCGAGCATCGGTTCTCCCGATGCCAACGTGTGGGCTGACCGTGTGGCACAGTGCTTCCGTCGCGACTCCCTGCTCTGTGCTGCCTACAACCACGATATTGCCGGTGGCAAGTGGAATGGTATGATGATCCAGAAGCATATCGGCTACACCATCTGGAACGATGACTTCCCCAAGGATAAGCTGCCTGCCACTACCACTGTTCCCGCTGGTTCTTCGACTAAAGATCGAAGTGTGGCGTTGCAATCTCCAGCGGGCTATACCTTCGAACCCAGCAACGGCTATGTCTCGATGGAAGCCGAACACTACTATCGTGCCGAAGCCTCGAAGGGAACACAGTGGAGCGTCTATCCTGACTATGGACGCACTCGCAGTGCCGTAGCCCTGACGCCTTATACACAGCCCGTTGGCGATGCTTCGCTGACGTACCGCTTCTCGTTGCCTGAAGGCACGAAGACGGTGAAGGTACATATTGTCGTTAAGTCTACGCTGGACTTCCTGAATGTGGGTGGTCATGAGTGTCTGGTCAGTCTTGACGGTCAGCAGCCTCAGACTGTCAACTTCAACAAGACGCTCCTTGACCAGCAGCCCTATGTATATTCTGTTTACTATCCTACGGTAGCGCGCCGCGTTATCGAAAAAGTTGTGGAATTGCCTGTCAGCCAGGATGGTACACATGAATTGACGCTCCGTCCGCAGCATCCGGGCATCGTCTTCGAGAAACTCGTCGTGGACTATGGCGGCTATAAGCCATCCTACCTGTTCATGGACGAGTCGCGCTATAGCATAGTCCGCTAAGGAAAACAGCACGCAAAGATAAAAGCGCCCCGAGTCGCATGATGTGACTCGGGGCGCTTTCGTGGTGTGTTTGATGGTCTTATTTCTTGAACAGGTGTGGGATGAACTCGTGGAGGCCGCGGCGCCAGGTGAGGAACTCATGGCCGGTGCCCTCAGATACTGAAGAGTCTACCTTGATGCCGAGCTCGCGCAGGCCGTCGACGATGGGCTGACTCTTGATGAAGTCCTCGCTACCCCAGTTCATATAGAAGTAGTGGATCTTCTTGTTGAACTCGTCGGCATTGGCAAAGACACCATCGTAGGCGGTCTTCACGTCGAGGCCGAAGATGGCGCCGCTGAATGTTCCGAGCCAGGCGAACTTGTCGAGGTTCTGGAGCACCACATCAAATGTCTGGTGACCACCCCATGAGAGACCTGCCATGGCGCGGTTCTCGCGATCGGCCTTCGTGCGGAAGTTGCTGTCGATATAAGGGATGAGGTCGTTGAGCAGAACGGGATAGAACGAAGCACCATACTCGCTGCGGCCCTGCTCGTTAGAGCCACCACCAGCGAAGTTGAACGGTGCCTTGATATCGCCACTCTCCATGACCACAATCATAGGAACGGCCTCGCCCTTGGCAATGGCGTTGTCCATGATGTGCTGCATCTTTCCCTGAAGGGCCCAGCTGGTCTCGCCCTCGCCCATGCCATGCTGCAGGTAGAGCACGGGGTAACGCTTCTTACCGGTCTCGTATTCGGCAGGGGTATATACCAGGGCATGACGCCATTCGCCTTTTGAGGTTTGAGATTTGAGATTTGAGATTTGGGAATGTTCACTCCAATAATAGATGCTGCGCACCTGACCGTGGGCGATGCCCTGCTGCGGACGGTAGTAGTCGCCCTCAGGACCCTCGGGGACCTCCAGACCGCCAGCCTCGCGGTTGCAACCGAAATAGGTCTCAGAGGCAGGATCGATGAAGTTGACACCATTGATATTCATGAAATAGTAGTGGAAGCCCACGGGCAGTGGATCGGTAACAGCCATGAAGTTGCCCTTGCCGTCAGGTTGCATGTCATACTTCTTGCTGCAGATGTCGACGACGACTTTGCGCGCCTCAGGCGCTGAGATACGGAAATAGGCGCGACGCTCGCTGTCAATCTTGGGGAACTCATTGCCGGGGATGGCGTTCTCGACGGTCTTGGCATCGGCAGGTACCTCGATGCGCTTGGGCATCTCGATGAAGGGACGCTTCGGCTCATAGCCCAGGAAGCGTGCCACCGCCTCGCCGTAGCGACAACCCAGCTCGCGATAGCCAGCAGCGTCGAAGTGCAGGCGGTCGGGACCGTTGGTGCAGTCGTCAGACGAGATGACCTGCGCCGTATGCAGCGTCTGTGGCAGTTCGTCAATCTGTTTCTTACAGCCGATGCAGACGCCTTTGCCGCCAGCCTGTACGATGTTTCCTGCATAGAGGTTCACCTCTTCTGGCTTCAGCTTCAGGTCGCCACAGAGGTGGTCATACACCTGTTGCACCATGCCAGCCCATTTCGGATCCCCCGTGTTTGTCTCGCCCTGATGCATGAGGATACCCTTGATGACACCATCTTTCTGAGCCTTCTTGGCCAGCGTGACCAGACGCTCATAGGGATTGTTGTTGTACGCCTCAAGCATACCCTTCATCCAGTTCGGTGCTTTCTTCAGATAGGCAGGAATGCTGTCGGGAAGGAAACCTTTGATGTCAATGCCGCCAATGGCCACGTGGATGACACCGATTTTGATATTCTCGGGCAACGAAGCCACCAGAGTACGGCCAAACCAGTCGGCAGGCGTCAGACCGGTATTCGGACGACACAGGGGTGGAATGGCTTCGTACCATTCACCCATCTTACGGGCTGGAAGCGTTTCTGTTGCGGGGTAGTCTACTGCCGGCATCCACAGGAAGCGTGGCCCGGGACTCTTGAGGTCTTGAGCCTCAGGACGGGCTGCGCCCTCCATATTGGACTGACCAAAGCACAGGAAGATATAAAAATTAGGATCCTGCGCGTGCACGCATGTGGCGCACATGAGAAGAATGGAAATAAACAGTTGTTTCATGTTGTTTGTTATTGTTGATTGGTTTGTATATCCGGAAAAAACTTCCATTTCTTTGTGATTTCGCTGCAAAGGTACGCATTTTGTTCTTATGTTGTTCTTTTCCGACTATTGTAATTGTAACATAATGTTTTGATGGCGTACGCGCTATACCAGTGTGTTATAAAACTAAAAATCCATGTAACATAATATAAAACATTATATAATTATTATATATACCTTTGCAGTGCAAAAGAAAACTTTTTCAAACCGCTTTATTTTTTGAGTTAGACTTATATAGTTACTAAAGTTAGTAGTTTTGGTATGTAAACTTTATCGGGGGGCCGACGTGAGTCTCCCCCTCTTTTTAAAAAGAAACATTGTAAAGGCTAAAAATATAAATCATGTGTAATCACGCAAAATCCACCAATGACGTCTGCCACGCCTGGTTCGGTCTGGGCCGGGCGGATTGCCGTTTGATACAATTATTGTTAAAGTAACACAAAGTATTAGAAAACCAACATTTATTAAGATGCGTTACAAAAAATAAAATGCGTGTTACAAATAAGCAAACAAATATTTAATAATAAGTGTAACTTTGCACCCAATTCTTGCGATAATAACTAACGAAAAAAATCAATATGAATCAAAATCTGTCAAAATGAAGAATCTAAAACAACTGATTAGACAGGCCATTCCCGCGATTCTGATGCTGTTCACATGCAGCACGATGCTGTATGCCCAGAACGGTGTCACGGTAAAGGGTTCCGTCACAGACAGCGCTGGGGAACCTCTGATAGGTGCCTCGGTAGTAGTGAAAGGACAGTCTTCCTTGGGTACGGTGACCGACTTTGATGGTAACTTCTCAATTAAGGTGCCGTCAGAGTCTTCCGTTTTGGTTTTCTCTTACGTGGGTATGTCCACGAAGGAAGTCAAGGTTGGCAAGCAGCGTGACCTCAAGATTACGCTTGCTGACGACACCCAGCTGGAAGAAGTCGTCGTAGTAGGTTATGGCCAGCAGAAAAAGGCCTCTGTGGTAGGTGCTATCACCCAGACCACAGGTGAGGTACTTGAACGTGCAGCAGGTATTGGTAGCGTGAGTGCAGCCCTGACGGGTAACCTCCCCGGTATCGCCACCATTGCTTCAACAGGTCAGCCAGGTGAAGAAGACCCGCGAATTTACATTCGTGGTGCTGCTGCCTGGAACCAGGATGCTCAGCCTCTGATCCTCGTCGATGGTGTCAAGCGTGAGATCAAGTCCGTTGATGTTACCTCTGTTGCCACAGTCTCTGTGTTGAAGGACGCATCTGCCACTGCCGTGTATGGTGTGGAAGGTGCTAACGGTGTTATTCTGATCACCACCAAGCGTGGTCAGGAAGGTAAGGCAAGAATCGATGTCGGCTTCAACGCCACGTTGAAGGCCGTGTCAAAGCTTCCTCGTAAGTACGACTCCTACGATGGCTACAGGCTTCGTAACGAGGCCATTGAGCACGAGCTCGCCTTAGGCGGTGCTTCGTCTTGGGCATACTATCGTCCCCAGACCTTCATCGAGCTCTTCCGCAATCAGGACCATACCGTCAAGCCCAACTACGATGCCAGTGGCAACTACCTTGGCGACTACAGTCAGGCAGAGCGCTATCCAAACGTTGACTGGCAGGAGGAGATGTTCAAGAGTACCGCATTGTCTTATAACGCGAACCTCAATTTCTCCGGTGGTACTAAGTTCGTGAAGTATTTCGTGGCCTTCGACTTCCAGAACGAGGGTGATATGACCCGAATCTGGGACAACAACCAGGGTTACGAAGGCGGTTATGCATACAATCGTCTGAATGTACGTTCTAACCTGGACTTCCAGATTACGAAGACCACATTGTTCAAGGTCAGCCTGGCAGGTTCTAATGCCCAGCAGAAGTCTCCGCGTTATTATTATGGTAATAATGGAGAGTTCTTCCAGCAGCAGAACTGGGCTGGTGCCTATCGTATGCCGCCTAACGTCTATCCCGTACAGTTCGCCAATGGTGCGTGGGGTTACTCTCGTCTGGCAGCCTCTAACATGTCGAACTCTCCGATGAGCGTGTCTACATCTGGTTATGAGCTGTCTACCATTACCCGAGTGTTCACTGACTTCGCCCTCGAGCAGAAGCTTGACTTCATCACGAAGGGTCTTGTTGCCCGTGGTACCATCTCCTGGGACAACCAGTTCAACGAGGGTAGCCGTGGTATCAGTGCCCAGGGTCACACCAACAATACTGCATACATTGTTCCTGAGGAAGGTCAGCTGGTTTGGGAGAATGAAATCTATCCGAAGACCGGTTTCGACTTCTATGAAAAGCGTGACTGGAGTGCCCAGGCCGGTAGCGTGAGCTATACCAGCCGTGCAACGGAAATGTCACTGCAGCTCTTCTGGGCTCGTCAGTTAGGTGACCATAACGTAACCCTCATGGGTAACTGGAAGCGTCGTATCAATGCCGGTAATGCTGAGCTGGAGAATCGTCGTGAGGACTGGGTATTCCGTACCACATACGACTATAAGAGCCGTTACTTCGCTGAGTTCAATGGTGCTTATAACGGTTCACAGAAGTTCTCTCCGGACAACCGCTTTGCTTTCTTCTGTTCGGGAGCTGCCGGTTGGATGATCTCTGAGGAGAAGTTCATGAAGACGCTGAAAGACAAACATATCGTGGATATGTTTAAGATTCGTGGTTCTATCGGTGAGATTGGTGACGACAATGCCGGTGCCCGTTGGGCTTACCTGACCAACTGGTCAGTCATCGGTCCGTACGCCATTTCTCTGGATGGCTCCAACAGCCCGTTCACTGGCTATAAGGAGTCTACGATTGCCATGCCTGACCTCCGTTGGGCAACGGTGTTGAAGAAAGACCTCGGTTTCGACTATGGCTTCCTTGGCGGTATGTTCGCAGGTAGCTTCGACTGGTTCCGTGATGATCGTAAGGACATCTTTATCTCTGGTGCCAACCGTTCAGTGCCTTCCTATTTCGGTGCCGCAACGACGCCTGACATCAACAAGGGTAAGATGAAGAACGTCGGTTTCGAGTTCGAGGTTCGCTTCAATAAGGTATTAAAGAATGGTATGCGTTTCTGGGCCAATGCCAACTACACATACGCCCACAACGAGATTATATTAAAGGATGACCCCGCACTGATTCCGAGCTATCGCAAGGCTGAGGGCTATTCGCAGGGACAATACGTGTCATTCATTGACAACGGATTTATCAATACCTACGATGAACTCTATAGTACGCCTGAGCGCGAGAAGGACGACAGTCAGGTGCTCATCGGCGACCACTATATCGTGGACTTCAATGGTGATGGTAAGGTTGACGAGACCAACGACCAGGCTCCTTACGGCTATACCGGTAATCCGGAGCACACCTACAATGCTACGATTGGTTGGGAATGGAAGGGCTTCAGCATGTTTGCCCAGCTCTATGGTGTAACAGGTGTTACCCGTGACGTAACGCTCACTTCTTTCGGTGATCAGCTTCTCACAGTGTACGATACCGGTTCATGGTGGAATGCCCAGAATGGCGGTGGCGAGGTTGTTGTTCCCCGCTTCTCCACTCAGGTTTCATATAATAATGGTACGCAGTATCTCTTCGACGGTTCTTATTTCCGTCTGAAGAACGTGGAGATTGCTTATACGTGGACAAAGGGATGGATTAAGAAGATCGGCTTCTCAAGTCTGAAGGTTTACCTGAACGGTAACAACCTCCTCTTGATTACAAAGATGCCTGACGACCGTGAGAGTAACTACGGATGGAGTGGTAGCGGTGGTGCTTACCCAACCGTCAGACGTTATAACTTCGGATTTAAGCTTTACATCTAACGTTGAACAGTGAAAACAGAAAAATGAACGTTATGAAATACTATAATAACATTAAATCCCTTTTGTGTGGCTCGCTGCTTCTTCTGGCTGGCACTACTACCTTCACTTCCTGCACCGACTGGCTTGACAAGGATCCGGAGGCTATCGTCGCTGAGGATGAAGCATTCAAGAACTACCGTAACTTCCAGGGATATATTGAGGAAATCTATAACCTGATTCCCGACAAGGAGAAGGTCAACTATTGTACTGCATGGAACTTCGGTGACGATGCAGTTCACAATACGGAAGGCTTTGCCCACATGGATCACCAGGTTGACCTGGGTAACTATCGTAACTGGTATACCAACAGCCAGTGCTGGCTGAATGGTGACAGAAGTTCACTCTGGAGAAACTCATGGTACTGCATCCGTAAGTGTAATATGGGTATTGATAACATCAAGTCGCTCATTGGAACGGATGAAGAGCGCGACTTGTTGCTCGGACAGATGTATTTCTTCCGTGCCTGGTGGCATTTCGAGCTGATGTGTTACTTCGGTGGACTGCCTTATATCGACCAGACTTTCGATGCCAATAACATTCCCGAGCTTCCGCGTCTTTCTTTCCAGGAGTGTGCTGACCGCTGTGCTGAGGACTTTGAAAAAGCCTATAGCCTACTCCCCTACGATTGGGATGAGACGCTGGCCGGTATGCAGACCTCAGGCAAGAACGACCTGCGTGTCAACAAGTTCATGGCACTCTGCTACCTTGGCAAGTGCTACCTCTGGGCCGGCTCTCCCCTCATGAAGGAGTTTGAGAAGACCAAGGACGGTGGCGTCGCTCAGCTGTTAGGTGCCAGCTCCAATGGCAAAACCTACGACTATGACATCAACTACTGCAAGAAGGCTGCTGAGGCTCTCGGCAAGGCCCTTGAGCTGGTGGTTAGGGGACAGGTCAACTACAAGCTGGCTGAATACAAGTATTCTGACATCTACAATCATGTACGCGACGAAAATGCCGAGACCAACTACTCAGATATTTTCTATACTGTCAAGCAGAGCTGGAAGATGCCTGGAACTACGGAGGCCATCTTCCGCGGTGCCTATCCCGGTGCCAATAGTGCCAACTGGAACTGTGCCAAGATCTTTGGTCCGAAGGTTGAAGGTCTCGTGGCTCACGATAAGATTATCCACCACCCGACGGCTAACGTGATTGACCAGTACGGTATGGCCAATGGACAGCCTATCTATTTGGTACGTAATGGTGAATATGTGCTGAATCCCCAGTCTGGTTGGGATCCGGAGCATCCGTATAAGGATCGTGACCCACGTTTCTATCACGACATTGTGTTCGACGGTTTCCGCTATGTGCTCAGTACAGACGCCTTGACTTCTACACAGAAGAAGCATGAGTACTGTACCCTTTATACCGGTGGTGCCATGCGTGGCGTGGCCGACGGCAGCAGCACGGGCTATTTCATTCAGAAACTGGTACCTCACCAGTGTAACGAGGGTGACAAGTGGTATGACTGGGACTATGCTTTCCAGACCTATCTCCCCTACATGCGTCTCGCTGATATCTATCTGATGTATGCCGAGGCAAGAACGGCTATCGCAAGTAATATAGCAGAAGTCAAGGAAAGGACATCCTATTGTTCATTGTCTGCTGTTGATGCCATCAATGCACTCCGCGACCGTGTCAACTCCAGCGACTGGCCCATGGAGCACGTTCAGGCTAACCTTATGGACACCAAGGAGCACTTCATGGATGAAATCCGCCGTGAGCGTGCTGTGGAGCTTTCCTTCGAAGGTTTCCGCTGGTGTGACCTTCAGCGTTGGCTCCTCCTGACAGAGCCTCCTTACACAGTGAAATACTCTCATGAGTTTGAGCGTTTGGATAACGACGACTGGTATTTTAACTCGAAGACTCACGAGCCTGCTCATGATCCTGCGGAAGCACATCTCGGTAACTTCCACAAGGAAGAGTTGATTACGCGTCGCTTGGATTCCAAGCACTACTGGTTCCCGCTTCCTGACAAGGATACTTATCTGTATGAAGGATTTAAGCAGAACCCAGGATGGTAAGACAATGCATAATTCATAATTCATAATGCATAATTGAAAGATTATATGAAAAAGATAACAACAAACATATTTCTCTTTGCCATGTTGGCAGTTTCGCCACTGACGGTCAATGCACAGACCGCTGACGAAGCTGACTCTACCGCCGTGGCAAAAAAGAAAGTCCATGTTGCTTTCCGCGATAAAGATGCCGACCACCTTCTCGGAGGCATTTCATACGTCGACATGGAAGAGCTGTCGAAGAAGGATTATACGATGGGTAGCCTTGATGACACGTACGCTCTTATTGGTGGATGGAATGGCAACAACTTGTGGGGCATGGACAATGACCGTCTCGACAATAACGACAACAGCAACCTTCCGCTCGTTATCATCGATGGTGTGAAGCGTCCATCAAACAACGTGCTTCCTTCTGAAATCGAGCAGATCACCTTCCTCAAAGGTGCGCAGGCTGTCGTACTCTATGGCTCGAAGGGTGCCAAGGGTGCCATCCTGATCACTACCAAGCGTGGCAAGGTGGACGGTCTTCAGATTACGGCTAACGCCAACACCGGTTGGCATTTCGCCAAGGAGTTCCCTGAGTATCTGGGTTCTGCAGAGTACATGACACTCTACAACGAAGCCCGTGCCAACGACGGCCTCGATGCCAAGTACAGCCAGATGGATATCTACAACCATGCTTCAGGGCTGAATCCTTACCGTTATCCCAATGTCAACTACTACTCTGACGAGTATATCCGCAAGGCCTATAACCGTTCTGAGGGAACACTGGAGATTGAGGGTGGTGGCCAGCGTGCACACTTCTACACCAACATCAACTACTATCGTAGTGAGGACCTCCTGAACTTCGGTAATGCCAAGGATAACTACACAGACCGTTTCAGCGTTCGTGGTAATGTAGACCTCGTGGTCAATAAGGTCATCAAGGGTTTTGCCAATGCCAGTGCCACGTTCTATAATGCCAACAAGAACAAGGGCGATTTCTGGGGAGAGGCTTCCACCATGCGTCCGAACTTCCCGGAGAATGCCGCTCCGCTGATTGACATCAATATGGTTGACCCGAATGCCAGCAAGGCCCTTGCCATCCTGGGTAAGTCGCTCAACCTCCTCGATGGAAAGTACTTCCCCGGTGGTACGAAAGCGACGCAGACCAATGCCATCGCCGACTGCTATTTCGGTGGTAAGACCAAGGCTGTGAGCCGTCAGTTCCAGTTCGATGCAGGTATCCTCTACGACATGAACAAGTTCGTGCAGGGCTTGTCATTCAAGACCCTGTTCTCTATCGACTATGCTGCCAACTACAGCCTGTCATATAATAATAAGTACGCGGTGTTCATCCCCACATGGAGTAACTATAACTCAAAGGATGCCATCGTTGCTATCACTCAGCAGAACGATGAAGTCGTGACCGGTACCATGACCATGTCTGACACGAAATACCGTCAGACCATCACTTGGAACGGCCATTTCGACTACGACCGCACCTTTGCTGACAAGCACCACGTATCAGGTCTGCTGCTGGCCAGCATGTACACGACGACAGCCAGCGGTGCATACCACCGTTATGCCAACGCCAACTTAGGTCTGCAGCTTAGCTACGACTATATGAGCCGTTACTTTGCTGAACTGTCATTGGCAGGTGTTCATTCCGCCCGTCTTCCCGAGGGTAACCGCGAAGCCATCTCACCTTCGTTCACCATCGGTTGGAATCTGGCCAAGGAGAACTTCCTGAAGGACAGCTTCGTTGACGATCTGTTGCTCAGCGCATCATACAGCAACCTGAAAGAGGATATCGACGTCTATATGGGCGACAACTACTTCTATCTCTACGAAGCCAGCTGGGATCTGGCAGGTAGTGGTTTTGGATGGAATGAAGGCGTCAGCACAGAGCGCACTTATTCCAAGTCGGGTAGCAACCCCTCTCTGGACTTCATTCACCGCAAGGAGTTCTCTCTCAGCTTGCGCGGCTCGTTCTTCAACAAGCTGATCAGTGCCGACCTTACCTACTTCAATACGGATATGGACGGCTTCGTCATCCAGAACCCGACCACATTCCCCTCATATCTGTCGGGAGGTCTTTCCGGTAGTTCTTTCAAGCCGGCCATCAACAACAATATCCAGAACCGCAAGGGTCTCGACTTCAACATCAAGGCTCAGAAGCAGCTGGGTGCTGTTCGTGCCGAGCTTGGCGTGGGAGGAACCTATCTCACCACGGAATGGAAGAAGTATGACGAAATCCAGGAGTATGACTATCAGAAGGCAGAGGGACGTCCCCTCGATGTCATCTGGGGTTATCAGTGCCAGGGTTTCTACGGCATGGACGACTTTGACGTGAGCACCACTTCTGAGGGTAAGACCAAGTACACCTTGAAGTCTGACCTGCCCCGACCGATGATCGGTGGTACCATCCAGCCTGGTGACCTGAAGTACGAGGATGTGAATGGTGACGGTGTCATCAATACCAAGGACCAGGTTGAGCTGGGTAAGTGGGGAACCTACGGTGCTCCTCTCACACTTGGTGTGAACCTGACGCTGAAGTACAAGAACTGGACTCTCTTCCTGCTCGGTAACGGTAACTTCGGTGCCAAGGGCATGAAGAATGGCAGTTACTACTATATGAGTGGTGATTCCAAATACTCTGTCAATGTACGTGGCCGTTGGACACCGGAGACAGCCGAAACGGCTACGCATCCCCGTCTGACTTCACTGGCTAATGCTAACGATGGTGCCAACTCTACTTTCTGGCTTTACAGCACAGACCGTTTCAACCTCCGCAAGGTGCAGCTGACCTACGACTTCCCGGAGTCTTTCCTCACCAAGCTGAAGTATGTGAAGGCCCTCTCGGTTTATCTGAATGGAAACGACCTCCTCACTTTCGCCAAGGAGCGCAAGCTGATGGAGACCAGCGTTGGTTATGCACCACAGACACGTTTCTATAATCTCGGTGTGAAGGTAACACTCTAAGAGAAGTTAAGAGTTAAGAATTAAGAATTAAGAATTAAGAGAATATGAAGACAAGAAACATTATATTCTATATATTCGGTCTCCTCGCTCTCTGCTCGTGCGATGACATGTTCACACCGGCTGACGAGAACAATCGACAGATGGAAGACCTGGCCAAGGAGTCATCGTATGCCCACGGTCTGCTGATCTACGGCTACGACCGTCTTCCTTATATCACGACGACCCAGACAGACGTAGCTACAGACGATGCTGTCACCAACCAGAAGACCAGCGCTTACCTGAATATGGCTACCGGTACATGGGCATCTGACAACAACCCGATGTCTCAGTGGGACGCTTGTAAGGATGGTATCCAGTATATCAACAGTTTCTTACAGATTGCTGAGAAGAGTACCTGGGCTCCCAGTGCAGCTTCCAAGCAGCGGATGTTCATCGATCGTCTGAAGGGTGAGGCTTTCGGCCTCCGTGCCATCCTCTATTACTACCTGCTTCAGGCTCATGGCGGCTATGCTGACGATGGCAAGCTCTATGGTGTACCCCTGCTGACGACTCCTGAAGACGGTAGCTCCGACTTCAACCAGCCGCGTGCCCTGTTCTCAGATTGTGTGAAGCAGTGCTTTGCCGATTGCGACAGTGCTATGGCTCTGCTCCCTCAGGAGTATAAGGACATAGAGAGCGAGAGTGAGATTCCTGCCAAGTATCTGGCTCTGGGTGCTAACTTCTCCGGTTTCAACCTCGTCTTCGGCGACAAGGCCAGAGGTCTTGTCTCTGCCAAGATTGCCGAGGCTGTCAAGGCTCAGATAGCCCTTCTCGCTGCCAGCCCTGCCTTCCGCGATCAGAGTGGTGTGACTTCTGCCGAGGCTGCTACCCTTTGTGCCAATGTGCTTAAGCGCATCGGTGGATTAGAGGGATTCGATGCAACAGGCAACATCTGGTACAAGAATAAGTCCAAGCTGGAACCCAGTGCTTCTGAAATGCCGGAGATCCTGTGGCGTGAAGACCGTCACAAGAATGCTTCTCAGGAAAGTGAGAACTTCCCGCCGACGCTCTATGGCAGTGGCCGTGTGAATCCTTCACAGAACCTCGTCGACGCCTTCCCCATGCGTAACGGTCTTCCCATCAGCGATGCCAAGTCCGGCTACGATCCCAAGAATCCGTATGCAAACCGTGACCCGCGTCTTGAAGATGACATCCTCTTTAACGGTACCATCTTCAGAAAGGCTGAGATCATCACAGGTACCTATCCTAATGACAAGAATGAGACTGATGACAACATCAACAGCATCAGCACCTCTACTCGTACAGGCTATTACATGAAGAAGCTTCTCCGCGACGATGTCAGCCCGCTGTCCAGCTCGCTCATCGAGCAGCAGCACATCTATCCCCGCATCCGTTACACTGAGATCTTCCTGGCATACGCCGAAGCAGCCAACGACGCCTGGGGACCGAAGGCTGACCCGACGGGTGTAGGCTTCACGGCTTACGACGTCATCAAGGCCATCCGCACGCGTGCCGGACTTGCTACCAACGAGATTGGTCTGCCTCTCGCCGAGGGCGACGTCTATCTTGAAGAGTGTGCTGGCGACAAGGGCAAGATGACCAACCTGATCCGCAACGAGCGTCGCATTGAGCTCTGCTTCGAGAACAAGCGTTTCTGGGACCTCCGTCGTTGGCAGATGCCGCTTAACGAAACGGTAAAGGGTGTCAAGATTGACCGCAACGAAGAGACTGGTGTACTCACCTACACCGTTATCGACGTTGAGGAGCGTAAATACGACAGCTCTTACCAGTGGTACGGACCCATCCCCAAGGGTGAGGTACTTAAGTGGAGCAACCTCATGCAAAACAAGGGATGGCAGTAGAGTTAAGAAGAATTAAGAGTTAAGAATTAAGAGTTTAATGTGTAAAGTTTAACAATGATGAAACTCAAGAAATATATATATGGAGTAGCCTTGGGAGTACTTTCTCTCTCATTCGCATCGTGCTATAACTCAGATCAGGAGTTCCCGGACTATGAAGGAGGTACGACAGCCTACTTCGCCTATCAGTTCCCGATACGTACCCTCGTACTTGGTAACGACATCTACGACAACGCGCTCGACAATGAGCACAAGTGCCGTATCTGGGCTACTATGGGTGGTGCGTATAGTGGACGTAATGCCGTCGTAGACATCAAAGTCGACCCGACGCTTTGCGACAACCTCTGGTTTGTGGATGCTGGTGGAAACCCTGCATTCAACGTGACACCGATGCCGACAGACTACTATCAGCTGCTTTCTAACACCATTCCTTACAATGGTGATACCCGCGGCTATGTGGAGGTGCAGTTCACCGACAAGTTCTTCAACGACCCCAAGGCCATTGAGAACACCTATGTCATTCCTCTGGTAATGACGGGCGTCAGCGGCATTGACCGCATTCTCACCGGCAAGCCCCGTGAGGGCCTCACCCCGTCGCGTACCAATACGGATGACTGGGATGTACTGGCAAAAGACTACGTGCTCTACCTCGTGAAATATATGAACCCCTGGCAGGGAAAATATATCCGCCGCGGTGTTGACAATGTGACGGAAAAGGGTAAGACCACCACGATTGTCCGTAAGGATTTCTCACTCATCAACACGGATGCTGAGCGTTACACGGAGAACCCCGTCAATGCCAACGACGAAGTTTGCGGCATCACGACGAAGAACATGACGCAGGCCATCTTCCCCGTGTCGTTCAAGACCTCTGGTGCTTCCGTCACCTGTAACCTCATCCTGACCTTCAACGGCAACCAGTGCACCATCTCTACCGATGATGAGAACGTGACAGCCTCTGGCTCTGGCGAATTCATCGTCAAGGGTACTGAGAAGCCGGAATACAAGGACTATCAGTGGGGTACCAGCAATGGACAGCCCGTTCAGCGTGACATTCTCCGTCTGGCCTACAATGTCAAGTTCGCCAACAGCGATATCCAGGTGTCTACCACCGATACACTTGTTGTCCAGACTCGTGAGGCTAACAAGAGAGAGACCTTCACACCAAAATACGTGAAATGAAAATTAGGAATTAGTAATTAGAAATTAGAAATTATGATTACCAAGACATACAGAAGACTTTTGATAGGTTTATCATTTATCATTTGTCATTTATCATTTAGCGTAGTGCTGACGTCTTGTGCTGACTATAATGAGACGAACAATTTCAGTGCTGATCCTGATCCTTCTTACGTGGAGCCTTACAAGGACCTGAACGCTGTGAAGTCCTATATCAACAGGGAGCAATATCCGAACCTGACTCTCGGCGCCATGCTCAAGGTGTCAGAGTTCAACAAGCAGGAACTGGCTCATGCAGCAGCCATGACCAATTTCGACAATGTGGCTTTCGGTACCTCCTTGATGTCAGGAGCCATCATCAACGAGAAAGGTGTGATGAACTTCCTGGATATGAAGGACCTGCTGGATCATGTGCAGGAAATCGGTGGTGAGGTATTCGGCAGTCCTATTGCTGCCAATGCCAATCAGGCCGACGCCTGGTTGAATATGCTTACGGCACCTATTGAAATCGCGGTGGATCCTATTCATGACAAGACGGTGGACTACACCACTATGGAGGAGTTCACGGGTACAGCGTTAAGAGGTAAACCCAGCATCGTCAAGAATTACGATGGCAACAAGAATGCGCTGAGCATTCCCAAAAAATCGGAAGTTTACATCGTGGAAGACTTCCCTGTCGATCCGTTGGGTTCTTATACCATCACTTTCTGGGCCAAGGTTGACAAGGACGAGACCGTGATCTGTACTTTCGCCGACAACAAGATTATGGAGGGTGACAAGGACAAGAAGTTCGCTATCAAGGCTGGCAAATGGCAGAAGGTTGTCATTGAGTCGGTCAAGCCTGCAGAAAATTGCACAGATGGTTACCTGCTGCTTGAGGGTAACTTGAACTCTATCCTCTATATCCAGAAGGTGGAGGTGATCCACATGCCTGATAACCACCGTCCGCAGACCGCTCAGGAGAAAAAGGACACTATCAACTATGCTCTTAATGCCTGGTGCGATGGTCTGATGAAGATCAATGCTGGCCGTATCAAGTCGTTTGACCTCATCGACGAGGCTATTGATCCTAAAGCTGAGCTTGAAAGCGGTATGCTTGACCTCAAGCATTCTACCGATAAGATTTTCTGGCAGGACATTCTTGGCAGCGAGAACTATGCCCCAGTAATATCGAAGGTGGCTAAGGCATCCTACGAGAAATTTGAGGGTGATCCCGCTCAGCTGAAGTTCTTCATCAGCGAGACAGGCCTTGAAGACCAGAAGAAGTTTGAGAGTCTTAAGTACTGGATAGGCATCTGGGACAAGAACGATGCCAAGATTGACGGTATCAATGCCAAGGTTAACCTCACTTATAGCGAGGACAAGGCTACTCAGGATGCCAACGTGGCCTCGCTGAACAAGCTCCTCGAGAACCTGGCAGCTACCGGCAAGCTCATCCGCATCTCTAATTTCGACATCAAGTATCAGGATGCAGAAGGTGCCAATGTCGCTGCTAAAGACATCACAGACGCTCAGCGTCAGCAGCTGGCAGACTACTACGCCTACGTCATCAAGAGCTATATGAACAAGATTCCGCACGATAAGCAGGCTGGACTCTGTAAGGGTAATATGGCTGACACAAGTGATCCCGTCGGTCTTTGGGCTATCGACAGCAAGAGCAAGGACTGGGTGCGCACCGCTACCTATAAGGCATTCTGCGATGCCCTCAGCGGACAGTAATGAACTAACATATTTTTTTATTAACTAACTCTTTTATTATTAATCTAAATTATTTCTATTATGAAGAAATTATTTACACTTTTTGCTTTCCTGGCAGTGTTCATGGGAGCAAAGGCAGACTGGGTAGACGTTTACTCTATCGACTACTCTACCAAAACAGCTTTCCCATTCTATGTGATGGGTTATGTACCCGAATGGGTTGATGGTGTTATGACCGACTACGGTGCAGACTACAGGTATGCAACACAGGCAGATCTTGACGGTGATGGTGATGCCAAATGGAAAGACGGAGAGACTTCTGTCGGTACAGTTACGAACGCTGGTGGAACTGAGTACCAGAAGGTAACAGGTGCTGGCCCATATTGGCACCAGTATATTATTGCTGCTGACGTTCCCATGGAAATTGATGGAAATTACGTCGTTAAGGCAATGGTTAAGTCTTCTGCAGCAGTCCAAGCCAATCTCCAATTCGGAAACTGGGGAGCTCTTAAAGAGACCGGTGTTGCTATTCCTCAAAGTGATAGTTTCCAAGAGGTAGAATGGGAGGTTAATGGTTGTGTATTTAATGGTAAAGGTTTCATCTGTATACAGCCAGGTACTAGCACTGCTACTATTGAATGGAAGTCACTTACCGTTTCTCAAAACAAGAAGGCAGAAAAGCCTGTTGAGTGGGTTGAGTTGCTTTCCAACGGTGATGCAAGTAAATCATGGTCTGAACTCGGTCTTGCTGACGTAGCATTTGACGATGCTGAGAATAGCAATAAGGTTTGTGCATGGGGTAAGGTAAATCAGGGCGATCCGTTCCCTGCTACCATCGAAAACAACGTCTTTGTCGTTCATGCCACAGATTGTCCTAATCCAACAGAAGGTGCTTCTGCATGGGACAACCAGTTCTGGATTATGTCTACAAAGGAATTGAAGGTTGGTATGCAGTACAAGGTTCATTTCAAATACAAGGCTTCACAGAATGCAAAGACAAACACGCAAATGCACTCTATTAAACCGTCTGATTACCTCCATTATGCAGCTTTAGGTGATGTAACCTTTACGACAGATTGGCAGGACTTTGAAAATGTAGCCTGGGTAGTGGAAAAGCCTCAGAATGACAGGCCGATTTATTCTATCGCATTCAACCTGAATGCAGAGGTTAAGACTGCTACTGACTTCTATTTCGACGACCTCTCAATTCAGGAAATGAAGCTTGACGAGGGTTACTTCGTAGCTGGTTGTAATACCGACGAGGGTCTTGAATATGACTTGGACAATGCTATCCCGTTTGAAGGAGCGGGTACAGACCTCGTAGCTACTGTTGGTGCCAAGGGCGCTTATGTCAATGAGATTATGATTTCTACCATTCGTGGTAACGATGCTGCCTTCAAAGCTAACACGTTGAAGCCTGATGGCGCTATCACTAATGATCCCGATAATTGGATGGGCTACGCACCGTCTAGCCTTGCTAAGCTGAAGCTCCCTGGAAGTGGTATCTGGAAGGTTTACCTTGACCTCAAATATTCATCTATGGCATTTGAGATGATCGAGGGTACTGTGAAGGAGCCTGTTGACATCGTAACTAACACTTCAGAAATTGTTGTAAATGGACTGGCACGTGAAGACCTGCAGGACAATTGGAATTCACAAAAGAGTGAGCTTGAGGTTAGAGAAGAAGCTGATAATAATCCTGACGACGAACACGGTGTAGGCGGTGCAGGTCATACTGGTCAGACTTGGGACAACCAGTTCTTCATTGTTGCTAACCGCACGCTTGAGACTGATGAGGTAACAGTTGTTAAGTTCAAGTACAAGGCTTCTAAGGATGCTAAGACTACCACACAGTGTCACGTTGCACCGGGTGCCTACAAGCACTGGGCTGCTATCGGTGATGTGAACTTCACTACCGAGTGGCAGGATTTCGAAGCAGAGCTTAAGGTTGATGGTAATTCTAACGGCATGCAGTCTATCGCATTCAACATGGCTGAAATCCAGGAGGCTTGCGACTATGAGCTCAAGGACTTCCAGTGGTATTTGAAGGGCGATACCGAAGGTAAGACCTGGGAGAACCTGATCAATAAAGATGGTAAGTCGAACTTCTATATCAAGGTAGGTGCCGGCACAAATCCTGTTGCAGCAGGCATCACCAATGTTGTTAATAGCAACAGAAATGCTAATGCTGCTATCTACAACCTCGCTGGCCAGCGTGTATCTAAGGATTACAAGGGCATTGTGGTTAGCAACGGCAGAAAGTATATTGCAAAGTAAATATACCCATTTACCCTATGGGTAATTTTTAGAACTTTACATGTGAAAGTCTCGGGCTCGTGAGAGTCCGAGACCTTTTTTTAGAAAGTCTCGCAATAGGCGAGACCTTTTGTAAGAAAGGGGTCGTGGCTCGTGAGAGTCCGAGACCTTTTGTAAGAAAGGGGTCGGTGCTCGTGAGAGTCCGAGACCTTTTTTAATGAACAAATCTATACATCTATACACTTTTCATTATAATCTATTGGAAATAAGCCAGTTAACTCAGTGTATAGATTGGTGTATAGATGACCAACTATACACTATAGTTGTAAACGGGTATAAGAAATCCTTTCGCATCATTCCGATATCTGTTTCCACTTGTTTCGATGGCGGAAACAACTTGTTTCTCCCATGGAAACAACCTGTTTCCAACGTGGAAACAACTCGTTTCTAATACGGGGACACCTCGAAACTGCCATCGCTGTCTGGCGAAGGAGGCATCCAAATTGCTGTGTTGAAGTGAACTTTCATGGAGAAAAACTCAATTATTTTTGGCTTTTCATTCGTTTATTCTTATCTTTGCAAACGATTATGGGAACGATAGCGGAGAATGCCATTCAGCAGTTGCAGCAGCAAAGGTTGTTGTTACAGCTGGAGTATCAGACGGAAAAGGAAGCCTATCGGCAGCAGACCGAGAGCATCGGTATAGGGCGGAAGGTGAAGCGGGGTGATGCCTGGTGGCCGCTGCGTGTGGGCAAGAGCTACTACAACTCGCTGAACCAGTTGGCTGTCGAGGTGTTCCGTACGGCGGACACCGACGTGGAGCATAACTTCGAGTTTGGCAGGCCAGTCGTCTTTTTCTCGTTAGTCGATGGCGATGACAAGGCCGCTATCCGCTATTTCAAGTTTACGGGTACCGTCAGCTATGTCGATGGTGACCGGATGGTGGTGACAGTGCCGGACAATGCGCCCCTCATCGATTTGCAAAGCACGGAGCAGGTTGGTGTGCAGCTGTCGTTCGACGAGACCAGCTATCGGATGATGATGGATGCCCTGGACAGGACCATGCGGAGTAAGGGCCGTCTGGCCTATCTGCGCGACTTGTTCTATTCGCACCAGAAAGCCGAAACCTTCGTCTTCCAGCCCATGCACTTCCCCTATCTGAATGCCACTCAGGAGCAGGCCGTCAACGAGGTGCTGCGTGCCAAGGATGTGGCCATCGTCCACGGTCCTCCAGGTACAGGCAAGACCACTACGCTGGTGGAAGCTATCCGTGAGACACTGATGCGCGAGAGTCAGGTGCTGGTATGTGCGCAGAGCAATATGGCTGTCGACTGGATTAGCGAAAAGCTCGTCGACAGAGGCATCAATGTCCTGCGTATCGGCAATCCCACCCGTGTCAACGACAAGATGCTGTCGTTTACCTACGAGCGCCGCTTCGAGGCCCATCCCGACTATCCGCAGCTGTGGGCACTGCGCAAGGCCATCCGGGAACTGCGTAGCCACCGTGCCCGTCGGTTGTCCGACGGGTATCACCAGAAGCTGGAGAGCCTGAAGAGCCGGGCCACGGAGCTGGAGATACGCATCAATAGCGAGCTCTTTGGCGAGGCTCGCGTCATTGCTTCCACGCTGGTGGGCTCCGCCCATCGTCTGTTGGACGGTCAGAAGTTCGGTACGCTCTTTGTGGACGAAACTGCCCAGGCTTTAGAGGCCGCTTGCTGGATTCCCATGCGGCGTGTCAGCAGAGTGGTGCTGGCTGGCGACCATTGTCAGCTACCCCCAACGGTGAAGAGCATTGCTGCCTTGAAGGCAGGATTAGGAAAAACACTGATGGAGCGTATCGTGGAGAACCATCCGGAGGCGGTGACGCTGTTGAAGATACAGTATCGCATGAATGACGACATCATGCGTTTCTCCAGCGACTACTTCTATCATGGTCTGGTTGAGAGTGCCCCCGAGGTCCGCTTCCGGGGTATCCTGGACCTGGATAGGGCGATGGAATGGAGGGATGCTTCGCAAATGAGGAATGAGAAATTAGAAATGAGAAATGAGGAGGGCGGAGATTATAAGGAAGAATTTGTGGGTGAGAGTTTTGGAAGAATAAATAAGGCAGAGGCCGAGTTGACACTGGATACCCTGCAGCAGTATTTCGAACGTATCGGCAAGCAGCGGCTGTTGGATGAGCGCATTGACGTGGGCATTATTTCGCCTTATCGTGCCCAGGTGCAGTATCTGCGTCGCCTGCTGATGAAGCGTGAGTTCTTCAAGCCCTTCCGCCGTCACATCAGCGTCAATACCGTTGATGGCTTCCAGGGACAGGAGCGCGACGTCATCGTCATTTCCATGGTGCGTTCCAACGACGAGGGACAGATTGGCTTTCTCCGCGACCTGCGTCGCATGAACGTCGCCATCACCCGGGCTCGTATGAAAGTCATCATCCTCGGCGACCGTCAGACACTCTGCCAACACCCCTTTTATCGCCGTCTTTGGCAGTATATAGCCCATCTAAGAGACTAATGCTACATACGGGAAAGTAGTTGTAACATGTGACAATGTTTGTGTCGGAATAAAGCAGTACCTTTGCGTCGGCTTTTTAAAAGAGTGTCATACTACAACCAATTTTGATATGAAAAGAATCCTTTTTCTCGTTCTGATGGCTTGCACGTCGCTGGCGATGAATGCCCAGAATCCTTACCTGCCGCTGTGGGAACATCTGCCCGATGGCGAACCCCGTGTATTTGAAGACCCCGACCAGCCAGGCAAGTTCCGTGCCTATATCATCGGCTCGCACGATGTGACCTATACCGCCTATTGCGGTCCTGATATCCGCATGTGGTCGGCACCTGTCGAGGATCTCAGCCAGTGGCGAGACGAAGGCCCAATCTTTACGTGGTTTGTCAGTGGACAATGGGACACCATGTTTGCCCCCGATCTTGTGGAAACAGTCGATAAGTCGACGGGAAAGAAGACTTATTGGCTCTATCCCCACAGCCGTGGCTGGCGCCGTGTACCGATGGTGTGTAAGGGCGACCGTCCCAATGGTCCCTTCACGCCTGTCAACCTGACGGAAGACGGTACCCAGTGTCTGCCGGGCTCGCTGATTGACTTCGACCCCTCGGTGTTCATTGAGACCATTACCGACAAGAAGGACAAGGACTACGGAAAAGGCTATCGTGCCTATGTGTTCTATGGTTTCCAGCATTCTACAGCTTGCGAACTCGACCAGAACACGATGTATTCGAAGCGTGAGAGTACGGAGCTCATCGACCCCTTCATCCCTGCCAGCAGTCGCGATGGCAAACTGCTCGACAAGGAAGGCAGCGAATATAAGGCCCTCTACAAGGGACAGAACCCGCTCGACTTCAATTTCTTTGAAGCCTCCAGCATTCGTCAGGTGGGTAACAAGTACGTCATGGTGTTCTCGGGCTATAGTGGCAAAGAATACGGTCTTGGCAATACCAACTCTGCCCTGCGCTATGCCTTTGGCGACTCTCCGCTGGGTCCCTGGCGCTCGGGTGGCGTGCTCGTCGACTCACGTGGTATCGTGCTCAACGAAGACGGCTCCAAACTGATTGAGACCAATGCAGGCCATAACACACACGGCTCTCTGCAGCAAATCAACGGCCAGTGGTACGTCTTCTACCATCGTCCCCCCCGTGGCTTCGGCTTTGCCCGTCAGGCGATGGTGGCTCCCGTGAAGATTACGTGGGACAAGAAACCTGTTGCCAAGGGTGGTACCGTAAAGATTACGGCTTACGACCCCTATACCAAGGATAACGTCTGGACGGCCAAGGCTGCTGACGGCAATGAATATACTGGCGCTGAGGTGACCAGCGAGGGCTTCCAGATTTTCGGTCTGCCTCCTTATAACTACTATTCTGCCGGTTTGGCCTGTTTCATGACTGGTGGCACGAATAGCAACGAATGGATGCAGGACAACTTCGACGTATGGAATAATTCGATGGACCTCGCCGGCATCACCAATGGTGGCATCGTCGGCTTCAAGTATTTCGGCTTTGGCGGTCTGGCTCAGGACACTAAGGGCTGTAAGGCCTTCGAAGGTATCAAGAAGGGTGATAATGCCACCATTAGCCTTCACTTAACAGTCAGTGGCAGAGGAGCTTTCAAGATTCATGTCAAGCTCGATGATCCCTGGAAGGGTCAGGAGGTTGCCGTGTTCGCCATCCCCGAAGACTATCCCATGAAGGAGATGCCTGTCACCATCACCCAACCCGTTCCTGCTCTTGAGGGTCTGACAGGCAAGCATGCCATCTATCTGGTGGCAGAGGGACCTGAGATTCAGAAAAAAGAACAGCGTCCGCAGTGGGGTCGTCCCCGTCAGCCCCAGCGTCCGGAGGGTCTCTTTGACCTTCACGGCATCGGCTTCGGCAAGAATGGCGCAAATGCAAAGCCAGACCTTGTGCCGATGGTGTCCATCATCGCTGATGGTCAGGAGCTCACTATTCCCCGCGCCCCCATTCGCAGTACCAATGCCAATGGCTATACAGACCTGACCCGCTATCAGGTTTATGCTCCGCTGAAGGCTGACTCGAAGCTGGAAGCCACGACGACCCATCCTAAAGATGTACATATCGTGGTTAGCCCAGTCGTTGATGGTCGTGCTACGGTAAAAGCCACCTACAAGGGCAAGGAAAAGATCTTTCTGATAAATTAAAGATGAAAGATGAAAAATGAAAGATTATAATTAAAATGATATCAAAACTATGACAATGAAAAAAAGAATCAAAATCTGTCTGTTGCTGGTGGCTGTGTTGCTGCCTGCAACATCGTTTGCCCAGTTGTCGAGCAATCCCGACAAGTTCCTGGGTAACATCACTACTGGTAACAACAATATGGACTTTAATGGGTTCAAATTCTCCGACTATTGGAATCAAGTGACACCAGAGAACGCTACTAAATGGCAAAGTGTTGAAGGCACTCGTGGACAGTACAACTGGGGAGGAGCAGACAATGCTTACAAATATGCACAGAACCATAATTTCCCCTTTAAGTTCCATTGTTTTGTATGGGGATCACAATATCCAGGCTGGATCAAGGATCTCACACCATCAGAACGCTATAAAGCCATTGAGGAATGGATGGATGCTGCCAAGGAACACTATCCCGATCTGCAGCTGATTGACGTAGTGAACGAGGCTATGAAAGGGCATCAAAACGACACATATTTGATGCAAGAAGCCTTAGGAGGCGATGGAAAAACCGGCTACGACTGGCTGATTAAAGCCTTTGAAATGGTTCATGAGCGCTGGCCGAATGCCATTCTCATCTATAATGACTATAATGTATTGCAGTGGGGAGTCGATGAGTTTATTGGCTTGGTAGGCACCTTGCGTGATGCCGGTGCACCCATTGACGCTTATGGATGTCAGGCACACAGCTTCACTCTGAACAACTGCTCACAGAGTACCCTTAAGAATAACATGTCCACAATCCAGAAGGGGTTGAAGATGCCCATGTACGTCTCGGAATACGATATCAATTTCCCCAGTGATGCCGACCAAGAAAGGAAATACAAAGAACAGATCCCAGTTTTTTGGGAGGCCGACTACGTTGCCGGTGTTACCCTATGGGGCTGGTTCGTTGGTAATACGTGGGAAGAAAACACGGGTCTTATCAAAAACAAACAGGAACGCTCAGCTCTGAAATGGTTGCGTGAGTATATGGCAACTGATGCTGCCAAGAATGCCAAGAGTCCCTACCCCGGCATGAAGAAAGAGGCCTCTATCTTTATCCGTCCCGCTTCAATGAAGGTAGCAAGAAATGGCGATGTATTACCCATCACGGTACGTGCCTATATGGCTACCAAAACCATCGAGAAGGTCGATCTTTATGTGGATGATGAGCTGATAGCCACCATGACCGATGCTCCTTATAAGACAGAATATACCACGAGTTCACCGGGTTGGAAAACGACGAAGGCTGTGGTAACCACTACTGACGGTGCCACCTATGAGCGCTATGGCCGCTTCCAGGTTCTCAACTCCACCAAGAAGCGTGCACCATATCCTGAGACCGTTCCTCAGTTGCCGGGCACTATCAACATTGCAGAATATGATGAAGGCGCTTCCGGAGTGACATATAACAATGCTTCGCGCACCAGCAACTCCATGAAAGATGGCCAGTGGATGGACTATACCGTAGATGTTGCCGAGGAGGGTTTGTATTCATTTGATGCCGAGATAGCATCCAGCTCCAACAACGGCATTTTCCACTTGGCAGAATTTGGAGACGAGAATCTTGACTATCTCACCGAATATGTCAGCGTGCCCAAGACGGGTGGCTCCAGCAACTATAAGATGTTGCATGGTAAGATGCTGATACCTTTGACAGCGGGTCGCCACGTCATATCAGTAATGATAGACAAAGGAAGCTTCAACTTCAAGAGCCTCTCGTTTAGCCGCTATGAGGAAGGTCAGGGTACATGTATGGTGAAAGCCTTCTATGAGAGCTATGGCGTTGGTGACTATATCCTGCTCGAAGGTAAGTACTCGGCAAGAAACAGCACTATCAAGGAGGTGAGGTATTATGCCAACAACCTCTATATAGGCACAGCGACTGAGGCACCATATACTATCTACTTTGTACCTGAAGCGATGGATACGTATGCCATTAAGGCCATTCTTGTCAATGCCGAAGGACAGGAGAAAGAGTCGAAGGAGCGCAGCTTGGTCGTTGACAGTCCTACGCCGACAGCAATCAGTACGGTTACTGTCACGAAGGATGCTTCCGATAACCGTACGTACAACCTGATGGGTGTGCCTGTTGATGAAGGCAATCTGTGCCCAGGTATCTATATCAGGAACGGACGTAAGTTCGTAGTCAAATAAGACATCAACTTATTACATCTATTCATAATGAGAGGGGCAGCCTCAAGGGGCTGTCCTCTCTCTTTTTGCCCAGTTTTTAAGCATTTAATCACAAAAAAGCAAGAAAGTATCAGCATTGGGCAATATAATGTCATAATAGTTTCAAAGAATATTCGTACCTTTGCAGCGGTTTATTGTACTAATATTATCTAACTTAAATAAAACAAGCTTATGAAGAAGATTTTTACTTTAATTGCAATGGCTCTCGTGGCCATGAGTGTGAACGCAAAGCAGGCTATCGACTTTACGCAGATTGAGGGCTTTTCCTATGGTCAGCCTTTTACACTTGGAGGTTGGGACTGGAAAGGTGTAACGCTTGCTCAGGGCGAACCTGTAAAGGACGAAGAAGCAAAGACTGCTGACGATTCAAACGTTATCTACTTTGATGCCAGTGCATGGGATTATGTTGTCGTGAAGTATTCGAGTAGCACTGCCGACATCTCTCTGATTGCCCAGTACAAGTGTCTGGGAACTATCGGCCAGTGGGGAACTGAATTCGCACAGGGACAGTCAACCATTAATGCTTCTACTGAACCTTCCTATGCCGCTCTGGCTCTTGATGCAGATCAGAAGAAGACTGTTAACCAGATTGCCATTCAAGGTGGTAATAATGGTGGTACTATCACTATCGAAGAGGTTTATTTTGCTACTGCTGACGAATGGGAAGCCGTCAAACCAGCTCCTGCTCAGACCAAGAGTATATTAGCCAGCTTTAGTGGTACTGCAAATGATGACGGTTCCAAGACAATTACTCCGACAAAGGCTTGGGATTGGATTGGTGCATGGCTTGGCTCATTTGATGCCAGCTACTTTGACTATTTAGTGGTTGAGCTAACAGCTCCTGTTGCATTCTCCGTCAAAGGCGTTGCGCAGTATGTGGCCAATGATGTATCAGACTCTGAGGGTTTTGTTCAGCCTGGCTCGCTGATGGTTGCCATTCCATTGGATGCAGCAGGAAAGGCTGCCATATCACAGGTTGCTTTACAGCCTGCAGAGGCATCTGATTTCACAGTGAAGGATGTTTATTTCGCCACCCAGAAGTTTATTGACGAGATTCCTGAGCCCGAAACCCAAGAGGTTGCTCTGAGTGGCCTTTCTCCTTGGGAAGACAGAGCAACATTCGATGCCGCTACTGGCGTACTGACCATTACCGGTGATCCTGATGGTGGTGCCGGTTGGTGGCAGGGCGACAAGGACTTCAGCGGCTTCGACAATTTCGTTGTTGAGCTGGCGAGCACTACAGCAGGTGGCGGTGTCTCTGTTCAGTATGTTGCTGAGGCTGCAGAAGCACCTTCTCATCGTGCCAATGCTACATCTGATGTCACTTTCGGCGTAGGTGCTACATGTGTGGTTGTTCCCCTTAATGCAGCCTATAAGGATCATGTCCAGCAGATGTGGATTCAGGGTGACAAGGGCGCAAGCTACACCATTCAGAAGGTTTATTTTGCAAAGGCAAGCGCTACTCCTGAGGCCAATATCGGCACTATTACCGGCATCGCCACTGTCAACGCTGCCCTGCAGCAGAACGGTGTCCGCTATAACCTCGCTGGTCAGAAGGTAGATGCTTCTTACAAGGGTGTGGTCATTGAGAATGGCAAGAAGATGATGGTGAAATAAACCATCGGTTTCTACATCTATTGATATAGAGTGGCAGTCCGAAATGGGCTGCCCTCTTTTCTTTTGTGGCATTTGTTTCAATTTCGAAAGTCTCTGATACATAGCAAAAGGTGGAATGAGTGTTTTTTATATACCTTTGCACCCGAAATGCGAAGTGAACATACTTAGACTGAATCAAAATCAATAATTAACAAACAAAACAATGAGAAAACTTTTACTTACATGTATGTTATCGCTGGGTTTTATGCTCAGTGCCAATGCTGAAGTGGATCCCAACTTCCATGTCTATATCTGTTTCGGTCAGTCGAACATGGAGGGCAATGCCCAATGGGAGTCACAGGATGTTGGAAATGTAGATGAGCGTTTCCAGATGCTGGCAACCTGCAACTTCAGTAGTCCTAATCGTAAGTTGGGCAAATGGTACAAGGCCACTTGTCCTATTGTCAGCCCTGTGGGAAAGCTGGGTCCTACGGACTATTTTGGTCGTACGATGGTGGCCAATCTGCCAGATCATAAGATTGGTGTCATTGCTGTAGCTATGGGCGGTAGTCCTATTGAGATGTTCGACAAGGACAAGTATCTGAAAAAGTATCAAGATAACTACAACGAGTGGTGGGCTCAGATAGCCAGAAATTACTACGGCGAGAACCCTTACGGCCGTATCATTGAGATGGCCAAAAAGGCTCAGGAGGTCGGTGTCATCAAAGGCATCTTGTTGCATCAGGGCTGTTCTAACTGTGGTGACCCCAATTGGCCGAATATGGTGAAGAAAATCTATGAGGACATGTTGGAAGACCTTGGTTTGCAGGCTGCCGATGTTCCCTTGTTTGTTGGTGAGGTAGAATATAAAGGCGATGCACCCAAGAGTGGTGGCTGTGAAGGTCATAATGTACAGGTAGACCGCATGCCCAGCGTCGTTCCTACATCTTATGTGGTATCGGCCAAAGGTCTGCCCGGCAATGGTCAGGATCCTTGGCATTTCTCGGCAGAGGGCTATCGTGTGTTAGGTAAGCGCTATGCCCAGCAGGCACTGAGAGTGATCTATAATATTGATCCGGAGTATGAAGATCCTTATTTACCCACGACACCCAAAGAACCAGATCAGAGCTTTGCTGCGCTGACGGACATGGCTGGCACGCCTTTCGCCATTGTCAACGAGTCTGAAGGTAAGGCTTTATACTGCCCGTATGGACAGATATTAGGCTATGCCGAATACGATAAGGCATTTAAAGAGACCAATACCGGCTATTTCTTTAAGTTGCAGAAGAGCAGTGGTGGTTTCCGCCTTCGTCTTATTACACCTGAAGGAAATAATTATCAGGTGGGCGGTGCTGACGCTTATCTGAACTCTCAGGATGTTAATGGCGATTGTTGCTTTATCGGCGGTCTGAACGGCCAGAATGGTCAGGCAATTGCCAAGGGTGCCGTTTGGAGTATGGAGTATGTGGAGGGCAAGGGCTTCTCTGTCAAGAATGTCGGCACGGGCAAGTATCTGAAGGATGCAACGTCGCCTGCCAAGTATGACGAGCCCACCTATTTCACCTTCTGTACTCTGAAGGAGAAGACCACTACAGGCATTGAGACGTTGAACGTTGAACGTTTAATGTTGAACAATAACCAGTGGTATTCATTAGACGGTCGCCAGCTGAGTGGTAAGCCTTCGCAGCCGGGTATCTATATCCAAGGTGGTCGTAAATATGTGATTAAGTAACGCCGAGGCGTTATATGATACATCAGATAAAGTTCGCGAGACATGGTATAACGATTGTCTCGCGGATTTTTTGTACCTTTGCCGAGAATTATATAACTAACCAAAACGATGAAGGTTTTAGTAATGATGTGCATGACAGCACTTTTAGCAGGATGTACTGCTGTAACAGAGATTGATATGGAACAACAAGTGAATGAGCTCTACGGCAAAATGTCGCAGGAAGAGCGCATTGCCCAGTTGAGGAGTATGTATATGGATGAACTCTTCGACGATGAGGGGCATTTGGATACCGTCAAGTGTCGAGAGCTGATACCTAATGGCATCGGCCACTTCTCACAGTTTTGTATGCAACAGCCCAGAGACCCCAATGAATTGCGTGACCGTGTGGCTGCTGTTCAGGACTGGTTGATACACAACACACCCAATGGTATTCCTGCCTTGATGCACGAAGAGGTGCTGACAGGTATCAATACACTGGGAGCCACCATCTATCCCCAGCAGATTGGCCAGGCTTGTTCGTTTAATCCTGAACTGGCTGAGCTGAAGACGCGCCAAACCAGCACGGCTCTGCGCAAGATGGGAGGTATTCTGGCACTCTCACCGATGGTCGACGTGTGCCGTAATCCTTCATTCAACCGTTTGGAGGAGTCGTATGGCGAGGATGGATACTTGTCGGCAGTAATGGGTGTGGCCTTCGTCAAGGGTTTGCAGCAAGACGACCTGAAGAAGGGTGTCGGTGCCTGTTCAAAGCATTATCTGGGTTATGGTGGTGGTGGCGATGCCGACGAGAAAGAGCTGATGGAAGAGATTCTGATGCCCCATGAGGCCATGATTCGTCTGGCTGGTAGCAAATGTGTGATGCCGGGCTATCATGCAATGAAGGCCTCCCCCAGCCCCTCCGAAGGAGGGGAGACAATCCCCCCATCCCCCAGCCCCTCCGAAAGAGGGGAGACCAATTGCGTAGCCAACAGTTGGATATTGCAGGATATTCTGCGCGACTATGTAGGTTACGATGGTATGGTGGTCAGCGATTATACGGCTATCGACCAGTTGCCTGCTCCCCTTGGTTTTCCCAAGGACCAGAAGTGGGATGTTGTACAAAAGGCTGCTGCTGCCATCAATGCCGGCAATGATGTCGACTTCCCCTTTGGTGCCAACTACAAGTATCTGCAGGAGGCCATCGACAGCGGGCTGGTAAAGCCCGAGGCTTTTGAGCGTGCAGTGAAGAGCGTGCTGCGCTATAAGTTCCGTGCCGGTATGTTCGATAAGGACGCCTACCTGTATAGTACAGAGAAGATACAGCTCGATACACCGGAAGAGCGTCAGACGGCCTATGATATTGCAACCCAAAGCATTGTGTTGTTGAAGAACGACAGTATCTTGCCATTGGATTTGGCAAATCTCAAATCTCAAACTTCAAATCTCAAAGTTTTACTGACTGGTCCCAATGCCAACTCCATGTGGGCTATGTGTGGTGACTATACCTATCCAGCTATGTCGTATTTCTGGAAGATGAAGGAAGATATAGCCAAACGTGACAATCCCCATATCGTTAAAATGCTTGATGGAATGAACAATCGCAAACCTGAAGGCGTGGAAATCCTTTATTCCCGTGGATGCGACTGGACGGAAGAGATAGAGACGAAGTTTACTGCCAGTGGTGACGAGCGAGCCTGGGAATACTATCTCCTGCACCGTAAGGTGGACTCTGGTGAGAAGGCTGACAAAGAAGAAGCCCTGAAAATGGCTGAACAGGCAGATGTCATTATTGCCGCTGTTGGAGAGAATGTGATGCTCTGTGGCGAAAACCGTGACCGTCAGGGACTCCGCCTGCCTGGCAAACAAGAGCAATATGTCGAAGAGCTGATCAATACCGGCAAACCCGTCGTGTTGGTGATGTTTGGTGGCAGGGCACAGGTTATCAGTGGCCTTGCAGAACGTTGTGCTGCTGTTATCCAAGCCTGGTATCCGGGCGAGGAGGGTGGCAATGCCGTTGCCGATATTCTTTATGGAAAAGTGTCGCCGTCGGCCAAGCTCTCCGTCAGCTATCCGAGTGAAGAGCTTAACGAGCCCATCTGCTACAACCAATTGTCAAATGATCAATTGTCAAATAGTAAAATCCAATGGCCCTTCGGCTACGGTCTGAGCTACACCACATTCGAATACAAGCATTTGCTTGTCGACAAGGATGTGTCGACTGATGACGAATATGTCAATGTGTCGTTTGAGGTCAAGAACACAGGCAAGGTGGCTGCTGACGAGGTGGCTCAGGTGTATATCTCTCCCAACGACGATACTCCTCTCCGACCTATCCAGCTGCAAGGCTTTGCCCGTGTCTCGTTGGAGCCAGGCCAGTCGAAGACGATACGCGTCAGGCTCTCGACAGAGCAGTTTGGCTTTTATAGCCATGAAGGTCAGCGCCAGTGGAATATCCAGCCAGGCAGCTATACGGTCAAGGTGGGAGCCTCCTCGGCCGACATCCGTTTGCAGCAGAAGGTAACCTTCAAGGGCAATGCTGTCAGCAAGCCCCTTCGCAGTGTCTATTTTTCAAAAACAATTATATCTGACTAATTACTTATTATGAAAAAGATTTTTATCGTTGCATGTGCGCTGTGTGCTCAGTTGATGAGCATGGCACAGCCTGCTGGAGGCTTTGGTGGCTTCCAAATGCCAGAAGTGAAACTGGAAACAAGTCAGTCGTGGAAGGATGTCAACTATGCCGGTGACGACCAGGCATACCATACCTGCGACATCTATCTGCCCCGGGTAGAGAAGGAGGCTTATCCCGTCGTTATACATGTCTATGGCAGTGCTTGGTTCTCAAATAGTAGCAAGGGTATGGCCGATCTGGGCACTATCGTCAAGGCGTTGTTGGATGCCGGTTATGCCGTCGTGTGCCCGAACCACCGTTCCAGCATGGATGCCAAATGGCCTGCCCAGATTCATGACATCAAGGCTGTAGTACGCTTCATTCGTGGTAAAGCCGAGACGTATAAGTTTGACACATCATTTATTGCTACCAGCGGCTTCTCTTCCGGTGGCCATCTGGCTTCCATCACAGCTACTACCAGCGGCAAGAAGCAGGCCAAGATTGGCACGTTCGAGATTGACCTTGAGGGCAGCGTGGGTAACTATACCAACGAGAGCAGTGTGGTGAATGCTGCCTGTGACTGGTCTGGTCCTATCGACTTGACAGCTATGGACTGCGGTGAGAGCATGAAGATGGGCGAGAACTCTCCCGAAGATGTGCTGCTCGACTCAAAGCTCGCCAAGGAGCCAGAGAAGTATATGAGTCTGAGTGCTACCACTTATGTCGACAAGAACGACCCGCCCGTCATTATCTTCCATGGTGAGAAGGATAATGTGGTACCCTGCTGTCAAGGTAAGAAGTTCTTCGAAACACTGCAAGCAGCTGGAGTAAAGACCGAGGCCACCTTCGTGCCTGAAGGTGGACATGGTATGGGTATGTACAGTGAGGAAAACCTGCAGAAAATGGTCACTTTCCTCAACGCTGCTCGTCAGACTGCCGTACCTATTGGTTTGAAACAGCGTGTTATCGAGGATGGTGGCACGGGAGTCTATAAGGCCATCATGAAGGAAGAGTCGACATTGCCCGAACACACTATCTTTGTGCCCCAAGACCTGACACAGTTTAACAGCAACAAGCTTCTGCCCGTGCTGGTATGGGGCAATGGTGCCTGTGCCAACTCACCGTTCGAGCATATGAATTTCCTGAATGAGATAGCCTCGCATGGATATATTGTGCTGGCTACGGGTAATATCCCCATGACCGACGAGTGGTACAAAGGTCCTATGTCGAGAAGCGAACAGCAGATTGAGAGCATCGACTGGATTCTGGCTCAGAACGAAGATCCCGCTTCGCCTTATTTCCAGAAGGTTGACACCAAGAACATTTGTGTGGCAGGTATGTCATGTGGTGGTCTGCAGACTCTTTTCAACTGTGCAGATCCCCGCATCACTTCCCTCATGATTTGCAACAGTGGACTTTTCAACCAGCAAAATGCTGGACAGGCCGTCGGTGGCATGCCGATGCCCCAGAAGGATAAGCTGAAAGAGATTCATACTCCCATTATCTATATCCTCGGTGGTGAGTCCGATATCGCCTATGGCAATGGTATGGATGACTTCGGTCGCATCAAACACGTGCCAGCCTGTGCTGCCAACTTCCCTGTAGGACATGGTGGCACCTATCGTGAGCCTCATGGCGGTGAGTTCACTGTTGTGGCTTTGGCTTGGCTCGATTGGCAGCTGAAGCAGGACGATGAGGCCGCTAAGATGTTTGTGGGCGACAACTGTCAGCTTCCTAAGCGTAAGGACTGGACCCTTCAGAAGAATGACCTGTTCAAGCAATTAAAGTAATACCGCGATAACTTACCCATGAAACGAAACCTATTGTCAATAACCTTTATGTGCTGTGCCATCCTTAATGGGGTGGCACAGACATTGCCATATCAAAATACTGCACTCACTGCTCACGAACGGGCTAAAGACCTGTGTTCGCGCCTGACTCTTGACGAGAAGGCCATGTTGATGCTCGACGAGAGTCCGGCTATTCCTCGTTTAGGTATCAAGAAGTTTTTCTGGTGGAGTGAAGCTCTGCACGGTGCTGCCAACATGGATCACGTGACGGTGTTCCCAGAGCCTGTGGCCATGGCCGCCTCGTTTAATCCCAATCTGTTGTATAAGGTCTTTGATGTGGCTTCCACTGAGTTCCGTGCTCAATATAATGAGCGTATGCAGCGTGGGTCGGGTGAGGATGAGAAATTCCACAGCCTCAGTGTGTGGACGCCCAATGTCAACATCTTCCGTGACCCCAGATGGGGCAGAGGACAGGAAACATACGGTGAAGACCCCTATTTGACCAGTGTCATGGGGGATCAGGTGGTGCGTGGTTTGCAAGGACCTGAGAATTCCAAGTATCGCAAGTTGTGGGCTTGTGCCAAGCACTATGCCGTACATAGCGGGCCGGAATATACCCGTCATAGTGCCAACCTTACGAATGTCTCTCCTCGTGATTTTTGGGAGACCTATATGCCTGCCTTCAAAAAACTGGTGCAGGACAGCAAGGTGCGTGAGGTGATGTGTGCCTATCAGCGTCTTGACGACGACCCATGTTGCGGTTCACAGCGTCTGTTGCAGACCATTTTGCGTGATGAGTGGGGCTTTCAGTATCTGGTAGTCAGCGACTGTGGTGCTGTCTCAGACTTCTATGAGTCGCACAAGTCTTCTTCTTCTCCCATCCATGCTTCTGCCAAGGCAACCATTGCCGGCACTGACGTGGAGTGTGGCTATGGCTATGCTTACAAGAGTATTCCTGAGGCAGTGAAACGAGGACTCATCACGGAAGCAGAAGTCGACAAACATGTCATCCGCCTATTGGAAGGTCGTTTCGACCTCGGCGAGATGGATGACCCTTCATTGGTGGAGTGGTCGAAGATTCCCTATTCCAAGATGTCGTGTAAGGAACATGCCAACATTGCCCTCGACATGGCTCGTCAAACTCTTGTTCTGCTACAGAATAAGGGTGGTATCCTCCCCCTGAAGAAAAACAGCGAGAAAATTGCCGTTATTGGTCCCAATGCCGACAATGCTCCCATGATGTGGGGTAACTATAATGGTATGCCAAATCATACTGTTACCATTCTTGATGGCATCTGTAAAAAATTAAAGATTAAAAATGAAAGATTAAACAATAACTCCAAGCTGTTCTATGCTGCAGGTTGTGACTTAACCTACGACAAGGTGATGGATTGTCTGCTGGCTTCACAGTGCAGCTTCCAGGGTAAGAAAGGTATGAAGGGCACGTTCTGGAACAACCGTAAGATGGAAGGGAAGCCTGTCACTACGCAGTATTATACCACACCTTTGGCAGTCACTACCGCAGGTATGCACAATTTTGCCCCAGGTGTTCAGCTTGAAGACTTCTCTGCCAAGTACGAGACCGTCTTCACACCAAAGGAGGCTGGTGAATATGTTGTGAACGTGGATGGCTGTGGCCATTTTGAGCTTTATATCGATGGTGAGCGTAAATTTATGCACCATATCTGGCGTACTACGCCTAACCGAGTGGCTATTCAGGCTGAGGCGGGAAAGAGTTATAACATCGAAGTGCGGTTCTCGCATATCCATACCTATAATGCCAATCTGAAGATTAACATTGCCAAAGAGTTGCCAATCGACTACCAGCAGACCATTGCCAAACTTGAAGGTATTGATAAGGTTGTCTTTGTCGGTGGTATTTCTGCAGCTCTCGAAGGTGAGGAGATGCCTGTCGAGATAGAAGGTTTTAAAGGTGGCGACCGTACTAGCATTGAACTGCCAAAGGTGCAGCGTGACTTTTTGAAGGCACTGAAAGCTGCCGGCAAGCAGGTCATCTTCGTCAATTGTTCCGGTTCAGCCATTGCCCTGACTCCTGAAACGGAGAGTTGTGATGCCATCGTACAAGTATGGTATGCTGGTCAGGAGGGTGGTACTGCTATTGCCGACGTGCTCTTCGGTGACTACAACCCAAGTGGAAAACTGCCAGTCACATTCTATCGGAATGATGCCCAGCTGCCAGACTATGAGGACTATAGCATGAAAGGCCGTACCTATCGTTATTTCAATGATCCGTTGTTTGCCTTCGGTTATGGACTTTCCTACACCTCGTTTGAAATGAGAAATGAGAAATTAGAAATTAGAAATGACGGCAGTGGAACATTTACTGTTGACGTAGCGAACACAGGAAAATACGATGGTACGGAGATAGTACAGCTCTACATTCGTAACCTCAACGATGCCGAGGGTCCCTTGAAGTCGTTACGCGGTTTCCAACGTGTTGCTGTCAAGGCAGGTCAGACTGCTACAGCTACCATCCAGCTCACTCCGGAAAGTTTTGAGTTCTGGGATGCCGAGAGCAATACCATGCGTTCGAAGCCTGGTCAGTACGAAGTACTTTATGGCAGCAGTTCCCGCGATAAAGATTTGAAGAAGTTAACTGTTAGTATTCAATAAGGTCTTATGTCTAAACTTAAAGCATCGCCACGAAAGAGTCTGACGACAGCCATTGTTTGGGGGGTAGCATTGATAGCTATCGCTATTGTACTGCTTGTCTTTGAGCACCACCTGCTTTGGAAGATACAGGAACAGAACTTATTTTTGTGGACACTGCAGTTTTTAAAAGAACAGTTGGTAGTGCCAGGTGGCCTGCTGACATGGATTGGCTTGTGGTTTACGCAGTTCTTATATTATCCGTGGTTGGGCGTGCTAATGCTCAGCTGTTGGTGGCTTTTGCTGATGTTTATTATCAAGCGGACGTTTCGTATTGCTGATCGATGGGCAATCCTGATGCTCATACCTGTAGCCCTACTGTTATTGACGAATATGGATCTGGGTTATTGGATCTATATGTTAAAACTGCGCGGACATTTCTTTATTTCTACCATCGGCACAACGGCTGTAGCTGCCCTGCTGTGGAGTTTCAGATGTCTATCGTGCAAATATTATCTCCGTACGGCATACATTTTTGTCGTTTGTGCCATAGGTTATCCGCTCATGGGCATCTACGGACTGGCAGCTGCTCTGCTGATGGGCATTTGGTCGTGGAGATTGTCAGCAACCCGTACTGAGGCAGCCATCAATAGCGTCGTGGCCGTTCTAAGTGCCGTCGCTGTCCCGTTGTTCTGCTACCGTTACGTCTTTTACCAGATAAACTTGGCTAATATCTACTGGGCTGAACTACCACTGTTTTTTGTTACCGAGGAATACCATACCTATTATATTCCTTATTATCTGTTGGCTCTCTTCTTCGTGATTCTGTGTGCAACGTCCACCACGTTCCAGAAATCATCCACTTCACACCGTTTGCTCCGTTTGGTCTGTCAAGTTGTGATTGCTGTTATGTTGGTGCTTGGTGTCTGGCATTTTTGGATGAAAGATGAGAATTTCCATCATGAAGTGGCCATGCAGCATCATATATCTAATGGTAACTGGATGGGCGTATTGGAGGAGGCTGCTGCCCAGAAAGACGAACCAACACGGGCTATCGTGATGATGCGCAATCTCGCCTTGACCCGTTTGGGGAGACAAGGCGACGAGATGTTCCTCTATAGAAACGGCTCAAAGGCTTATGCTGCACCTTGGAACATGCGTCTGATGTTAGTGGTTGGATCATTAATCTATTATCAGTATGGTATGCTGAATTACTGTAACCGTCTATGTATGGAGATGGGTGTGGAATTCGGCTTCCGTGTTCACGACTATCAGTTGCTGGTTAATTGCGCTCTTCTTGAAAATGACCAACCTCTGGCTCGTAAGTATATTGGCATATTGAAAAAGACCTTATTCTATCGTGACTGGGCTGAGCAGACCGAGGCCCTTTTGGGACATCCCGACCTCATCGCCAAGGATTCTGAACGTGAACCGATTACCCACATGCTACATTATGACAACATTCTTGGCAGTGACAATGGATACATCGAGAACTTCCTCATGACGCAACTGGTGAGGAGCACGTATAAAGGTGACCCCATTTTCCAAGAGCAGACTCTGCTGGCCTCACTATGGACCAAGGACATCAATCATTTCTGGTATCATTTCTACGATTATGTCGAGCTGCATCCTAATAGCCCCATGCCACGCTACTATCAAGAGGCAGCCTACCTCTACGGGAAGTTGCAGGAAAGGACGGATTTGGACAAGATGCCTTTCGATACAGGCATTAAGGACGGCTTCGAACGTTTCGCCACGTCAATGTCGCATTATGATGGCAAGGAAGAAATTGTGGCCCGACAGGAACTCTATCCTTTCTTCGGAGACACCTATTACTATGACTACTATGCCATGAGACATCTACCAGAATATTAAAGAAGTGATTGTTATGAGAATAAGAAATATTGCATCTATCTGTTTTTGTCTGGCCGTAATAGGCTGTTCTGGACCTTCTGTGCCTGAGGTGTTTACTGACTCCAAAAGTCTGCCTAAGATTTATCCAGACTATATTGACGTGACCATCCCCGTGAATATGGCACCACTTACCTTCCAGCTTGATGAGGTAGCCGATGAGACGATTGTTCGCTTTTCTGCTGGTGATGAGGAATATGTCTATGAGGGAAAAGCCCAGCCCGAACCAGACGACTGGCGTACACTGGTAGAGAAGGCAAAAGAAGGTGCCATCACCGTTGACGTCTATGCTCGCAAGGAAGACCAGTGGACACATTATAAGCCATTTAGTATCTTAGTATCGGCAGATAGCATCGACAGTTATTTGAGTTATCGACTTATCTTCCCCTCTTTCGTTAGTTATGAGGCTCTGACCATCAACCAACGTTGCTTAGAAGACTATGACGAGAGTGTCATCTATGATAATGTGCTTTGTAGCTTTGAGAAAGATGGCCAATGCATTAACTGTCACCATTACCAGCAGTACAATCCTGAGCGCATGCAGTTCCACGCTCGTCAGAATAATGGTGGTACCATTATCTCTTACGATGGCTATATCAAGAAGGTGAATATGAAAAACGACTCTATCCTCTCTGCTGGAGTCTATCCAGCTTGGCATCCTTGGCTGAATCTGATAGTCTACTCTACGAACAAGACGGCACAGAGATTCCATTCCACAGACCATAATAAAATTGAGGTGTATGACTCAGAAAGTGACCTCATCGCCTATAATGTTGATAAAGGCGAGGTGACAAACCTTGAGAACGATACCACCGAATTGGAGGTGTTCCCAGCCTGGGCCCCTGATGGCAAGACACTCTACTACTGTAGTGCCCATTTTACATGGGGGGACTCCATCCTGACGAAAAATATGGCATTTACAAAACATTCGAAGGAGCTGAAATATAATATTTATAAGAAGAGTTTCGATCCGGAGACGATGACATTCGGTCCTCGTGAGCTTGTCTTTGCCGCTGACAGTATCAATAAGAGTGCCACTCTGCCCCGCGTCTCTCCCGATGGCCGCTATCTGATGTTTACGCTTGCTGAATATGGCGTGTTCCACATCTGGCATCATGATGCTGACCTTTGGATGCTCGACCTTCAGACAGGTGGGGCACGACCCGCGAAAGAAATCAACTCGTCCGATACGGAGAGTTATCATTCATGGTCGAGCAATGGCAAATGGGTGGTATTCAGCAGTCGCCGTGACGATGGCACCTATACCCGTCCTTTCTTTGCCCATATTGATAAGAACGGTCATTTTACGAAGCCTTTTGAACTGCCCTGCGCCGATCCCGACTACCATCGTCAGTTTATGAAGTGCTATAATATTCCCGAATTCATGAAAGGACCGGTCACAATCAGACCACAGGACTTTGCTGATGTCTTGAAGAAAGACGGCGAGCCCGTCAAGTATGTTCAACGCTTATCAAAATAACAATGAAACGACAACTTATTATCACGCTCCTCATGTTAGTAGGAGTCACCTTAACCGCTGTGGCCAAACCAGTCACGTCACCCAATGGTAAACTGAAAGTGGTGACAAAAGAACGTACGCTTATTGTCAACTATCAGGGAAAGGAAACCCTGAAAATGGATGTGAATGGCGGAGGTAAGGCTTTGAAATGGACATTCACAAAAACCGTCAAGGACGATTATCGGATGTTGACGGGAAAGCGCCTGCATTGTGTCAACGAGGCCAACGAATACCAATCAGATGGTATAACGTTACGTATTTATAACGACGGTATTGCACTGCGTGGTGCCGATGTGACCTACCACATCGCCGAAGGGACACGGCGCTGGATACAGCAGTGGACAGAGGCCTACGAGGGCTTTTTCCCTTTGACGACGACCTATAAGGTGGCTCCTATCCCTTCTTTTAGTGGGGTGTCTAAATCTGCCGAGGGCTGGAACAACCGCTGGGGCTATCCAGCATTGATTGAAGCCCGGGAGAAAGTGTTTGCCCTTATTACTGAAGCCAACGTCGAACGTGGTCAGAGTGCATCGTGCCTCTATAACGAGGGTGAACTCTACCGTGTTGTTCCTGCGGAACGTATCGCCGGAAATACCAGCGAGCACTCTCCTTGGCGCGTTGTCATCATTGGCGGACTGAAAGATATCGTGGAGTCAACACTGGTGACTGATGTCAGCGACACGTGCCGGCTTCAGGACATCAGCTGGATACAGCCGGGAGTGGTCTCGTGGATCTACTGGGCCTACAATCATGGTTCTAACGACTACAATATCATCAAAAAGTATGTCGATATGGCTGTCTCGTTGCAGCTGCCATACGTGCTCATCGATGCAGAGTGGGATGACATGGATAAGGTGGCGTCTAATGAAGGAAAGACTATCGAGGATGCTGTGGCATATGCAAAATCGAAGGGCGTAAAACCGCTTATTTGGTACAATTCATCAGTAGGTTGGGTCGATGGTGCCCCTGGTCCGAAGTTCCGTCTGAATAATTCCGAAGACCGCGAACGTGAATTTGCATGGTGTGAGAAGATTGGTGTGGCTGGTGTGAAGATTGACTTTTTCTCTGGTGACAATCAGAAGAATATGGACTATTGCATCAATCTGCTGGAGTGTGCTGCGCGCCACCACCTGCTGGTTAACTTCCACGGAGCGCCTATTCCTCGTGGCTGGCAGCGCACTTATCCTAATCTGTTGACTACCGAGGGTGTCTATGGTGCTGAGTGGTATAATAATGTGCCGACATTCACCGATAAGGCCGCCTCGCACAATGCCACCCTGCCTTTCACCCGTAACGTCATCGGTCCCATGGACTATACGCCCTGTACGTTCAGCGACTCACAGCATCCACATATCACCACCCATGCTCATGAGCTGGCTTTGACGGTGCTCTATGAGAGCGGTTTGCAGCATTTGGCAGACCGCCCAGAGAGTTACCTTTCTCAGCCCCAAGAGGTGCAGGATTTCCTGTCTGATCTGCCGAATGTATGGGACGAGACACGCTATGTCGCTGGCTATCCGGGCGAGAGTGCCGTACTGGCACGTCGCTTTGGTACGACGTGGTATGTGGCTGGTATTAATGGCACTGACAAAGAGATGTCTGTCCCTATGTCACTTGACTTCATCGGTCGGGGTGATGTGACGCTCTTTCTGGATGGTGCCCCATGGTCCATCAGACAGGAGCTGACTGTTCCCAAGAGCGTCAGTCTTCGTCCTCGTGGCGGTTTTGTGATGGTGGTACGCCCCAAAACTGACGTGTTGCCGTTAGTATATGATGTAGAAAATACGGGTGCTGCTTTTGCCAAACCAGAATTACCTGCTGCCAATCTATTGCCCGTACAGCATGGACTGCCCGATGCCCTGAAGGGTGTCAACAGTTTTTCTGACTGGTCGAAGCGCCGTAGCGAGATTGCAGCCCAAATTCAGCACTACGGCATTGGTGAAAAACCTGCTGTCAGCAACGAACAGGTGAAGGCCCGTATGGATGGTGATACACTCATCGTCGACGTTACTGTGAATGGGGAGACACTGACCTTGCGCTCTGTGATAGAATATCCCAAGACTGGTCAGGCTCCATATCCGGTCATGATAGGTACCAGTGGTATTGCCTTGCCTAAGGCACTATTCGAAGACCGTCCTATTGCCCGTATGGTATATCGTGAAAAACAAGTCAACGACTATGGTCAGTGGGGCCAGCACCACGAGCGTGGCGAGCATAACTTTGATCGTCTCTACCCGCATCTGAAGGACAATGGTGCTTATAGTGAGTGGGCGTGGGGCCTAAGTCGTCTCATCGATGGCCTGCAACAGTTAGGCCCAGAGGTGACAAAGATTGATACTCGCCATATCGGTGTTACCGGCTGTTCCTATGCTGGTAAGATGGCCCTCTACTGTGGTGCCTTCGACGAACGCGTGGCTTTGGTTATCGCTCAGGAGCCCGGTGGCGGTGGCGCTGCTGCGTGGCGTGCCTCACATGAGTTGACGCTGGCAGGTAAGAATCTGGAAGATATTGACAAGACCGACTATCATTGGTTCTTGGAAAGTCAGAAGGAGAATTTCCACGGCGACAGCGTTTATCAGTTGCCTTACGACCAGCATGAGTTTTGTGCATTGGTCTTTCCCCGTGCCTTGCTACTGTTGGGCAACCCCGACTACGAGTGGCTGGCAGACGGCTCTATGCTTGTTTCTGCCCGTGCTGCCCGTGAGGTGTGGCGCCGCTTCGGTGCTGAAGACCGCATGGGCTGGAGCATTGTCGATGGTCATGGCCATTGCCAGCTGCCCCAGAGCCAGTATCCTGAGGTACAGGCATTCATCGACAAATTCCTCTTAGGACGTGATGCCGACACTCGCAATATCCGCATTGTGAACATCAAAGGAAGCAAGAATAATAACTAAAACAAATCGATGACAATGAAAAAGATTCTGACTACTTTAACATTGATGCTCATGAGCCTTTGGGCTATGGCACAGGGTGTCAGTCCCCTCGACGTGTTGAAGGCCGATCCAAGAAAGGCCTATGGTACTGATTATCCATACGAGTTCACCACGGTGAAGCTGACGAAGTCGCCGAAGGGCTACAAGCCGTTTTACATCAGCCACTACGGACGACATGGCTCGCGCTACTACTGGAACACATTCTTGTATAAGGAGCTGGACAGTCTGCTGACCACTGCACACCGTAATCAGCAGTTGACGGCTGAGGGCGAGGCCTTCTATCAGAAATTCGAAGCAGCCAAGGACGAACTGAATGCTGGGGCTACTGAGCTGAGCGACCTGGGATGGGAGCAGCATCAGCGCATAGCACGAACCATGTACAACAGCTTCCCTGAGGTGTTCAAGAAGGGTGGCAACGTGCTGGCCATATCGTCACTCGTAGGACGCTGTGTCATCAGTATGTCGGGCTTCTGCCAGGAGCTGGTGCAGTGTAATCCAAAGATAGAGATTCGCGAACAGTCGTCGCGTAAGACGCTGGATGGTGTAAAACCTGACGACAGACAGAACCCCGTCAAGCACAATTTCCCCCATCACAAGCCACGCTATGAGAAGAACCGCGATAAGTTCAAGGGTGACGATACGCTGCGTGACAAAATCCTCAGCCGTACCTTTACCAGCATAGAGGGACTGCCGGGTAAGCCGCACCACATTGGCAGCAACCTCATCAACCTCTACACGTCGCTGCCCAGTATCGGACATGAGGGCATGATGGGTAATATCGTGACTGACGAGGAGATTGCCAGCCAGTGGGAAGAAAGTAATCTGGGTACTTACTCGTGGCTGTTCCCTGACCAATATGTCATGATACCCATTCTGCAGGACATCATCCGTAAGGCCGATGCTGTATTAGATGGCAGCAGCGACCATATTGCCGACCTGCGCTTTGGTCACGACAGTTGTCTGGGACCGTTGACCATTCTGTTAGGTATCAACGGGGCAGACCTTGATCCAGAAGACCCTTACGAGGTCAAGAACTGCTACCAGAACTGGGAGACATGCAAGGCTTGTAACCTGCAGTTAGTGTTCTATCGCAGCAAGAAAGCCGGTGCTCCCATTCTCGTGAAGTGCCTGCTCAACGGTTTGGAATCACGTTTGCCAGTGCCTACCGACTGCTATCCTTACTATAAGTGGTCGGACTTCCGCCAGTTCTATACCAATCGCATCAACAACGTCAACTGATACCCTACCCAATCTCTCAGAAGGTCTTTATATACTGGGGGTGCGCTGGGTAGAGTGTAGGCTTGCTTCTGAAGAAAGCCTCTCGTGCTTGGCACGGAAGCCTGTCTTGGGGGGCACGACAGCCTTTCGCAAAAAGGCACATCCCGCCTCATCCGAAGGCACTTCCCGCCTCGTCGGAAAGCACTTCCTGGGCAGGCCGAAGGCACATCCTACCCCGTCCGCTCCGTGCGGCCAACTCGCCTGCTCCGTGCAGCTGCCCCGTCTGCTCCGTGCAGACGAGCACATCCTCCTGTCCTTTTCATCGACCAAAGCGAAAATAGTTCTGCAATTTTTTGGTGGTTATGGAATTATTGCTTATCTTTGCAACGGTTCAGCAACGAAATCTAAATTTACAGATTAATACTTGACGAAGATGCCTAAAATACTATTATACGTAACAGCAAAGATTATCTGGCAATTTCTGTTTTGGAATACTGACTACAATGAGAACCGAGCTCATGTACATGTGGGTAAACGCGGAACAGAACGCTTATGCAAGATTTGGCTGGAGCCTGTGGTAGAGTTGGCACAGCAAGGCGACTTAACGGATGCCCAAACAAGAGAAATCATGGCAATAGCCAGTGAATATCGCGAGAAGCTACTTCATCAATGGAACCTTTTTAAGGAAGGCAAACGGGTAAGGATGATTACGGTAAAGAAAACAAAAAAGAAATAGATATGTATACGAAAGAAGGATATTGGAATGTTAAGCCGAGGATTAAAAGGCTTTCCTTCCCCAAGCGTGGAAAATTCCAGGTAGATTTGCAGGACGGCCGTTCTGTTACAATGCCCATTTCTGCTTTCCCTTCGTTGAAGCGAGTTCCAGCGAAGGAGCGTGAGAACTGGTACCTTATGGGTGGTGGAGTCACTTGGGATTCCTGCTCTGAAGTTATTCACATCGAACAAATATTGGGCAACTATCTGAATTATGCCCACGAACAAGTTTAAGATATAATAATGTGTAACCCTCAAAAACTGAAGATGCCACCTATCGAACGAGCAGAAGTATATCGCTGACGTTATCGCAATGTCTTGTAAATTAGGCACTTTGTGGCAAGAGGGCGACTTCTGTACACGTCAGAAACTGCAAAAACTTGTTTATCCAGACGGTATTCTGTACGATAAGCATTTGGGCAGTTATCGAACAGAAAACGAGAATGAGGTGTTCCGTATATTCCGCAGTATCTCAACAGGTTACATCGTAGACAAAGAAAAAGCGGCAAGTGAAAACTCTCACTTGTCGCCTTCTGTCGGGATGAGGCGACTCGAACGCCCGACCCCTACGTCCCGAACGTAGTGCGCTACCAACTGCGCTACATCCCGATTTTACCCACTTTCGCAGGCTGATTTTTTAAAAATCGACTGCAAAGGTACGGCATTTTTTTAAATTCCGTGCACTTTTGAAGGAAAAAAATACAAAAAGATGAGTTTTTGTTTTGTTTTATACGTGTTTCTTCGTATCTTTGCAGGCAAAACTAATCTAAAATGAAGCAAATCGTCCTTGCTATATTATGCACATTGCTGTCGTTGACCATTATGGCTCAACGTGCCATTGTGGTGCAGAAGGACGATGTACAGAGTCTGTTGAAAGCCATCGCAGAGGCCAATCAGCTAAATGCTGACACCAACGCAGAACGCTTGTTTATCCTTATTCCCGATGGCTACTATGACTTGGGCGAGACAACGCTGACACGCATTTCGGGCCATAACATTGCACTGGTGGGGCAAAGCATAGAAGGCACCATTATCCGCAATAAGCCTGACGTCAAGACGGAAAGCATCAGCAAGACAGCCGTCTTCCAGAACCGGGGAACAAACAACTACTATCAGGACTTGACGCTGAAGAACGACTTGGACTACTATGCTTCTGAGCCTGACGGACGTGCTGTGACGCTACAGGACAAAGGTACGCGCACCATCTGCAACCGGGTGCGTATGCTGTCGTTTCAGGACACCTACTACAGCGACAACGAAAAGTGCCAGAACTATATGCGAGACACGGAGATTCACGGAACCATCGACTTCATCTGCGGAGCTGGTGACGTGTGGTTTGACCGCTGCAAGATTGTGACTAAGAAGCGAACACTTGATGGCAGCGGCACGGACATCATCACGGCTACCCGCACGTCGGACACACCGTGGGGTTACGTGTTCCACCGATGTACCATAGAGAACGACACGTCGATGTTCAACTACGGTCGTTCGTGGCATACCAATCCCCGTTGTGTATGGCTCTATACGACGCTGCTGACCCCGGAAAAGCTTGTTGCGACGCGTTTTGACGCCGAAGGCATGAAGATCTCCAGCAACTATTTTAAGGAATATGGCACGATGGATGGCGAGGGCCGGAACATCACCCCCCAGACAAATGTTGTGACTTTTACACTCCGCGACCATACCCAGCCCTTCGAAGCAGAGACCATCATGACACGCGAGGAGGCCAAAGCCTATACGGTGCAGCGGATCTTTGGCAACTGGCGGCCAGAAAAGGTACTGAGGAAGCTGGAGAAACAGAGCCTGAAGCTGAAGAAGCAATACTTTGAAGATGAAAAATGAAAGATGAAAAATTAAAAATTAAAGATTAAAGATTAAGATGAGAAGGTGGGTCTTATTGGCTATTGGGTGCTGGATGTTAGGTGTTAGCTTTGCCCAACAGGTGATAACGGTGCAAAAGGGCGATGCCCAGAGTCTGCTGGACGCTGTGGCACAGGCCAACAAGCTGAATGCCAAAGATGATGCCCAGCCGCTATTCATCCTTATTCCCAACGGTGTCTATGACTTAGGCGACAAGGTGCTGACCAAGATTACAGGCCATCACATTGCCATGATAGGCCAGAGCATGGAGGGTACCATCATCCGCAACCGTCCAGACTTCAAAAACGAAGGACTCAGCAAAACGGCCGTCTTCCAGAATCGCGGTAAGGACAACTACTTCCAGGACCTGACACTACAGAATACCCTCGACTACTATGCTGCCGGTTCTGCCGGCCGTGCCGTCACCTTGCACGACAAAGGAACACGTACCATCTGCAACCGCGTGCGCCTGCTGTCATATCAGGACACATACTACAGCGACAACAGCAAGTGTCAGCTGTATTTCCAGGATTCAGAGATACATGGCACCGTGGACTTCATCTGTGGCGAGGGCGACGTCTGGTTCGAATGCTGCCGTATCGTGACAGAGAAGCGCACGCAGGATGCTTCCGGAGGACGAAACGTGATTGCTGCCCCCAAGACGTCGGATACCAAGTGGGGATACATCTTCCATCGCTGTACGGTGGAAAATATCGTCTCAAACTTCGAATACGCCCGAGGGTGGAACGGTGCGCCCCACTGCATTTGGCTGCACACCACCCTACTCTCGCCCGAAAAGCTGAACCCCACCCGTTTCGACTATCGTGGCATGCGTACCGTGCAGAACGATTTCAAGGAATATGGTACGATGGATGCCAGCGGCAAGGACATCACACCGAAAACAAATGTCGTCAAGTTTGAGTTGCGTGACAAGGAAGGAAACGTGACGGAACAGAACGCCGTAGAAACCATTCTGACCCCAGATCAGGCCAAAGGATACACCGTTAGGACTGTCTTCGGCGACTGGCGGCCACAACGGGTGCTGCGGAAGACAGAAAAGCAAGCCCGAAAACTCATGAAGCGCCTACAGTAGGCGCTTCAATTCGTTAATCTCGTCTTCTGTCGTAGCCCACGAGGTGACAAAACGACAGATGGTGCGATGGCCACCTGCCTGCCCCCAATGGGTAAACTCCATCTTCGTGGCCAGTTCGTCGACCTTCGCATCAGGCAGAATGACAAACTGCTGATTGGTGGGCGAGTCAAGCCAGAACTCATAGCCCTTCTCCTTGAAAACAGCCTTCATGCGCATCGCCATATCGATGGCGTGGTGCGATAACTGCATATACAGGTTATCAGTAAACAGCGCCTCGAACTGCAGACCTATCAGTGCTCCCTTGGCAATGACAGCACCATGCTGCTTCTGAATGCTGAAGAAATGCTTATGCGCAGGACGGTTGGTGAAGACGACAGCCTCTCCACACCACGCACCAATCTTCGTGCCACCAATATAGAAGACATCACAATGGCGTGCCAGCCAAGGCATGGTGATGTCACAACCCTCGGCAGCAAGACCATAGCCCAGTCGGGCACCATCGACATACAGAGGAATCTCGTAACGCCGGCACACCTGATAGATGTCATCCAGCTCATGAGCGGTATAGATAGTACCCAGCTCAGTAGGGAAGGTGATATACACCAGTCCCGGATACACGGCATGGGCGTTGTTGCCATCATGCATGAAGTCATCCAGATACTTGTCAAGCACACGTGCCTCCATCTTACCTTGATGCTGGGGCAGCGTGATGATCTTGTGCTCCGTAAACTCCACAGCACCAGCCTCGTGGACATTGATGTGTCCTGTATCGACACAGATAACACCCTCGTACTGGTAGAGCATCGAGTCGATGGTGGTGGCGTTGGCCTGCGTACCACCCGTCAGGAAGAATATCTGTGCATCGGGCATGCCGATAGCCTCGCGGATACGGTCTTTGGCACGCTCCGAAAAGGCGTCGAAGCCATATGGCGTAGGCTTTGCTGCATTATACTTCATGAGGTTTTCCAACACCTTCGGATGTGCCCCGTTGTTGTAGTCGCATTCAAATGATATCATACTGTTTATTCTTGGTTTGAAATAATGCTTTCATCTTTGCTCTTTCAATTTCGCAATTTTATCCGTTGCCGTTTTTCTCCGTCATATATTTCCAGTAACGGCGAGGCATATCGCTAAGCTGCTTCTTAGGATTCATGCGCTCCTTGATACAGATGGCCTTGAAGTAGGTGCGCCAGAGGTCCTGGAACAGCTGGTCGTTGTCACTCAGGATGTCGTCATCCATTTTCCCGCTCGACAAATTGAACGGCACAGAGGCTTCGTCCTCGAAAGTGACGCGCATAACGGTTTTTCCGTCATAATAGTAGCCATAGTGCCGCTTGGCGTCATAGATGAGCCACTGCTGGTCGTTGAAACGGTCACTAAAATGGTCGGTGATGAGTGGCAGCACGTTGTGATCGGGCGATACGACACCCAGATAGGTGCCATCTTTGGCTTTTTGGAAACGGATGAACTGCTTCATGCGCAGCTGCTCGTGGAGCACACGGCGACAGGTATTCCTCACCGTCAGCACGTCCTCGTCTGATGCATTATGCGATATGTCGCGCTTCTGCCGGAATACCTTACAAATCATGTTGAACAGCGGCTGGTTCAGTGCCCTTTCTTCCGAGAGCCAGCTGATGGTAATCATATGCAGACCCTCTTTCGAGAGATGCTTCTCCAGTCCTTTCCACACCCGCTCCGCCTTCTCTGCATCCGTCGACACCCGATACAGCTCATCTGCAAACAGCGGCAACTGTTCCCCCTCTGCCAACAGCGTCACATCCTTCTGCTTGCGGAAGAAGCTGTCGAACACCGCTGTCAACAGTCCGTCGAGGGTATTATCGAATAGATAGACGAGCATGCGTATTCATTTCATTAGTATAGTTCGTTGTCTTCTTTAAAGTCGAGCGTGAGTTGTTGCTCAGCAGCAGTGCGTTTCTGCTGGGCCCTGGAGAGAAGCAGAGGACGGAGGCGCTCTGGGCGCAGTTCGTTGATGCTGATGATGGGTTGTGAAAAGGCAGAGGTGAGCTCGCCGCAAATAATAAAAAACTTCGCTTTCTTCATCACCACGCCCATCTTCTTGAGGTGGTACGACGTGATGCGGTTGAAGCGGCGCGAGTTCACGATGAGTACGGCACTCTTGACGCCGATGCCAGGCACACGGAGGATGTCTTCGTAGGATGCTTTGTTGATGTCGACAGGGAAGAACTCCGGATGGCGCAGGGCCCAACCGAGTTTGGGATCGACGTCGAGGTCGAGGTGCGTGTGCTTGTCGTCCACAATCTCATCGACCTTAAAGTGGTAGAAGCGCATGAGCCAGTCGGCCTGATACAAACGGTTCTCACGTACCAGTGGAGGCTGCTTCAAGACAGGCAGACGCGGGTCGTAGGTATTCACGCTGACGTAGCCGGAGTAGTAGACGCGACGCATGGAGGGCTGCTGATACATGGCATTGGACATTTTCAGAATGTCCAAATCGCTCTCCTTTGTCGCTCCTACAATCATCTGCGTCGACTGACCAGCAGGTACAAAGCGGGGGGCATAGCGGAACTTCTTCCTATCCTCTTTATTCTCCAACACACCCTGTTGAATCTGCGACATCGGCAGAAAAATGCTCTGGTGGTCTTTCTCGGGTGCCAAGGCCTTCAGCGATTCCTCCTTGGGAATCTCGATGTTTACGCTCATGCGGTCGGCATAGCGGCCAGCTTCCTGTAGCTGTTCCTGACTGGCACCAGGGATAGTCTTCAGATGGATATAGCCGTTAAAGCGGTGGATGGTGCGCAGGTCACGCACGATGGCGGTGAGTCGTTCCATCGTATAGTCAGGATTGCGCACAACACCGCTCGACAGGAAGAGCCCCTCGATATAGTTGCGACGATAGAACTCCATCGTGATTTCCTCGAGTTCGGAGACGCTGAGTGTTGCGCGTTTGATGTCATTGGTGCGACGGTTGATGCAGTAGGCACAGTCGTACATGCAATAGTTAGTCAACATCACCTTCAGTAACGAGATACAACGTCCGTCGTCAGCAAACGAGTGACAGATGCCTACGCCACCAACGGTATTGCCCACCATACCCTTCTTGCCGGAGCGCACAGTGCCACTCGACGAGCACGACACGTCGTACTTCGCCGACTCTGCGAGAATTCGCAGCTTCTCCATGGTCTTCTCGGTCAGCATGTGCGCAAAAGCTATTATAAGGACATCATTTCAAGCTTTGTAACCACTGCACCATGTCCTGCAGGACTTCAGGCGAGATGGTTTCCTCTATCTGCCCATACTCGGCAGGCAGACCAGTAGTACAATGTTGGAAGAGGTGGTTGAGCCCAGGATATTCTTTGATGAGATTCTTATCAGCCGCAGGGAGCAGGCGACGGATGCCTTCGAGGTTCTGCGACGAGATGACCTGACAGTCACGGTCGCCATTAAGGGCAAAGACAGGGCAAGTGGTCTGACGGATGTTCTCGGACGGATCGTAGTCGATAAACCACTTAAGCCAAGGTAGCTTTTGGACTTCCTCCTGTTGACGATAGCCCTCAACGGTCAGAGTGTCAGGCAGTCCGGAAAGACTCAGAATGCGGTTTCCCTGAGCAGCCAACAGTGTGTCACCCTTGACGCCAGGGCCAGCCAGGGAGACGATGAAATCGACCTTTTTTTGAGCACCAAGCATAAAAGCAATCAGTCCGCCCTCGCTATGTCCGAGAATACCGACCTTGTCAAAAGCCTCGCGACTGCGCAGATAATCCAGTCCGGCCAAGGCATCGCGCATGAAGTCTTCGGAGGTCGCATTCTTGACTTCACCACCCACTGACTTGCCTGTGTCGCGATCGTCATAGCGCAAGGTGGCAATACCATGACGAGCCAGATAGTCGGCGATGACCAGGAACGGCTTGTGGTCGAAGATTTCCTCATCGCGGTTCTGCTGGCCACTGCCTGATACCAGTAGCAACACTTTAGGCTTTTGCTTCTTGTCGTAACCCACAGGCCACGTCAGCGTGCCGGCCAGTGTGGCAAAGTCGGTGACGTTGGGAAACATCACCTCTTCCGTCTCGTACGGAAAAGGCTCCTCAGGACATTGTGGCCGTTTCCGCTCTGCCACGCCGGGTGCCAATACAAGAGGTATCTCCACGCCATTCTGCTTGAAGGTGCCATCAAGCTTACCTTCTTTCAGGCGAGCACTATAGGTCATGCCAATAAAATCCAGCTTGATGGCCACTGAATCGTCTGACAGGTATTCCTTTTCGGCACTAAGCCCCTTGGCACCCTGATCGGGACTATCGAGAGTAGCCACAACATAGCCATCGGCTTGTTTCAGATGCAACACCAGCGTCAATGACATCGGCCCGACATTAAGCTGACCAGACCAGGAACCGACCAAAGCGGAGGTCGGATTTACCTGTGCCCGTCCTGTCAGCACAGATAACAGCAACACAAGGGCGACCAAATAAATCTTATTGTTTTTCATTTGAGTGTGTATTCGAATGGAACAGCAGGAAGTACATTCTTGCCATAGAGGGTTACCACAGGACTGTCTTTCCAAGCATAGCGAACCTTGACAGGCGATGAAATGGGCGATTTTATCATGAGTTGTGTACCATTAGCCTCAGCCTCAGCATTTACGAAGCGGCCGTCTTCCCCAGCAACTTCCACCTCGCGGATGACACCTTCGCGCAAAGACTGGTCGAAGGTGAGGGTAATTGAGTTCACCTCAAGCCCCCCTCTGGCTCCCCCCGAAGGAGGGAGGGGGGTGAGGTCTGGCTGATGGCTGACGGGTTGCGGAGAGAGCAGCACTTTCTGGCCAAAGACCAAACGGTCGAAACACTGGCTGATACGCTCAGCAGCCTCTTTCTTGCGTAGAGGGTGGATGTCGACAGGCTCACCGAGGTCGATGAGACATGCCAGTTCAGCATAAGCATCAGCCTTGGCAACGGTGCGCTGAGCCTCACGCAAGGCCGCCCAGCCGCTGTTGACTGGCGACTCCTGGGGGGTAAGGGGCTGTGGGAATCCCGTCTGCTGACGTCCGTCGTGGTTGGCCAGCTGGACAATACAGAAAGGAAGCGTCTGATCCTTCCATAGGTCGCGCCAGCAACCCATCATCTTCTTCAAATAGTCGGCATACGGCTTCGGATTACCGGTATTCGACTCCCCTTGATACCATACCACGCCTGTCAAGGCATAAGGTGCCAGCGGATGCAGTACGGCATTATAGAGTGTTGTCGGAATATTCTGCAGCGAAACGTCGCCACTGGGACACGACGGCATCTCAGCACCCACATGGAACTTCCATATATCGCTGAGGGGGATGACGTCCTTCGGCATGGGATTCTGTGAGAAACGGTCATCACCAAAGGCAATGAGGTAAGGCTTGTTAGGGATGAAATGGACTGCCCCGTACTTGTTGATGAAGCGTACGGCAATCACATTGTCGCCCTCTTGGAGCAAACCCTCGGGGATATCGTAACGGCGTGGAGGATACTGGTAGTAAGTATGGCCTATCTCCTTGCCATTCAAGTAGGTGATATCCTGGTCGAAGAGCGTGCCCAGCAACAGACGGGCTGGCTTGCCCGCGTGTTCCTTATCAATATATATATGCTGACGGAGCCAGACAGAGCCGACACCGCGCCAAGTCCATCCGTTCTGGTTGATGGTTTCCCAGTCAGAGTCCTGGCAGGACGGAAGAGGATAGAGTTCTGTACCATCAATTTTGTTGAGCAACTCTTCCCATCGTTTGTTGGCTTCATTGTTGGCCTGCATCTGAGCTCGCACATAATTATCATTCTGGTAGAATGCAAGTTTCTTTATCAGCATGGGATAGTCTGTCATGAGTGAATCGGCCGAGATCCACGCTTCGATGGGTGTGCCACCCCAGCTATTGACAATGATGCCCTGAGCGACTCCCGTCTTTTCCTGCATTCGCTTGCCAAGGAAAGAGCCAACAGCCGAGAACAGCCATGCATTCTCTTTTGTCAGTGGTTTCCAGTTGATGCTGGTAGGGCGGATGTCATCTTTCGGCCCATGGGTGTCCGTCTCGTTCTGCACACGGAACAAACGTACCGCATTGTTGTCAAAACGGTTGATTTCATCGGTATATTGCGGATATACACGTTCAATGGTAACATCGATGTTCGACTGGCCGGAAAGCAGCCAAACGTCGCCAATGAGAATATCGGTGATCGGTGGCAGGTGTTGGGTGTCGGAGGATACTTCCATGGTATAGGGGCCTCCCGCCTTCATTTTGGGGAGGTCGATGCGCCACCGGCCATTAGCGTCGGCCTTGGTGGTGTACTTCTTTTTATTCCAGCTGATGGTGACAGGTTCGTTGGCATCAGCCTTTCCCCAAACAGGGATGGGTTTGTTGCGTTGTAACACCATGCCCGACTGGAAGAGTTGGGGCAACTGTACTTTGGCTTCTACGGTCAGCGCAAAGGCACATACCAAAAGGATGAAATAAGATCGTTTCATATTGTTTGTAGTTTCTTGCAAAAGTAATCAAAAAATTTCGAAAAACCATATCAAATGAATATTTTATTATGGTTTGCTACAAAATATGATGTTTATGTAACATGTGAAAATGTCGATTTCATCGAAAAATACTAACTTTGCAAGCAAAAAGAATAATAACCTATAACTTTTTCATCTAACAATGAGTATCAACGAAACGCAAGAAACAAAAGGTTTCTACAAACTCTCCTGGTTGCAACGAATCGGCTTCGGTTCTGGCGACCTGGCTCAGAATCTTATTTTCCAGGTAATTTGCACCTACCTGCTTTTCTTTTACACCGATATTTATGGGCTGACACCATCTGCGGTGGCTGTCATGTTTTTGGTGGGTAACGTAGCCAACGTCATCTGGGACCCCATCGTGGGCACATTGATCGATAAGAGCAATCCACGTTACGGAAAATACCGCTCGTATCTGCTTTATGTGGGTATCCCCTTGTCAGGATTCGCTATCCTCTGCTTCTATAATGGCTTCGCACCATCGCTGATATATGCTTACGTAACCTACGTATCCATGCAACTGCTCTATACCTTTATTAATGTACCGTACGGCGCCCTGAACTCATCGCTGACCCGCGACACAGACGAAATCACGATTCTCACCTCCGTTCGTATGTTTATGGCCAACCTGGGTGGTCTGGCCGTCAACTCAGGTCTGCCTCTGTTCATTGCCCTGATAGCAGGTGCTCCGTCCGATAGTCTTCCCAAAGACCCTTCAGCATGGTTCACGACGATGACCATTTACGCCATTGTAGGTTTCTGCCTGCTCGTGTTCTGCTTCACACAGTGTAAGGAGCGCGTCGTGATGGATGCCAAGGCTACAGAGGATGTGAAGGTAAGTGACTTGTGGATGGAGTTTCTTCGCAACCGTCCCCTGCGTGTGCTGGCCTTCTTCTTTATCACCGCTTTCGCCATGATGTCGGTAGGTAATGCCGCTGGTGCCTATTTCATCAACAGCAATCTGCACGGCTCGGCTCAAGAGCTGTCCATCTTCATGGCGTTGGGTTCACTGCCAGCCTTCCTGTTTATGCCACTGGTTCCCTGGTTCAAGCGTCTGGTCGGCAAGAAAAACATGTTCTATCTCTTCCTGGGTGCAGCCATAGTCGGTATGGCTATGCTCTATGTCATTTCGAAGATGGAGAGTCCCAGCATGACCATGATCTATGTGGCTCAGTTCATCAAGAGCACTGGTGTCATCGTGGCTACAGGTTATATGTGGGCATTGGTTCCTGAGGTCATTTCGTATGGTGAGTACACCACAGGTCGTCGCATCTCGGGTATTGTGAATGCCCTGACGGGACTGTTCTTCAAGGCTGGTATGACCTTCGGAAGCATTGTAGGTCCAGCCGTCCTGGCATACGTTGGCTATAACAGCAATACGATTGACCAGACTCCATTTGCCGAGGAGGGTATCCTGTGGCTCGTCTGCGTCATCCCCGCCATGCTGCTGGCGCTGGCCATGTTCATCATCTCGCGCTACGAGCTGACTGACGAAGTCATCGACGACATCAACAAGAAGATTGAAGCACGTAACAAGTAAACAATGTAAATAACTTATCATTATGGCAAAACTACCTCGTTATCTATTTCCCAGCGACTATATGGCTGACCCTTCAGCCAACGTGTTTAACGGCCGTTTCTATATCTACCCCAGCCACGACTGGGATGCCGGCGAGTGCTTCGACGACGATGGCGGCCACTTCCAGATGAAGGACTATCACGTACTGTCGTGGGACGATATTGAAAATGGTGAAGTCACCGACCATGGTGTCATCCTCGACGTGAAGGATGTGCCCTGGGCCGAGAAACAGATGTGGGACAACGACTGCGTTGAGAAGGACGGCAAGTACTACCTCATCTTCTCTGCCAAGGCCTACGACGGTGTGTTCCGTCTGGGTGTGGCTGTTGCCGACAAGCCCGAAGGGCCGTTTATTCCTCAGGAGAAACCCATCCGTGGCTCGTTCTCCATTGACCCCTGTGTGTTCAAGGATGACGACGGACAGATATACTGCTACTTTGGCGGACTCTGGGGCGGACAGCTTCAATGGTGGCACCCGCTGCCTGATGGTCTGACTCCTGTCTTTGGCAAGTATGGTGACCAAAACGGCCTCATCGACCTCGGTGCTGCCCCTGACCACAAGGGTGAGCTCTTCACCACTGCCGACAACCCCGCCATTCCCAGCTGTGTGGTACGCATGAGCGACGACGTGCTGCAGTTTGCCGAGGCTCCTCGTGATGTTGTTGTTCTCGACAAGGACGGCCAGCCCATGAAGGCCGGTGATCCGCACCGCTTCTTTGAAGCCAGCTGGATGCACAAGTACAACGGCAAGTACTACTTCTCCTACTCTACTGGCGACAGCCACTTCCTGTGCTATGCCATTGGTGACAATCCCTATGGCCCCTTCCGCTATCAGGGCGTCATCCTCGACCCCGTTGTCGGTTGGACCACTCACCATAGCATCGTAGAGTATAAGGGACAGTGGTATCTCTGCTATCACGACTGCGTACCCTCGAACGACATCACTCATCTGCGTTCACTGAAGGTGCAACGCCTGTTCTACAATGAGGACGGCACCATCCAAAAGGTTGTGAATGAATAATCAACAACTTATTATATCTAACTATTATGCTCTGCATCGCGGTGAAATCGTCGATTTCATCGCGGTGCGTATTTCCGATGCTGACGAAGCCCAGGATATGGTACAAGACATTTTCCTGCGTCTGCTTCGTGGGCGTCGGATGATTATTCCACAAACCCTGCCTTGTCTGATTTATACAATGGCACGCCATGCGGTGGCAGACTATCATCGTCGCAGACATGCCTATGAAGAATACGAACACTACATCAAAAGGATGGACACCACACAGGAGGTTGAATCCATTATCTCTGCCCATCAGCTGATGGAGCGTATGGAACGGTCGCTGGCTCGTCTGCCAGAGGCCTGCGCCACCATCTACCGATTGCATATCTACGATGGTCTGAAGGTCAGCGACATTGCCCAGCAACTGTCCCTACCCTACAAACAGGTAGAAAACCGCCTTGGGCAAGCTCGTAAGTATGTGCGCCAACGGCTGTGTGGCTAATTGAAGGCTCATCTGTTTACTAAAAAAACAAACACTATGAATATTATTAATTTCTCAGAACAACAAAGCATTATCAATCAGTACATGGCGGAGTTGCGCGACAAGAGCTATCAGCGCAACCGTCTGCTTTTCCGCAACAATATAGAGCGTGTGGGAGAGATGATGGCCTATGAGTTGTCGAAGACGCTGGAATACAAACCGAAGACAGTGACGACGCCTCTTGGCACCATCGATATCAACCTGCCTAAAGACGATGTGCTCATTGCCACTGTCTTGAGGGCCGGTTTGCCATTCCACACTGGTTTCCTGCATGTGTTCGACCGTGCTGAAAACGGCTTTGTGTCAGCTTATCGTATGTACACCAATCGCGAGCATACGGAGGTCGGTGTGCATACGGAATATATGGCATCGCCGTCTGCCAAAGGAAAGACGCTGGTTCTTGTCGACCCGATGTTGGCAACAGGAGGCAGTATGGCTGCAAGTATCGAGGCTTTACTGAAGACTGGCAAGCCAAAGAAGATCCATGTGGCATGTGTGATTGCTACGCCTGAAGGTCTTGACGTCATCCGCGAGGCATTGCCTGACGATGCCACGATATGGTGTGCAGCCATCGACCCTGGTATGAACGAGCATAAATATATCGTGCCGGGCTTTGGTGACTGCGGCGATTTGTGTTACGGCGAAAAGCTATAACAAAAGGAAGATTTACGTGTTTTGTTGATTTCGGTCGTCTGTAAAGACAGTAAACTGTCGCACAGGATACCATACGGCAAGGAAGCCAACGACCAAGACGGTAACGAATACGAGAACGACATCCCAGGGATGTACGCTGACAGGATAGGCATCAACGATGAAGGAACCCTCGGAGTTTCCTAGTCGTACGATGCCATATTGTTGTTGTACCCAGCAAAGCAAGAGTCCGATGCCTATACCGACAAGGGCACCGATGGCCGAGATGATGCGTCCCTCAAAAAGGAAGATGCGGCGTATCTGACTGTCTGAGGCTCCCAGATTATGAAGTGTTATCACGTCGTCGCGCTTATCGATGATGAGCATCGACAGCGAACCAATGATATTAAAACAGGCTATCATGAGGATAAAGGAGAGAAAGACGTAGGCGATGAGCTTCTCAATCTTCATGATGCGGAAAGTGTCGTCCTGCTGTTCATAACGGTCACGGACGAGATATGCATCGCCAGCCAGCTGCTGTATCTGTGCTTTCACTTTGTCGAAATCACTGCCTGGCTTCAAGCGTAACTCAAGGGACGACAACATCCCTTCCTGCTGAAACAGCTGACGGGTAAAATGAACGGAGGTTAGGATATACTGCTTGTCATATTTCCCCTGTTGGACAGAGAACACAACGCCTGGCGAAAACAACTGGTCCTCAACAAAAGCGTCGGTGGGATTGGTGATGTCAATCTGTCCTTCGCGCTTGGGAGCATAAATCTGGAGTGGCTTGTCATAAGTGTACCCCATGCCCAGCATGTAGGCGACACCCAAACCAGGGATGCCGTAATACATATCAGCAGCATGAAGCCCAAACTCTCCGTCACCCTCCAGAATTTCACGGATATGCGTCAACTTATCAAAATTGTCGTCAACGCCTTTCAGCTTGACCATCACCTGACGGTCGTTATACACGGCCAGAGCCTGGTCTTCCAAACACTCCGTGGCCACCTCTATCTGTGGCAGCTGACGGATCTTGGTGAGAATAGGGTCATCAGCTGGTGCCGTCTTTCCCTTGACAGGCGTAATCTTCAGCTGGGGATCCATTTGGGTGAACAGCGAGGCCACCATATCGTGGAAACCGTTAAACACACTGAGCGTCACCACCAAAGCCATAGAAGCGACGGCAACCCCTATGACGGAGATGCCGCTGATGACGTTGATGGCGTGTGTCGACTTCTTTGAGAAGAGATATCTACGCGCAATATAGAAAGGGAAATTCACTTCTTAAGCAGTTCGTCAATGCGTTCGATGTAATCCAGCGAATCGTCAATAAAGAAGCGCAGTTCAGGAATGATACGCAACTGATAGCGTACACGTGTGCCCAGCTCATAGCGTATCTTTTTTTCGTTCCTGGTGATGTTGCTGATTAGCTCCTCGCCTTTCTCTGACGGGAAAATGCTGAGATAGGCCGTGCAGATACTGAGGTCAGGGCTGACCTTCACACGTGTCACACTGACCATAACCCCATGTAAGGAGCGCGTCTGCTCCTGGAAAATCTGACTGAGTTCCTTCTGAAGCAGACGCGCTATCTTGTTTTGTCTTGTCTCTTGCATTACTTAATCTTTGATTGAATAATGTCACGACTCGGCAATGCCAAGAAAGTTTGGCATTGCTCTCGCTGTTCCATTACTTCTTAGGATCTACTTCGAGCAGTTCAATCTTGAAGATCAGCATAGAGAAAGGCTTGATATCAGCACCCTGCTGACGCTCACCATAAGCCAACTCCTGAGGAATGTAAACCTCCCAAACAGAACCTGCGGGCATGTGAACGAGAGCGTCTGTCCAACCCTTGATGACCTGGTTGATACGGAACTCTGCAGGCTGTTTGCGCTCGTAAGAGCTGTCGAACACCTTACCCTCGATGGTCTTACCCTCGTAGTTTACCTTAACAATAGAAGTGTCAGTGGGAAGAGCACCGTTACCCTCCTTGATGACCTTATACTGGACACCGCTGGGCAGAACCTTCACACCCTCCTTCTTGGCATTGGCTGCCAGGAAGTCCTCACCGGCCTTCTTGTTGGGACCGAACTCCTTCTCCATGTTCTTTGACTTGATGGTGCGCATCATCTCCTGTGCTAAGTTAGAGGCAGAGTCAACAGTCATCAGACCACCCTTGCCAGTAGTACCGCTGACGAAACCAGCCATGAAGTTCTTCAGAGAAATCGTCTTGGTAGAATCATCACCATACAGCTCATGGTTGATACCTTTCAGCATCTGGTTGCTGATCTGCTGACCAATCTGAATACCTGCAAAGTAAGCGGCCTTCTTCTTGTCGTCACCAGCATTAGCGCCCTCGTTCAGACCCTTGATGAAGTCATCCATATAAGCTGTGTCAACACCCAGACGGCCAACGAGATAGTCCTTCAGACCCTGAGTCTGAGCCATACCGATAGCATAGCTGAGAGTGTCTACATCACTCTTCAGGTTAGCCTTCGGAGTACCATTGTCACATGATGCGTACATCATGATAGAAGCAATTGCTGCAACAGCAGCGAAAGTGAATTTTTTCATTGTTGTGTTTGAAATTTAAAAATATTGAACTTTTTAACTCTTTATTCTTAACCCTTGTTTACATCACCTGAATCAGCTCCACGTCAAAGATGAGAGCGGCAAAGGGAGGAATCGATGCACCGGCACCACCCTCGCCATATGCCAGACGATAGGGGATGAAGAAACGATACTTGGCACCCTCCTCCATCAGCTGCAGACCTTCCGTCCATCCGGCAATGACCTGCTGGAGTCCGAAGACTGCTGGCTCACCACGCTGGACACTGCTGTCGAACACGGTGCCGTCGATAAGGAAACCCTCATAGTGGCACTTCACGCTGTCCTTGGCGGTCGGCTTCTTGCCATTGCCCTTCTTCAGTACCTGATACTGCAGTCCGCTGGGAAGTGTGATAACACCATCCTTCTTGGCATTCTCAGCCAGATATTTCTCACCGGCTTCCTTGTGCTGCTTGCCAGCAGCCTGACGTTCTTTATTAATCTTCTCCTCCTGGGCAGCAAAATACTCCTGCACAATGCGCTGGGCATCCTTGTGCGACACCTTCAGCTCATTGCCGGCAATCACGTCCTTTACTGCCTGTGCAAAATCGTCTATATTCAGGTCTGTGCCACCCATGTTTGCCAATTGCTGGCCGATGCCAAGACCCAATGCATAACTAACTTTATCCATGCTTTCTCTATTATAAATAATGTATATATTTTAAAAATCGGGCGCAAAGTTACAACTTTTCTATGATTTATGGATGATATTTCGGAAAAAATTGCTAATTTTGTGCATTCTTAATACTTTGCTTATGAAAAAGATAGTAGTTTTAACAGGTGCCGGCATGTCTGTGGAGAGTGGTCTGAAGACTTTCCGCGATGCTGACGGATTATGGGAGAACTATCCCGTTCAGAAAGTTGCCACCCACGAAGGATGGCTCGAAGACCCCACCTTGGTAACTAACTTTTACAACATGCTGCGTAAGAAGTGCTGGAACGTGCAACCCAACGAGGGCCATAAGCTGGTCGCTGAACTGGAGAAGCACTACGACGTGACGGTGGTGACGCAGAATGTCGACAACCTGCACGAGATGGCGGGTTCAACCAAAGTAATCCACTTACATGGCGAACTGATGAAAGTGTGCTCCAGCCGCGATGTCGACGACCCGAGATATATCCAGCAGCTGACACCTGAAAACTGCGAGATTGCGCCAGGCACCAAGGCCGGCGACGGCTCGCTGCTACGCCCCTATATCGTTTTCTTCGGTGAGGCAGTACCCAACATCACCATTGCTGCAGACTACGTCAGCGAAGCCGATATCTTCATCATCATCGGCACCTCGCTCGTGGTATATCCTGCAGCAGGACTCATCCATTATGCCCGACCCGACATTCCCATCTACCTCATCGACCCCAACCCCGTTTCTGCAGGCGACCGTGTGCAGCAGATTCAGAAGGGTGCCTCAGAGGGCATGAAGGAACTCATGAAGATTTTGGTTCCGTAACTTCGTGATAACAGGATTCCGGTGCTTCGGGATGCCGTTATTTCGAACCTCCGTTCAGGATGCGAGCGTATTCTCCCTCAGTGGTCAGAATACGCTTTGCTTCTTGTAGCGCCTTGTCATTGCGCAAGCCTACCTGTAGCTGTCCACCCTGATAGTAGTAGGCTCCGACAATATCCTGCTCTATCAGCTGCTGAATTTCCTGGCGGTGCCTGTCCAAAGCACTACCCAGGTCGTGATGGTCTATCTTTGCCTTCAGCGCCTCGAACTCATCCTTAGCCTCATCGTAGTAGCCCTCAAACTTGGCGATGCGCACCAGTTCGTCATACTGCTTCTTGCTGACCTGGTCGTAGGTGAAGCCAGCCTTGATGACACGCTGCTTGAAGTCCTCGTAATCGGCATCCGTCAGACGGAAGTCGGCTGGGGAGGCTATCGTGGGATGTTTGCTGATATACTCCACCACATAGTCGAACATCACCTCTGTAGAGTCCAGACGGTCCAGATAAATGCTCACATTCGCCATCGTGTCAGGTTTCACCTCCACATCAGGCTTGATACCCTCTTCCTTCGTGATACCACGACCCGAGGGCAGGAAATAGCGCGACGTCGTCAACTTCAGGTTGGCATTATAGGGCAGGTCAACATTAGGCACCTGCACCAGGCCCTTTCCATACGTGCGCGAACCAATAATAATACCACGCTTCAAGTCCTGCAGAGTACCACTCGCTATCTCTGAAGCAGAGGCCGTCTCCTGATTCACCAGCACAGCCAACGGCATCACGGTGTCAATGGGTTCCAACCTCGTTGGATATTCGTTGTTTGCACGCACCAGCTTACCCTTTGTCTCAACGATCTTCTGACCCTTGGGCACCCACATGCTCATGATGTCAACACACTCCGAGATGGCACCACCGCCATTACCACGCAAGTCCAAGATCAGACTTGTGGCACCCTGTTTCTTCAGGTCGAGGAAAGCACGGCGCATCACCTTGGCAGGCTCGCCAGTAAAGGTGTTCAGTGCTATATAGCCGATGTTCTGAGGGAGCATACCATACCACGTAATCTCAGGCATCTTAATGCTCTGACGCGTAATCTTGAACGTCATCGTCTTACCCGTCGTGGGACGCAGCACCTTCAGCACAAACGTCGTACCAGGCTCACCCCTCAGGTGACTGCTCACGTAACTCGTGTTCTTGTCCGTCATCAGCGTGTCGTCAATCTGCAGGATGATGTCACCCTTCTTCAGACCTACCAGCGACGACGGCATACCCTCATAGGGCTCTTCTATCACCACACGCTTCAATTTCTGATGATAGCGAATCAGCGCACCGATGCCTGCATACTTGCCCGTCAGCATCGTCTTCAGTTCCTTCTGACGACTCTCGGGATAGTATTCCGTATAGCGGTCCAACGACTCCAGCATGGCATCGATACCCGCTGTTACCACCTTGTTGGCGTCAAGCGTATCCACATACATCATGTCGAGACACTTATACAACGCATTGAAGATTTCCAAATTCTTCGCCACCTCCAAGTTATGGTTCTTCGTACCCTGAGCAACACTGCCAAGTGTCATTAATCCTGCAAAAAGCAATAATATCAAACGTCTTTTCATCACCTTCTTAGTCATTTTGGGGGCAAAGGTACGAAAAAAACGTGCTATTCATGAAATTTTTTCCAAAAAAGTTTGCAAGATTCAAAAAAACGTATTACCTTTGCACCCGCAAACGAGCAAAACCTGCTTCAGTAGCTCAGTTGGTTAGAGCACCTGACTGTTAATCAGGGGGTCGTTGGTTCAAGCCCATCCTGAAGCGCCT
>JBGUQW010000170.1:0-1852 GCA_045131435.1 Prevotella sp.
ACCTTGCCGGAATCAATCTGTTCCTCCAGCCACTGCATATATGACTTATGCTTGGCATTGGTCGTGGCGATACTGTCACCACGTTCCAGTCCGTACTTGGCATTCACCTCGGCCAACTGGTCATGCAGTTCCTTGAACTTACGTGAGCCATCCTCCTTGTTACCACCAAAGAACTTATTGTAGGAAAACTTGTTCTTTTCTGTGATGGGTAACAGTGTACAATGGATATGTGGTAGGGTCTCGTCGAGGTGAACGACAAATGCCGCAATGTTATCCTCACCGTATTTATCGGCCATGAAGTGGTACATGTCCTGTGCCCACTTCTCAATTCCTGGGCAGCGGGTGACCTGAGAATTGTCAGATCCAAGCTTGAAATTCACCTCCTGATTGCCAAAGGCCAACTGACGCATCACGTCGCGTGAACCCTCTAAAATGATATTCGCAACCGTCCGACGGCGACGAGGATCATCCTCAGAAAGCCCTGCATTGGGGTCGGTGATACCCCTTGCCTTCAGAATTTCCCTAATACGGGTGGGGATGGAGGTATCTTTATCCACCTCTTTTACTATGCCACCACGGCCAATCTCGAAGTTGAGATGCTCGCGGGTGGGGTCTTGTGTACCTGATACCTTCTTCATATAGGCGTTTTGCTGTCCTACACGAAGGTGTTCGTTACTTTGAGCAACGGTTATACCTTTTCCTGCTCTTAAATCGCATACTTGCTTAGCCATGTTTTTGTTCGTTTATTAGTTCAAATGGGGGTCTTGGGGTGTGAACCCTGAGCCTAACCGTCCGAGAGCTTGCTCCAATTCGCTTGCGATTGAGGACGGGCATCTTTGTGGGGCATCTGCCGACAAAGTGCGTATTAGGCTACACCCTTCTGCCCAAGGGCAGTGTGGCACGACCTGGGGCAGACGCGCAAGCGCTCTCCGCTTCAGTCGTCGTACACCCTAAAAATCTTTGTCTGTGATATAGTTTAACTTGATTGCCTTTCGGTTGCCTGCCAAGGTCATGGTGACAATGCCAAGCTCCTGTAACTTCTCCAAGAAACGGCTGACCGTATCGCGGTCCCATCCCCAGGCTTTCGAGAACTCGAGGACGCTGCCTTTCATGAACTTTCCGTCACCCGTAAGCAGCGCGATGCGCTGACGCTCCATCAGGTCGCGGAAGGCTTCGAGGCGACTGTACTTCGGCTGTTTCTTCACACCCTGCAGCAGCAGGTTCCAGAGTGCGATGTCTGTGACTATTCGCACCTGGCTGTTTCTAACTGTGTCTTTATCCATGTCGTAATGCTTTAGTGTTTATGCCAGCACAGCATCCCGCATAGTGGACTGCGGGATGCCGCCTCCTGTTATATTGCCGTTACGGTCGGGGTAGATGTATGCTGCAAGCAGCACTATCTCCAGCATCTCGGTGACGATGATGTAGCGGGGTGAGACCATGGCGATGAGCATGGCGACGGCTGCCACGATGAGGAAATGCTTCGGGTGGTCGTGGAGGTAGGTGAGCACCGTGTCGGCCCATTTGTACGAGAACATGGCCAGGCTCATCACTGCGGCCAGGAGTGTGGCGTAGGGGCGTGTCATCAGTGCGCCGTAAAGGCCGATGGTCTGTGCGGCATCAGCTGCGGACAGATGACCGTCGTGCATCATCGTGGCAATGGCTGTGGATGCCTGGAAGTCGATGAACTCGAGGGCTATCATCACCATCAGGATGACGAGCGTGAAGAACTTGCGGAAGTTGTTGCTGCGCTTCATACCCTCAAAGAATCGCGTGGCGAATGCAGGTCGCCAGCGCATGGCGAACGTGAACGGCACGGCGGCCATCACGAACATCAGAATCATTTTCAAGT
>JBGUQW010000171.1:0-2288 GCA_045131435.1 Prevotella sp.
CGATGGTGTTAATAGTCATGCGTTTGGCCGCGCAGACGGTTAGTGAATCCGCGTTCGAAACAATTGTTTTTTAGTAGTATTTTTAAAAAGATTTTTAAAGTTAAATGAACACTTTAAGTTACAAGACAGTCTCTATTAATAAGGAGTCTGCCAAGAAGGAGTGGGTTGTAATCGACTGCACAGATCAGGTTGTAGGTCGTCTCTGCTCAAAGGTGGCTAAGATACTTCGTGGTAAGTACAAGCCAACATTCACACCAAATGCTGATTGTGGTGACAACGTAATCCTCATCAACGCAGCTAAGGTGGTTTTCACCGGTAAGAAGGAAACTGACAAGGTTTACACACGTTACACTGGTTACCCAGGCGGTCAGCGTTTCAACACACCTGCACAGCTCCGTACAAAGGATAACGGTATCGACAAGATGCTCCGTCACGCTGTTAAGGGTATGCTGCCAAAGGGTCCTCTCGGCCGTAGCCTGTTGAACAACCTCTATATCTACGAGGGCACAGAGCACAAGCAGGAGGCACAGCAGCCAAAGGCAATCGATATTAATCTGTACAAATAAAAAATTAAGGAAAAATGGCAGAAGTAATTAATGCAATCGGTCGCCGTAAGAGCGCTGTAGCTCGTGTATATCTCACAGAGGGCACCGGTAAGATCACTATAAACAAGAAAGACATCACAGAGTTCTTCCCATCAGCTATCCTGCAGTATGTTGTTAAGCAGCCTCTGCAGCTTCTTGAAGTAGCTGAGAAGTATGACATCAAGGCTAACCTCGACGGTGGCGGTTTCACAGGTCAGAGCCAGGCTCTCCGCCTTGCTATCGCTCGTGCACTCGTTAAGGTTGACGCTGAGGATAAGAAGAACCTCAAGGATCACGGCTTCCTCACTCGCGACTCTCGTGAGGTTGAGCGTAAGAAGCCAGGTCGTCCAAAGGCACGTCGTCGCTTCCAGTTCTCTAAGCGTTAAAAGCATTTACTATTTGACGATTTACTATTTACTATTTGTAGGTTGTCAGGTAGCAGATACAAAGAGAACAACAGTTTAGTATCTAAACCAGCGAGATCCGTTTGGCTACTCACTGGCTGATTCTAACAAACAATAGAATTAAAAAGAAAGTAAACAACCCGTGTCTTTACACAAGGCACACAAAAACAAAAGAAAGACAATGTCAAGAACAAATTTTGACCAGTTACTGCAGGCAGGCTGTCATTTCGGCCACCTTCGTCGCAAGTGGAACCCAGCAATGGCTCCTTACATCTTCATGGAGCGTAACGGCATCCACATCATCGATCTCCACAAGACCGTAGCTAAGGTTGACGAGGCTGCAGAGGCACTGAAGAATATCGCAAAGTCAGGTAAGAAGATCCTGTTCGTCGCTACTAAAAAACAGGCTAAGGACGTTATTGCTGAGAAGGCAACAAGCGTAAACATGCCTTACATCAACGAGCGCTGGGCTGGTGGTATGCTCACCAACTTCCAGACAATCCGTAAGGCTATCAAGAAAATGGCGAACATCGACAAGCTGATGAATGACGGTACATTCAGCAACCTCTCAAAGCGTGAGCTCCTGCAGATTACTCGTCAGCGCGCTAAGCTCGAGAAGAACCTCGGTTCTATCAGCGATTTGACACGTCTTCCTTCTGCTTTGTTCGTTGTTGACATTTGCAAGGAGCACATCGCAATCAAGGAGGCTCAGCGTCTCGGTATCCCAGTATTCGGTATCGTTGACACAAACGCTAATCCTAACGAGGTAGATTTCGTTATCCCTGCAAACGACGACGCAAAGGATTCTATCGATACAATCCTTTCTGCTTGCTGCGCAGCTATCGCTGAGGGCTTGCAGGAGCGTAAGGTAGAGAAGGCTGACGAGAAGGCATCTGCTGAGCAGGCTGAAGAGGCTGCTGAGGGCAAGAAGCGCAACTCTCGTGCTCGCAAGGAGGCTGCTCCTGCTGCTGAGCAGGCAGAAGAAGCTGCAGAGTAAACATACTATAACATTATCGGGCAGTACGGAAATGCTACTGCCCGGTAATGATTTGTCGTTATCACGTAAATATTCCACGATGGTGAATCGTCATCTCGTAACTGCGTGATAGCGACAAATATATTAAAACTGAATTCTTTAATTTTTAAAACCCAAAGAAACAATATGGCTATTACAATGGAAGCCATCAAGAAGCTCCGCGCTATGACTGGCGCAGGACTTGCTGATGTAAAGAAGGCTCTCACAGAGGCTGAGGGCGATATGGATAAGGCTAAGGATATCCTCCGTCAGAAGGGTCAGGCT
>JBGUQW010000172.1:0-16472 GCA_045131435.1 Prevotella sp.
TGCTCTCGGGCACCAAGGTCGACAAGAACCTCGTCGCCACGCCGCTGGAGACCTTCCGCGCACCTGTGAATCCGGGAGATTAAGCGCATTGCGCAAATGAGAAATGAGAAGTGAGAAATGAGAAATGGAAATGAAAAATGAAAAAAGCTTGGCTGCCCGAGAGGGGTGGCCAAGTTTTTTTATTGAAATGCCCGAATGCCCGAATGCCCGAATGCCCGTTAAGGTGCAAAAAGCGATGAAAAGTCTTTACACCGAATTGTAACACCGTGCCTCTTACCTTGTGAAGTGGCCTGAGACATGGAGCATGGAGAGGAAATACACCATGCCGACGTAGTAGCGCCATTTGCCCGTTGGGGGCTGGACTTCCCACAGTCGCTGGACATATTCCCGTGCCAACGCCCGATCGGCTTCGTCGTCGCTGTCGGCCAGTGCAAAGGCTCCCACGGCATTGGCTCCTGCCATACCCTCGGTATATCCGTCGGTGGGCTCGGAACCGTCGAGATTGAACTGTCCGTGACGGAAACTGTCGTTTTTGAAGAACTGAAGCAGTCGGCGCATCATAGTCCGTTGCTCATCAGCGGCCTTGCCAGTCAGATAGTAGTCCATACCCACATTCATTGCACAGCGGATGGCATCGTACTGATAGCGGTCGGTGTTGTAGGCGAAGTTGGGGCGGCGATAGGGCTTGCCGTCGAAGAGACAGTAGTCGGGGAACAGTCCTGTGATGGAGTCCTGCGATGCCTTCAGCAGCCAGCGGGCCTTGTCGGCAGCTTCTCGCCAGAATGTGTTGTTGGCATCGGCTTTGTCAGCCCAGATGTCGAGAAAGGCCGGCAGACAATAGGAGGGGTCGCTATACCAGTGGACCTCTTCGTTGGGAACGAAGGTGACCAGGCGGGTGGAATCGTCGTAGAGGTTATAGACACCGGTCTTTGGACCATCCTTCGACGTGACCTTGTGCAGAATCTCGTTGGCCTCCTGGGCATAGCGTGGCTCTCCCCACTTGTCGGCAGCCAGGAAGAGTGCCGTGACGAAATAGATCTCGCCGTCGGAGGCATTGCTCGTGCCAATCTGCTTGCCGTCGATTCCGCACTGCCAGCAGAAGTAGCCGTCCCAGGGACTGTCGGCAGGGTAGGCCATATAGGTCTTTGCCCAGCGCCACAGCTTGTCGAACACGCTACGCTTGTCGAGCTGCAGGCTGATCATCATGCCGTAGGACATGCCCTCGGTGCGGACGTCGTTGCTACCGGTGTCGAGGATGATGGCCATCGAGTCGCCGACTTCGTAATAGACTGCCCGTTCGCCATCAGCCTCGTATCGGCTCAGGTCGCCTGGGGTGAAGAAATGTGCCCACACACTGTCGATACGGGCATCGACCTCTGCCTGACTCTTGCCAAGCATCGATGTGAAGAGGTTGTTGTTGACGGTGGGCTCTACGGGTTGCTTGCTGGCACATGAAAGCAGCATGCAGAGAAGCGATGTTCCAAGAACGAGCCCGTATTCTCTGAATGATAATGACTTCATAACATTTTACCTTTTCCGTTTGCTGAAAAGGTGACCATAGGTTTTGATGAGTTTGCGAACCAGCAGAAAACCATCAATGGCGGTGATGCTGTTGGATACAAGGTTGGTCACAAGCTCACCTTTGGTGTTGGCTTTCTTGGGGTCAAAAAGGCTATGCCAAAGGGTGCCTATCTGGCTGCTTTCCTGACGGATATCAGCCTGAAGCTCGTCCTTGCGCTTCTGTATCTCTTCAAGCGTGCGGTAGGTGGTGTTCGGCATAGACGGAATGGATTAGTTGAGTAATACACTTGCAAGGAATCGGACCAGCGGACGCTCAATCCACGACTTGCGTTTGATAAAGACACAGATGAGCAGGAGGAGGAATAGCAGCGACATGATGAAGAAGGCGAGGCCAATGCCCGTCAGAGGCTCCAGCCAGTAGATGAGGGCAAAGGACAGGTAGAAGAGCACGGCCACACCGAGTATGACGAAGACGATGGTCAGGGTGAGGGCTGTGGTCAGACGTACCACCTTTTCGATGACGTCAAGCTTCAGGTACTCGCCCTGAAGCCCGACGTATTTCTTGACGACATCCACCAGTTGAGCGATGGACTCTACATTCTTGTCGCTTGATAGCATCTTCTGATTTGAGATTTGAGGTTTGAGGTTTGAGATTTCAATTCTCAATTGTCAATTAACCCTCTACTGCGGGAGCTGCCTCTGCAATGTCGTCGACGAGGTCGCAGACTTCCTTGCGGCTCAGCTTGATGTTGTGCTTCTTCATAAAGTCTTCAACAGCATCTGTAATCTTGGTGCGGGTGTCCTCACCCTTTTCGGGGGCCAGCAAAAGTCCGATAACTGCTCCGGCAATAGTTCCGCCGAAAAATGCGCCTAAATAACCTAAACTTTTCATAATGTCTGATAATTTTTATAAGTTAAACGTCTTTTCGAGGGCAAATATACGGTAAATTTTCGAAATTAACAAACTTTACGCAGTATTTTTCATGAAGTTTGCATGATATTTTGTAATTTTGCGGTCAATAAACAGATTATTACGTTTAATTATTCAATAAAAACAAAGAAATTATGAAGAAGTACATCGTACTGTGCGCAGGACTTTGCGCAGCAATGGCTTTTACAAGTTGTAAATCAAGTGAGAGTGCCTACAAGCAGGCTTATCTGAAGGCAAAGGCTCAGGATGAGGCTCAGGCTCAGCAGCGTCAGCAGGAACCTCAGACTCAGCAGGTGGAGCAGACGGTAGTGACTCCCTTGCAGGAGAGACCCGTTACCCAGACTCAGGTTGTTGACAATGCCGACAACATCCGCGTCCGTCAGGAGTCTGTTTCCGTTATCAGCGGCTCTGGTCTGAAGAATTTCAGCGTCGTCGTTGGCTCGTTCTCTCTGAAGGCTAATGCTGAAGGTTTGCAGCAGACATTACGCAATGCCGGCTATGATGCCCAGATTGTACTGAACTCTGCCGTATCACCAGCTATGTATCGTGTGGTGGCAACGACCTTCGATTCGAAGTTGGATGCTGCCAGCAGCCGTGATGCCCTGCAGGACAAGTATCCCGGTGCTTGGTTGCTGTACGCTAAATAAGAATTTCAAGTAATTCTTCGACCAGGAGGTCAACGTGTGGCACGCATTCTCTCAATAGATTTCGGAAAGAAACGTACGGGATTGGCAGTCACTGACCCGCTTCAGCTCATAGCTGGCGGGTTGGCGACTGTCGCTACTTCTGAACTGTTTGATTTCCTGCAGCAGTATGTGGCACGTGAACCTGTCGAGCGTATCGTCATTGGCGAACCCCGTCAGCCGAACGGTCAGCCCAGCGAGAACCTCCAGCGCGTGCAGCAGTTTGTGAACCGCTGGCGAAAAGCCGTCCCTGAGATACCGATAGAATACTACGACGAGCGTTTCACCTCGGTGCTGGCTCATCGGGCGATGATTGACGGTGGTCTGAAGAAGAAGGCCCGTCAGGACAAGGCTTTGGTCGATGAGATCTCTGCCACGATTATCCTGGAGGATTATCTCCGCAGTCGTAAATTATAAATCGTAAATAATAAAATATCTCAATTGCCCAATAAATTGTCAAATTGTAAATTGTAAATGATATTACCTATTTATATATATGGCCAGCCCGTTTTGCGAAAGGTGGCCGAAGATATTTCACCGGACTACCCCGAACTGCAGCAGCTGATTGCTGATATGTGGGAGACGCTGGCCGAGAGTGAGGGTATTGGTCTTGCAGCACCTCAGATAGGGCGTGACATCCGACTGTCAGTCATCGATCTCGACGTCATCAGCGACGATCTGCCTGAATACAAGGGCTTCCGTCAGGTGTATATCAATCCACATATCGTGGAATATGATGACTCGAAAACGGACACTTCTGAGGAGGGGTGCCTGTCGCTGCCTGCCATTCATGAGAAGGTGGTACGTCCCACACGCATTCATGTGGAATGGGACGACGAGCAGTTCCAGCATCATGAAGCATGGGTTGAGGGCTATCTGGCCCGTGTCATGCAGCATGAGTTCGACCATTTGGACGGAAAGATGTTCGTCGACCATATCTCTCCGCTTCGTAAGCAGCTCATTAAGAGTAAGTTGAAAGCCCTCACCTTAGGTCGCTATCGCTGCGGATACAAGACAAAGCCAGTGAGGAGGTGAACGTTGAACATTGTCATCGACCTTGGTCGCTTTGACCTTTAGGTCTAAGAACTTTGAACTTTATGATATGAAAATGTTATTCAGGAAACGATGGATGCTTCTTTTGCTGGCATTACATTGTTCAATGTTCAATGTTCAATGTTCAATGTGTTTTGCCCAGTTCAATACCGACAGGCTGATCAGGATTGGGCGATCAGCCCTTTATTACGAGGACTACGTGCTCAGCATGCAGTATTTCAACCAGGTCATTGCTGCCAAGCCTTTTCTCTATGAACCGTGGTATCTGCGGGGTGTGGCAAAGTATTACCTCGACGACTATGCCGGAGCTGAGAGTGACTGTACGGAAGCATTGACACGCAATCCCTTTGTGGTGAGTATCTACGAGTTGCGCGGACTCTGTCGTATCCAGCAGAAGAATTTCACCGATGCCATCAGCGACTACAATGTTGCCCTGCACTACGACCCCATGAGCCAGAACCTTTGGCACAACCGCGTACTCTGTCACCTACAGCAGAAAGAATACGACCAGGCATTGGCCGAACTCGACACCATGTCGCTGCGCTGGAGCAAGAATGCCCATGTCCCTGCTATGCAGGCCGAGGCCTACATCATGCAGAAAGATACGACAAAGGCCATTGCTGCCCTTGAGAAGAGTATCGAACTCGATGCCTACAATGGTAATGTGTGGGCTCAGCGAGCCGTCATCAGTCTGGCTCGTAGCGAATGGAAGGAGGGTGAGGGCTATCTCGACAAGGCCATCCACCTGTTGCCAAAGAATGCCAATCTCTACATCAACCGTGCCCTGGCCCGTTTCAACCAGTCCAATCTTCGTGGGGCTATGGCTGACTATGATATGGCCCTCGACTTCGAACCCAACAACTTCCTGGGACACTACAACCGAGGACTGTTGCGTGCACAGGTGGGCGACGACAACCGTGCCATTACTGACTTCGACTTTGTGCTGAAGCTGGAGCCCGACAACCTGATGGCCCTCTATAACCGTGCTCTGCTGCTGGAACAGACGGGTAATCCGCGTGCAGCCATTGCCGACTACACCAAGGTCATCGACCAGTATCCCAACTTCTGGACGGGTCTGCATCAGCGTGCCCAGTGCTATCGCAAGCTGGGTATGACGAAGAAGGCCGAGCTCGACGAGTTCCGCATTCTGAAGGCACAGATCGACAAGCGCTTCGGCAAACAGCCCCGACTGTCGAAGAAGCAGATGCGTAAGCGCAGCGATGAGGATATCGAGAAGTATAACCAGCTGGCTGTGGCTGACGAGCAGGAGATGCAGCAGGAATACCAGAGCGACTATCGCGGCAAGGTGCAGAACCGTAGGGTGGGGATGGACTATATGCCGATGTATGTGCTCTCTACGGAACGCCAGCAGAGTGCAGTCCGCCATTATGTGGCCTACGACCGTCAGGTAGACTCGCTGAACCATACGCTGCCTGCCAAGCGCCAGCTGTATATCGTGGCCGGAAAGTCGGCTGTCAAGGACCCCTCGTTCTGGCTCAAGCGTGACTCCACATCGGCTGTGGCCATTTGGTTGCGTGCTGTCTGTGAGGCCCAACAGGACACCCTTGACATTCCGCTCCGCACGTCGAACCTGCTGGAGGCTATGACGAGAGCCATCGCACAGGCACCTGCCAATGCCTTCCTCTATTACAATCGTGGCAACGCCTATGTCCAGTGTGTCGACTACCAGCTGGCCCTCAACGACTATAGCAAGGCCATTGAACTCGACCCATTGATGGCCGAGGCGTGGTATAACCGCGGACTGGTGCACATGGCCATGAAACAGCAGAACGAGGCTGTTGCCGACCTGTCGAAGGCTGGTGAGCTGGGCCTCTATCAGGCCTATAGCATCCTGAAACGACAGCGGAAACAGTGATTTTTCATTTCTTCATTTACATTTCTCATTTCTCATTTCTCATTTCTCATTTTTTTTTATTACTTTTGCACCCGATTTAAATTCAAACATATATTGTAGATATGATTAACATTACATTCCCAGACGGATCTGTTCGCTCGTATGAGCAGGGCGTGACTGGTTTTCAGATTGCAGAGAGCATTTCTCCGGCTCTCGCACGCAGCGTTGTAAGTTGCGGTGTTAACGGAGAGACCGTAGAGTTGAACCGCCCCATCAATGAGGACGCCTCCATCGAGCTTTACAAGTTCGACGACGAGCAGGGCAAGCACACCTTCTGGCACACCTCGGCCCACCTGTTGGCTGAGGCCTTGCAGGAGTTGTATCCTGGCATCCAGTTCGGTTTCGGACCTGCTGTCGAGAATGGTTTCTTCTATGACGTGCTGTTGAAGGACGGTGAGATGATCAAGGAGAGTGATTTCCCCACCATCGAGGCTAAGATGAAGGAGCTGGCAGGCAAGAAAGAGGCCGTCGTTCGTCGTGAAGTGCCCAAGGCCGAGGCTCTGAAGCAGTTTGCTGCCGATGGTCAGACCTACAAGTGCGAGCACATCGAGCAAGACCTTGAGGACGGCTCTATCACCACCTATACGCAGGGTAATTTCACAGACCTCTGTCGTGGCCCGCACCTCGTGGATACTGGCGAGATCAAGGCTGTGAAGCTGACAAGCGTTGCTGGTGCCTTCTGGCGTGGTGATGCCAACCGTGAGCAGATGCAGCGCCTGTATGGTATCTCGTTCCCCAAGAAGAAGATGCTCGACGAGTATCTCGAGATGCTGGAGGAGGCTAAGAAGCGCGACCACCGTAAGATTGGTAAGGAGATGGAACTGTTCATGTTCTCCGACAAGGTCGGCAAGGGTCTGCCCATCTGGTTGCCGAAGGGTACAGAGCTCCGTCTGCGCCTGCAGGACCACTTGCGTAAGGTTCAGAAACGTTTTGGCTATCAGGAAGTTATTACACCGCATATCGGAAGTAAGAATCTCTATGTCACCTCTGGTCACTATGCCCATTACGGCAAGGATTCGTTCCAGCCCATCCATACTCCTGAGGAGGATGAAGAGTACATGCTGAAGCCCATGAACTGTCCTCACCACTGCGAAATCTTCGCCTGGAAGCCCCGTTCATATCGCGACCTGCCTTTGCGTATCGCTGAGTTTGGAACTGTTTATCGCTATGAGCAGAGTGGTGAGTTGCACGGACTGACGCGTGTTCGTTCGTTCACGCAGGACGATGCCCACCTGTTCTGTCGTCCCGACCAGGTGAAGCAGGAGTTCCTGAACGTGATGGATATCATCGGCATCGTGTTGACGGCCTTTGGCTTCAACTTCGAGGCTCAGATTTCTCTGCGCGATCCTAACGACCACGATAAATATGTAGGTACTGACGAGGACTGGGCACTGGCTGAGAAGGCCATCGTCGAGGCTTGTCAGGAGAAAGGTCTGCCTGCTAAGGTGGAATACGGCGAGGCTGCCTTCTATGGTCCGAAGCTCGACTTCATGATCAAGGACGCCATTGGCCGTCGCTGGCAGTTGGGTACCATTCAGGTGGACTACAACCTGCCCAAGCGCTTCCAGCTGGAGTATACTGACGAGGACAACCAGAAGAAGACGCCTGTCATGATTCACCGTGCACCGTTCGGCTCGATGGAGCGCTTCTGCGCCGTACTGATTGAGCACACCAGCGGACACTTCCCCTTGTGGCTCACACCTGACCAGGTCGCTATTCTGCCGTTGTCGGAGAAGTACAACGACTACGCCAAGGAAGTTGCCAAGAAGTTCGATCTGGGTGGTGTTCGTCCTACCATCGACCTGCGTAACGAGAAGCTGGGCCGCAAGATTCGCGACAACGAGCTGAAGCGTATCCCCTACATGGTCATCGTTGGTGAGAAGGAACAGCAGGATGGCACCGTAGCCGTACGTCCTCAGGGTGGTGGCGAGCAGACCGTCATGACCATCCAGCAGTTCATTGACCACATCAATGCTGAGGTCAAGGAGATGACGAAGGACTTCTAACAGACAATCATTTCACAGCCTTTGCTGTGTATCATCTATGGAGCGGACGTTGCGCATACACGCAGCGTCCGTTTCGTTTTGTTTGATTTTTTGCGGAAATTCTTGGTGGTTTTAGAAATTATGCCTATCTTTGCAAGGATTTATGTGATTGTTTGTATAAAAAGATATTATTATGAAGACATGGATTATGACTGTCATCCTCTGCATTTGTGGAGCAATGGCAGGCGTTCAGGCACAGGTGATGAAAGCCGCTGACTTGGAGAAATATGCTAAGGAGAAGTATGGTGACAAGTGGCTCGACGCTGCTGCTAATCTTGCCAAGGGGCTGTCTTTCGACAAGAATCAGTCGCTGACATACCAGCAGATTATTGAGGCTCCCGGAAAGAGCAAGCAGCAGTTGTATGTCATGTTGAACTACTGGGTAACGGCCACCTTTAAGGACAAGCAGGCCATTGCGCTGAACGACAAGGAGGCGGGATGCATCATCATTTCCTCGACCATTGAGGCCATTGCTGACCATACGGGTACGGTGAACCGCTATGTTGTCAATATCACCCCTATCATCAAGATTGACATTAAGGAAGGAAAGGTACGCGTGACCTATACGGTGCAGAACTACGATGTTCTGAAGGTTGAGGACGGTGGATGGCTGGGTGCTCTGACCGATACAGACAGGGACCGTAACCGAGACAAGGATGTCTATGCTGACGGAAAGCGCATGAATGCTGACAAGACTGACCGCCACTTGTACGATGAGCAGTGGGAGATTGTGAAGCGCTACCCGTTTGTGGAGAAGGATTCCCAGAAGCGTACCTGTTCGAAAGCCCTCGTGATGACTCATGCCTACTCGAATGCCATCATGGACAAGATTGAGGAAGCCGTGAAGAACGGCATCGTAGGCAATGAAGACGATGAGTGGTAATAACGTGGAAACGAAGGAGATACATATCAGCGATTATAGCTACGAGTTGGCTGACGAGCGGATAGCGAAGTTCCCTCTTGCGGAGCGCGACCACTCGAAGCTGCTCGTGTATAATAAAGGGGTAGTGGGCGAGGACGTATTCTACCATCTGCCTGAGCATCTGCCTGAGGGTGCGCTGATGGTGATGAACAATACGAAGGTGATTCAGGCGCGCCTGCACTTCCGCAAGCCTACGGGTGCCCTGATAGAAATATTCCTGTTGGAGCCTGCCCAGCCTGCCGACTACGAACAGATGTTCCAACAGACGAGCTCTTGTTCGTGGCTGTGTTTGGTGGGGAATTTAAAAAAATGGAAAGGTGAGTCGCTGACTATCACTCACGGTTCGCTGACCTTTACGGCGACGCACAAGGGCGAGCAGGGTACCAGTCAGCTCATTGAGTTTTCGTGGAGTGGGGGACAGTCGTTTGCTGAAGTCCTCGACATCTTGGGCGAACTGCCCATTCCTCCGTACCTGAACCGTGAGACGCAGGAGAGCGACAAGACGACCTATCAGACGGTGTACTCGAAGATCAAGGGTAGCGTAGCAGCTCCGACGGCTGGCCTGCACTTTACACAGCGTGTGTTGGATGCCATCGATGCGAAAGGTATTGAGCGTGAGGAGGTTACGCTGCATGTTGGTGCAGGCACGTTCCGACCTGTGAAGAGCGAGACCATCGGTGAGCACCCCATGCATACGGAGTATATTGCCGTTCATCGCCATACCATCGAGCGTCTGCTGGCGCACGACTGTCAGGCTATTGCTATTGGTACGACGAGTGTGCGCACGCTGGAGAGCCTGTACTATATGGGCTTGAAGGTACTGGCCAATCCTGATATCAGGGAGGAGGCTTTGCACGTCAACCAATGGGAAGCGTATGACGCAGTTCCTGCGTCAAATGAGAAATTAGAAATTAGAAATGAGAAATGGGCTGGCGCACAACCGTCCCCAAGTATGGCCCTGACAGCCCTAAGGGACTGGCTCGACAGGCATGGGCAGACGGTGCTGCACTCGTCGACGCAGATTATCATTGCTCCCGGCTACGACTACAAGATTGTGAAAATGCTGGTCACCAATTTCCATCAGCCTCAGTCGACGCTGTTGCTGTTGGTGAGTGCCTTCGTGCATGGTGACTGGCACAAGATATACGACTATGCGCTGGCTCACGACTTCCGTTTCCTGAGCTATGGCGACTCGTCGTTGCTCATTCCATAAGTAATAAAGTTTATAGATATATGAAATACGGATTGATTAAGGTGGCTGCTGCCGTTCCTGCCGTGAAGGTGGCTGACGTAGAGTACAACGTGCTCGAGATGGAGAAGCTGATTACGCTGGCTGATGGTCAGAACGTGGAGATTGTCTGTTTCCCGGAACTGGGCATCACGGGCTATTCCTGTCAGGACCTGTTCAAGAGTCAGCTGTTATTGTCCAAGGCTGAAGAGGGACTGCTGATGCTGATGGAGTTTACGCGTAAGCTGGACATCATCTGTGTGGTCGGCATGCCTGTACAGGCCGAGGGCTTGCTGCTCAACTGCGCCGTTGTCATTCAGGGCGGCAGCATACTGGGTATTGTGCCCAAGACCTACCTGCCCAACTACAACGAGTTCTACGAGAAACGCTGGTTTGCTTCTGCCCAGGACCTCAATGCCACATCGTTCTATCTGGCTGGCACCCCTGTCACGCTGAGTGCCGAGCCCAAGCTGTTCCAGACGGGCGACGGCGTGAAGTTCGGCATCGAGATATGCGAGGACGTCTGGGCTCCAGTGCCCCCCAGCAATCAGTTGACGATGGCCGGTGCCGACATCATCCTGAACTGTTCGGCCAGCGACGAGCTCATCGGCAAGCACCGTTATCTGCGCTCGCTGTTGATGCAGCAGAGTGCCCGTACCATCAGTGGCTACGTCTATGCCTCATGTGGCTTTGGCGAGTCGACGCAGGATGTGGTCTATGGTGGCAATGCCATGATTTTCGAGAACGGACGACTGCTGGTCGAGGGTGATCGCTATTCGTTCCAGCCACAGTTGCAGGCTGCTCAGATTGATGTGGAACGCCTGCGTACCGAACGGCAGTCGAACACCACGTTCATCAATGCCCAACGTCGTGCCCATGCACTGGTGATTGATGCCAAGCCGCTGGGTAACGACCATCCCTTCACACTGGAGCGTCCTGTGAATGCCCATCCGTTTATTCCCAACGATCGCGATATGGCTGAAACCTGCGAGGAGATCCTGAACATCCAGACGGCAGGATTGGCCAAACGCCTTATTCATACGCAGTGTGAACATGTGGTTATCGGTATTAGCGGTGGTCTGGACTCTACGCTGGCTCTGCTGGTATGCGTCCGGACGTTCGACAAGCTGGGTTACGACCGCAGAGGTATTATCGGTGTCACCATGCCTGGCTTCGGCACCACCGACCGCACCCACGATAATGCCACGTCGCTGATGCAGTCGCTGGGTATCTCGCAGATGGAAATATCCATCGCCAAGGCTGTTACCCAACACTTCGAGGACATCGGTCACGACGGCAAGAAGCACGATGCCACCTATGAGAATTCTCAGGCCCGCGAACGTACACAGATCCTGATGGACCTTGCCAATAAGCTGGCTGCCATCGTGGTGGGTACGGGCGACCTGTCGGAACTGGCTCTGGGCTGGGCAACCTACAATGGCGATCACATGTCGATGTACGGCGTCAATGCCGGTGTGCCAAAGACGCTCATCCAGTATCTGATCCGTTACATCTCGGGCATTCCCGCTTTTGGTGCCCAGCGCGATGTGCTCATCGACATTGTGAATACCCCGATATCGCCGGAGCTGACTCCTGCCGATGCCGAAGGAAACATCCAGCAGAAGACAGAAGACTTGGTGGGACCTTACGAGTTGCACGACTTCTTCCTCTATCATTTCGTCCGTTTCGGTTTCCGTCCGGCCAAGCTTTTCTTGCTGGCTCAGAAAGCCTTCGAAAAGACCTACGACGCAGATACTATCAAGAAGTGGCTGCAGACATTCTTCCGTCGTTTCTTCTCGCAGCAGTTCAAGCGTTCGTGTCTGCCTGACGGACCTAAGGTGGGCTCCATCAGCCTCTCGCCGCGTGGCGACTGGCGCATGCCGAGCGATGCTTCTTCAGCTATATGGCTGAAGGAGTGTGAGGAGCTGTAGCGCAGGATTTGCTGTAACGCCTGTAACGCTGTAACGCTATACATAAAAAAAAGGCTTCCAGATGAATGGAAGCCCTTTTTTATGCTCTTCGTTAACTCCGTTATTTGATGAGGTCAACGCTACGCTTCAGGAACTTGTCGAGCGCTTCGCCCTTGAGCATGCCGTTCTGCAGCAATGCCAGGTCGATGAGCTGGTGGACGATGTCGTTCTGAGCGGCAAAACCACTCAGCACACCGTCCTTCTTGTCCTTCTGCTCCTGGATGGCCTTTTCGGTCTCAGCCTTCATGTCCTTGTCGTCCTGTGTCAGTTCCTCAGGTTTCTTCTTCTCCTGAGCCTGACGGATAGCTGCCAGACGGGCCTCCTGGCCTTTCAGCTCGGCCTCGATGGGCTTCAGTGCCTCCTCGGTGCTGTTCTTGCAGTCGTCAAGTACGCGCTTTACCAGCGGGTGGTCGGCATTCAGCACGAGGTTCAGCGAGTCGGGCATCTGTCCGTAGAAGTTCATGCCCTGCTGGAAACGGCTCATCTCCTTCATACGACGCATCCATTCGTTCTGCGTGATGATGACGGGACGTGCCTCAGCACCGAGGGCATCCACCTGTACCATAAACTCCGTCTTGTCCATCTTGGGCATCTGCGACTTGAAGACGGCTGACAAATTGTCAGACTCGTCCTGACTCAGTTCGCTCTTCTTGGCATCCTCCTTGACGATGAGGCGGTCGATGATGTCGCTGTCCACACGAGTGAAGCGGCTCTTCTCGAACTTCTGCTCCAGCATCTGGATGGCAGGCACGTCGAGTTGTCCGTCGAACAGCAGCACCGAGTAGCCCTTGTCCTGAGCGGCCTTGATGTATGAATACTGTTCCTCCTTGTCCGTAGCATAGAGGTACACCAGCTGGTCGTTCTTGTCCTTCTGGCTGGCCTCGATGAGTGCCTTGTACTCGTCGAAGGTGAAGTACTTGCCCTCAGTGTCCTTGAACAGGGCGAAGTCCTTGGCCTTGTCGTAGAACGACTCCTCCGAGAGCATGCCGTAGTTGATGAACAGCTTCAGGTCGTCCCACTTCTCCTCGTACTGCTTACGGTCCTCCTTGAAGATGGCCTGTAAACGGTCGGCGACCTTCTTCGTGATATAGGTCGAAATCTTCTTTACCTCACGGTCGCTCTGCAGATACGAACGGCTGACGTTCAGAGGAATATCCGGCGAGTCGATGACACCATGCAACAGCGTCAGGAACTCAGGCACGATGCCCTCCACCTGGTCAGTCACAAATACCTGGTTGCAGTACAGCTGAATCTTGTTGCGCTGCAAGTCGATGTTCGACTTGATGCGTGGGAAGTAGAGGATACCCGTCAGGTTGAACGGATAGTCGACGTTCAGGTGAATCCAGAACATGGGCTCGTCCGACATCGGGTACAGCTCGCGATAGAACTTCTGGTAGTCCTCGTCCTTCAGCGTCGAAGGCGCCTTGGTCCACAGCGGTTCCACATTATTAATAACGTTGTCCTCCTCGGTGTCCACCATCTCCTTCTTCTCGCTCGACCACTCCTGCTTCTTGCCGAAGGCCACAGGTACAGCCATAAACTTGCAGTACTTCGTCAGCAGCTGCTGGATGCGCTCCTTCTCCAGGAACTCCTTGCAGTCGTCGTCCAGATACAGGATGATGTCCGAACCACGATCCTCGCGTTCGGCATCGTCAATCTCGTAGGCAGGACTTCCGTCGCATGCCCACTTCACGGCCTTTGCGCCCTCCTTATAACTCTTGGTGACAATCTCCACTTTCTTCGACACCATGAAGCTCGAGTAGAAGCCCAGTCCGAAGTGTCCGATAATGTTGTTGGCGTTGTCCTTATACTTCTCCAGGAAGTCGTTGACGCCCGAGAAGGCAATCTGGTTGATGTACTTGTCAATCTCCTCCTCGGTCATACCGATACCGCGGTCCGAGATGGTAATGGTGCCCTTGTCCTTGTCCAGCATGACATGAACGGTCAGGTCGCCCATCTCGCCCTTAAACTCGCCCTGCTGAGCCAGCGTCTTCAGCTTCTGCGTGGCGTCGACGGCGTTCGACACCATCTCGCGCAGGAAAATCTCATGGTCACTATAGAGAAACTTTTTGATGACGGGGAAGATGTTCTCGGTCGTAACCCCGATGTTACCTTTTTGCATATTCTTATTTTTTTTACGTATTCGTTTGCCGAAGTGACTGCAAATATCGTGCCAAAACAAATAGCGACACTTGCCCCTCATGGGACAAGTGCCGCCTGACGATATGATGTATAAGGTTTATTTGAAGATTAATTGAGCAAACTGATAGAGGCTGCGACGCCAGGTGTGCCACTCGTGGGCAGTGCCAGGCGATTCGTAACCCACGGCATTCATGCCGAGTTGTTCCTTGATGGCCTTGGCAGCCTCCACACAACCCATGTTCTCCTTGCCGCCACCGCTCATGAAGAGCAGCTTCACGTTCTTGGCGAAACCTTCAGAAGCCTTCACCTGGTCGACATTCCATGCACCGCTGCTGAACGAACCGACATAGGCGAACTTGTCAGGATTGGCCAGCGTAATCTCACGAGCCTGCATGCCACCCATCGACAGACCGGCATAGGCACGATGCTGAGGGTCGGCAATCACGCGATAGTTCTTCTCGACCATCGGAATGATGTCGTTGAAGAGCACATTCTTGAAACCTTCTGAGAAACCACCGAAGCCGCCAAAGCCACGACGCGGACCACCCTGACCGGGAGCACCCTGAGGACGCGGACCCTGAGGACGTGGACCACCGAAGCCCATAGGCTGCTCGCCAGGACGGCGTGCGTTCAGACCATTATCCATCACGATGATGCAGGGAACAGCCTTGCCCTCGGCAATCAGGTTGTCCAGAATTTGGGCGGTATGACCCTGCTCGGCCCATCCGTACTCGTTCTCACCCATACCGTGCTGCAGATACAGAACAGGGAATTGCTTGGTGGGATTGGTGAAATACTCAGCAGGCAGATATACATGACAGCGACGCATCTTCTCCGTGTAGGTCGACCAGTAGAACACCTCGCTCATAGAGCCCTGCGGCACGTTCTTCACCTGCCAGAAGTCCTGGTCGTCAGAAGGAATCTCGATACCGCTGCCCCAACGGCTGGCACCATAGTAGTAGAGGCTGCCTGGATCGGGTACAGAGGCACCGTCGATGTTCAGCTGATAGTAGTGAAAACCCTCGTCCTGAGGCTCGGAGGTACCAGTCCATACGCCATTTTCGCCCTTGGTCATCTCGTAGATTTTACCAGCGATGTCGAGTCCGACAAAGGTGGCCTGGGGAGCCGTGATCTGTGCACGCACCATGCGCTGTGAGTTGACCATCGGGTACTGCTTGTTGTCCTGATTGGTCGTGGCAGGCTTGAAGTCTTCCGTGACGTTCTCTGTGACTGAGGGGACAATGGGGTTCTGTCTGGGAGCACCAAACTGGGCCGATGCCGTGAGGCATGAAAGCGTCATCAATGAAAGGAAAATCTTTTTCATAAATGATAGTTTTAAATGAATGATGATATTAAGTTTTATTGTTTCTTCTACACTTACACATCATTGACGCTAGTCGACGCGAAAAGTAAAATCGCATAGGGAGAATGTTAGGGAACATTAACATTTGAGCAGTAAAAAAATCGCAAATTATTTGGAGGTTATTTCATCAACCGTGCCATCAAGAACGAACTGAAAAAGGTGGCAGCATTATAAAGGTAAGCAGTAATCTTACCGCGTCCAAGCAGTAATCTTGTTGCCTTCAAGAAGTAATCTTGCTTGGGGCAAAAGGCCATCTTCTATGGCCGCGAGGGGCTGTCGCGGTGGGCACGATAGGCTGTCTTCGTTGGCACGAGGGGCTGTCTTCGTTGGCACGAGGGGCTGTCTTGGTCTGGGGGTGGAAAATTTGTGCGCATCCACCAAACCGTTACAGCGTTACAGGCGTTACAGCGAAACGGGAGCGGTGGAAGGGTGCTGCTGACTTCTTATTATATATATAATATATATATTATATATTAATAAGATACTACAGTCAAGGTCGTCGGCGCAGAAAAGGGTGTAACGGGTGTAACGCTGTAACGCCCTCAGAAAAAATTCCGCCGATTCGTTTGGCCGTTTACTGACTTCTTCGTACCTTTGCAGAAAATTGCACAGCGGAACCGCATTCTATGGTAAATTCCAAACATATTATGCGATTTAACTATATATTTAACAATTGAGTATCTATGCCGCCGATTTATT
>JBGUQW010000173.1:0-12163 GCA_045131435.1 Prevotella sp.
AAGATAAATTGCATAGAAATATGAAAGTAATGAAATTCGGCGGAACGTCCGTAGGTTCCGTAAAAAGCATTCTTAGCTTGAAGAAAATTGTGGAGACAGAGGCTCGGACGCAACCTGTCGTAGTAGTAGTAAGTGCACTTGACGGCATCACCGACCGCCTCATCGCCACCTCCAGGATGGCCCAGCAGGGCGACGACCGCTATCGCGAGGAATTCGACGCGATGGTGACGCGCCACCACCAGATGATCGAGGCCATCATCACGGATGACAAAAAGCGCATAGACTTATTTAATAATGTAGACAGCCTCTTCGACCAGTTGAAGAGCATCTACTATGGTGTGTACCTGATTCACGACCTGTCGAAGAAGACCGAGGACACCATCGTCTCGTATGGTGAACGTCTCAGCTCGCATATCGTGGCTGCCATGGTGAAGAACGGTGTTCGTATGAACAGCCGTGACTTTATCCGCACGGAAAAGAAGCAGGGCAAGCACGTGGTGGATGCCGACTTGACGACGCAGCTGGTGAAGGAAGCCTTCGGTTCCGTTTGTTGCGACTCAGTCGCAACAAACAAGGTCTACGTCGTTCCTGGCTTTATTGCCCGTGACCGCGACAGCCACGAGACCACCAATTTGGGACGTGGCGGAAGTGACTACACTGCCTCTATCATTGCTGCCGTCCTCAATGCCGACGTGCTGGAGATCTGGACTGACGTCGATGGCTTCATGACTGCCGACCCGAAGGTTATCAAGACGGCTTACACCATCAATGAGCTGTCGTATGTTGAGGCTATGGAGCTGTGTAACTTCGGTGCCAAGGTTATCTATCCCCCGACTATCTATCCCGTCTGTGTCAAGAATATCCCCATCAAAGTCAAGAACACCTTCAATCCCGAACATCCGGGAACGCTCATCAAGGACAAGATTGAAGATGACAATAAGCCCATCAAGGGTATCTCGAGCATCAAGGGCACATCGCTCATCACGGTGACGGGTCTCTCCATGGTGGGTGTCATCGGTGTCAACCGCCGCATTTTTACGACCCTCGCCAACAAGGGCATCTCAGTCTTCATGGTATCTCAGGCTTCGTCAGAGAACTCCACCTCTATCGGTGTGCGCGACGAGGATGCTACAGCTGCTGCTGAGGTACTGAACGCCGAGTTCGCCAAGGAGATTGAGACGGGTGCCATGTTCCCCATGCAGGTGGAAAGCGGTTTGGCCACTATCGCTATCGTGGGTGAAAACATGAAGCAGACGCCCGGTATCGCCGGTAAGCTGTTCGGCACCTTGGGACGTTCGGGTATCAGCGTCATCGCCTGTGCCCAGGGTGCTTCAGAGACGAACATCTCGTTCGTCGTCGACGGGCGTTTCTTGCGCAAGTCGCTCAACGTGCTGCACGACTCGTTCTTCCTGTCAGAATATAAGGTGCTGAACCTCTTCATCTGCGGCATTGGCACCGTAGGGGGCATGCTGCTCGAGCAGATCCGCACCCAGCAGCAGTTCCTCATGCAGTCGCGCCGTCTGAAGCTCAACGTGGTCGGTATCTCTGATGTCGACAACTTCGTACTCGACCGTGACGGCATTGACCTCGACAACTACGAAAAGATTCTCCGTGCTGGTTTCCCTGCTAATACCGACCACATGCGCGACGAGATTGTGAAGATGAACATCTTTAATTCTGTCTTTGTCGACTGCACGGCCAGCAAGCAGATTGCAACCCTCTACCAGACATTCCTAGAGCATAACATATCGGTGGTGGCTGCCAACAAGATTGCCGCCTCAAGCGACTACGACAGCTACCTGAAGCTGCGCCAGACAGCCCGCGACCGTGGCGTATGGTTCCGCTATGAGACCAACGTCGGTGCAGGTCTGCCGATTATCGGTACCATCAACGACCTCTGCAACTCAGGCGACAAGATCCTGAAGATTGAGGCTATCCTCTCAGGTACGCTGAACTTCATCTTCAACGAGATTGCTGCTGATGTGCCATTCTCGGAAACCGTGCGTCGTGCCAAGGAACAACGCTATTCTGAGCCCGACCCGCGCATCGACCTCAGCGGTACTGACGTCATCCGCAAGCTGGTCATCCTCACTCGTGAGGCTGGATATAAGGTGGAACAGGCCGATGTCGAGAAGCATCTCTTCGTGCCCGACAGCTATTTCGAGGGCTCAATCGATGACTTCTGGAAGCGTCTGCCCGAGCTCGACGCCGACTTCGAGGCACGCCGCAAGAAACTCGAGGCCGAGAATAAGCGTTGGCGCTTTGTCGCCACGATGGAAGCCGACGAGCAGAATCCTTCGTCGTTCAAGACCAGCGTGGCCCTGAAGGAGGTGCCCTACGGCCATCCGTTCTACGGTCTGGAAGGCTCGAACAACATCGTCATGCTGACCACCGAGCGCTACAAGGAGTACCCGATGCTCATTCAGGGCTATGGTGCCGGTGCCGCCGTCACCGCTGCTGGTGTCTTCGCCAATATCATGTCAATCGCTAACATTTAAATAGTGTGCTGGACGGTTCTCCCGTCCAGCCACTGTCTTTCTTATGAAACACATCATTATATTGGGCGACGGCATGGCCGACCACAAGGTGGAACGGCTGGGCGGCAAGACGCTGTTGCAGTATGCCCGTCCCGAATACATGAACCGGCTGGCACGTGAAGGGCGCTGCGGCCGACTGATTACTGTGCCCGAAGGTTTTCCGCCGGGCTCTGAGGTGGCCAATACCGCCATCTTAGGCTATGATTTAAATAAGGTATATGAAGGACGCGGTCCGTTGGAGGCTGCATCAATAGGCTATGAGATGGCTGATGACGACTTCGCCATCCGCTGTAATATCATCACGCTCGCAGATGGTAAGATCATCACCCATAACGGTGGCAATCTGGAGACAGAGGACGCCCGCGTGCTCATCGATTATCTCAATGAGAACCTCGCCAAGCCCATCAATGAACGCGAGGGCTGTGAGCGCGTGAAGTTCATCACCGGCATCCAATACCGACATCTGTTGGTCATCAAAGGTGGCAACAAGCACATCGTCTGCGCCCCACCCCACGACCATCCCAACGAGGAGTGGCGCCCGCTACTGGTGAAGGCCGAAAGTGTGGTCAGCGGTTCACCCGCTGACACCTCGCGTCTCTCTCCCCAACAGACCGCCGACCTCATTAACGAGCTGATACTCAAGTCGCAGGAGTTGCTGGCTCAGCACCCCTATAATATAAATAAGGTGAAACGGGGCGAACGACCCGCCAACAGCATCTGGCCGTGGAGCGGCGGCTACCGTCCATCCATGCAGACGCTCATGGAACAGTATCCACAAATCAAGAGCGGCACCGTCATCTCCGCTGTCGACCTCATTCAGGGCATCGGCCGCTATGCCGGTCTGCGCATCGTCAAGGTACCTGGTGCCACGGGACTAGCCAACACCAACTACGAGGGAAAGGCGCAAGCCGCCATCGATGCGCTGAAGCACGACGACTTCGTATTTGTCCACGTGGAAGCCACCGACGAGGCTGGCCATGACGGCGACTTAGAGCTAAAACTCCGTGCCATCGACTATCTGGACCAGCGGCTCATCAAGCCCATCATCGAAACCATCAAACAGATGGACGAGCCCGTCTGCGTCGCCATTCTGCCCGACCACCCCACCCCTGTCGAGTTGCGCATCCACGTCAACGAGCCCGTGCCGTTCATCATCTGGCACCGAGGTATTGAGCCCGACGATGTGCAACAGTACGACGAAGTGAGCTGCGTCAGCGGAAGTTACGGTCTGTTGCGCCTGCAAGAATTCATGCAGGCCTTCATGAGCTAACTACTGCGGCGAGGGAAACCTTGTCAGTTCAAAGTTCAGCGACGAAGGCATCGATGGCTTCCTCCGTGAAGTGCTGCATCACCACCACGTGGGCCAGCTTGCCGCCGAAACGTGAATCCTCGTTCTGCGCCAACTGGTATTTGTGGGCAAGTTCTGGCGATGGGCATCGCATGAATACCGTGTTGCTGTATTCGTTCACCCACGAGGGATAGCCTTTCTTGTCGAGCTGTTGCTTCAGATAGACCGTCAGCTCCATGATGCGACGGGCCTGGTGTGTCCATCCTTCAGCACCCACTTTCTGCACCACCCACCAGAACTTAAGCGGCTGGATGGGGTCGCGTGAACAGTTGATCATGCGCATGTTCTTATTCAGATAAGGTACGTCGAAGTCCGACTGGTTGTCATATACCTCGCGTGTGCAGATGAAGAGTCCGCACGGCGAGTCGATGCCGAAGAACTTATGGCCGCTGACGGCAATCGACTCAAAGCCCATCTGCTTGCTGCTCACCAGATGGCGGTGCTCGGTAAACGGCAGGTAGCCGCCAAAGAGTGCCGCATCGACATGGCGATAGACGGCAGGCAGTTCTGGGTGACGGCTGAGCACAGCGTTCAGTGCCGGCATGTCGTCGATGGCACCCTTGAAAGTTGATCCCATGGCATAGACCACGAGTGCCGGTCGCGATGTGTCGAGTGCCTTTTCCAATTCCTCAGGTATCATGCGCCCCATGGTGTCGCTCCCGACCAGTCGCGTCTCCAGGTTCTGCAGGTGAGCCAGTCGCATGTTCGAGTAGTGGGCCTCGTCGCTCACATAGAGGATTGGCGCCTGCCCCGTCCGATGCTTCAGGTAGTTGGCACCGAAGTAGATGCCGTGGTTGTTGCCGTCGGAGCCGCTATGGGTGATAAGTCCCCAGCGGTTGTCGTCATCGAAGTCGTAGAGCGGTGCGAAGAACTCAATGACCTCGCGTTCGAACACCTGTGACGACACCTCCCAGGGCGTGTCGGTAAACGGGTCGCCGGCATTATTCAAATTCATGAGGTTGATGCCTGCCTGATAGTACCACTCGTAGAAGTCGCGCAGCGGTGACACCTCGTTAAAAGGGTAGCCGAAATACTTGGGGAGCGTCTCACGCCATATCGTTACCCACTCGTCCAGTTTGGCATATCCTGAGGTGGCTTTGTTTTTTTCCTGTTCCATATCTGGTTTTGTTTTATATCATTCTTTTAGCGTGCAAAGATACGTTTTTTTTTCTTACTACACACCGATTATTGAAAAAAAAGATGGGCTCGGCGTTTTTTTTGAATTTGTCAAGAGGTGAATTGTGAAAGTTTATGAAGAATTAACGTGCGTTTACCAAAAATGGGGCTGATCAAGCGCCAAAACCAGTGTGAGTTGCAGTCGATGGCCGAGCCAAATGCAGTCGATGCCTTTCTGCATTGCAGTTGATGCCTGTTTGCATCGCAGAAGGTGCCCCTCTGTATATAGCAGAAAGGCCCTCTCTGGACCTCAGACAGGCATCGACTGACCCCTCAGAAGGGTATCGTCTGCAAACCTCAAAAATAGTGGAAGTGCGTGTGTGGTAGGGGAATTTAATTTAATCTGAAGCAAAGGTACAAAATAGTTCCGTAACCTCCAAATCGCGTTGTTAATGAATCTTAATGAGTGTAACCAGGCGCGATACGTGGGCGGCATCTGCGGAGCGAACAGCGGTGGCCTCATACGGAACTGCTGGGTGAGTAAGACCCTTGACTTAATGTGGGCGGAAGCGATGGAACGACGCGCTTTCGCCCGCTTTTCGCATATTTAATGCCCGAAACGATACGAGATTGCGAAAAATTTCGTACCTTTGTACGCATAATAGCAAACAAGGGAGATATGAACTATTACAGCACAAACGGAAATGCCCCGATGGCCGACCTTCAGAAGGCGGTGGTGAAGGGTCTGGCAGAGGACCGCGGTCTGTACATGCCAGAGGAGATTTATAAGTTGCCGAAGCAGTTCTTTGGCGACATCAGTGGAATGAAGTTCCAGGATATTGCCTACAACGTGGCCAGCAACTTCTTCGGCGACGATGTGGACGAGGACGCACTGCAGGACATTGTCTGGGACACGCTGAGCTTTGACTGTCCAGTAGTGAAGGTGACAGACAACATCTATGCGCTGGAGCTGTTCCACGGACCGACGCTGGCGTTCAAGGACGTCGGGGCACGGTTTATGGCCAGACTGCTGGGGTACTTTTTGAGGCAGGGCGGCGGTGATGCTTGCGGGGAAACCGCAAACGGCGGGACGGTGAACGTCCTCGTGGCTACCAGCGGTGACACGGGAAGTGCTGTTGCCAACGGCTTCCTGGGCGTAGAGGGCATCCATGTCTATGTGCTCTATCCCAAAGGCAAGGTGAGCCCCATTCAGGAGTGCCAGTTCACCACATTGGGCAAGAACATCACCGCTGTCGAGGTGGACGGCGTGTTCGACGACTGCCAGGCACTGGTGAAGGCAGCGTTCATGGACGACGAGCTGAACCAGCACATGAAGCTGACGTCGGCCAACTCGATTAACGTGGCCCGTTTCCTCCCGCAGGCGTTCTACTATTTTAATGCCTATGCGAGGATGAAAAATGTAACAATTGAAAAATGTAATAATGTAACAATTAATGGGGCCGACAACCTCGTGATGTGCGTGCCGTCAGGTAACTTCGGCAACATCTGCTCGGCCCTGTTCGGCCACCGGATGGGACTGCCCATCAAGCGTTTCATTGCTGCCAACAACGCCAACGACGTGTTCTATAAATACCTCGAGACCGGCAAGTACGAACCCAAGGCTACCATCCAGACGCTGGCCAACGCGATGGACGTCGGCGACCCGTCGAACTTCGCCCGCATCCTGAACCTGTATAGCGAGAACGGCACGCTGACCGACGAGGCTACGCACCACCGCATCACCAACCTGATCAGTGGCGCAACATATAGCGACGACCAGATTCGCGAGACCATGCGCCAGTGTTACAAGGAAACGGGTTATGTACTGGATCCTCACGGAGCATGCGGCTATCAGGCATTGAAGGACGGTTTGCAGCCAGGCGAAGTCGGTGTGTTCTGTGAGACGGCTCACCCTGCCAAGTTCAAGGAGAAGGTGGATGCCATCCTCGGCACTGACATCGAGATACCGGAGCGTCTGGCAGCCTTCATGAAGGGCGAAAAGCAGAACGTGACCATCAGCAAGGACTTTGCTGATTTCAAGACTTTCCTGATGCGCCGATAATCTCGCAAACGTTAACGTTCAAAATACGTGAAAACTGATACTATATTCAGAATATATTCCGTATCTTTGCAACACAAATAAAACAAACTATTTAAAATAAGGTATATTAATTATGTTGAAACCGTTAAACAAACACTTCGCTCCGAAGAGCGTCATGCCTGAAAAGGTGATTCAGTTTGGTGAGGGTAACTTCCTCCGTGCGTTCGTTGATTGGATTATCTGGAACATGGACCAGAAAACCAACTTCAATGGCTCTGTCGTTGTCGTACAGCCTATCGACAAGGGTATGGTAGAGTGGCTCAATGGTCAGGACTGCCTGTACCACGTGAACCTGCAGGGTCGTGAGAACGGCAAGCCCGTGAACACGCTGGAGCGCATCGATGTCATCAGCCGCGCGCTGAACCCCTACTCTCAGAACGATGCCTTCATGGCACTGGCCGACCAGCCCGAGATTCGTTTCGTTATCTCGAACACCACTGAGGCCGGTATCGCCTTCGATCCTGCCTGCAAGCTGGAGGACAAGCCCGCTTCGAGCTATCCCGGCAAGCTGGTACAGCTGCTGTACCGTCGTTGGCAGACCTTCAATGGCGACCCCACGAAGGGACTCATCATCTTCCCCTGCGAACTCATCTTCCTGAACGGCCACGTGCTGAAGGATTGCATCAATAAGTACATCGAGTTGTGGCAGTTGCCCGCAGACTTCAAGAAGTGGTTCGACGAGTGCTGCGGCGTTTACGCTACCCTCGTAGACCGTATCGTTCCTGGCTTCCCCCGCAAGGAGATTGCCCAGATTCAGGAGAAGGTGGGCTATCGCGACAACCTCGTCGTACAGGCCGAGAACTTCCACCTCTGGGTCATCGAGGCTCCGAAGGAGATTGCTGCCGAGTTCCCCGCCGACAAGGCCGGCCTGCACGTGCTGTTCGTTCCCAGCGAGGAGCCGTACCACAAGCGTAAGGTGACCCTGCTGAACGGCCCGCACACCGTGCTGAGCCCCGTTGCCTTCCTGAGCGGTGTGAACATCGTTCGCGATGCCTGCAACCACGAAGTCATTGGCAAGTATATCCATAAGGTACAGTTCGACGAGCTCATGCAGACTCTCGACCTGCCGATGGACGAGCTGGAGAAGTTTGCCGGCGACGTGCTGGAGCGCTTCGACAACCCGTTCGTCGACCACCAGGTGACCAGCATCATGCTGAACTCATTCCCCAAGTTCCAGGCTCGCGACCTGCCCGGCGTGAAGACTTACTTGGAGCGCAAGGGCGAGCTGCCTAAGGGTCTGGTGTTCGGTCTCGCCGCCATCATCACCTACTATAAGGGTGGCAAGCGTGCCGACGGTGTGGAAATCGTGCCCAACGACGACCAGAAGATCATGGATCTGCTGAAGGAGCTCTGGGCTACAGGCGATACCCAGAAGGTGGCCGACGGCGTACTCGGTGCCGAGTTCATCTGGGCTGAAGACCTCAATAAGATTCAGGGTCTGAACGCTATGGTGAAGCAGTTCCTTGACCTGATTCAGGAGAAGGGCATGCTCGAGGCTGTGAAGACGATTCTGTAAATTCCAGACAATACATCATAAAAAGTGGGCTGACCGTTTGGTTGGCTCACTTTTTTTCATTACTTTTGACCTTCGGTCGAAGGTACTCTCGCTCGAAAAAACTCAAGATTCTCTTGGTTTTTTCCTCGCTTATTCGTACCTTTGCAACCCTAATATAATATAAGGTACGCACATGAGTGACTTTATCGAGATAAAAGGAGCACGGGTTAACAACCTCAAGAATATCAACGTCAAGATTCCGCGCAACCAGTTGGTGGTCATCGCCGGCGTGTCGGGCAGCGGCAAGTCGTCGCTGGCCTTCGACACACTCTATGCTGAGGGACAGCGTCGGTATGTGGAAAGCCTGTCGAGCTATGCCCGTCAGTTCTTAGGGCGCATGAACAAGCCTGAGTGTGACTTCATCAAGGGTATTCCTCCTGCTATCGCCATCGAACAAAAGGTCATCTCGCGCAATCCGAGAAGCACCGTGGGTACCACGACGGAAATCTACGAATATCTGCGCCTGCTCTATGCCCGCATCGGCCGTACCTACTCACCCATCAGTGGACAAGAGGTGAAGAAACACTCCACAGAGGACATCGTCGAGTGCGTCAAGCAATACACACCGGGCACGATATTCATCATCATGGCTCCCATCCATCCCGTAGAAGGCCGTACGCTGGAGAGGCAGCTGCAGATGTATGTGCAGAACGGCTATGCCCGCATGGCCGTCGACGGAAATATCATGCGTATTGACGACTGGCTCTCCGCGTCCGGCGGTTCTCCCACCAATCAAACATCCGCGTCCGGCGGGGAAACCGCCGGAAACATCTTTCTCGTCATCGACCGCCTCTCCGTTGACGATTCCAAAGACTCTGTCTCGCGTCTGGTTGACTCTGCCGAAACGGCTTTTTACGAAGGTCAGGGCGAATTGCGCCTGATGGTCTATCCATCGGGCATCACTTACGATTTCTCCATGCGTTTCGAGGCTGACGGCATGACTTTCGAGGAACCCAGTGACCAGCTTTTCTCGTTTAATTCGCCCGTCGGGGCGTGTCCGGAATGTCAGGGCTTCGGCAAGATTATCGGCATCGATGAACATCTGGTCATTCCTAATACCGCCCTGTCGGTCTACGATGGCTGTGTCGTACCTTGGCACGGCGAGAAGATGAAGATGTGGAAGGAAGAGTTCTGCCGCCGGGCAGCCCAAGATGACTTCCCGATATTCGAGCCTTACTATAACCTGACGCAGAAGCAGAAAGACCAGTTGTGGCACGGTCTGCCTTCGGACAAGAAAAGGGACAAATACGAGCAGGTGTCCATCGACTCGTTCTTCCAAATGCTGCGCGAGAACCAGTATAAGATTCAATATCGCGTCATGCTTGCCCGCTATCGTGGTAAGACGACATGTCCCAAGTGTCACGGTACCCGACTGAAACCCGAGGCCGACTATGTGAAGATTGGGGGGCGCAGCATCTCCGACCTCGTACAGTTGCCCGTTGTCAGATTGAAAGAATGGTTCGACAAGCTGGAACTGACTGAGCAAGAACAACAAATCGGCAAGCGCTTGCTGACGGAAATCAACTCACGCCTGCAATTCCTGTTGGACGTCGGACTGGGTTACCTGACGCTAAACCGCATGTCGAACTCGCTCAGTGGCGGTGAGAGCCAGCGCATCAACCTGACGACATCGCTCGGTTCGTCACTCGTCGGTTCCCTCTATATCTTGGATGAACCAAGTATCGGCCTGCACAGCCGTGATACCGACCGGCTGATCAAGGTGCTTAAAGAACTGAAAGCCCTTGGCAATACCGTCGTCATCGTTGAACATGACGAGGAAATCATGCGGGCAGCCGATTACCTCATTGACGTAGGACCCGATGCCGGCCGCCTGGGCGGCGAAATCATGTACGCCGGGCCAATTCCTGTGCCCGACGGTTCAACTGTTCCTGTGCCCGACGGTCCCCCCGTCGGGAAAAGCTACACTCTCCGCTACCTTTCCCACCAGGACCAGATACCCGTGCCCAAGAGCCGACGACCCTGGAACCAGAAGATTACCATCAAGGGGGCGCGCATGAACAACCTGCAAGGCATTGACGTGGACATCCCTCTGAACGTGATGACCGTCGTCACTGGCGTCAGCGGAAGTGGCAAGTCGTCACTCATCAAGGGTATCCTCTACCCTGCCCTCAAGCGCCATCTCGGTGATGTCTGCGATGCGCCAGGCGAATACTTGGGACTGGAAGGTGACTATCTTGCCGTCAAGCACGTCGAGTTCGTTGACCAGAACCCTATTGGCAAGTCGACACGTTCGAACCCGGCTACCTACGTCAAGGCCTACGATGCCATCCGCGACCTCTTTGCCGACCAGCCACTCTCCCAACAGATGGGCTTCACACCGCAGTATTTCTCGTTCAATGCCGACGGCGGACGATGCGATGAATGCAAGGGTGCAGGCGTCATTACTGTCGAGATGCAATTCATGGCCGACCTTGTGTTGGAGTGCGAAGCCTGTCACGGCCACCGATTCAAGCACGACATCCTCGACGTCCGCTACAAGGGCAAGAATATCGACGACGTGCTGAACATGACCATCGACGAGGCCATCCAGTTCTTCGCAGACGTCAAGTCCATCGTCTCCCGTCTGAAGCCGCTGCAGGACGTTGGACTCGGCTATATCAAGCTCGGACAGAATTCGTCAACGCTGTCAGGTGGTGAAAACCAGCGCGTAAAACTCGCCTACTTCATCGGACAGGAGAAACAGGAACCGACGCTCTTCATCTTCGATGAACCCACCACCGGACTGCACTTCCACGACATCGAGCGCCTGCTCAGTTCACTGAATGCTCTGATAGAACGCGGACACAGCATTCTCATCATCGAGCACAACATGGAAATCATCAAATGTGCCGACCACGTCATCGACCTGGGTCCAGACGGTGGTGACCGTGGAGGACAGCTCGTTGCATGCGGCACACCAGAAGATATTGCCCATTGCAAACAGAGCATCACAGGAAAATACCTCAGAGAGAAACTTTAAGCAAAAAAATTTTGTAGTTCCGAAAAAAAGTATTACCTTTGCATCCGATTTGCAAAAAAGCGATCTTTGAAAGGCTGCCGATATGGCTCAGTTGGTAGAGCAACGCATTCGTAATGCGTGGGTCGCCGGTTCGAGTCCGGCTATCGGCTCACTTTTCTCGGGAGTCAGACTTTGATGGTTCTGACTCCTTTTCTTTTCAATTGCGGATTTAGCTCAGTTGGTAGAGCATTGGCTTCCCAAGCCGAGGGTCGCGGGTTCGAGTCCCGTAATCCGCTCAACGGAATAGTAAGAATGAGGATTCTGACACTTCCGGAAAAGAAAAATACAGAGAAAGAGAAAAAAGTCGCTGAAAAATTTGCAGGGTTCAAAAAATAGTTGTACCTTTGCACCCGCAATCAAGGAGATAACCCCACGGTTTCGAACTCCAGAGTCCTCAAGGAAGGATGGGTGAGTGGCTGAAACCAGCAGTTTGCTAAACTGCCGTACGGGTTCCCGTACCGGGGGTTCGAATCCCCCTCCTTCCGCA
>JBGUQW010000174.1:0-5644 GCA_045131435.1 Prevotella sp.
CATTGTGCTAAAATTTAGTTTTTGTGTTGGTTATAAACTGAGGGGCTTTCCCTCATCGGTCGGCAAAAGTACAGCATTACCCTGGCATCGGCGGCCTCGGAAAATTATCTTGTGTGAATTAACGATTCACTATCAAAATGCAGCCGATTACGTGTGTTTTTTGCGGTTTTTCATGCTCATAGGGGTGCTATATTGATAACAATTCGTATCTTTGCACGAGATTTTGGATGCTGATGAAGGTTATTCACATCGACATGGACGCTTTTTTCGCCAATGTAGAGTTGCGCGACAATCCTGAGCTTCGTGGCAAGCCGATAGCGGTCGGTCACGATGCGGAGCGAGGTGTGGTTTCTACTGCCAGCTACGAGGCACGACGGTTTGGCGTGCATTCGGCGCAGTCCATTCAGGTGGCCAAGCGTTTGTGTCCACAACTTATCATCGTGGAACCGCATTTCCAAAAGTATAAGGAGGTGTCGGCACAGTTGCACGAGATATTCCATGACTATACCAACCTGATAGAGCCTATCTCACTCGACGAAGCCTTTCTCGATGTGACAGAGAATAAGAAGGGAATTGAGTTGGGCGTAGATATTGCGCGAGAAATCAAGCAGCGCATCCGTGAGACGACGGGACTGACGGCTTCGGCTGGCGTGAGCTACTGCAAGTTCCTGGCGAAGATAGCCTCCGACTGGCGTAAACCCGACGGACTGACAGTGATTCACCCTGACAGGGCTTTGGACTTCATCGCACAACTGAAGATAGAGAAAATCTGGGGTGTAGGTCAGAAGACAGCAGAGAAGATGCACCGCATGGGCATCTTCACGGGACTTGACCTGAGAAACATGTCACTGAGCCGGCTGACGCAGGAGTTCGGCAAGATGGGCCAGGTGTTCTATGACTTCTCACGAGGCATCGATAACCGGCCTGTCATCAGTGAGTGGGAGCGGAAGAGTGTCAGCTGTGAGCAGACCTTCGAGTCGGACATCAGTGAGAATGCCGCCGTCACCATCCATCTGTATCATACGGTGCTGGAACTGGTCAGGCGCATCGAAAAGAACGACTTCGAGGGTCGAACACTTACATTGAAGGTAAAGTTTCTGGACTTTCAACAAATCACCCGCAGCATCACGGTTGACCACATCCTCCGCACCAAAGACGAGATCCTTCCATTGGCCAAACAGTTGATGCAGCAGGTGGAATTCCACTCCCACCCCATCCGACTGTTAGGCTTGGGCGTTTCCAATCAGAAAAGTGCCACACCACAGGAAGGAAATCAATGGATTGAGCTGGAATTGGAATTTGAACCGTGGCCAGAGGAATAGCTCTATCCAAACTCATAGCTTATCCCATCGGTTACAATAGGATTCAAGTATTTTGTGGGAAATCTGAAGTTCTGTAGCAGTCTTGCGCCAGTCCTTGATGGCGGTACGCACCTCCTCTATAATTTCAGAGGCCTCCCGCTGTTCAAGCATATAGCTGCCCGAGGCTTGAAGCAGGGCAGTAGCATCCGACTGCTCAGTATATTGGTCGATGAGCAGACATTGATGCGTCTTGGTTCCCGGGTTGATGTCGTAGGCCGGTGAGAGCGTCCAGCCTTTTGGGGTGAGCAGGAAACCATGATTGCGGAAGTGGTCGTCAGTATTGCCAAACATCACGTTGAACGTCACTCTGCGGTAAAGCTCTCTCAGGTTCTGCTGAACATCAACACATCCCTGAAGGATGAAATCCACGATGTCCAAATAGCCATTGCCTGTACTGCTGCCGGCACCATCATCAAAACCAAGCAACGACATGGCAGAAGCAAAGTGAATGCGGCGGCCATCAGCGGTTCTGTCAAAACGTTCAGAGAGCAAGAGGTCGCGGTCTTTTGAAATCTTGATGGTGCGTGTCTGAGCGACATTGATGCCAGCAGCTGCTGCCAAACGATGCGAGAAATGCTCAATGAGTTCGGCATTCTCCAAGTCCTTCTTTGAGGGAAATTTGGCCACATATAGTTTACCGTCTGTGTCGATGACATTGGCTTTTGGACGGGCACCACCAAGCGATGTTCCAGGGTCAATCAATTGGTCGAGCCAACGCTGTTCAGGCAACTCGTTACGTTCTTCTGCTGCTTCAATCTCATGACAGGCGTCGCACAGGGCACGAAGACTCTCAATGGGAGGAACAAGATACTTTGAGGATACGTTTATGAAGCCATCGCTATCTTCCTCCTTGTAGCGTATGCCACCCATGCGGGTGAAGTCCTCAATGTCCGTAAGGTAGTCGTAGTTGGTAAGCATCCGCACGGGTCTTCCTTCGGCTTGCGCCTTCAGTCGTTCTCTGCGGTCGAGTAACAATCTGCCCCAACGGTCGGGGAATGAATCCTTGACGAAACCAAACACACTATCCGCACCACGAGGATGCTGTAATGAGGGTACATTCATCAGGTCGCCACTCAGCACGATGCCGCCATGCTGCTTCAGCCATTCGTGCGAATACTCAAAGACGAAGTGGTCTTTGCCACGAACACGTTCGTAGCCCAATGTGCCAATCTCCTGCGATGATGCAAGGAAGTCGAAATCTGCGTAAACCGTAATCTTTTTCATTTGACTTTGTCTTCGTCTTTCACGACTCGGCCATTGAAGCGAGCTTCATGGCTCTCGCTGTTCTATCCGTTCCTAAGCAATTCTGCATCCTGAAGCTGACGGCCGAGAGCATCGTCGGCAGCGAGCAACGAGAGGTCCTTTTCAAGATTCAGCGCAAAGAGCACTCGTGCATAGATACCCATGGAAACCGTCGGGTCGCCATGTTCCACCTTAGAGACAGTCAGGCGTGTCACCGTTGCCCTGTCTGCAATGTCCTGCATAGAGAGATGCCTGCGCTTTCGGGCCAGCATAATCTGTTCGCCCATAAGCTGCAGCTGCTGTGTCAAAGCCCTCGGCATCACCTTTCCGAATGTATTCTTTCCCATAATTGTATCTTATTGGGTGCAAAGATAAACAAAAATGTTTAATATAACAAACATTTCGAAAGAATTTTGTATCTATCCCTGCGTTTTTCCCAATTATTCAGCTATGGAAATATATTAAATCCTTGACTTTTAGGATATCGGTCTCTTCTCCTTGTAGTATTTATCGCCTTCTTCTTTGTACATATCGTCCAGCTTGCGGTTGATATCGCCTTCAAGGGTCTGGACGGTATAGAACCAGTCCGTCGGAACGGGACCTATTTCGTAACGATGAGAGGCATCGCACTCTTCCGCGTAGGCAATAACCAGCACCTTCAGGTTAGGCTTGTGGAAGAACCAGGAAAGTGAAAAGACATCATCGGCTATCTGCTGAACGATCTTGTCATAAGTATATTGTGTCTGCTGCTTCCCCTCTCTGGCATCTTGGTACAGTTCATCATCGGTACCCACATGGAAAAAGCGTCTCGGTATATAGTAGCTGTCTTCATGGGAGTCTAACCTAAAATGATGCTTACCAGGAATCTTGGATAGTTCAATGACAACTGTATCTGACAACTCTTCAGGTGAATCAATGGCTTTCCTATTTGATATTGTTATCCCCTTTCTTTCCAGGCCCACCAACAACTCGTCATAACCACACACATGCTCTCTGGCATTGTAATCGGCTGCATCCTTCAACGCTGCCAAGGGAATGGTATCGCCTGTCTTACCAATAATCAACCGCTCAAGACCATCTGATATATCTTCGTCTTCTATTACCTTCCAGTCTTCATCAACAATCGGGAAAGTAACGAAACGGTTGCAATAGTATTTCTTCTTATCCTCCTCGGTTGCCTCACATATCAGTACGCCTTTGAGGTCGTAGAAATAAGCGCCAATTCGGATAACCTTTTTCTCTTGATCCAGCTTCACTTCAAAGCTCTTGCGGACATCCTCTGTACTGGCCGCCTCATTGACATTCATACCAGAATCATCGATTTCCTTATGGTCAACAGATTCCTCAACCTTGAATGCCTTTTGCAGGGCATCTTCCTTGAAGTGCGGATTGTCGAGTACGTATTTTGTCTCAAACACCTTTTTGTTACCTGAACTGTGATCCATGACGCTACAGCAGCGGAAGAAGGGATTCTTCTTCAGCTTGGAAGCAACAAGTTCCAGGATTTCATTCTCGCTGCCAGTGACCACAGACGATGCATAAGGGATGACGTTGAAAATGTCCTTTGCACTGTTCGTATTCTTAACGTAATATGTGACTAAATATTCCATCTAACTCTCAATTAGTGGCTGCGAAGGTACGAATTTTCGATGAAATAAAGGCCAGTTATAGCATAAAACGTCAATAAGAGAGCTGTTTTCGCCCTTTTTTTCGTACCTTTGCACCCGCTTAAGAGGTAAAAAGATGAAGAAGAAAAGCTTGATTCCACAATATCTGCAGGACGAACTCAGCAACTTAGTTCAGAAGAAGGATGCCTACACTGAGGAGGATATCGACCAGCTGAGTCGTGACTATGATTATGTCCTAAAGCAGCGGGAACAGCTGAAGGAGGCACAAAAGTATGGCGCAATACCTAAAGAGGAAGCTGCCATCACCAACCTGACGCTGATGGTAAAGCAGTTCATCATACAGGAAACCACGAAAGATGCAGTGCGCTACTTGGAACAAGAAAAGGAAAGACTTGATAAAAAGATAAAAGAGCTGGAACAAGGTAATTAGAGAATGGATAACAACACAAAACATAGAATACTTTTTGTCTGTCACGGGAACATCTGCCGAAGCCCGATGGCAGAGTTTGTAATGAAGGACTTAGTGAAGAAAGTGGGACTGGAGGACAGTTTCATGATTGAATCAGCAGCCACCTCGACGGAGGAGATAGGCAACAGCGTCTATCCCCCAGCCCGACGAAAACTGGCGGAACACGGTATTGGCTGCGCGGGTAAGACGGCACGGCAGATGACGCGCTCGGACTATAACCGCTACGACCTGCTGATAGGCATGGACTCGTGGAACATCCGCAATATGCGAAACATCTGCGGTGGCGACCCAGAAGGGAAGATTGTGATGCTGATGGACTTTACCAAACGGCCTGGTGAAGTAGATGATCCATGGTACACAGGCAATTTCGAGGCCACTTGGCGCGACGTTCTTGAAGGCTGTCAGGCATTATTAGACAGATTTTGCAAAGGCTGCGATTAAGCGAAAGCAGAGCGATGCTTGCATCGAATCTGCCGAGCGTGAGCAGGCTCGACCGAAGGTCAAATAAATAAAGGGAGCAACACCGCGATGGATGCTGCTCCCAGCTGTTTTTAGATGTTTCTATCCTTTTTGACAAAGCCCTGCGAGGCTTATGAAACCTCGATGGCCTTGGTGACCTTCTGCTTCTGCTCGGCCTTCGGCATGGTGATAGTCAGGACGCCGTCCTCCACCTTGGCAGAGATCTGGTCTTTCACGACATCATCCGGCAGCGTGTAGTTCTGCTCGTAGTTCGAGTAGCTGAACTCGCGGCGCAGATAGTGGTGGTGCTTGTCCTCATGCTTGTGCTCGGCCTTGTTCTCGATGGCGATGGTCAGGTTGCCCTCGTCATTGATACTGACTCGGCAATATTCTTTCTTAATGCCTGGAGCTGCAAGTTCCATCGTGTAGGCCTTCTCACTCTCCTTGACATTGACTGCGGGTGCTGTACTGTTGGCACGAGGCAT
>JBGUQW010000175.1:0-2546 GCA_045131435.1 Prevotella sp.
TAAAAGGAATGAGCCCAGTACAATACCGGACTCAATTCCTAATGAGCAATAGTGTTTAACCCGTCCAAACTTTGGGGTTCACTTCACACCTGTCCCCTGACAACCTAGAAATACTACCTGACTTTTGTAACCGTCAATCCAATAGAACGGAACATTCATTCTGATATGGTTAAGTCAGCTGTAACGGCTGAGGAACTGTTTATGTAGTGATCAATGCCTTTACACCTAACGTTACGCCGCCATTACGCCTGCGCCGCTGGACGGCAACATTCTTTTAAGTCAACGCCATCTACGATGCCGCCGGACGTCAGACAACCGCCACTACCGTGGTCACACCTAATATCCAAGGTTCTCCCCAACAAGCACTACGACATGACGACCTTTTGGAGAGTTCCTAAGGAAGTGAACGTAGTTGCAGATGCATTCTTGGGAGTTGCAATTGTGGCACACACCATCAGTTTGGCATGGTGTCTTAATGTCGAATCGGGCAGCGTTAATGGGTGATGCTGTTCCTCTTGCTCGTGAAAGTGCTGCCTCAACCGTCTGGGCAACTTTGTTCAAGCCAATCACAAAGATAACCTTCTTGGGCCCCCAGGTGATAGCAGCCACACGATTGCCGTTGCCGTCTATATTCACAATAACTCCATCCTCAGAGATGGCATTGGCACTGGTCAAGTAGACATCTGTTGAGAAAGCCCTGAGATACATGGCTTGTTTTTCCTCTGGAGTCTCTACCATGTCACGGTCAAGCACCTCCAAGGTTCCCCTGCTTTTCAGAGCTTCGGGAATCCCCAGGTCACGGACAGTCATCGTGCCACCCCATGTCACTGAGCTTCCATCTGATATCAGTTCTGATACTCTCTTCACTGCATCTTCGCCTGTCGGACAATAGAAGCCCTGAATGTGGCGACGTTGCAGGCTCTTGATAATTGACTGAGCAAGATGCTCGTTCCTTTGTTCTTTTGGTGTCATATTACTAATTGTTTCATACTTTCCTAATTGTTTTTTTCAACTACGCTCGCCCTTTGCTACTTTGCGAGTTTCCTTTCGAGCTTCTTTCCATCGTGGACAGTCATACCGATAGGAACAGATACATGCACATCGCCGTTTCTTACGATGCGCATCGACAATCTGCTTGTCCGTCTATATGTCAACTGTATAGCCATTCTTCTAATGTCTAAAGTCTAATGACTAATGACTAACGTCTGAAGTCTTAAACCATGAACCTTGAACCATAAACCATAAGTTTGCCTCGCTCTTACCATACTCGTGCCATACTCATGAGTAAGCCTGGAAGCAGCCTAGGAGCAGGCTAGAAGCAGCTTATGAGCTGGCTATAGTATGCCATCTCTATTCCTCTTGCTCATAATAGTACGAGTAGTCGATGCCTTTCATGAAGATCTCACGGTCGTCAATCTTATCCGTCATCGCCCCTTTGAGCAAAGTCCTGCTGTCTGATGCATCCGTTGTACTTTTACGCATGGCAGCCAAATAGTCCTTCTTGTCTATCTGGCTCCAATCCACGCATAGCTTCAACCGTTTCTTGAATATCAGGTCGAGCCAAATACGTGTCGATCGTCCGTTACCTTCCATGAAGGGGTGCGCCACATTCATCTCCACATATTTGCTGACAATCTCATCGAAGGTTGTCTCAGGCATCGCCTCGATAAGCCTCAAGTTCCGCATCAGATACTCTGCACGGCAGAACAGCGTGCCATCCTTCCAAATGGTCTTGGTTCTTATCTGCCCCGCAAAATCATACAGCCCACCAAACAGATATGCATGAATCTGCTGCAGACACTTGATGGTTCCAGGCTCCATGCTGTCGAGCAATCCACTTTCTATCAGTGTATAAGCCTTTTTCTTGCTCTGGCCGTCAATGCTGTTGTCGCTATATGTGAACCAATCGAGGAATTTATTGGCACGGTTGTTAGGATAGTTCTTTGCCAACGTCTGTACGCACTCAGCGTCCAGCGCATCAGCATAGCGCTGTTTGCCGTCGGGAGCCTGAAATTTGAAGTCGTGAGTGACGCTCACGAGTTGAACACCATCCGTGGCCAGCTTCTTCTTCAGCCATCGCCAATAGTTACCCGCTTTGACGTAATCTTCTTCATCGTTTACCGCACGCACGATGTCTGTAGCCGAGAACCACCATTTGCTGTGTTCCTCGTCCCACACTGCCCGCACCTCGCGGTCATTGAAAAATCGTATCGACTTTTTGCTCATATCTCGTCTTACTATATATCTATAACGTTTTTATTCTTCTTTTATTCTAACGCCTAATGTCTAAAGTCTCTTCCGCTGCCAACGGCATCTGCATATCTTCTTCATCCTGTTTCGGATATGGGATGGTTTTTGCCCCATGATCATGTAGCCAGATGTGATTCAGAGTAAAAGCGATAGAGTCAAGTGTCTCTTCACGCTTTGTAGGTTTCAATTCGCATTCCCATACCGTAATGCAGTGCCAGCCCATTTGCGCCAACTGACGCTGTTCCTCCTTGTCCCGCTCCTTATTCCTGCGAATCTTCGCCACCCAGAACTCCCTG
>JBGUQW010000176.1:0-2028 GCA_045131435.1 Prevotella sp.
TACCACCCTCGCATTCGCCTCTTGCGGAAGCGACGAACCAAGATATGCCGACCCGGAGGCACACGAAAAGACCGTGCAGCTGAACGAGCAGTACGGGCCGCTCATGGTCGGCACATGGCACTACGAGAACATCAGCGACACGCAGCGCTATTTCGAGCGCCTCACCTTCCAGACCGACGGCACACTGTCGGGTATGCGCAAATGGCAAACCCGAAAGCTCGTCATCATCGACGGGGAGCAACGCTACACCGATTGGGAGAATGTGGAGCCTTTGGAAGGAACTTTCTCAGGTACATGGAAACTGAGTTACTACAGCCCGGAAGGGGAAAATGGCGAGAAGCGCAACTGCCTGTTGCTGAATGCCCACTATGAGGGTGCAAATAGTAGACACATGGCCTATTCCAATATCGCCACCTTCGACTACGCCGACGAAAGGACGCTTCGATTCGAAGGATTTTACTTCAAAGACAAGGATGGATGGATAACCTTCCTGCGTGGCGAGGCAGAACCGGGATTCTGAAAGAAACAACTAAGAGCGATTAAGGTTTTCTGACACAGAAACAAAGACAATTTCATTTTTCAACTTAACTTTTCACGTTGACATTCGCTTATATAGCAGATGACGCAAGAAGAGTTTGAACATATTGCCCCTGCGCTCCGTGAGTTGATGCTCTCGGTTGGACGCAGTTTCTTCGGTAATGACGATGATGCCGAGGATGTTGCACAGGAGGGGTTGGTGGCTCTTCTTAGGTTCATTGACAGGATGGAGTCTGGCGTCCGTCATGATGCTCTTGCCATTAGGGTGGCTAAGCATTGTTGCATGGACATGGTGAGGAAGCGAAAGTCCAGCCCCATTCTTGCCTTGCAAGCGTCCAAAGGTCGGGCGGTCTCAGGCAAGATGCATGGGGATGTTGCTCCGCCAGGCTGTGATACAGGCGCTTCGCCCCACGAGCATCTGGAGGCCAAGGAACTTTATGAGGCCGTCAATGAGGCCGTGCAGCATCTGAAGCAGAGTGAGCGACGCCTGTTTGAAATGAGGCAGATAGAAGGTCTTGAACTTGATGACATTGTGAAGCAGACCAATATAGCGAAGCCTTCGATAAAGAGCATCGTTTCTGCCGCGAGAAAGAAAGTATTTGCAGAGATTAAGGAAAGGTTAAGGACATGACGTATAACGAAACGGAAATATTGATTAAGAAGTATCTCAACGGTGAGACGACTGCCGAGGAGGAGAAACTGCTTGCCCGTGAGGTTGCCCGTGAGGATGTTCCTGATGACTGGAAAGTTATTGCCGGGATGCTTGGCGAGTTGACCGTTGACGAGGCACTTTTCGACCAGATGATGGCAGAGCGCAAAACCAAACCACGTATTGTGAGGCTTTGGCCTTGGGTGGCTGCAGCCTGTGTTGCAGCTTTGCTTATCGTCTTCCTCGGGCCACCGAGGGAAGAAACCGTCAGCCAACCTCAAATTGCCAAGGTTGAATGCGAGTCACACTCCGACATCCAAGTGGAAGAAACTGAGATAAAGGCTGTGGAGGTTAAAGCAACTGAGCCAAAGGAGGAGGACACAGGCCAATCCGCTGTTAATCCGCAGCAGACCCGTAAGAAAAAGCATAAAGTGAGTGTTTCAAGGAGAATCGCAAAAGAAGATCAAGAGGCTCCAGCACTTCGACCTGTCGAAGAAAGTGATGTGATTCCTTACGAGGATCCGCAAATACAATTTGCAGAACAGGCAAGAATCTTGCGTGAAAGAGGCAATCGCGTCATTCAGCGAGTTTCAATGAACGGATAACTATCAAATAATTATCAATTAAACGAATTACAAATCATGAAGAGAATAGGAACAATAATATTATCAGTCAGTCTGTCAGTATCTATTTCTGCACAGGACAGGACTCCCATGGACAACATCTGGGAAGACATCGAAAAGATCATATCAAACCGCCAAGATAGTAAAATGAAGATAAATCACGGCGACGGCCAACTGTTATACGTCCACAACGGCATAGTCGGAAAGGAATTCCTTTGT
>JBGUQW010000177.1:0-3636 GCA_045131435.1 Prevotella sp.
TGTGGAACAGGACAAAGATGTACAAAGACTATTATCAGGCCGTAGACCAGAAACAGTTCCTGCCCTTCCTGAATAAACTGAAGCAGACTTTGGATTAAAGACGGGACAGTCGGGATGTGATGAGTTCTTCATACCTGTTCTTCATCTCCTCACTGAGGAATGAATGGTGTATGAGCGTTCTCCACAGGGGGAGAGCCTTATGAAGGCCTGCAATAAGACGCAACACCACGCTCTCCTCCAATCCCATTGTCTTTGCCGCATTCAGAAAATCTGCCAATCGCAGTTTGGTTTTCCGCCCAGCGAGGGAAAGGGCCTGTTCCTCCTCGTCTTTGGGGTTAGCAATGGCCACATTGAGAAGGTCGTATGCCGGTGTCAGCAGATAGTCCTTTGATGGGCGGTAAAGAGAGAAGTTCTTCAGATGCATATCGTTGTTACCCGTGACAAAGCAGAAGAGCAGCAGTTGCATGTAGTTCGTCAAGTCCAGTTTCGGGACACTGCTATACTGAGTGATGGCCTTTGCAATCTGTTCGCACGACCCTTTATACTTATATTCCGTTGGGTGCAGCGTCAACTGGCACATGTCCTCCATGTCAATCTTCTCGCCGTTCTTGGTACGGTCGATGCGCTTGGTGATGTAACCCAATCGTCCGTCGGCCAGACGGATCAGGCTGTGAGGCACAACGCTGATCTTTGCGGCTTGAGCCAGGTGCATCGTCAAGTCTTCATTCTCGGGCAACTGCGGATAACGCTCTGTCTGTGGCTTGAAGATATAGTCGCCCCAAAGTCCCACGATGGTCAGTCGGCTGCTCCCTTCATGTTTTGTGAGGTTCAGCGACAGTTTGGGTTGCACACCTGTCAGCGATGTCTGGGCGCGGATGATTTGCTCGGCCAGCCGGTCGAGATCTTCATGACGGTACTCCAACACAGGAACTTCGCGGGTTCCGAAAAATTTACGGGCACATTTGGGATGAAAGTCTTTCTGACCTTCTTCCAATTCCTGATAGCAATACAGACACCTACACATTACGCCTTTCCTCCTACATTAGGTTTGGAAATAACACTGACTGAACCGACGCACTCTTTACAACACAACAACAATAGCGACATGCGATCGAGAATGCTGATGTCCGTATTACGAAGAGCCACGTCAAGTAGCCATCCCTCGGGAATGAGTCCGTCGAAAAATGGGAATAGAACGGGACTTACAAAAGCCTCTGCCTGCAACGGGAGTGTCAGACTGACAGGCTTTGCGTCCTCCCTCACGAGATACGCCTTGTCATAACAGAAACGGTATTCGCCGCCATCTTCCATCAAACAACCTGCCAGAATACCTTTTCGATATATTTCTGCCTGTCTCATTTCTTCGCCGCAGTTAGTTCATAATTAAACAAATCGAGAAGTTGATTCACCTTATCCATCCTTAATGACGTCTTGCCTTGCTCCAGATTGCGCACGAAACACAAGCCAACCCCCGATTTCATGGCCAGGTCTTCTTGTGTAAGTCCGTATTCTTTACGCAAGGCCTTAACAGTGGCAGATAATTTTGTCTTTTCCATATCCGATTATATTATTTCGCATGCAAAATTACAAAATAAACCCAAAATTATATCATTTAGTATATAAAAAGTATATTATTTAACATTTTTATATGCTTTCGTATGTAATTCAGGGTAAAATGAAGCAGATTCTTGACATATCATATCCCCCCTAATATCCCCTATACATATCCCCTATGTATGGGTGGTAAATGTTCCTGTTATTTCGTACCTTTGCCGCCGATAACAGATTAAACGATAACAATAACGATAACGATAACTAAGATGAAGGAAGAAACGAAGACGAAAACGAAAACCAAGAAACGGCAGCAGGAGGACGATGCTCCGCAGAAGGAGCACAAGAAGCCGTGGCGGGAGGAGTATGCGACGCCTGAAGAGATTAAGGTGATGCTCGGCAACCGCGTGTCGCTGCGCTACAACGAGGTGCGGGGACGGACGGAGATCCACTGGCTGTCGCAGGGACTCATGATCGGCGAGAACGAGCAGGGACTGCTGACCATCTTCGGCGGCGATGGGGGCGTGACGGACGGCTACCGGAACCTTGATGACCGCGACGTCAACACGCTGTGGACGGTGCTCTGCCAGGAGAAGCCCGTCGTCAAGCAGCACCTCTTGAATGTCATCGAGTCGGACTATGTGCCGGCATATCACCCGTTCCGCTACTACTTAGAGCACCTGCCACCGTGGACGGAGGAGCAGGGCGACCACATCATGGGACTGTCGCTATCGGTGAACGTCAAGGGCGACGGCGACGAGCAGATCCTGTTCTACCAGTACCTGAAGAAGTGGCTCGTGGCGATGGTGGCCTCGTGGGTCTGTCCGTCGGTGGTGAACAACGTGATGCTGGTGCTCATCGGCGAGCAGGGGTCGTACAAGACCACGTGGTTTGCCAACCTGCTACCGCCACAGCTGCGCGACTATTTTTATACGAAGACCAACTCGGGGCTGATGTCGAAGGACGACCTGCTGACGCTGGCACAGTACGGACTGGTATGCTGGGAGGAGCTGGACACCATGCAACCGAAGGAGCTGAACAAGCTGAAGGCGGCGATGACCATGCCCTCCATCAACGAGCGTGCAGCCTATGCGCGCTATCACGAATGCCGTCCGCACCTAGCGTCGTTCTGCGGCACGGGCAACAACGTACAGTTCCTGTCGGACACGACGGGCACGCGCCGCTGGCTGCCCTTCGAGGTGGAGAGCATCGAGAGCCCACTGTCCGTGCCCTTCGACTACGACGGCATCTATGCACAAGCCTACGCCCTCTACCGCCAGGGCTTCCGCTACTGGTTCGAGAAGCCGGAGATCGAGCGGCTGCAGCGGCATAACCAGCAGTTTGAGGCGCCGAAACTGGAATACGAACTCGTGGATGTCTACTTCCGGCGTCCTAACGACTTTGAACCGGGTGAGTTCATGCCTGTCAGCCGTGCCATGCAGATCATTAGCGGCAGCCTGACGCAGAAGCTGAGTGACCGACGGCTGGGACATGCCTTCCAGGCGCTGGGATTCGAATTCCGTCGCACGAATGTTTCGCGCGGATACATCGTCGTGCAGCGCAGCGGACAGGAGATCAAGGAGCGTATGCAGCAGCTGGCGCGTGACGAAGTGACGAAGTGACGTTGGAAAACAGAGAACCCTCGCGTACCGTGCGCGCGGTACGCGTATAACTTTAGAAATCATAACGTCATAACGTCACAACGTCACTGTCAGAACTCTGGATAATTATTTCTTGTCATTATTCTAATTTCTTTCTAATATGTTATGAAGACAATGCTGAAACGAGAGCTGGCCGATGCGGCCGGTGTGAGCATGAGAACCCTGCACCGCTGGTGTCAACCCTACCGCGAGGAACTCACCAGTATGGGAGTGAAGCCGAACGACAAGCTGCTGTCACCCAAGGTGGCACGCTTTTTAGCAGACAAATTGTGCATCGACCTGCCATAGGCGGACAAAGGCGGACAGCAGTGTCCGCCTTTGTTGTACCTTTGCTATCGTGAATCAGGGAAGCGTCACCTACGGGTCTTCCGGGCGTCTGTTACGACCCGTCCGAGCGTCATCTACGAACCGTTCCGATAATCCT
>JBGUQW010000178.1:0-1536 GCA_045131435.1 Prevotella sp.
GTAGCAACGATAGCAGAGATGATGCAGAAGTATCACCCACGGTACATTATTTATGCGCCCGTACAGACATCCACCCATGGCGACCAACTAGTGGAACCTCAGGTGTTCAGTGCCATCAAAGAGCAGATCATACCGCTGTGCACCATTGTGCTGGAGCCTTCCGACCTGCCGTCGGCCATTCGTCTGCACGGCCAAGCCAACCAGTTGTCGGCAGCACTGGCTTATTATCTCAGTTGTGGCGAAAACACCAACGAAGCCATGCTCCATGCGCGCACTTATCTGAGCCAGTTCCCAAAAGGCTATACTGAGGACAGCAGCCGCAGCGGCGAGCTCTATAATCTGTTTCTCGATGCTGTCGATCGTTTTCATCACCTTTACAGCGACGTTGCTTTCTATGCCGAGCAGTTGGGTGTCAGCGCCCGTTATCTGGGACAGGCAACACGGCATGTCGCCAACCGTTCACCCAAGTCTATCATCGACGAACGCATCATGGAAGAGATTTCCACGATGCTCGGCACCAACAAACCGCTAAAGGAGATTGCAGGCCTGTTGGGATTCTCTTCACAGGCTCATCTCTCGCGTTATTACAAGAAGCAGACGGGCAAGGCTCCCAGTGAAGTCAGGAAGAGATAGTTTGCACAAATTGACTTTTCACTTATCAGAATGGGAACATCGTGCGGTGTTCTCGCAGAATTGCCGTTACTTTGCAGCCACATTCATCAACGCATAAACGAAAAAGAATATGGAAGCAAACTCAAGACAAGAACTTAACCGCCAGTTGGCTCAGATGCTGAAAGGCGGCGTGATTATGGACGTGACAACCCCAGAACAGGCTCGCATCGCTGAGGAAGCAGGCGCTTGTGCCGTAATGGCTTTGGAAAGGATTCCTGCCGACATTCGTGCTGCGGGTGGCGTGAGCCGCATGAGCGACCCGAAAATGATTCGTGGCATTCAAGATGCCGTCACCATTCCCGTGATGGCGAAATGTCGCATCGGACACATTGCCGAGGCACAGATACTGCAGGCCATCGAGATCGACTATATCGACGAGAGCGAGGTGCTCAGTCCTGCTGACAATATCTACCACATCGACAAGACGAAATTCGACGTGCCGTTCGTTTGTGGCGCAAAGAATCTGGGTGAAGCCTTGCGCCGTATCGCCGAGGGGGCAACGATGATCCGCACCAAGGGTGAGCCTGGTACGGGCGACGTGGTGCAGGCCGTCAGCCACATGCGGCTGATGCAGAGCGAAATCCGACGACTGGTTTCTATGAGTGAAGACGAGCTCTATGAGGCTGCCAAGCAGTTGCAGGCGCCTTACGAACTGGTGCGCTTCGTGCATGACAACGGCAAGCTGCCCGTAGTGAACTTCGCCGCCGGAGGTGTGGCTACGCCAGCCGATGCCGCTCTGATGATGCAACTCGGTGCTGAGGGTGTGTTCGTGGGCAGTGGTATTTTCAAGAGCGGCAATCCCGCCAAGCGAGCCGCAGCCATCGTGCAGGCCGTCACCAATTATCAGGATGCCAAACTTCTGGC
>JBGUQW010000179.1:0-3740 GCA_045131435.1 Prevotella sp.
ATGCAGAATTATATGATTAAATCGGTAAAAATGACTAAAAAAAGCATCCTCCGTGACCAATTTTCATGGAAAGTTCGTACCTTTGCAAACGTCTTTTCACAAAGGCACCACTTTATATTGCTCAATTATCCAGTCGAACTGCGACCTCGAACGAGATTTAGTGAGCAAATCCAAATACACATTGAAGCTGCGCACCATAGCGCAGACTTCTACCATAGTGTATTTGGGGCTGTCGCAGGCCTGACTGGATATGTGGGACGGGGTCTGCGCTTTCTTTATGCCCATACCGATAGTGCTTCCCCCTACCAGACTTTGATGAGAGAATTATAAAGTAACCATAATACAAGAACAATTAAAAAAGAAACAAAATGAGAGTATGAAAACAAGAGTTAAACTATCATTCCATCTCATCCTCACCCTCGCCGCGATGCTCACGATGGCACAGACGGCGTGGGCAGCAACGAAAACGGAGACGAGAACCGCAACATGGTACATGGACGGCGGCGCATCGGGCAATACGAATGTGGAAGGCACTCATGTGCTGAACAGTGGAGGTATGACGCTGGAATACAAAAATAACAATACGGCGGCTAATACAATCTACATGAACTCCAGTAACACCGTATTCCGCCTTAATATTATCTCGTGTGGAGGTTTCCTTGAATTTACCAATTTGCAGGGAACCGTGAAGAAGGTGGAATTCACAAACGTTCGTTTCTATAATGACATGCAGATGTATGTGGGCAAGGACAAGAACGACAATTCAACGCTCCTGCATGTTGCAGGGAATGCCAGCGACTATGACTTCCCGTCAATCGATTCACAAGAGGCAGGAAATGCAACCTTTGAGGGGAGTCTGGCCGTCAGCCCATCGAGTCCGTTAAGAATCATGTTTTCCAGCAGTAGTAGTGAAACAAGTGGTTATTTCGGTTTTAGAGACGGCACCATCGTTGTTACCTACGACGTCGAGGTGGAGATTACCGAAGACCCCGGCCACACGTTCACGTTTGCCGCCAACGCCAGCAGTGATGCGATAATCGCCACCTGTACCGAGGGAAGCGCCGACCACAACTGTGGCCTCACCAATCGACAGGTCACAATGCCGTTCGAAGCCAATGACGTTCCCTATGACGGATTCAGACATTATGCCTCGCTCAACCAAACGGCCTTCAACAATGCTGGCATTACCAACATCGCCGCCATATTGAGTTACAAGGACAAGAGTACAAACGAAACATTGGAGAATCCTCCTGCCGTAATAGGCTCCTATACCGCCACGGCCAGTGTCACCGTCACTTACAAAGAAACGGCTCACCCCTTTACGCTGACCAAGGATTTCGACATTTTGGCTGGATTCAAGGTCAACAACAATTATTCGCAGTTCAGCGTCAGCAAGATTTCTGCTTTAGAAGGCGACGAGGTGACCATTACTTACACACAGTTGATGGACGAAATACTTAAAGAATTGACCCTGAAGGGCGCGACATCGGGCAATAACATCGCCTACACCAAAAGTGGAAACACCTACACGTTCAACATGCCCGCAGAGGACGTGAACCTCAGCGCCACAATTACGTATCCGCTGAATGAAAACAACATCACGCAGAGCGGCGACACCTACACCATCAAGACTGCCGAGGGCTGGAACTACTTCTGTCAGCGCTTGGAAGTGGATGGCGACTTGAACGGTTTCAGTGGCAAGACCGTGATGCTGGCTGGCAACATCACCGTGACAACGATGGCAGGCAGCACAGGCCATCCGTTCAAAGGCATGTTCGACGGCAACGGCCATACGCTGACCTTCAACTATACTGCAGATATGCCGAATTGCGCCCCATTCCACATCACTAACGGTGCCACCATCCGTAACCTGCACGCAACGGGACTGATAGAAGGCGGTATTTGGCACAACATGGGCGGTCTGGTAGGCTCTGCCAGCGGCAACCTCACCATTGAGAACTGTCGCGTCAGCACCCAAATCAGCAGCACCATCAACGGTGAAGCAGGGCACGGTGGTATCGTGGGCTACGTACAGTATACGAACTACCTCGTGGACTGCAACATCACGGGCTGCGTGTTCGACGGACTCATCTACAACTCGAACACCTGGAACCAGACTTATGGCTGCGGCGGATTCATCGGTGCCATGTCACAGTATGCGTATGTTGACCTCACTGACTGCCTCTTCCTGCACGGCCAGTACGACAACAATGGCAACAAGTGCGAACTCTACTGGGGATATGACAACGACAAGAACAGCACCTTCTTCCACCGCAGCAACGGCTACGGCGAGGGCACGTTGACCAACTGCTTCTACGTCGGCACACGCGGCATAAAGCAAGGCTCGACCGCTGTGGAATCGACCGACGCTCCCGACAACTTCGTCCACTTCGGCGCCCCGACGACCGACTACGGCTTCCTGAAGGTCTATGGCCACACCATGGTCTTCGACGGCAAGTACTATACGCCGACATACGGTGATCTGGTGGAGACGTACAGCTACAGCGGGGATAAGAGCTACATCATCGAGTACGATGACATGCCGCTCGGCATCAAGGATGTCAAGACGAAACAGAGTACAAAATACCTGCGCTACAACCGTCCGTTCACCAAAGACAAGGCCGTGACCATCATGCTGCCGTTCGACTTCCGCAAGAACGATATCAGACGGGGTGAATATGACAACATTTCGGAGGGAAAGTTCTACGAGTTCGCAGGCATTGAGGAAGTGCCAATTAACATGTGGACTGCCGTGATGAAGGAAGTGGGCAAGGAAGGCTCTAACGAGGAGACCACGATGAAGGCCAACACGCCGTATCTCTTCATGCCTGGCGAGAACGCTAAATACCTCTACTTCACTAATGGGGACGACTACTACCAAGGCTTCGATATCTTCACTGAGGGTTACGAGCGCGGTAACAAGCAGACCGAGTACGACGGCAGCGATGGCACATATTCGTGGAACAAATGGAATTTCAAAGGCACCTACCAGCCTCGCTACTGGAGCGACAGCGAGAACCCTGAGGAAATCGGAAAGGTGTACGGCTTCGCAGGAGCGACCAAGGAGGTGGACGAAAAACTCGTCGTGGCCGGCGACTTCGTGAGGGCGAAGAGCGGCGCGAAGATTCGCCCAACATCGTGCTACCTGATGTGGGCTGGCAGCGAGCCCAGCAATGCCCGTGCCCGTGGACTGACCCGCAGCGCAGCAGCTACTGAGGAACTGCCACAAAGCATCACCGTCAAACTGGTAGGAGCCAACGGCGAGACTACCGCCATCGGTACGCTCGACACCAAGACGGGCGAAGTGACCTTCGACAACGAGGCGTGGTACACGCTGGACGGTGTGCGCCTGAGCGGCAAGCCCAGCACCAAGGGCATCTATATCAACAATGGTAAAAAGGTTGTAATCAAATAACGAATGGAGGACACAGCAATGAAAAAGAGAGCATACAAGAAACCTTCAATGAGAGTAGTCGAGCTGCAACATAGGACATGCCTGCTTCAGGCAAGTGGCACGCCGCCCAACGAAATACCCGACTACGACGACTGGATGGAATAATTTGAATGCTAACATGATGAAATGACAACTATGCCCAAAGGCATCAATTGGAATGAACAATTCTACAAACTCCTGCGCCTGTCATTAGGGCTGACGCAGGAGTTTCCTGTTGACGTGGATGCCGACGGATGGCGACGATTGTATCAGACAGCCATACGCCAGTCGCTCGTCGGTGTCTGCT
>JBGUQW010000180.1:0-4581 GCA_045131435.1 Prevotella sp.
GTCTATAATGGCAAAAATGTACACAATGTATTTAATAAACAGAGTAAAATTATGAGAAGAATTATATTATTCACCAACATTAAGGGAGGCGTAGGAAAGACCTCCTGTTGTGCGCTCTTTGCACAGTATCTTCGTGAGAATGGTTATCCCGTGAAGGTTCTTGATGCAGACATTCAGGCATCCTTGTCCCGTCACAGGGAGAGGGAATTGGCTGCCAACCCGGATGCGGTTATCCCATGGGAAGTGAGTACAGTTGACACGACAGACCGCCAGAACCTGCAGTCATCCATTGAGGAGGCGATGCAGTTCGACGGTGTTGTCCTCTTTGACATGCCGGGAACCCTCAATGCCGCCAACCTCGACCTGCTGTACAAGGCGGCAGACCTCGCCGTGGTGCCTATCTCCTACGACTTCGACACCATCGATGCCACTGGTATCTTCATTAAAGTAATCAAGCGTGTGAAGGACATCCAACTTGTATTCCTGCCCAACCGAATCAACACGACCGAGAACCGTGCCGACGATATGAAGCAGCGCGAAGAGACGGTAAAAATTCTTGGCAGGATAGGCAGGGTTACACCGAGGATCAAGCAGAGTGTTGTCATCAAGCGTTACTCAACCATTTCCGCACTTGACAAGTACCAGAAGGCTGCGGTTGAGCACGCTTTTAACGCTATTGTCGAACATATTAAACTGTAACGGATATGAGCGAGCAGACGTTTCCACTTGGTGATTTCAATGACCTCGAAAGCAGTGTCAGGAACATCACCCAGCAATCGAAGCCTCAGAAGCAGCAGGCGAAACCTCAGGAGCAGCAGATGCCCAAGGATGCCGACGCCAGCAAGCGGGACTGGATGCATTTCACGTTTATCTGTAGCATAGAGATTGTGGATAAGGTGAAGGCTATTGCACACAAGGAAGGTTTCTCAATTCGTGATGTCGTGGAGAAGTATCTGAAGGACGGTATCGCCCGCTACGAACAGAAGCACGGCGCAGTCACTAAACAGCGGAGGGACATCGATGAAATCCTGTAATTACAGCCAAGCAAACAGGACGTTCCCAACGGTCTGGGACACTCTTGTCGTACAGACAATGCCGGTAGAAACCGAAACTTGCCTTAAGATATGCCAGTTGGAGTTTCGTGCTACCAAAATCGCTAAGGCTCTTTTGGCAGACGAACCGAACTGGCAATGCTCGCGGGCTCTCATTGGGGAGACGTTCGCAGGCTCACACCTATTAAAAAGGAAGTAGAATATGAATGATAATAATTGTAGATATGATGTGTTTCAAGGCTCGCTGCTCGTAGAGGAGACGAGACCAGAAAAGGGCTTCTTCATCAAGTCAAAGAAGCGGTACTATTTATTGAGGGATGACAAGTGGCACACCAAGTTCACTTGGGAACCCGTGGTGGTCGGCGACCTGTGGGCAGATGAGACAGACGGGAAGCGCCAGATGCACTTCAGGGTACGGATGGCTGACACCACCAGATTCCAGGTGGACCAGCCCATCAGCCGCCAGCGCTACAACCTGTTTGTCGGCTACAAGCTGGATGTTCATCGTGTGGACCTGATAGAGAAGGTGCTGCACGGGAACAAGTCGGGACTGTGCATCAGGAAGTGGATTGCCACGGAACTGCTGCACATGAAGGTGACAAAAAGACTGCTGGAAGAACTTCGTGCTGGTGCGAAAAAATGCGGACAGAGTCTGTCGCAGTACTGCATCAGTCTGCTGAGCGGAAAGCACCCCCGTGCGGCCTTCAGCGAGGAAGAACTGGAACTGCTCAGGAACCTGAAGAAAGAGCGGGCCGACGTGCTGCTGATGTTCAATGCCATGATTGCTGAATTGGCTAGTCTTCCGGATGCGGAACGAATGAGGGTGGTCATTAACGACAAGAGCTATGACTGGTGGCGCGAGCATCTTATCACGGCGCTGGAGTTCTTCGACCAGATGCGGGACAGGGTGTCAAATGCGGAGGGTTAGCGTATGGTGATCAAGATGGAGACGATAGACGGGGCGCATGCCGCCAACGCCATCAGCTACGTGCTCGACAAGGAGAAGGCGAGGATGGAGAACAAGCCCGTCTTTCTTGCCGCCAACAACATCGAGCTGAACCCGCTGACGGGCAAGCCATACTCGCCTGTGGAGGTGCTGATGGATATGCAGCTTCAGCAGGCTGCGTCCAAGCACAGGGCAGAAAAGCCCTTCTGGCGCATCGAGCTATGCCCGCCGAAGGAGGAGTGCCGTGACTGGACGATGGAGCAGTGGGACAGGTTTTGCAAGGACTGTGTGAAGGTGCTCGACTCGACGGACTATAAGCAGGAGGTAGTGAGGGACAAGGACAGCTATCCTGTCATCGACAAGAATACAGGGAAGCCCAAGGTCAAGGTGAGCGGCAGGCACACGATGCTGGCCGGGAGCCAGTATATCGCTACTGTCCACTTCGACACGGGCAAGCCGCATGTACACATTGTAGCCAACCGCCTGACGATGGACGGCCAGATGCAGGACACGCACAAGTGCAAGGAACGTGCGAAGATGGCTGCGGACATCATTGCCGAGCGGTACGGCTGGGTGAAGGCAGAGGAGCGGACGAACCACCGGATGGAGCGGATTCACGATGCTGCGATGAACGTGCTGAAGGGGATGGACGCTTGGGACATCGAGACGTACTTTGCCGAAATGCGGAGGAACGGCTTCGAGGTGGAGCCGACCTACGACAGTCAGGGCGTCTGCCGGGGCTACTCTATCGGTGAGAAACTGTACGACCTCGACGGCAACTATTCCAGCACCGTCATGTATAAGGCTTCGGCCAAGAAGTTCGGTCATGGGCGAGACCTGACGGTGTCAAAGCTGTATGGTACCTGGCAGAAGTTGCATCCTGAGATGGAAACTTTGCGAACTGAAAGCTACGGATGGCAGCAGACGGGCCAGCAGAATACGGCAATGCCTCCAAGGACTACGATTTCATCACTGACGGATGATGACGAGGAATATCTAAAAGTATTGAAGGCTAAGGAGGTGGCACTGAGGATGTCTGACAGCAAGCAGCAAGAGATAATGCCGAAACCGCAGCCTGCGACTCACGAGCCGACAAAAGGCGAGCAGGAGCGTGACACGGCCATCTTCTTTGCCGTCAAGTCCATCAAGGAACTTGTCTGGACGCCTTTCCGCACAGAATTCTATCCGCTCGACCTGGAGGATCTTCTTCCGGAAGGTATCGTCGCCAAGGCCATCGACATGGGACGGGAGCCTGGCTCGTCGTTCAGCGAGGACAGTCTGAAGGCTGCGGCTGACGCCCTCATGGATATGGTCGAGTGCAGTGCCGAGCGTGCCGCTGTGGCAATGGAGGGACTGCTTGATGTCATCCAAGACATTGCCCTGCCCGAAACTCAGCCTTCCCTTGGCGGCGGTTCATCAAACAATGACTTGCCCAGAAAGAAGGATGAAGAATGGAAGTGGTGGAAGAACAACGGCTTTGTGCGGAACCAGCGCAGTCGAGGTAGGAACAGATAACCAATGTATTTTTATATTATGGGAAAAGATTATTGGAAGCAGCTTCCCTCTGGCCATAGCCAGCAGCAGGGAGACGACAGCGGGGTACGGCAAGAGAGCCCCCGAAAGCAGGATAAGCCGGATGTCATCCTGCCAGTGATTAACAGTCGTTCGGTCGGTAAGGCGCATGTGCCGCTCTACGACCGAAAGGAGTATGAGCGCCGCGTGAAGGCCGTTCTGGAGGGGAACATCCTCGAAAGCACCATCAGCGAGACAGTCGACATGCTCGGTCGGCAGATTGACCTGTTGAACGGTATCCCGCTCGATGTGTTGAGGAACAACAGAAACAAGCTCGTCAACCAGGACATGGACGTCACGCCGCTGGAGGACATCAACCGGAGTGCGGAGAATGCCCTTCACCAGGTGGCCGGGAACATCCATGACTCCGGCCTCATGAAACGCTACGTCGAAGAAATGACAAGGAAGGAGCGCGAGAAATGGCAGTTGTCAGAAGTCGACAAGGCGATGGTGAAGGGGGCCGAAAAGGCCTGTGAGATGATTGAGGACAAAGCCGAAGGGCATCTCGTCCGACTGACTTCGCGCATGGAGTGGTTCCCCGTCGTTTACCATCTGGTGGACAAGGTGGCGCTTGTCGTGTTCACCGTCCTCGGCTATTACACGGGGAAGTACCATCTCAGCGACACCATGGCTTTCCTGTGGCTGATGGCGGCAATGCCCGTCCTCATCATGTCTGTGATTTGGGGCATCAACGAGGTTTGGGCGTGGCTGGAGATGAGAAAGAGGAATACGAAAAAACGCTCTTAAGCCCATCTGTTTGAGATTTCATTTGTAATTGATTGAGGGGGTGGGCAAATGCCCAAGTCAGAAGTCTTGTACTATAAGCCCTCCCCCTTTGTTGTCATTGTGTCGAAATAGTGTCTGATGCTGCCAATTCTTTAAACTCCTTTAAACAATGGCTTTCATTACTATTTTCAGAGAACAAAAAACGACGAAGTCTTCCTTTTTGCCATACGTGGCAAGAATGGTCTTGATTTTTGCTGCGAGGATACGAAAAATCGGTGGAAAAGT
>JBGUQW010000181.1:0-4651 GCA_045131435.1 Prevotella sp.
CTGCAGGTTCTGGCCCATCTGCAGAATCTTGTCCGCCTCGGCACCGTAGCCGTCGTTGACGCGGAACTTGAAGTCCTTGAACGTGCGCTGCACCACCAGCGCGTCCGTCTTCTGCGCCTCGCCGTCGGGCAGCGCGGCATAGCCGTCGTTGATGTAGCGGAAGGCGGTCATGTAGGCATCCTGCTGCTTGTCGGCGGCCTCCAGCTGCTTCACCACGGGGTCCACCTGCGACTTCTGCCACACGTCGTCCTCCTGCACGCGGGCCTGGTGTACGGCCTGTGCCTTCTGCAGGAACACCTGGTTCTCGGTCTCAAAGTTTCCAACGGCATCGTCAATCTGCTGTGTCGTGCCGTCGTGGTTGGCGTTGCTCAGCGCTGCCAGCCAGTTGGTAGGTAATGTCGGCTTCTCCATAATCCTTACTGTTTTTTTTGAAAGTTAGACATAAAGTGAATGGGGCACGAATTGTTATTTGAGTTTATCCAATAACCTTTGAAGTTCATAATCGAAGTTGTCGTAGCCGTCGATGCGGAGGTCATCGCGAACGCGGCGGCAGTCGGGGGTGATGGTCTCGTAGTGGGGGATGCCGTTGAACTGGAACAGCTCTTGCAGACGGGTGAAGTCGGCATTGATGACGCAAACGGTCTCTTCATTAGATAACCATTCGGCCACGTACTGCTTGTAGGCGTCGCTGCCATCGGCAGTGCGCTCCCCAGCAATGAATATAAGTTTCACGTCGTCGCGCTTGGCAATCTCGGCACGTAGTTCCTTACTCGCTTGGATGGCACCACGGCAGGGACCGCAGCCCATGCCCCAGAAGTCAATCATCAGAATTTTGCCTGGATACTTGGCGCAGAGTGACCGGATGAGGTCAGCCATCGGCGCGTCAGGCAGGGGCGTGGCGAGGTTGGTCTGCGACTTCTTGTAGGCACAGAACTGCTCGGCCTTCTGGTGGATATAGGGGTTGGTGAAGGTTGCGAGATAGAGCGGCAGCATCTTGTTACGTGTAGGCCTGTTTTCTAAGATTTCCTTTTTCCTGGCTTCGATGTCAGTCGTGTCGGCAGCGGATAGCCATTGGGTTATGAAGTCTTCGTCAAGCCAGTTGTCGAAGTCTGACAGCATATGCTTGTAGGCGCACAACTGCACCATCATATTATTCTTGTCTGTTCCCATAAGGTCGCGGAGGGCTGCGAGATAGTTGCTGAGAGCTGTGGAGAAGTTCTTTAAGCTTACTTCCATGCCGCCGTTCTCGTCCATAAGCCCCTTGTACTGGCGGTTTCTGACATAATTGGCAAACTGAATGTGGTTGAGCGTAAAGTGGAAATTCTGATTCGCGAGAAGCAGCGGATTGTCAAAGTCGATGCGGTGCAGCGGGTAGTAGTTCTGGGCGTCGTAAATCTTCTCATACTCCACGCTGTCAAGTACCTCTGCGTTCCATTTGCCGTCACGCTCCTCATATTTTACCAAGTCACTTGCATAGTTGTCGACGTATGACAAATAACGTTCTATGAAGTTCGCCTGTATGTCGGCCAGTGCCAGTTGCATCTCCATCGGCGTGTAATGCTCGCGGCGGCTCACCGTCTGCAGGCGATACATTGCATTCTGCCAGACGCTTTCGGCCTGGCTGTTAGCATCCTCCAACTTACCTTTAAAAGAAGAAAGCGGTCTGAATACATCGCTGTAGTCGTCGGTGTGCAACCACCGCTCCACGTCGTGGCTGCTGCCGCTGTTATAGACGCAAACGTACCTACCTTGATTGTCTTTCTTGACGGTGATGTCAATGGTCTCGCCCGGACGGGCGAAGAATGGTATTTCGTCGAATTGCGTTTTCGCTTCCTTGGTCCAGAATAATTGCCGGAAAGGATAGCTTATTTTGAACTTCTTGCAGAATGTGCCGTCGGGTGCAATGTTGAGTACCTGCACGGCATCCTCCTTTTCGAACTCATCCTCGTAGTAGCAGTGCAGCATGTCAAATCCTAACTGTTCAGCGTTGAAGTCCTCAATGCGCCCTTTAATAGTAATCGTGTCGGATTTAAACCAATCCTGTGGCACCGTCCACGGATTAGCGTCGGCGAGTTCCTGCATCGTTGGGAATTTGATTTTGTATTTCTTGTCGTGGATGCCTAACAGTTTGAATGCCCCAGAGCCATCGCCCTCGATGAAGTCGAATACCTGTACCTTCTTCGGCAATGGCTCGAAATGCATCGTGAAGTCGGTTACGCCGCTTTCTGGCGACTGCACCCATGAGTCGAGGGCTATTCCCTCGGCCGAGCGCAATGGGTAGCGGTTGCCGTCTTCGTCCATCAGATAACTCTCTTTGGCGAAACGGAAATTATTTCCTTTCTCGTATTCTATCGTGAAATGTACGGTCGTCGCCGTGTCGCACATGATAACCTCACGGGCTTTCAGTTCGCCGTTACTCATATTCACGCATGCCATCGCTTCTGGGTTCTTGATGGTCTTGTAAGTCTTTGCCTGTCCTGTCATTGCGACGATGGCAAGCAGGATGGTGATGATGGTTTTCTTGTTCACGTTCATTTCGTTTTTATTTGATTTTTTCTTTTAGCCGCTCCAGTTCGTAGTCGAAGTTGTCGTATCCATCTATGCGCAGGTCGTCACGGACACGGCGGCAGTCGGGGGTGATGGTCTCGTAGTGTGGGATGCCATTGAAGCGGAACAATTCTTGCAGACGGGCGAAGTCGGCATTGGTGACGCAGACGGTCTCTTCGTCGGCCAACCACTCAGCCACGTATTTCTTGTAGGCATCGCTGCCCTCGGTGGTGTGCTCCCCAGCAATGAATATGAGTTTCACGTCATCGCGCTTGGCAATCTCGGCACGAAGTTCCTTGCTTTCTTGAATAGCGTAACGGCAAGGACCACAGCCCATGCCCCAGAAGTCAATCATCAGAATTTTGCCTGGGTATTTGGCGCAAAGAGAGCGGATGAGGTCGGCCATTGGTGCGTCAGGAATAGGCGTTGCCAATTCCGTCTGTGCCATCAATCGAGAGTAGAATTCATCGGCCCTGGCTTTGACGTGGGGATGCGTAAACGTGTTGCTGAACATCGTATATTTCGACTCTTTATCTGTTTGCCAACGACGGGACTCCGTCAACATCTGCTGGTACAAACAGAGTTGGGCTATTAGTGTGTTGTCCTTGCTGCCGAGCATCTCAAGCAAAACCGCATAGTAATTATCCAACCGCTGTTGACCTGCGGTGCTGAATAAGGCTCGCGTGGCAGGTTGGGCATACTGGATGCGGTTGAGCAGATATGGGAAGTCGCTGCTGGCAAAGAACAGAGGATTATCGAAGTTAATGCGGTGCAGATGATAGTAGCCTTTCGCGTCGGCTAGGTTCTGCCACTCCGCACTTTCATGCAGCTGCTGTTCCATCAGTGCATATCTGCGGTTCATGGCGTATGTCATGTAATAATACGCGAAACGCGTCTGTATGTAGGCCAGAGCCAGTTGCATTTCCATCGGCGTGTAGTGCTCGCGGCGACTCACGGTCTGCAAACGGTACATCACGTTCTGCCACATATTGTCGGCTAGGACGTTTCCTTCGTCAAAAGAGCCTTCGAAGAGCATCAAAGGGAAAAGGACGTCGGTAATCTCGTCACGTGTGCGGAGCCACCTTTCAACGTCGTGGCTGCTGCCGTTGTTATAGACACAGACGTACCTGCCATTATCATCCTTGCGCACGGTGATGTCGATGGTCTCACCGGGGCGGGCGAAGAATGGTATTTCACCGAAGCCCACCTTCGACTCCAATGTGTAGAACCGCTGACAGATGGGGTAACCGGCCTGGAACTTCTTATAGAATGTTCCGTCGGGCGCGATGTCGAGTACCAGCGTTGCATCGTCTTTCTCAAAAACATTCTGGAAAAAGCATTCCAACGACGTGAAACCGAACTGCTCGGCGTCGTAGCCCTCGATGCGGCCTTTTACGGTGATGGTGTCGGTCTTGAACCAGTCCTCGGGTAATGTCCACGGATTTGCCTCAGTCAATTCCTGCATCGTAGGTACTTTCAGTTTTGCCTTCTTATCGTGGATGCCTAACAATTTGAATGCTCTGTTTCCGTCACCCTCGATGAAGTCGAATATCTGTATCTTCTTCGGTAATGGCGCGAAATGCATGGTAAACTCGGTGATTCCACTCTCTGGTGACTGCACCCATGTGTTGAGTTTCAGTCCCTCGGCAGAGCGCAACGGGTAGCGGTTGCCGTCCTCGTCCATGAGATTGGATGATGAGACAAATTGGAAACTCTGTCCCTTGGAGTACTCCATTGTGAAATGTACGGTTGTCGCCGTATCCCTGAATATAACCTCACGGGCTTTCAGTTCGCCGTTCGACACATTTACGCAGGCCATTGCCACGGGGTTCTTGAACTTCGTTCGAGCCTGCTCACACTCGGCATAGTCCAAGCAAACTTGGCTCTGCCCTCGCTCAACCGCAGCCTTGATGGTCTTGAATGTCTGTGCCTGCCCCGCCATTGCAACGAGGGCTAGCATCATTGTAATAATTGTTTTCTTGTTCATATTCGTTAATGTCTTTACCTTTTATTATATATACGCCGTAATTGCGGAAATATGACGCTGCGGGATGTTAAACTTTCATAATCTCGCAAACGGCACAGGACGCATCGCTGCGTCCCA
>JBGUQW010000182.1:0-4414 GCA_045131435.1 Prevotella sp.
TTGATGCTAAAGCCGCTACCCATGTTATAGTCGCGCTCAATGACGTTGAAGTAGTCACTCTTGGTACCTCCCAGCAGAATGCCACTCACAAAGATACGCTGCTCCATCTTCGACAGGGCGCCCATCTGCGGCAGCGAGAGGATGAAGCCAGGGCCGAAACCGGCGGCCTCGCTGATGCGGTAGGGCGTCAGCTCGGAAGCGTCCTCAATGGGCTTGGCATCGTAGTAGTTGAAGTGCTGGTAGATACCGAACTCGCCAGCCATATCTTTCTTATCTAGGATAGGTGTACTCCACAGACGTCCCAGGATGTTCAGCGTATTCACCATAGGCTGTCCGCCACCGAAGGCTGAATTAAGCTCGATGTCGAAGAAGTCGTAGGGCTGGGTGTGCTTGTCGGCGTCAACCGATGTGCCGTACGTCAGCGTGGCATTGATATAGGGAGCATGGAGACCACGAAACAGGGCACCGTCGTCGGCCAGGTAGCGCCAACCAACAGTGAATGACACGTCGAGGGGCGTCTTGTTAAAGTCGTGGTAGCGATAGTTCCTGTTCTTCACACGCCAGGCATCCCCGCTGAAGATACGGTGTAGTCCCTGTATGGGGTTGACGATGGTAGCAACAGCCTCGCGCAGGAAGCGGTTGAAGCCGCGGTCGCGGTCGTCGAGGACGGTCAGACTCAGCCTGTGGGTCATTTCACCGATGGCCATACCGCCGCAGGTGGTGGCAATAATGTCGTTGATGGCCGGCGGCTCCGTCTCGCCCAGGAACTCCCACATGGCCGAGCCGAGCAGCGAGAAGGGTGCCGACTCCCAGAACGAGAGTCCATTGGTGCGGGCGGCGTTGAAGTACAGGTTGCCGTGATAGGGGTGCATGAACATATTGGTGATGAAGAAGTCGTTGTCCCACACCATGCCGTCGGTGAAGTTGCGCTTGATGGAGCGCAGGGTGGTCTGGGCGAACTCCTCGCTGGTCACATAGCGGTCGAACAACTGCACGAATACGTTGACACCCGTCACTTCGGCCAGTGCCTGCCAGGGACGCTTGGGTGTTGGCAATGCCATCGTAGAGTCGGCAAACACTAACTTCGAACGCTTCTCAGCCCAAGCCTGTTTCCAGGTATCGTGCTGGTTGCGGGGCTGGCGGTAGGTAAAGCCAAGCTCCACCAACGGGCGGTTACGGTAGGTCTCGTTGCGGTCGTAGTAGCGCGTCAGTCCCCAACCAACAGAGGCAAAAGCACCAAATTTTTTACTGAACTGGTAGTCGGCGTTCAGTCGGGCCTGCAGCGAGTATAGACGCTCAGGTTTCTCGCTGTTATTTTTCGAGAAGGTCTCCACATGGTAGTAGCCCACGTCACCGCTCACACTCCATTTCGGCGACAGCTGTTTATAAAGACCTAAGCGATAGAATAAGGCTCCCGAGAACTTGGAGTCGAGTCCCATGAAATGCGTACCGACACCCATGATACTATAAGTACTCTTGTTGCGGTAGCGCACGGCGAGGTTTGCCTTGGTCGACGAGCCGCCGTAGAGCATAATGTCGATGTCCGTCATCGGGTTGACGTTCACCAAGCCAATCTTATGGCCAATACTGTCGTACGACAGGTTGACAAGTCCCACCTGCCAGCCCTTGGGACGCTTGCGGGCAATGTTGAACACGCCAATCTGCGCACCGTTAAGCGAATCGGCAAAGTTGATGGCACCCAACTGCAAGCCGCGCTGCATGGCCGACGAGACATTCAAGATACCCGACAGCTGCACGCCCTTGTCCATGCCTGCTGTGATGTTGCTGACACTGCTCAACTGCAATCCGTTGAATTTATGTGCAGATGTGTTTGAGAGACCCGACAACTGAACGCCGTGGCCACCATCGGTTGCCACCGACGAAATGACGCCAAACTGCACACTTTTTACCGAGTCTTGTACACTGACGATGCCTACAGGAGAGTTTTGTGCCTGTACGTTTATTGCTGCTGTAAAGACAGCTGCAGTTGCTAATATAAGTATTCTTTTCATAAACTAAGAATTATCCTAAATACTCAACTCGTCAAGCACCGTGATGAGACGCTTGTCGAAACATTTGTCAGTACGGATACACTCTGAGAAGGGTACATAGACAATGTCGTTGTTGCGTATGCCAACCATCACGTTGCGCTGTCCCTGTAAGATGGCCTCGATGGCCCCCACGCCCGTACAGCTGGCTAAGATGCGGTCGCGGGCAGAGGGCGTGCCGCCACGCTGCAAGTGACCGAGGATGGATACACGAACGTCGAACTCGGGGAACTCCTGTTTTACACGATCTGCATAATACATCGCGCCACATTTCGGACTCTCCGAGACAATGACGATGCACGACTTCTTCGACTTGCGGATGCCACGACCCATGAATGCCGCTAACTGGTCAACATCGGTTGCCTCCTCAGGAACGATGGCAGCCTCGGCACCGCAGGCGATGGCACAGTTCTGAGCCAGGAAGCCGGCATCGCGGCCCATCACCTCGATGAAGAAGATGCGTTCGTGCGAGTTAGCCGTGTCGCGGATACGGTCAACGCACTCCATGATGGTGTTCATCGTCGTGTCGTAGCCGATGGTGGCATCCGTACCATAGAGGTCGTTGTCGATGGTTCCAGGCAGGCCGATACAGGGGAAGTCGTGCTCCATGGCAAAGTCGCGGGCACCCGTCAGCGAACCATTGCCGCCAATCACGACGAGGGCGTCAATCTCCTCTTTCAGACAGGTCTCGTATGCCTTCTGCCTTCCCTCCACAGTCATGAACTCCTTGCTGCGGGCACTCTTCAGGATGGTGCCGCCACGGGTGATGATGCCACTGACATTCTCGGTGGTAAACTCCTTCACCTCACCACTGATGAGGCCGTCGTAGCCACGATAGATACCCTTGATCTTAAAACCATTGTAAATACCTGCGCGCGTCACGGCACGGATAGCCGCATTCATGCCGGGGGAGTCGCCGCCCGATGTCAGAATACCGATAGTCTTAATCTTACTCATAGCCTTTTGTATTTACTTCTTCATGAACGCCTTGATGCGGTCGGCAATGTTCTGCTTCAGGTTGTTGAAGAAGAAACCATAGTCGTTGCGGTGGTAGCACTCGGGGCCGAACAGGGGTATGGCTTCCGGTTCGTTGATGGCGAAGGGCTTGGCTTCGGCAGTGGTGACGACGACGGAGCCTCGGATGGTGTCCACACGGGCATCGGCGATGCCGGGAACAGTTATCTTCCCCGTCATCTCGTCGAGCGAGCCGAGATTGTCCTTGGCGGGTGCATAGGTGTCGTCACGCTTCCAGTTGATGGGGTTGATGCTCAAACCATTAGGAGCCAGTGTTGCATTCTTGGCATCCTTGTTGGCGACGCCTTCCGTATTCCATGAGACGAGGACGCCCGTGTCGGTGGCTCCCTCGGCAAACTTCAGACCAGTGCGCTCCAGGAAGTCCTTGGTCACGGCAAAACCGATGGGATAGGCTGCAATCATGCGACTTAGAGCCTCAGGATGCTTGGTCATGTAGTTCTCGAGCAGGTTGAGCAGCGTTGAGGAACCCTGCGAGTGACCAGCCAGAATGAACGGACGACCCTGATTCAGGTGTGTCAGGAAGTAGTCGAGTGCATCGGTGGCATCGAAACCCGAGAGATAGTTGGTCACGAAGCGGTAATCGGTACCAGGCTTTGGCATCGAAATTTGGCGATAGAAGGGCATGAAGATGTTGCAGCTCTCTTCGAACACGCTGGTCTGAACCTGTCTGACAAACTTGGCACCAGCCACCATTTCGGAGTCGGTCACTTCGCATATCTGAACAGGGTCGCGGAAACCTGTCACCGTAGGATAGATGAAGAACACATCGACAGGCTTCGTTGCCTCAGTCGGTCTCTCCACCCAGTTCTCGGCCTTACTGTAGTCGAGCTTGGTCTGGAACTTCTCTATGCCTGCAACGTCTTTCAGCACTTCAGGAATACTGTCCTGGGCAGAAGCGTCGGCAGCGGGTTTGTTACTACTCTTGCACGAAGCAAGCGTCATGGCTACTAGCATCGCCGATGCCAGGAGTACAAGGGAATTCTGTCTTTTCATCTTTGTTTGTTATTAAATAAAAGCGCATATAAACCTTTAACTATTAACAGTGTTACAATGAACACCGATATGTTTCCTACGAAACTGTGCCCCCATATATATTCCTCGGCAATGAAAGCCGTGAGGCTCGCCGGAATGAAGCATAACACTTCCTCCGCAACACTTTTCCAATTAATCTTAATGTTCTTCATTTTCATATTCAATTATTTGCATATTTCTTCATCAGCCGGAACTGGTGACGGAAGACGAGACAGGCCATGCCGAGATAGACGGCGGCCTGAATCCAGAGGATGCGGAGCTCGGGGAGGACCTGGCTGACGCTAGCACCCATACTGTTC
>JBGUQW010000183.1:0-7634 GCA_045131435.1 Prevotella sp.
TAACGAGGATAATCCATGCAGCTTTAACACCTTGGAAGCCCGAATTCTTTTTGGCTGGGGCTGCAGCCTTTGTTGTTGTTGCCATAAATGTAATAATTATTTTTTTAGTTATTAAATAAAAATATTTTGTTTGTTTTCTTTCTAACGTCCCGCAAAGATAAACAATTCAAGCGTTTTAAAAGCCTAATTAAGAACTTTTAACTTGATATTTCTCAATTTTTACGCTAAAAGTGCCAATACGTCCCTAATACGACGCATTGCTTCAACAATGTTTTCGTCACTTGTAGCATAACTCATGCGGAAACATTCGGGGTCGCCAAAGGCGTCTCCACCCACCGTTGCCACGTGTCCTTTTTCGAGCAGATACATGGCAAAATCGGTTGAGTTCCCGATGGCTTCCCCATCGGGTGTCTTTTTCCCAAAGAAGCTGCTGCACTTGGGGAACAGGTAGAAGGCACCCTCGGGGACGTTGACTTCCAGTCCGGGGATGTCCTTGGCCAGTTTCACAATGAGATCGCGACGGCGCTCAAAGGCCTGACGCATCTCCTCGACACACTCCTGGCTAGACGTGTAGGCAAACTCAGCGGCCTTCTGGCTCACACTGCACGGTCCGCTGGTGTATTGTCCCTGCAGCTTGTTGCAGCCTTTGACAATCCATTCGGGGGCAGCAATGTAGCCGATGCGCCAGCCAGTCATAGCGTAGGCTTTCGACACACCGTTGACGATGATGGAGCGTTCCTTCATGCCCTCAAACTGGGCGATGCTGGCATGTTTGCCGACATAGTTGATATGCTCGTAGATTTCATCTGCGAGGACAAACAGGTTGTCGTGTTTCAGGATGACCTTGGCCAGTTCCTCCAGTTCAGCCTTGCTGTAGACGCTGCCTGTGGGATTACTGGGTGAACATAGGATGAGCATGCGTGTCTTGGGTGTGATAGCTGCTTCCAGCTGTTCTGGCGTCATCTTGAAGTTCTGCTCGAAGCCAGCCTCCACGATGACGGGCTTTCCGCCTGCCAGCAGCACCATTTGGGGATAGCTGACCCAGTAGGGCGCAGGAATGATGACTTCGTCGCCGGGGTTCACCAGTGCCATCACGGTGTTACAGACACTTTGCTTGGCACCGTTCGACACCAGGATCTCCGCAGGTGTGTAGTGCAACTGATTCTCGCGCTCCAGTTTTCGGGCAATAGCCTGACGCAGGTCGGGATAGCCGGGAACAGGCGAATACTTCGAATAGTTTTCATCGATGGCCAGCTTGGCGGCCTGCTTGATGTGGTCGGGAGTATTGAAGTCAGGTTCTCCGACGCTCATGTTGATGACGTCGATGCCCTGGGCTTTCATTTCAGAACTTTTCTGTGACATAGCCAGCGTGGCTGATGGAGCCAGCCGTTGCAAACGGTCAGATAATTGTGCCATAATGTTACGTTTTGTGTTATTCTAACGTGCAAAGGTAATCATTTATTTTTATTTCGCGCAATTTTTATGCCTTTTTTCTTATTTTAGGGCCAAGAATTATGGTATCTGTGGAATAATGCGCTTGCTTGTTACGTTATTTTTTGCTATACCTATTATAATATATATAGGAGGGGTCATTCCGGTCTGTTAGCGAATCTCGTCGAAAGACAGGGGGTATTTCGTCGAAAGTGGCTTGGAGGATGTAGCTATTTGTCATACCTTTGCGTCAAAATTGAAAACAAATAACGCAAAATAGTATGAAACGGATGAATCACTTTAGAACAATTCTCGTGACAATGATGCTGACCCTCTCAGCAGTGGTATTGGCCCAGAAGACTACCGTGACGGGTGTGCTGATGGACAAGACGATGAACGAAGGTGAGCCCTTCGCTACCGTTCGCGTATTCAAAGCCGGCAAACTGGATAAGCCTGTGGCCATGTCGCTGACTGACGAGAACGGTCGCTTTTCTCAGGAGGTCAAGGGCAAGGGCCAGTTTGACATCGTGTTCAGTAGCGTAGGCAAGGAGGACCTGCACCAGACCATCGAAGTGGGGCAGACGCCGACGCTCGACATGGGTACTCTGTATATTAAGGAGAACGCCACCATGCTGAAGGGTGTGGAAGTGGTAGCGCAGAAGCCGCTGGTGAAGATGGAGGTGGACAAAATGAGCTACAATGTGGCTGAGGACGAGGACTCGAAGTCGTATACCGTGCTCGACATGTTGCGCAAGGTGCCCATGGTGACGGTTGACGGTCAGGATAATATCACGGTCAACGGCTCGTCGTCGTTCAAGGTGTATGTGGACGGTTTGCCCAACGTGATGTTCTCGTCGAACCCCTCGATGGTGTTCAAGTCGATGCCCGCCAGTGCCGTGAAGAGCATTGAGGTGGTGACGAATCCTGGTGCGAAGTACGATGCCGAGGGTGCCGCTGGCGTTCTGAACATTGTGATGAACAAGCAGAGCGGTCCACAGGGTGGGCCAGCTCCGAGCATGAACGGCTATAATGGTACTATCCGTGCCACTGCAGGTAACCGTCAGTTAGGTGGCAGTGCCTTTGTGAGTGGCCAACAAGGCAAACTGTCGTACAGCGCCAATGTGATGACCAGCTATAACACACCAGGCAATACCACTACTGAAATGGAACAGAAACAGGATAATGGCTCCTCGCAGATACTGACTTCTGAGAACGATATCAAAACCCCGTTCACGATGGGAAGTCTGACGCTGGGCTACCAGATCGACTCCATGAGTGTGCTGAACGCGACGGCATCCGTCAACAGCATGTCCATCAAGACCAATGGTACCAGTTCGACCATACTCACATCGCCTTATTCCTCAACGCCCTTTACCTATGGCAGCAGTACTGAGATGAAGAATTCCCGTACATCGTTCAGCGGCAGTGTGGACTATCAGCGCTTCTTCAACAAAGAGCGCACACAGTCTCTGGCCTTCACCTATCAATTGGAGTACAGTCCTGCAACTACCGAGATGACCAACAACTTTGGCACCAGTTCAGAATATATCGACCTGACGAACAGATATTCCGACAATAAGAATAAGACCACCAACCACATCTTCCAGCTCGACTATACCATGCCCCTCGGCGCTGGCCAGTCGCTGGCCTTAGGCAGTAAGCTGCAGCTGCACGACGCCACCTCTGATTCGAAATACTATCTGAAGGATGTCTATGACCCCTCATCGAGTTCGGAGTACGAATACAAGAACAAGATTCTGGCCGGATACGGTGAATATACAGGCAAGTGGAGCCAGTTTAGCGGCAAGGCCGGTCTGCGCTATGAATATACTTGGCAGGATGTGGAATATCATCTGGGTAACGGCCAGGACTTCAAGACCAGCTACGGTTCGCTCGTACCCTCTGCCAGCCTGCAGTACAACCTCGGCACAGGCAGCAACCTCGGCCTGACCTACAACATGCGCATTTCGCGTCCTGGCATCTCTTATCTGAATCCCTACGTCGACAAGACCAACCCCATCGCCCTGACTTACGGCAATCCTGATCTCGACGTGGAGAAGTCTCATAACATGTCGCTGGTCTACAACATGTTCACCTCGAAGCTGATGCTCAACCTGAACCTGCATCATAACTTCACGGATAACGGCATCTCGCAGTACAGCTTCTACGACGACAACAACCTCCTGAATACCACCTATGGCAATGTGGTGAAGAGCCATCAGACAGGTGTGAACGCCTACGTCAACTACCTGCTGACCAAGAATACGCGTCTCTTTATGAATGGTGCCGTGAACTACATGGACCTGAAGAGCGACGCCCTCGACCAGAGCAACAGCGGATGGACAGCAAATATCATGGCTGGCGTACAGCAGACACTGCCTTGGAACCTGAAACTCAGCGCCTTTGCCATCGCCTCGACCAAGAGCTACACCCTGCAGGGATGGAGCGGCGGATTCAACCTGCTCACTGCCAGCCTTTCGAAATCGCTGTTGAACGACAAGCTGAACTTGAGCATCTCAGGTCTGACAGGTCTCAACGACGGTGGCAGCATTATGATTGAGAACAATAGCCGCGGCAAGGACTTTATCAGCCATACCAAGGTCAAGGTGCCCATCTACGGTATCTCGTTCACCGTCAGCTACACCTTCGGCAATTCGAAGGTGGCCAGCCGCCAGCAGCAGACCACTCGCGTGCAGAACGACTACATCGAACAGCAGTCGCAGGGTGAGATGATCAACAGCGTGGGTTCAGGGAATGCCGGCATGCCACAATGATTGGATTAATAATAAAGATTTCTCTCTCCTGCGTTGAGATAATGCGGGAGAGATTTTGTAGTTTCGAAAATAATTCCTACTTTTGCAGTCGTATGAAGAAAATAGAGAAAAAAGACATCTGGCTCTTTGTAGCACAAGTGGCAGTGTGGGCTGTGGTGCTGTTCGCACTACCATTGGCCACGCTGCTGAGCACACAAGACTTGGCATCGACCCGTACCTCGTTCTTCGTGGTATGGGGACTGTTCCAGTCGCCCCTGATCGTATACTTTGCCAATTTCTACCTGCTGGGACCCTACTTGTTCTTCAAGCGTCGCTACTGGCTGTTCGTGCTCTGTAACCTGGTGCTCATCCTCGGGCTGAACTCGCAGTTCTTCTGGGTCTATTACAACAGGAACGACATTCCCGACATGCCTGCAATGAGTTCCAATATGTGGATTGGTTTCTTCTCGGGAATGTTCATGTTCGTACTTCTAAACTTCGTGATAGCCGCCGTAGCCATCGGCATCCGCCACTTCATACGCATCCGGCAGATCAAGCAGCAGCTGGCCGACGAGAAAGCCAAGAACACTGAGGCTGAGCTGGCCTGGCTGAAGAACCAGATCAATCCGCACTTCCTGTTCAATACGCTGAACAACATTTCGAGTCTGACGCAGATAGACGCAGATGCTGCCCAGGATGCCATCGCCCAGCTGAGCGATCTGCTGCGCTATGCGATGTACGAGACCAACAAGAAGACGGTGCCCATTCAGGGTGAGGTAGAGTTCATGCGCAACTATATCTCGCTGATGAAGCTGCGCTGTAACGACAAGACCGTTGTCAATTCACAATTTGCCATTGACGGGTCCCACTTGGAGATAGCACCCCTGCTGTTTATCTCGTTGATAGAGAATGCATTCAAACATGGCGTCAGCAGCAGTCGTGACTCGCGTATCGACATCTCTTTGACCATCACCCAACACCCAACACCTATCCCCCCTCGCGTGCCACACTCCTACCTTCAGGTGGGAGAACACCTATCACCCATCACCCATCATCTCATTTTCACCTGCGACAACACCAACTTCCCCAAGGACGATGCTGACCGCAGCGGCTCAGGCATTGGCATTGAAAACACTCGCAGACGTCTGGACCTGATCTATAAAGACCGGTACACGTGGGAACAGACGCTCGAAGACAATATCTACAAGGTAAAAGTAACCATCGAACTATGAAGCTGAGTTGTATTATCGTTGATGATGAGCCATTGGCTGTCAAGCTGCTGGAGTCGTTTGTCCAGAAGACACCCCAGCTGCAGTTGGAGGCTTCGTTTACTGATAGCGTCGAGGCCCTGAACTGGTTGAAGGAGCACCCCGTCAACCTGGTCTTCATGGACATCCAGATGCCCGATATGAACGGTATGGAACTGTCGCACATGCTGCCTGAGGGTACAAAGGTGATCTTTACGACGGCTTTTAAGGAGTATGCTTTCGAGAGCTATGAGGTCAGTGCCATCGACTTCTTGCTGAAGCCCATCCGTTACAACAAATTCATTGCTGCTGTCGAGAAGGCCGGGCAATGGTTTGGCAGAACAAATGAAAGGAATGAAGGAAATGAAGGGAATGAAGGAAATGAAAAACGTGTAACGACAGTGGGAACACGCGAAACATTGTTTATCCGCGTCGACGGAGAACTGCGCCAAGTCAGCTTCGACCATATCCTGCTGGTTGAGGGCATGAAGGACTATGTGCGCTTCCATATCGAGGGCGAGCGACTGCCCTTGACTACCCACATGACCATGAAAGCCGTCGAGGATGCTTTGCCTCAAGAAGCCTTTATGCGCATCAACCGTTCCTACATTGTCCGCTTGGACAAAATAAGAACGGTCGACCGCAATCTTTGTGTCTATATCGGCGATGAGATTATCCGCGTCACCGATGCCTATCGTGAGGCCTTCGAAAATTATTGTTCTGGATGAAAAATCGAGAAAATAACGTCATAACGTCATATTGCGCTTAAATGGCTGATAATCTGAAGATTGCAATATGACGTTATGCTTTTGAAACGTCATCATAACGTCATTTGTAAGCCTTTGTGTTATAGTGATATACGGAAACTATGACGTTATGACGTTATAATCACAATATTTTTGCAGAAATAGTTTTTGTCAATCACACGGACAAAGTGTTGATACTTGAGAGTTTCCTGCCGTCAGGTGTATGGTCGTTGGTAACGTTCCGCCTTCTTTTTCCTATGTTCATGTTTATATAGGACGGATAATGGCTGTAGTCGTATGTGATGCTTTTGATGCCCCTGTTGCTGTCACGTGTCAGTGCACCATTGCTGTTGTTCTTCATGCCAAGTATGACATGATAGATGCCTGTTGCACTTTGTAAGCGCTTTTGTCTTGGCATAATTTCGGTTAGTATGTTGTTAACTGCGCAAAGATACATATTTTTTTCAATATAACAAAATTATTCTACTTAGAAGTGGATCACCGAGAACCGTCCCCAAATTCTTCTCAAAAAATGATCACAGAACCGTCCCCTGGTCACCATTGCAAAACCACACTCAGACCTTAGGTCGGAAAACAATACATCTATACACAAATGAAGCTAACATATTGACTAATAGCAGCTTATTTCAGTGTATAGATGGTTTGTCTATACACCAACACTACATCTTTGAGGTAAGCGTATCCGCTGTGACGCCTTGTAGGCTATTACCAAATATCTGTTTCGACTTGTGGCGATGGCAGAAACAGTTTGTTTCCATGGGAGAAACAACTTGTTTCCAGCACAGAAACAACTTGAAACTGCCATCGAAACAGATATAAACAATGCTTATTATCAGACAGTTATGCAGCATTAGCAAACAAAATACTGTAGCTTACATACTCATCAAGTGTATAGTTGAACATCTATACACCAATCTATACATTAATTTAACCAACTGATAATGAATAATTTATATCAAAATAGTGTAGAGATGTAGTGATTATAGCAACTTTGATATGGAATGTGAAATTTGGAAATTTGGGGACGGTTCTCATGATCCACTTTTCGCCCTATAAATAACTCCGTAACTGATTCCCGTAATGCGGGAGATCTGCCTGATATTTGCTCCATATTCACATAATTGTTTTAAGATTGTATTTCGTTTTATCTTTTCTAATTTCTGTATCTCCATTGGCTGATCATCAGACAATATGCATAGAATGTACAATGTGGAGGGAGATTATGCCCTTGCTCATCGCATCGATTAACTAGCGCATAAAGAATATTGAGGAACTGGGAATAGTCCTCATCGTCCTCAAAGATGTCCTGCTTGTTGATTCCTCGAAGCATGACATGATAGATGCCCGTTCCACTCTTTGTCCTCTCCTGTCGCGGCATGTTCTGATGCTTTTTTGATAGACAGTGCATATATAGTAACATTTTCTTAAACAACAAA
>JBGUQW010000184.1:0-1934 GCA_045131435.1 Prevotella sp.
TGTCTTACCCTGGAAAAAGTTGACTCATAAGAAGTCAACAAATGGTAAAGTATCAAACAGAAAAGCAACGACTTTATTACGACAAAGTGATAGCACTTTATCGTGACAAGCACATGGGAAGACATAGAATTGAGAAAATAATACCTGTTTCAAATTACACTATTTCAGAATGGATTCGTAACTTTGTAGCCGAAAACCCAAGTTACAAGAGTGAACGTATGAAACAGGCAGAAGAAAGAAGGAAGAAGAAGGCGGTATTAGAGTCTGTCGATTCTCCTGTGCCCAGTGACCTGCAGTCTCTGAAGGCTGAGGTGTCCCGTCTGCGGAAGGCTCTTAGGGAGGAATCTATGCGTGCTGAGCTGTACAATGAGATCATAAACGTTGCAGAGGAGCAGTTCAAGATTCCTATCCGAAAAAAAGCTGGCACCAAGCAGTGACGAGTCTGCATGCACTGGACCCTCTGAAGTATTCGATAGAAGGTCTGTGCAGACTGCTTGGTGTATCGAAGCAGGCTTATTTCCAGAGAGACGATGATGTCCTGATGCGGAAGATCGCCCAGGAGGGGTTTGCCCTTGCCTATGTCCGGGAGATCCGCAAGAAGGATCCTGGTCTTGGAGGCGAGAAGCTGTGGAGGATGTACAAGCGTGACTTCACAGGCAACAAGCCAATGGGCCGTGACCGCTTTGAGGCGCTTATGGACAGGTACGGGCTGAAGGTTAGGAAACGTGTTCGTAAGCCGCGTACGACAGATTCCGCACATGGGCTTCCCGTATACCCGAACCTCATCAGGGACTTTGTCCCGACAGCCCCCAACCAGCTGTGGGTGAGCGACATTACCTACATAGTAATATGGCTGGACGCCACCCGCTATTGTTTCTGCTACCTGTCCATGATACTGGATGCGTATACAGAGGAGATAGTCGGCTGGAGCGTAGGTCCGACTCTTGACACGGAATATCCGATACGTGCCCTGCAGATGACCCTGGAGCGCATCAAGGACGTCCCCAAAGAGCAACAGACGCTCATACATCATTCAGACCGCGGTGTCCAGTATGCCAGCAAACGCTATGTGGAACTGCTGACAGAACACGGCATCAGGATCAGCATGACAGAGGACGGGAATCCCAAGGAGAACGCCCAGGCAGAACGGCTCAACAACACGATGAAGAACGAACTGCTCAAGGACAAGCACTTCACAACACTTGCAGAGGTGACAGCAGCAATCATCGTAGCAGTCAGCTTCTACAACGAAGAGCGCATGCACATGAGTATCGACATGATGACCCCAAGGGATGCTGCCAACTGTACCGGGGAGCTGAAGAAGCACTGGAAAAGCTACAGGCAGGAGCATATCAAGGCGAAACAAGCCGAGGCACAGGCCGTGGAGGCGGCAATACCAATGTAGCAGCCTGCTGTCACCTCCCTTGCCCGGAGTGTTTAACAATAGGGAAAAAGAATAAGTAAATCATCAACAATTTAAAGCGTAATCATATGAAGAAAAGAAATTATCTGCTGCTCAAAGAGCAACTAAAGTGTATCAAGGAGATTGAGGACGCCTATGCACCAGCATTGGCGAGAGGTGAAAATCCTGTGATTGACGGCATGACCTACAAGGAGGCCGTCTTTGATCAGGCCGGCATCCTTATCATTTCATTGGAGGAAGTACTTGAAGATGAGGCTGGCCATCAGGAATAGGGGACAGACTAAACAATTACAGGGTGTGCAGGAAAGAAAAAAACATATCTTCTTGCACAGTCCCTGGAATTTGTTTACTTTTGCACCCAGTCAACAGAGAATGGGGTTAAAGACCAAGCCGTCAACCTATAGCAGGGTTAAACGGCGGCAGTCAACCTGAATAAGTTTTAACGTTTAACCGGGTCAACCTATCTAAGGGTTAAGCAACATAGGTAGTCAACCTAAATCAGGGAACTACA
>JBGUQW010000185.1:0-2089 GCA_045131435.1 Prevotella sp.
AAGTTCATATGAAAAGTTTTTTTTATTAGTTTTTTACTAATTTCACTTTTCATTTTTTTTTTCATTTTTCATATATATATATAGTATACTAGGGCAAAAATAAGCTAATCCCCGGAAATAGGCCACTTTTTGGATTTATCACAATTATATTTTCAAAATTAACATACCCTGATATTTTACCTGCTGATAGATAATGATAAAATAAACAACTTTTATATAATAACTTATATCCAATTCTTTATAATTGAAAAGATACCATTATTAATATATATTATTATATAGTAAATTTTTATATTTTTAATAATATCTTTACTAATAATATATTATATTGCAAATGAAATATATCTTATATAAGTATAAGATATACTGATGATAAAAATAATATCTGCACCTTTTACATATTATTAGTTTTTGAGATAAGGCCAAAGATATTTTTATAAAAAAATAATAATATATGATAAAATTCATATTATTATTATTAAATGAAAAATTGATACACCAATAGATTATTTAATAGATACGCTTCCGAAAGATATTCATATTATGATTTATTAGTTATTATTAATAAAGATATTATCAATTAACAAAATATTATTAAATTAATTATTTTTTAAAAAAATAATTAATTTGGATATTTATTCAATTTTTTAATTTTCAAAAACTATAAAAGATAAAATTATTTTGACCATACTGTGACATAGAGCATACCTTGGGTGTACCATATGTGAACCTTGTATGTACCTTTCATGTATCTTTCATGTACCTTGAGTGTACCTTAAGTGTACCTTGAATGTATATTGTATGATATATATTATCATATATTAAAATATATACATTTTATATATAAATAAATTTTATATAATAATATTAATTTTTCATAACTATAAAAGATAAAATTTTTTTGACCATACCTTGACATAGAGCTGACCTTGTGTGTACCATATATGAACCTTGATTGTACCTTTCATATACCTTGCATGTACCTTGAGCTATCATTATATAACATATATAATATCATATTATGAAATATATATATTTTATATAATAATATTAATTTTTCATAACTATAAAAGATAAAAATAATATTTTGACCATACTGTGAAATAGAGCAGACCTTGTGTGTACCATATATGAACCTTGTATGAATCATTTATGAACCTTTTGTGAATTAACAATCAAAAAAAACAAAAAAAAGACGTTTTTAATGAAAATCAAGTTCCCGGAAATAGGCCACTTAGGACACTTATGCCAAACATATTTTCAAAATTAACATAGCAAAATTTTATATAAAATGAATATAGAATATGAAATTAAAAAATATTACTATTAAACTTATATTCAAAACTTTTGATAAAAAGGCTAAAAATGATATAATAATAAAAAAAATATCATTTTGGCACAAAAAAAATTGCCGAAATAAAAAGATATGTTTAATAATATTTTTATAATACTTATAATAATACATCATTTTTTGGTAGATTTTATCATATTAATAATAGAAATAATATTATTATTGTTTTATATAAAGATACAAATAAAAATATTATTAAAAAAATATTATTATTTTTGGAAGCCAAAAAAATTGATTTATTTTAAAGAGTATAATGAATTAAAAATAAAATCATAGATAAAAAATAAATATAAGATGAAACAAAAAAACAAATATTATCTGCACCATATGAATGTTAATAATATTTGGATACTGACAAAAGATATTTATTTCAAATAATAATAATAGATTTTAAAAATGGTTAAATTGATATTAAATAAAAAAATGGTAAACAAATATTTTGTTTAATAAGTTCGCTTTCAAAAGATAATCTCCTTTTTGTATAATTATTATTATTTATCAAGATATCAATGAATAAAGAAATAGTATTAAATTATTTATTTTTTCACAAAAATTAAATTATTTAAAATAATTAATTTTTAAAATATAAATATATTTTTTTTATTATTTTTTTTAATTATTAAATTCTTTTTTAATATAAATAAAAATAAAAACAAAATGACATATATGGGGATTGGGGATTGGGGGTTTGGGGGGGGGGGGGGGGGGGGGGGGGGGGGGGGGGGGGGGGGGGGGGGG
>JBGUQW010000186.1:0-1751 GCA_045131435.1 Prevotella sp.
TAACCTGCATATTTCATACCCTCGGCAAAAAGCCTCTAATAGATGAGTGGCATACTCCCGCTAAGGCAGTTTTCTCATTTTATGACAAATCATTGCAGCCGTAGGGGGTCATTTTTAAATTAGCGCAAAGCCAAAAATGTCTCTGGCGGGCAGTTTTGCTTTGATGGCCTCTCATGAACCACAACTGCCCTGCCTCGGACAGATGCCCGTGGCTGGCTTGTAGGATGAAAAAGAATAGTTGTATGGCAATGGCCTTAGGCAACAGTTTGGTAAAACTCGAGCGCGTGACAGAGTTCCTGCCTTCGCGGCACGTGCTTTGGGTAGTCAAGGATAACCTTTGTCTTGAGCACTCTCACGCAGACGGCCACGAGGAGAAGCTGCTCGCGCATGCGGAGCAGCGTGGCCTTCTCCATGGAAGTGCCCTTCAGTACACGTTCACGGACGGAATGGAGCAGGACGTACGCTGCGGCATAGAGGAAGATTCTCAGGCGGTTAGCCTTGAAGGTGTGGCACGAGAGTCGGTCGCCGTTGACAGCCTCCTTGAACTGGCGTATGTACAACTCGTCGCCACCGCGCTTGCAGTACCAATATTCATAGAGCGTCTGGGGATAAAACCGGCCGCCCATGTTAGTGACGATGAACCTGATGTTCAGTTCACCCTTCTCCGTGATCTCTGCCTTGACGGCAACAAACTGATAATAGGTCCAGGTGTTGGCCCGATACATCAAACCACTATATCTCTTTACGGGTTGCTTCGCCTTTTCGTAATCCTCTTTCACCTTCTTGCTCAGATTAACGACGACAGGGTTAGTGTTGAGGACGTTGTTGCTGGCCAGCCCGGTGATGTAGTACAGCCGGTACTGTTTGGTCGACATCACCCAGTCCATAAACTCATGCGAGCAGAAGTGGCTGTCGCCGCGGACGATAATCTCCGTCTCGGGCCAGGACTGACGCAGGCAGGCAACGAGCCATTTGAGCGTGTCACAGATGTTGGCCGTCTTGTTGCGGCGCCCCGGCTTGAGCAGCGGGAGAATCATCTTGCCACTGAAGCCCTCGAAGACGAGCAGAGGCATGTAGCAATAACTGTCGTAGTAGCTGTTGAACAGCGTGAGCTCCTGCACGCCGTATGTGTCGACGTTTGTGTCATCGCAGTCCAGGATGATCTTCTTCGGCGTCTTGCCATTATAGGAAAGGACGAACATCGTGACAAACATCTCCTGAATGGCCAGCAAATCCTCCTCGCTCACCATGTTCTCGAAGCGGCACATCGTCGCCGAGGAGCACAGGTCCTTGTCCAGCTCGCCGGAGTTGACCGCCAGCTGCATCATCGGGTCCTTACGCATGCGGTCGCAGTCGTTGACATCCTCGTAGCCGAGGCATATTTGGAATATACGCGTCATAATGATTTCCTCCAGCGTGTGGTGAATGAGCAGCGGATTGCGCTTGTCCGTGACGCAGGAGGCCAGCTGGGATGCCAGCGCCAGGTGCTGTTCCTCGCCCTTGAGAATGGCCAGGCCACCGAAAGAGGAGAGGCACGCCTTGCCGACGTTTGCCTCTACGGGAAGATTATTAACAGTTGGGAGGCAAATTTTTGTCTCATTTGCTTGGTCGGAATCAATAAAATGCTTAATTTTGCCCATATGAGGAGTTTTTGTAATTGGACACTACAAATTTAACGCTTTTCCCTTTGATAGCCAAAGGGATAGCGTTAAATTCCTCACACTTTTTATTATCATCGTGAAATATTCAGG
>JBGUQW010000187.1:0-1748 GCA_045131435.1 Prevotella sp.
TCGCCGCTGCCAGCCAGTAACTGGCACTTGTGTTGCAGTTCCACTACTCTGAATGATGGCTTCATATATTTCTTTTTCATTGCTGTGCCCTCCTTTACTTGATTACAATCTTACGTCCATTGTTGATATAGATGCCCTTGGTGCTGGGCTTGCCGCTCAGGCGCACACCGTCGAGCGTATACCATGCCTCGCTGTCGAAGGTCATCTTGCCCGTCTTGGTGTCAATCTCGCCGATGGCGGTAGTCTCGCCGTTGCGGCTGACGAGGCGCACGATGATGCTCTGGGGCAGGTCGTCGGTGGCAGCGGCTGAGCGGGTCAAGCCACGTGCCGGCGCTGGGGCATCCGTGCCGACATACGACAGATAACAGCGCATGGGCTTGATGAAGGCACCCGTGGTGAAGCGGACGAACTGACCGGCATCAACGGTTGCCGCGCCGCCAGCCTCTGTGCCACTTCTTGCTGCAAAGCCGTAGTCATTGCTGGCAACTGCCCAACTCTTCCCTTTATACGTGCCGTGGAAATTCCAGGCTGCATCCGTCGTGGCACCGCCATAGAGGCCGTCGTTCGCCGTCGTGGTCTGCAGCGTCACAACTCCGTCCGTCATGCTCGAGATGTTCGGGAACTTCATCTTCGTTTCGCTCGGCATGAACAGATACGGCGTGTTGGCCGTCAGCGACCCGGTCGACGGCTCCTCCATTGTGCAGACCCACTTGTGCGCGTCCTCGTCGTACTCCACTTTCTGGAAGCCGTAGAACTTGCCGCCCTCGCTGCCGTTGCAGTCATAGTTGAACGGCAGTATCACCGTCGCGGCCTGTGCTGTGTTGAACGGGCGGTTGTAGGTCACGCTCTTGATATTGCCTACCTCCTCCGTGATGTTCACGCCCACGACGTTGACGCCTGTTTCCTGATTGTTTGTGCCGTTGATGGTCACGTCGGCCCTCTCATTCCAGTCATCGTAGCGGTATTCCACCACTGCGTCACCGTATTTTGGCGTGTAGAAGTTGCCGTCGTAGAGGAAGCCGTTCTCGTAGCCATCCACCATTCCGTGGTCGGTGGTCGCATTGCCCAGGTTGGCGGGCGCGGTGGTCGCTGTGGTCACCGTGGCTGCGGGGCGTCCCTGCCTGTTGCCGAGGATGCTGGTGTAGTAGCAGTTCGTCATGTGGTAGTTCAGGGTCGGCTCACTGTTTGGATAGACGAACGTGAAGCAGTTGCCGCCCAGTGTGTATTTGCCCGTGCCGTATGCAGCGGGAGCGGATAGGCAGTCGGTGAACTTTATGGTCATGTTGTTTCCATAGTCCCATCCTATGAATCCGCGGCAGGAGGTGGTCACGCCAGCCTCGTCTGGGTTGTAAATCAGTCCGTCATAGACGCAGCCCGTGACGGTGCAGGTGGCATCAGTGCCATTCCACTGGGCAACGACACCGCCGTGAAGGGCGCTGCCGCTGACTGTAGTGCTGATTTCGGTGCTCACGTGGCAGTTATTGATGGTGATATCGCCCTCGGAATGGCCCACCAGACCGCCCAAGCTCTCATAGGTGCCACCCGTGATGGTGCCCTCTACGTGGAGGTTGCTGATGGTGGCGCCGTTGATATAGTGGAATGGAGCGCTGAGGTGCTCGGCGGCAGTGCGGTTGAAGGTCAGTGTGTGGTTCTGTCCGTCGAACGTGCCCTTGAACGGGTGACCGCTCTTGCCTGCCATCTCCGATGAACTGACATTTCCAGCGAGTTTCACAACCTTGCCGCTGAAG
>JBGUQW010000188.1:0-3413 GCA_045131435.1 Prevotella sp.
GGCTGCAAAGGTACGAATAATTCTTCATATTCAGTATCACATAATGATGGTATTTCTATCCCATTGAAAGAAAAAACTGGTGTATTCGCGTGTCATTATCCAGTTCGGGATGAAATGCTGTGACGAGTTGCCGACCCTGACGGGCTGCAACGATATGGCCATCGACCTCGGCCAGAACTTCACCATCAGGCGACAATACATTGTTGATATATGGTGCACGAATGAAGGTCATGGGGATGTCGTCGCCAATACCCTTGACGGGGGCAATGGTGTGGAAACTGCCCAACTGACGACCGTAGGCGTTGCGCTGCACATCGATGTCCATCGTGCCCAGATGTAGGGGCGATAGGAGTATCAAACCAGCACAGGTGCCAAAGACGGGGAGCCCATCGATGATGGCCTGACGGATAGGCTCGAAGAGACCTAAGTCGCGCAGGAGTTTGCCTTGGGTAGTCGATTCGCCACCAGGGATGATGAGTCCATCTTTCGGCTGATTCCAGTCGGCCAACTGACGCACCTCGAAAGTCTCTACGCCTAAACGGTGGAGCATCTGCTCGTGTTCGGCAAATGCTCCCTGTAATGCTAAAACGGCTATTCTCATTTTTACTTGCCGCGTTCGGCCATCAAAATTTCAATCTCGTGTTCGTTGATACCCACCATCGCTTCGCCCAGATCCTCGGAGAGCTCAGCCAGGAGTTTGGCATCCTGATAGTTGGTCACGGCCTTCACGATGGCGGCAGCACGCTTGCGGGGGTTGCCACTTTTGAAAATGCCACTACCCACGAAGACGCCCTCGGCACCCAGTTGCATCATCAGCGCAGCATCGGCAGGCGTAGCCACGCCACCGGCGGCGAAGTTGACAACGGGCAGTTTGCCGTTCTCATGCACATATTTTACCAACTCATAGGGTGCCTGCAACTGCTTTGCTGCCTCGAAGAGCTCGTCCTCGCTCATGCTGACCAGTCGGCGGATTTCGCTCTGCATCAGTCGCATGTGACTCACGGCCTGCACCACATCACCAGTACCCGGCTCACCCTTGGTACGAATCATCGTGGCACCCTCGGCGATACGGCGCAGGGCCTCGCCCAGGTTCTTGGCACCACACACGAAGGGTACGTCGAACTTCGTCTTGTCGATATGGTAGATATTGTCGGCGGGAGAGAGCACCTCGCTTTCGTCAATATAGTCAATCTCGATGGCTTGCAGAATCTGCGCTTCGGCGATGTGGCCGATGCGACATTTTGCCATCACGGGGATGCTCACGGCCTCCTGAATGCCACGAATCATTTTTGGGTCGCTCATGCGCGATACGCCTCCAGCCGCACGGATGTCGGCAGGAATACGTTCAAGCGCCATCACGGCACAGGCACCAGCCTCTTCAGCGATGCGGGCCTGTTCAGGAGTTGTTACGTCCATAATCACACCACCCTTCAGCATCTGGGCCAAATTGCGGTTTAGTTCTTGTCTGTTGTGTTCCATTTCTTTTTACCTTATAACTGTTTACTGATTACTGCGGAAGTCACTCGGCGTGAGTCCCGTCAATTTCTTGAAATACTTGGTGAAATGCGCCTGACTTGTAAACCCCAACTGATAAGAAATCTCCTGAACCGTGAGCGACGTGCTGGTTAGCAGGCGTCGGGCCTCACTGATAATCCGATCGTCGATGAATGCCTTAGGAGCCTGACCGCTAACACGCTTTGTGACTTGAGCCAGATAGCTCGTGCTCACATTCAGACGGTCGGCGTAGAAACTTACCACACTGCTCTCGCGGAAATGCGTTTCTACCATCTGACGGAACTCATCAAAAAGTTCGAAGCCACGAGAGCGAAGCCTTTCTGAATGAGCCGTCTGAACATTCAGGAACTGACGTGCCTTCCGCTGGGCATCGTCAGCATTATCACCCTCGTTCAGGTAGTAAGCCACAGCACTGGCATAGAGGTTGATGTCACCGTGACTTTTGAAACGATCGGTAAGAACCAGCGTACATACGGGCAATAGCAGTCGGTTGATGGCCTGTTCCACATCGTCAGGAATCAGAGGCTCGCCTTGACTCGACTGCGACAGCGGTGCATAGACGATATTGCTTGGACGGTACTTAACTAGTGCATTGACCACTGCCTTGACGGTCTCAACGGTACGCATCAGGCCAACCTTCACCGTCTCTGGCTGCACATCGTTCATCACAGCTTCCATCTGTCCTGCTACCACTTGTGCAGGCAGGTCGTGAAACTGCTGTATACCGAGGGTGGTCTGTACAGTGACACTGGTGATGGCAGATACGGCATAGCCGCCAAGTGCCGTGATGGTCTTGATGTCGGCCTGAATACCTGAGCCGCCTGTGGGGTCAGAACCAGTGATGGTCAATATGGGTTTTGTCTGTTGCGTCATTTCGGCTGCAAAGGAACACATTTTTTAGAAAACAAAAGAATTTAGCATCGATATGGACAAACAAAACCAAGAAATGGACAAACTATCATTCATTCTACAGTATCCTTGATGACCAGACCAGCCAGCATAAAGCCGAACATGGCGGTGATGTGGGCCATCGTGCCGTTAATCTGAGCCTTCGACGAGCACCACTCATGGTTCAGAAGCTTGGGATCGCCAGGACCGTTCTTGGCTTTGGGACACATGCATTGCTCTGTACCGCAGGTGGCGTTGTGGCCTTTGTTCTGCAACAGTTCATCTGAGAATACGCAGAGAAACTTCCGCTTCGGGAACTGCTTCGTTTGCTTGAATCGTTTGCGCAAGGCACGAGCCAGCGGGTCGCCCTGAACTTTCCAGAACTCAGCCACCTGAATGCGCGTGGGATCTATCTTTAGAGCAGCACCCATCGATGAGAAAAACTTGACCTTTGTCTCGCAAGCCATCTGAATGAGCAGTAGCTTATCCTTCAGCGAGTCGATGGCATCAATGACGTAGTCGTAGCTGGCGAGGTTGAAACTCTCAGCGGTCTCAGCGGTAAAAATCTGTTGCAGGGCGGTGATCTCTGCTGAGGGGTTGATGCTCAGCAGGCGCTCTTTGAGGGCATCCACCTTCACATGACCTACGGTTTTCGTGGTCGCCATTAACTGACGGTTGATGTTGGTGATGCACACACGGTCGGAATCGACAATTGTGAGGTGACGGATACCTGAACGAATCAGGCTCTCGGCGCACCACGAGCCTACGCCGCCCACGCCGAAGATAATCACACTTTTACTACTGAGTCGCTCCATAAGCTCATCGCCCAGCAGCAATTCTGTCCTACGGAATATTGCCTGTTCTATTGCCATGCTTTCACCCTATATTTCATAAACAATTATAAAATCAGGTGCAAAGGTACAACTTTTCCACCGATTTTTCGTATCCTCGCAGCAAAAATCAAGACCATTCTTGCCACGTATGGCAAAAAGGAAGACTTCGTCGTTTTT
>JBGUQW010000189.1:0-1518 GCA_045131435.1 Prevotella sp.
TGGTATTCCTCACTATTGCGGAAGTGATTGGCATCCATCTCGTCGAGCCGTGTGAGCGCACTCATGTCAAGCAGCAGCTTGTTCATACGCTCGCTCTGGGCATAGCAGCGCTCCAGGAAATGCTTCTTCTTATCCTCAGGCATGTCGGGATTGTCGAGGATGCTCTCCAGATAGCCGTGGATGCTCATGGCGGGCGTCTTCAGTTCGTGGGCGGCATTCTGCGTGAGTTGTCGCTTTAGCCGAGCCTTGTCTTCCTCGGCATGTCGCAACTTCCAGTAGAGCATGATGATGGTGTGGCTGATGTCACCCAACTCGTCATCGGGAAGATGCCGTTCCAACTCATGATCTAGCGGCTCTCCATTCTCAGCCTTGATGGCAAACTCGCGCAGATAGCCTATATGTCGGCTGATGCGGCGTGTGCTGATATATAGCACGCTTCCTAATAGCAGGGTCAAGGCTATGGAAAAATAGATATAGGTGTTGTCTGCCCGTAGCGATTGAGTCAACTCAGCAGAATAAGGCACGGCGGTGCGCACGATGACGCACTTGAAGCGTGTGGCAGAGTAGAAATAGGTCTCGTGGGTGGACAGCGACGTGCGCTTGAGGTCGAAGCCATTGCCATCGCGCAGTGCCTGTTGAATTTCAGTTCGCCCAAGATGATTGCCCAGTGAGTCAGGATGAGGCTCGTTGCTGTCAAGGAGCACCCGTCCTTGTCTGTCAATGACGGAGACACGGAGACCCTTCAGAGGATGTTGCCTCACATAGCTTAGAAACTGGTGCCTACTGGTGATGCCGTCCTCGCCCAACACCTGCATGATGTCGTAGTTATACATCTGCAGACGCGAATGAAGGATGTCTATTTTATACTCCTTTTCACGCTGGTATTGATACACGCTAAAGCAAACAGCAAAGAGCAGGAAAACACCGCCGATACTGATCAGCAGATTACGCTGAAAGGATTTACTTTTCAAAGCAGTAGCCATAACCTACACGTGTTTTTATCTGTTTTCCATAAGAGCCAATCTTCTTACGCAGTCGGGTGATGTTCACATCTACCGTACGATTGAGCACAAACACATCTTGAGGCCAACAAAGTGTCAGTATGTCTTCACGTGAAAACACCTTGCCTGGATGTTGTAATAAGAGTGATAGCATCTCATATTCCAGTTTAGTGAGAAAAATATCTTGGCCATCGACAGTAGCTGTCTTGGCATTCAAATCAAGAGTAATACCCTCAAAACATATTTTGCTATCAGAAACAGCTACATGCACTTCACCACTCGGGGGAACATTCGTTTGAGTCGCCCGCCTGAGCACCGCCTTGACTCTTGCTTTCACCTCTTTCATGCTTAGTGGCTTGGCGATATAGTCATCGGCACCAATGTTCAGTCCCTTAACAAGGTTGTCCTCTCCTTCAAGTGCTGTGATAAAAATGATGGGTATCTGTGCCGTAGAGGGATTGTCCTTCATCTTTCGTGCCATCTGGAATCCAGACATTTCGCCCATCATCACATCTAA
>JBGUQW010000190.1:0-1752 GCA_045131435.1 Prevotella sp.
GGAAAGAGCTCTGATTTAACAGTCTCCGGCATTGGCCACTCTGTTATTCGTGGGTTGGTTACCAACAGGCTAATGGTCCGCCGAGAGCCCTGCGATCTAAGAGCGTGGATCATGGTTGCCCATGCCAACATAGGGAAAACGCAGTTGGCTCGAACCTTACAGTGATCACAGCTCCTTCCAGATGCTGTCTGGAATGAATTCGGTAATAAGTGACTGGCTGGGGACACAGCTCCAATCCTGTTCGTCCCGGAGCCGTAAAACGTTGGATTGCGCTCAAGCCTGCCGTTCGGACAAGGGGTGGAGATTTTTTCCGCTATACGGATGCGGAAAAAATACTACCGCTTGTCCGATTGCCTGGACGGGTTATGTTCGGCCGGCTACAATCAATCAGGCGATGGCGGGGAAGTTGTCTTCTTCTCCTCCAATCCCATCCCGCCCGTCGCCGTGGCTGCGGACTTGCTGGCCGAACATGTTCTGTCCAGGTCGGCAGGGTCGAAGGGATCAAGCCGCATTACCGTGAATATTATCGATCATCATTCCCCAAACAAAGCACGCGAGTTCTCTGGCTACTGCTGCAACAGCAACATTCCGTTTCTTTCCGTGTCTGGTCAACCTGTAGTATTTGCTGCGAAGTCGGACATTTGCCTTGTCTGCATAAGCGATGACATCTGCCGGGTTTCCCTTCTGCCGCGCGATTAAGTCCTTGGACTTCTTGCCGATCTGTCCCTTGCAGATACCTCCTGCTGCCTCAATCAGCAATCGCCTCAGATGTGAATTCCCGGCTTTTGTGATGCCGAGCCTTCCGCCGCTTTCTGCGCTGGAGTGTTCACCGGGAGCCAGTCCAAGGTACGCAGCATAGATATTGCCTTTCCGGAAGCGGATGAAGTCACCTGTTTCGACGATCAGTGACAATGCGGTGTGCGTCTTGATTCCCAGGAAGCATTCCAGCTTCTTGACTTTCTCCTGGTATTCGCTCTGGGCAGCGATCTCCTGGATCCGCTTGTCGTATCTGTCAATTTTGGCCGTCAGCTCATCGTATGTCGCCAGATACTCATTCAGTGCTTCCCGGATCAGTTCCGGAAGTTCCAATGCCCGCAGCCATTTCAGATGCATCCCAGTCCAGTGGGTTCCGTCATAGAAGAATCCGAACCGTAAGCACAAAGCATTGGTTTGTTGTTTCACCTTCTTCAACGCCAGCTTGTGGTCATCACGCATCCGGACATATTCCTTTACGGCATTATCCTCAGCGGTCGGGATATGGACAGCATGATATCCGCCATTGGAAAGGCACTGTGCAATGAGCTTGGCATCCCTCCTGTCCGTTTTGATCCGCGGTCCCTGTTCTGAAAGCATTGTTGTCGGAGCAAGTATCCTGCATTTCAGCTTACAGGCTGTCAGCGTATGATACAGTGAATATCCAAGACAACCTGCCTCGTAGCCACATTCCACATCGATTTCATCTTGGCCTTTCGGATCCATCTTTTCCTTTATTCGTTTGATGAAATCCAGCACATTCTTGTGATCCGGCCCTACTGTGATGTTCGCTATAATCTGATCTTCCTCGCCAAACTTGCTTTCCAGAGCACACAGTGTGAAATTTGTGGTATGGACATCCATCCCGATTTTGAGTATCCTATACATGAAGTGACCTCCTTTGCATGCGGTAAGCCCCGCTGCTGGCGTGATTTGGCATCTGACAGTATACGGGTAAATCCACGTTCCTGCAAATGCTGGGGTCACTTCATATTATCT
>JBGUQW010000191.1:0-1717 GCA_045131435.1 Prevotella sp.
CCCAAGACATACGTTGACAGTATCAACAATGTGATGAACTACTATTATGACAACGAACGTGAGAGCTATACAGAGGAAGGATGGCAATTTTTTCAGCGCAGTGACAGTTTAGCCCGTCTCGCCTATCCATTCCGGGCAGACTATTACGAGCAACATCCCATGCTATGGTCTTACTACCAAGTGTTGCAGTCAATCGAAATGCTCAAACATGCAAGCATCTACCAGAATTTCGACTCCACGCCACATAAGCAAATGGTGGCACTCTACGAGTCAAAGCTATGCAACCTTTATAAAGGGCATCCCGTTCATGGGCAGATAACCACAGCTCTTACGGCGTTTCGCTTCCAGCCTGGCAAGTCCTATATCGACTACAATGTTCGTAACATCGACGGCCAGCTTGTTCCCATCTCTTCACTTATCAGCGGTAAGGTCGCCCTCATCGACCTTTGGGCCTCATGGTGTGGCCCTTGCCGTCGGCATAGCATCGCGATGATTCCCGTCTATGAGAAGTATAAGGACAAAGGATTCACTGTCATAGCTATAGCCCGTGAACGTAACCGTGAGGATATGGAGAATGCTACACGAAAGGACGGTTACCCGTGGCCGAGCCTGTTGGAACTGAACGACGAGAACGGTGTGTGGCGCAAGAACGGAGCAGGCAATGCTGGAGGTGCCATGTACCTCATCGACCGCGACGGAACCATCCTCTCCACCTCCACAGATGCCGAAGAATTGGAGCCGATTATCAAGAAAGCATTAAACATCGATTGAGACATAAAAATCATCGGAAAAGAAATTTGTGGGGATTGTCATATTTCGTCGAAATAAGTTTGTGGGGAATGTATTTTGGGGCACAATTAGTTGGAAGAGATTAAAGGAATATAGTTAAATTGAATTAAGGAAGTACGAAAAATCATACTTTTGGTTTGTTGAATCATTATTTCTTCGTATCTTTGCGCCAAAAGTACGATAAATCATACGCTGATGGATATAGGAACAATGATTAAGGAGCGCAGGGCATTGCTGGGAATCTCGCAGCAAGACCTCTCGGATTACTCTGGAGTAAGCATCTCTACAGTCAAGGATTTGGAGCGTGGCGTGGGCAATCCGTCGCTACAGACACTACAGAAAATACTGGATGTGGTGGGTATGGAAATGGTATTGCAGGTAAAACAGACCGTTAAATAGCATAGAGGATGAGAAAAGTGAATGTGTATTACGGTGAAGTCTATGCCGGGCAGCTCGTTGAGTTGTCAAGGGGCAACTATGAGTTCACCTACGATGATGCTTTTCGTGCCGACGGCAGCACCCCTCCTGTTTCTGTCAACTTGCCCAAGAGCCAGAAGGTGTATCACTCAGAGCGCATCTTCCCCATATTCACCAACATGTTGCCAGAAGGTGCCAACCGCAGGGCATTGTGCAGAGCGAGGAAAGTTGACGAGAACGATTTCTTCGGTATGCTGGAGATGATTTGCGGCATGGATGCCATCGGGAAGTTTGTACTTAAAAGACCAGAAGAATGAAGACGATAGAAGTTTGCCCATCAACATTGCGACCGGGTTTCTCTACCTATTCGCCCCAAGCCGTCAAGGAATTGTTTGACGGTGTGGTGGTTTCGCCCTTTATTGATATCGATTTCGAGAACGAGCGCGACCAGCAGCAGGCGATGGAGAACATGAACAACATGTCAATCTCCGGTGCTCAGGAGAAATTCTCC
>JBGUQW010000192.1:0-5446 GCA_045131435.1 Prevotella sp.
CGGAAGAGCAGAAAGCCATCAAGCAATTGTTCGAAATGGATACCACAAAAGGTGATTAGGGTGACGCATCGACGAAGTCAGGAAATACCGCGAAGCCTATTAATGGTCGACACCCCTCCCTATTGGGAGGGGCTGGGGGTAGGCTTATCCTAATGCGTAACGTCAACTACCACTTTCCTACCATTATATATGTAGATGCCGCGCTGTTGCGGATAGCCGTTCAACTGCCTACCGTCTATCGTGAACCATTTATTATTTATTATTTGTTCATTATTATTTAGCGAAGCGTTCGCGATGCCAGTGGTCTCTAACAGGGCATTGACGGCGAGCGACTGACAGGAAGGTATAGCGAAACTATACTGCGCACCATCGACTGTCTGTTCAGTCGTCGTGCCGTCTTCGTTCTTCTGAACCACCTTCCAGCCTTTCACGGGGTGCTGACCACCCGTAGCCTTCAGCGTTACCGTGCGGCCCATATAGAACTTGCCGTCGAAGAGCGGCTGGCTCAGCTGGATATTGTTCATGGTGATGGTGACGCCATCGAGCTGATCGGCCTCCACCTCTTTATTAATGGTCAGCGGCGTGGGCGTTCCGCGGCCATAGAACTGCGCCACCTGCTGATAGAAATGGTCGGTACGTTCAGCTACCCACTTGCGGGCGTTGTTCAGCTCATTCTCATAGTTGATCCAGCCATTCACGGCAGACTTATGATAAGGGAACTCTTCCTTGATCATCTCGTACATCGGATCCCAGATGGCTCTCGTGCCACGCTCGTTCAGGAAGTCGCCCATATAGACTTCGGCGAGGTCAAGGAACTTACGGCAGATCTCCGTATTCTCCATCATGTTGCGGAACAGCACGGTGTACTCCGGCTTATTGCCCCAATTTGCACTTGAGTCGTAGTTGTTGTCGTAGAGCCAGGCAATGGTGTTATAGTCTGAGGCGTGGCCGTAGAGTCCCAGTCCGAAGTCGGTATCCTTGGCGATGAAGCGCCAGCGGCCGTCGTCGGTTCGTGGTCGCCACATCACGAAGTTGTTGCCAGGGAAGTCGCGGTTGCTGTAGTACAGGTTCATGATCATCAGGTTCATAAACTCCGTAACGTCCATCCATTGCTCGTACTCGGCTAATGTGTGACCCGTCTCGTTATAGAACGCCTTGAAGCGGTCATAGTTCTCCCAGTCACCCTCCTTCAGCTCGTCCCAGTTCTCTATCATGTCCAGGTCTTCCAACTTATCGTAGTGGGTGTAGATATTGTCCTCGTTGGAACGTTCGCGGATGTTGAGCATGCCCTTATAGACACCGTTCTTGAAGACGATGGTGGGTCGCCAGGCCTGCCAGTCCAGGTCGCAGTGCTGGGCCATGGTGCGCTGGATAACGGCATCGCGCATATAGAGGTAGCTGAAGTCGTTGCCGCCATTGCGCAATATCAACGACTTGAACTCGGTGTCGCCAGGCCGCTGGTCGGGGAAGAACTCATAGCTGAAGCGCTTCTCGCCAAAGCGCTTGTTGGCATAGATGGCCAGCGACTTCAGACTGGCGTCTCGTGTAGCACCGCCATGCACACGGACCTCGCCAAGTTGGTTGAGCTGGCTTTCGCTGTCCACCGTCTCGAAGTACTCGAAGTTGACGGGACGGCGCCAGTCGTTACGCAAGCCGTTGCCGTTGTTGGGCAGGATTCCTATTTGTGCATCGTCCCAGTATCTCTGGTCTGTCACCAACGAGATGACGGGCAGCGTCATGTCGCGACCTAAGAAGATGAACGACTGCGTGGTGCTGCGCGGCGAGAGGTAGCCTTCACAGAAAGCCTTGGCCCGCACCGTCGTCGTCTTATTAATAATAATAGGTGAAGTCGTGTATTCAGTACTGCTTGCTGTCGGCTCGCTGCCGTCCTTGGTATAGCGGATGACTGTTCCTTCCGGACTGCCTTCCGGCAACGACAGTACGACCTTAAGCCGGGCGCTGCTGGTCAGCACCCTACCCTTCTCGCTGAAGACTGGTTCGCCCAGGATGTTCTTCTTCGCACACAGCGTTCCGCAGTTCGCAGCGCCAGGCGTCGGTTCGTACTGGTAGCCCCACGTGTCGTCGGCTTCACTCTTAAAGCCCGCCGAGATGTTGGGCGCAGGCTGTTTTTCAATGTTCTCGCGCTTGTCGTCCACCTCGCCGTTGAAGAACAGATAGACGCTGCCGCCCTTGCCCGAGTCCAAGCGGAAGTCGGTATGCAGCTTTTCGCCCACCTTGTCGCAATAGACCACGATATACTGCCCAGGTTCCACCTTGACGGCAGGCAATTGCCAGGCCGAAGCGGCGTCACTCTCCAAACCGAGTTTGTATTTGCCTAAACTGACTGCCGTTGTTCCGCTGTTATACAGTTCGACCCAGGAGTCAGGGAAGTCGTTCAGGTCGTCCAACAGACAGTCTATGTTCGACTGCATCAGCTCGCTAATCCTCAGCTGCCCCTTCTGCTCGCCATACTCAGGCAGTTTATCCTTGACTAAATAGACACGCTTGATGACTATCGTTGTCGGATCGCTTGTCTGGAACGCCAACTGCGACACTTTCTTACGCTTCTCGGGCGACAGGTCAACATAGGCCGTCGTCGTACCAGCATTCATATAATGGGCGTCTGAGGGCTGGTCGTCAGGATACAGCACCAAGGGCTGAACGGCACATGGCGACGGTTCTGCCAGTTCGAAAACCACCTGAACATATTCCGACCAGTCCTTATCGCCAACCCAATAGACCATGCCGCCCCAATCCTTGCTCTTATACGTCAAGCTTCCGTCGGCATTGTGGGTAACGCTCTCCGAACTGCCCCAGCAGTAGGTGAACTTGTCGGTGATGTCGACTTTCAGTTCTTCTGCAATCGAAGCACCTCTCGCCGTCACCGACAGCAACAGCCCTAAGACAAACAACAATCCTTTTACTTGCATATTCATCAACGTTTTTAGTTATTACAGTTACTGTTACTTCTCTCAAAAAAAAGCCTTATCGTGCTATTTCGCCACAAAGATAAGGATTATTTGCCAATACTAAGCATTTATTTCGGATTTTATCATTTTTTTACGCTTTTCCTTGGTATCGCGAGATCACGGGGTCGAAGATCACGGGGTGCAAAGATACTTATTTTTTAGACAAAAGAACAAAAGAAACATAAAAATTATGAATTATGCATTATGCATTATGAATTATTTTATATCTTTGCACACGGACAATCTCCAAAAATGGATATATGAACACAATCAGACTTCGCTATTTGACGCTGGTGGTGACGCTCGCTGCCGTCATTTTCCTGTCTGGATGCGGAGGAAATACCAAAGAACAGGAAAGGCAGCGCAGGGAAGCAGAAGGCATGGTCTATGCGGCCTATCTCGACAAGGACTACCCACGTATCATAGAACTGGTGGACAGTTTCAAGCCGCAGGGATGTTTTTCCGAAGGTAAAGCCTGCTACTGGCTGGGCTACGCCTATGACCGTATGATGCAGAAACGCATGGCCGAACTGTACTGGAAGACGGGTATCGCCGCTGTAGAGAACTCTACTGACGACGAGGACGTGCGGGTGTATGCCGGCATTACCAACCGCCTGACGGGCCTTTTGAGTACATGGACTGAATTCGAAGACGCCCTGAAAGTAGCCATACCCGCTACGGAACGGCTGAAAAGCCTTGGGCGCGACACACTCAGCGAATATACCAACATGCTCATCTATATCGGCTGTAGTCAGAGCCGTCTGGGATTGAGTGATGACAAGACCGACAATCGTCTGGAAGAGGCTTATCGCGCCCATCTGAACAACATCAATAATCATCCTGATGCGATCAACTACCGCGATGCTATCGTGGGCGTGATTAACATCAGCTACAACTATCTGGAAATAGCCGACTATAAGAAGGCTGTATTATGGCTTGAGCGCCTGAACCAGTTGATCGACGGATATGAGAAGCAGGCTGACGCGCGACCTGACTATAGCAACAAACAGCGGGCACGCTACAACATCTATTTAGCCAGAGCCTTAGAGGGTATGGGGCGCAAGGACGAAGCCGCCGAGGCCTACAGGCTGTTTTGCCAGACAGATTTCTTCCAGACGGCAGAAGGCAAGATACTGGCCAGCGACTATCTGCGACTGGCAGGACGTTGGCAGGATGCTGCCGACAACTTCGGAAGCCTGGATGAAATGATGAAAGAGTTCGGCACCAGCTATTCGTTGGAGAACATACAGAAAATGCTCCTAAAGAAGTATGAAGTCAATAAGAAGGCCGGACGAATCGACACGGCCCGTGCCGTGAGCTTAAGTATCACCGAACGGCTCGACTCGGCCATCACCCTCTCGCGCATCGCCGAAGCCCGTGAAGAGGCGGCTGTACACCAGAAGGAACTGGAGATGACAGCCGAGAATGAGCGTTACGTTCGCCAGCGCCACATCGGACGAGTGATTGGTATGGCGGCAACCATTCTGTTCCTCCTCGTCTACATCATCGTGCGCCACCGCATGGGAGTCCGTCTGAGAAAGGCCCACAACGACCTGAAGACGGCCTACGACCAGCTCGAAGAGACCACCAGCGCCAAGGAGCGCATGGAGAGTGAGCTGCGCATTGCCCGCGACATACAGATGTCGATGGTGCCCAGCGTGTTCCCCAACGTAGAGGGTCTCGATATGTATGCCTCGATGACACCCGCCAAGGAGGTGGGTGGCGACCTGTACAACTTCCTCAGGAAAGGCGACATGCTCTATTTCTGCATCGGCGATGTCAGCGGCAAGGGTGTGCCCGCATCGCTCTTCATGGCCATCGTCACACGCGGATTCCGCACACTGGCATTGACAGGAAGAACACCAGCGGAGATAGCCACCCGATTGAACTCCGAACTGACCGAGAGCAACGAGGAAGGCATGTTTGTCACCATGTTCATCTGCATGTACGACCTAAAACAAGGACGGATAGAGTATTGCAATGCCGGGCACAATCCTCCCGTCATCGGCAATGCTGAGGGGCAATACGCCTTCCTCGATGTCAAGGAGGCCAATGCCCCTATCGGACTATGGCCCGACCTGGAATATGTAGGCGAAGAGATGGACTTGCCCAGCGGCGGTATAATGCTGCTCTACACCGACGGCCTGAACGAAGCCGAGAACCGCCAGCAGGAACAGTATGGCGAAGACCGTATCATCCAGTTGATGACGTCGCACGCTTCTCAAAGCACGCGCGACATCATCGAGGCCCTCAAGGCCGACACCGGACAGTTCCGCGACGGCGCCGAGCAGAACGACGACCTCACCATGCTCGCCTTCCGCATCACCAACAGACAATAGATCACCATCGATGTCAGGACAGATGGAGTGCGTGGGGTGTCAAAGCGAACGCTGTTTCTCACGGAAGAGCAGAAAGCCATCAAGCAATTGTTCGAAATGGATACCACAAAAGGTGATTAGGGTGACGCATCGACGAAG
>JBGUQW010000193.1:0-30385 GCA_045131435.1 Prevotella sp.
CACTAGTGACACTAAAAATCATAAACTCTACGCGTACCGCGTATGCGCGCGCGGTACGCGAGGGGTTTTAGAAAACTACTGTCACTACTGTCATATGTCACCGTTTTTTTGCATCCTTCCACTATGTCATTTGAAAGCCTTAACATACAGCATCCGTTAATCATACTGCAAAGATACAAAATTTTTAGGGCAAATCCAAATTATTCCAAGAAAAAATGCTGCATGATGGGCATTTATTGAAGTCACATTATTCAGAGCCATCACAGGAATGGCCCTAAATGGTTTTTCTCTTCCAAACATTTGGCGAATTGGAATAATTATATTACCTTTGCAGCATGAATGATCGGTGGGGTATCCTTTACTGCCCAAGGGGACGGAAGTCGAAGCAGCGCGAGAAGCTTCAGCGCGTGCTGGACGAGCGCAAGGTTCTGTACGACTTTGTGCAGAGCGAGTCGTTGGACAGTGTGGAGCGGCTGATGACCATGCTGATACATAACGGCTACAAAACCATCGTGGTGGTAGGCGGTGACTCGGCACTGAACGATGCCGTAAACTGCCTGATGCATGAAGAGAAACAGGTGCGTGACGGAATTGCGCTGGGCATCATTCCCAATGGTGTCATCAACGACTTTGCCCGCTATTGGGACTTCAAGGAGGGCAATCTGGAACAAACCGTCGACTGGCTCCAGAAACATCGCGTGAGGGCCGTCGACGTGGGCTGCATACACTATGACAACAAGAAGGGTGAACATTGTCACCGCTACTTCCTGAACTGCGTGAACATCGGACTTATTGCCGACGTGATGAACCTGCGCCGACAGGCCCGTTCGCTGCTGGGGTCTCGGACGTTATCGTTCATTGCTTCCATCTTCCTTATGATATTCCACCGCATGGAGTACAAGATGCACGTGAAAATCAATTCAGACGTCGTCAACCGCAAGGTGATGACGATGTGCGTGGGCAGCGGACCAGGTTACGGACAAACACCGAGTGCCGTACCGTATAACGGCATGCTCGACGTGTCGATGATTTACCAGACAGAAATGATGCAGGTGCTGGCTGGCATGTGGCTGTTGCTGACCGGACGCTTCCTGAATCACCGCAGCGTCCACCCCTACCGCACACGCGAAGTGGAGGTGACAGAAGCCAAGCATGCAATGGTTGGTGTCGACGGCCGACTGTTGGGAACACCTGTCGGTTCGTATCGCATCACAGTGGAGCAAGAGGTCATCAACTTCCTGATTCCAGACTGAAAAATGTGAAAGAAACGAAAAAAAAGGGCTTTTTGGGGAAAAAAGTCCTTTATATTTTTGTTATCCCGTCAAAAGTGTGTAACTTTGAGGGAAATTTATGTATCCTAAAACAAACAAGACTAAAAATTAAGAATAAAACAGAAGTAAGGTACTATGAGTTATTTACGATTTGAAAAAGCTGTAATGACCAACTTGGAAGAGTCGCTACGTCGTGAAATTCTCAGAACAAACCGTTCCGGCGCATACAGCAGTTCGACACTTGTCGACTGTAATACGCGCAAATATCACGGCTTGCTTGTCGTTCCCGTGCCCGAACTCGACGATGAGAACCATGTTCTGCTGTCGTCGCTTGATTGCACGGTGATTCAGCACGGCGCAGAGTTCAACCTTGGACTCCACAAGTATCAAGGCAACAACTACAGCCCCAAAGGTCACAAGTACATCCGAGAGTTTGACTGTGACGTAGTGCCTACTACGCTTTATCGCGTTGGTGGCGTGTTGTTAAAGAAAGAAGTGGTGTTCCAGCATTATGAGGACAGAATCCTCATACGCTACACACTAGTGGATGCCCATTCGGCTACAACTTTGCGTTTCCGTCCATTCTTGGCATTCCGTAGTGTCCGTCAGTTTACTCATGAGAACACAACGGCATCACGTGAATACCATGAGGTGGATAATGGTATCAAGACGTGTATGTATGCCGGCTATCCTGACCTGTACATGCAGTTCTCGAAAAAGAATGAATTTATCTTCCAGCCCGACTGGTATCGTGGTGTAGAGTATCCGAAGGAACAGGAGCGCGGCTATGCCTCGAACGAAGATCTCTACGTGCCCGGCTACTTTGAGATGGCCATCAAGAAGGACGAGAGCATCGTCTTTGCCGCCTCGACATCGGCCACCAAACCTGCCACACTGAAGAAGATGTTCGACGAGGAAGTCGCCGATCGCGTACCCCGCGATAACTTCTACCACTGTCTGGTGACGGCAGCCCATCAGTTCCACAACCGCGATCGCCGCAGTGGCACTATGGAGAAGATTGACAAGAAGGACGACCGCTATCTGCTGGCTGGTTATCCCTGGTTCAAGTCTCGCGCGCGCGATACCTTTATATCTTTACCAGGTTTGACGTTGGCTATTGGCGAACAGGACTACTTCGAGTTGGTGATGAAGACCGCTGAGAAGGGCTTGCGCGAGTTTATGAATGACAAACCGCTGAGTGTTAAGATATATGAGATGGAACAACCCGACGTTCCCCTTTGGGCTGTTTGGGCTATTCAGCAGTATGTCAAGGATGCTGGTCGCGAGAAGGGCTATAAGATGTATGGCAAGCTGGTAAAAGATATCGTGAAATTCATTCTTGGTGATGGTAACTCGTTGATGCGTCTTGACGAGAACGGCTTGCTCTTTGTCAATGGTCGCGACAAAGCAGTCACATGGATGAACTCCACTGCTAACGGACGTCCAGTGGTGCCACGTTCTGGCTATATCGTGGAGTTCAATGCTTTATGGTATAATGCTTTGAAGTTCTGTGCTTCATTAGAAACAGAGTTTGGTGATAAGAAACTGGCTGACAAACTTGAACAGCAGGCCGAGGTTTGCAAGACATCCTTTATAGGCACTTTCCTTAATGAGTATGGTTATCTGTTGGACTATGTTGATGGCAATATGATGGACTGGAGTGTACGTCCGAACATGATTTTTCCTGTGGCTTTCGACTATTCGCCATTGTCGCAGGACCAGAAGAAGGGTGTGCTTGACATTTGTACGCGTGAACTGCTGACACCAAAGGGATTGCGTTCGCTGTCACCAAAGAGTGGCGGTTACAACCCGATGTATGTCGGTCCGCAGACACAGCGTGACTATGCCTACCATCAGGGAACAGCTTGGCCTTGGTTGGGTGGCTTTTATATGGAGGCTTGCCTGAAACTCTATAAGCGTACCCGCCTGTCGTTCCTCGAGCGTCATATGGTGGGTTATGAGGACGAAATGAACTATCATGCTCTGGGAACTATCAGTGAATTGTTTGATGGCAACCCACCGTTCCACGGTCGTGGAGCTATGGCATTTGCCATGAACGTCGCTGAGATTCTGCGCTCGCTGAAACTCATGGAGAAATATACTTATCAGAAATAAATAAGGAGGACGCACTATGAAAGTATTAATGTTTGGATGGGAGTATCCTCCTCACGTATTTGGTGGACTGGCCACAGCCAACTATGGTATCTCACAAGGTCTGCATGCACAAGGTGATATGGATATTACGCTATGTCTGCCAAAACCCTTCGGTGATGAAGACCGCTCTGCCTGTCGGATTGTAGCCATGAATGCAGTGCCTATTGCTTATCGCGATGTGTCGGCCGACTATGTTCGCGAGCGTGTGGGTAACATCATGGATCCCGACCTCTATTTCCGTTTGCGCGACCACCTGTATGCTGACTTCAACTACATGCACGTCAATGACTTGGGCGCCATGGAGTTTGCAGGCGGCTATCCAGGTAATCTGCATGAGGAAATCAATAACTATTCGATTATTGCCGGTGTTGTAGCACGAACGCTCGACTATGATATTATTCATGCCCACGACTGGTTGACCTATCCAGCCGGCATCCATGCCAAGCAGGTTAGTGGAAAGCCACTGTGCATTCATGTCCATGCTACCGACTTCGACCGTTCGCGTGGAAAGGTGAATCCTACTGTCTATTCTATTGAGAAGAATGGTATGGATAATGCCGACTGCATTATGTGTGTGTCGGAACTGACTCGTCAGACGGTCATCAACCAGTATCACCAGGACCCACGCAAGTGCTATACGGTACACAATGCTGTATATCCGCTGCCAGATGAGTATCAGGCCATTCCACGTCCAGACCATACGGGCAAGGACAAGGTGGTGACCTTCCTTGGACGAATCACCATGCAGAAAGGACCTGAGTATTTTGTTGAGGCTGCCAACATGGTTATCCGCCGCACTCGCAACGTGCGCTTCTGTATGGCTGGCTCAGGTGATATGATGGATGCAATGATTCACTTGGCAGCAGAACGTGGTATTGCTGACCGTTTCCACTTCCCAGGTTTCATGCGTGGAAAACAAGTGTATGAGTGTTTGAAGGATTCTGACGTCTATGTGATGCCGTCTGTCTCCGAGCCTTTCGGCATTTCACCGTTGGAGGCCATGCAGTGCGGAACGCCTTCAATTATCTCGAAGCAGTCGGGGTGTGCGGAGATTCTGACGAACTGCATCAAGGTTGACTATTGGGATATCCACGCTCTTGCCGATGCCATCTACAGCATTTGTGCAAATGACTCGTTGTTCACCTACCTTAAGGAGGAGGGTAAGCGTGAGGTTGATCAAATCACATGGGAGAAGGTTGGCGCCTGGATTGCTACGCTCTATAAGAGAACGTTAGGGTGGGAGGCATAACTTCCTCTCTCGTAAAAACGTAATAACGTAATAACGATAAATTTTAAGACAATGAAAACAATTTGTTTATATTTTGAAATACATCAGATCATACATCTGAAGCGTTACCGCTTCTTTGATATCGGTACCGATCATTATTATTATGATGACTACGAGAATGAGCGTAGCATCACTGATATTGCCAACCGCTCATACATGCCGGCTCTGACTGCCATAGGCGATATGATACGTGAAAACGGTGACTACTTCAAGGTAGCCTTCTCGCTTAGCGGAACTGGTATTGAACAGTTGGAGTTTCATGCTCCTCAGGTTATTGAGAAGTTGCAGGAACTTAACCAGACTGGTTGTGTTGAGTTCCTGGCAGAACCCTACTCACACGGCCTCTCGTCATTGGCCAACGAGGAGACTTTTGCCCTCGACGTCAAGAAGCAGATGGCCAAGATTGAGGAACTCTTCGGCAAGAAGCCCACCGTGGCCCGCAACTCATCGCTTATCTACTCCGACGACATCGGCGGACAGATAGCCGCCATGGGATTCAAGGGCATGCTCACTGAGGGTGCCAAACACGTACTCGGATGGAAGTCGCCACACTACGTCTACAACTGTAACATCGCACCCAACCTGAAGCTGCTACTGCGCGATGTCGAGCTCTCTGACGACATCTCTCTGCGTTTCAACAACGCCGATTGGGAGGGCTATCCGCTTTTTGCCGACGCCTATATCGACCGAATTGCACGACTGCCCGAGGAAGAGCAGATCATCAACATCTTTATGGAACTCTCCGCCCTCGGCATCGCACAGCCCCTCTCGTCCAACATCCTCGACTTCCTGAAGGCACTGCCCGCTTGCGCCAAGGAAAAAGGCATCACCTTCTCGACACCTACCGAGATCTGCATGAAGACCAAGAGCATGGGCGCCATCGACGTGCCCGACACCCTCTCGTGGGTCGACGAGGAGCGCGACTGTTCCTGCTGGCTCGGCAACGCTATGCAGCGCGAGGCTTTCAACAAGCTTTACTCGGTGGCTGACCGTCTCCGCATTGCCGACGACCCCCGCATCAATCAGGACTGGGACTACCTGCAGGCCTCCAACAACTTCCGCTTTATGACCACCAAGCCCTCTAACGTAGGACTCGACCGAGGCATCTACAGCGGACCGTTCGACGCCTTCACCAACTACATGAACATCCTCGGCGACTTCATCAACAGAGTCAACGCTCTCTATCCTCCCGAGATTGAGAACGACGAGCTCAATGCTCTGCTTACCACCATCCGCAATCAGGGTGACGAGATTGAGATGAAGGACAAGGAAATTCTCCGCCTGAAGGCACGTCTCGAGAAGCTGGAGCCAAAGGAAGCCAAGAAACCTGCTGCTACCAAGAAGCCCGCTGCCAAGAAGGCCGCTGCTCCGAAGAAGGCTGCTACACCCCAAAAGCCTGCAGAGGAGAAGGCTCCTGAGAAGAAAGACGAAAAGTGATTTGCAGAGAACTGTCACAAACTAAAAAGAGGCTCCCTATTTGGAAGCCTCTTTTAGTCTCTCTGCATAGATACCGCTGGCATGGTATCGTTTCCCTTCGGTACTCATACCGCGAGTGGGAGCGTAGTTATAACGGTAGCGGTAACCATCCCAGTCGAAACTCTTGTCATACTCCAGTCGGAAGCGGATATCACGGGTGGTGCCGTCATCCATATAGCCTTCGAAATAGCGGCTGTTGAGCGTGTAGTCGTAGACGTACACGGGATACCATTGGCTATCGGCATAGCGGATGATGATGCGGCCATTGCGCACTTCCCAGTCGAACTCACAATAGTAGTAGTCGCGATAGCGGTCGCGTGTGTTGTAATCCACCTCATATCCCGTGCCACCATACGTATCACGCTTGTCAAAGAACATCGTGGTACGATAGTAGTCACCAGTGAATCCCCAACGGTCACGATAATAACTCTCGATATAGCCCGTCCACGAGCCGTCAAGTGTCCAAGCCTCCATTTCGTCTCTGTCACAACTGGTCAGCACCGTTGTGCCCGTTATGGTCATCAAGACCACCATCAGATAGGAATAAATCTTTTTCATAAGCTGTCATTGTTTAATAATTACGCTGCAAAGTTATAACTATTATAGTTTTCTACCAAGGAGAAAAGCCTATCATTGAATAGGGATTTTCCTATTGCTCTTCATCGTCCTTTTTCTTGCCGAACTCCGGATCAACCTTGATGAAGGCCGTCACGATAAAGGTCACTGAACATAACGCCATCACTATCAGGAAGAACGAGCGATAACCCAGTGCATCCTTCATCCAACCCGACAGCATGCCTGGAATCATCAGACCAAGATAAGAAATCGCCGTACAAAAGGCGTAGTGAGAAGTCTGGAAACCGCCCTTACTGAAATAAAGCATATAGAGTGTCAATGCCGTAAAGCCCACGCCATAGCCGAACTGTTCAATGAACAGGCAAGAGCTGATGAGTACCAGATCGTCGGGCATCGCATAGCTCATGTAGACATAGACAATGTCGGGCAAGGTGATGGCACACACCATGGGCCACAGCCACTTCTTGAAGCCATCACGTCCAGCCAACATGCCACCGATGATGCCACCCAGTGTCAGTCCGATGACCCCCACCGTGCCACTGGCCAGTCCGAATTCCTGTGGCGAAAGCCCCAGTCCACCAGACTGATTGGGGCGCATCAGGAAAGTCACGCTCATCTTTGTCAGCAACGCCTCAGGGAAACGGTAGAACAACAGGAAGAGCATGGCGAACAGCATCTCTTTCGGAGGTAACTTCTGGAAAAAGGTACGGAATGCTGTTACCACACCATTCGCCACCTCTTTCACGTTGGTATCATGAGGTTTGTCTGAAGCAGAACGCGGCATAATATAAGAATGGTATAGCCAGATGGCAATAAACAGGCCTGCCAGTCCATAGAACACCAGGCTCCATGTAAAGGCCTTCTGATCACGGAATAGCAACTGCAGCATGCCTGCTACAGGTATCAGCACACCATTGCCAAAGATAACAGCCAACCGATAGAAGGTATTACGGATGCCAACAAACCAGACCTGTTGGTGGTCATCGAGTTCGAGCATATAATAACCATCGGCAGCAATATCGTGTGTAGCACTCGCAAAAGCCATCAGAAAGAAGAAGGTCATCGTCCCCTGAAACCAGAACGGTGCATTGAGTGTGAAGCCGACGCCAGCCAATGATGAGCCCAGTAGCAACTGCATTGTTAATACCCACCAACGCTTCGTGCGGTATAGGTCAACAAATGGACTCCAAAGCGGTTTAATAACCCAAGGCAGACTAAGCCAACCGGTATAGAGCGCTATGTCTGTATCACTCATGCCGAGTTGCATATACATTACGACAGCAACTGTCATAACCACTACATTTGGAAGTCCTTCCGCTATATAGAGTGTAGGAATCCAAAACCAGGGATTTCTTTGTTTCATTTTTTTATGATAATATGTTGTGTTAATACAGTCGTTTGATTTCCGCGTTGCGATAATAGTGGAGCAAAATCTGCTTGTAGTCATAACCCTGCTGTCCCATGACGGCAGCACCTATCTGGCAGAGACCGACACCATGTCCCCATCCTTTTCCGTGCAAGCGGAAACCAGTGGCAGTCTTTTCCACATCGAAGGCTGAACTCAACAGGTGACTCTTACTGAGTGCACGTCGTATCTCCAGCTCCTTGCCAATGACAAACGATTTCTTGGTGCCTACAATCTTAAGTCGCCAGATACGTCCACTCTTGCCACGATCTAGAGGAATGAGGTCGGTGATGGTGCCGAAGTCATCCTTCAGCTTTTCACAGATGAGATCAGAAAGCTCGTCCAAAGTATATTCTACCGTCCAGCGATAGAAGTCGTTCGTCTCTTGATCGTAGTCGTTAAGCACCTGTGAAAGCACTGCTTTGTCATTTGTGTTACAGAAAGGATCCTCGACACTGACCAGATATGGCTTGGGCGTATCTTCCCAGCAATACTGGAACTCTTCCGTCTGTCCACCGCAGCATTTCGAGAAACGTGCATCGCAGATGTCATCACCATAGCTAAGAATTTGTCCGCGCGTAGCCTTCAGTGCCTGTTCAACATTTTTGCTAGTCTGCTTGGTAATGCCCTGGTAGCGCTGACAATGGTCATCGGCACAAACATCAAAGATGGTGTGGTCTTCACGGTCATACCAGCGAATCAGTTCGTCATCCTTCTTGATATATGAAAAGAAACCATCCTTTTTTTCATTGTTTTCCTCTCTCCGCTGCATCTGCGCTAAAAGCCACGAACGGCTGATGACGGCGTGAGCCTTCAATAGTTCGAGTCCAGCCGTCGCTTTCATCTCACTGGAGATAACCGAAGCCAGATACTGTTCTATGGGCAACTCATTGATAGCGGTAATCTTGTCCGACTCGACAACCAACCGCAGTGTACCCAAAAAGACTTGCGTCTCCTTACGTTCCCAATGGAAATTTACACCAATGGTTACGTCAAAAAGTGAGAACGAGGCATCGGCATTCTGGGGCGTAAATACCAGTGAGCTATACTGGTTGCCGTTCCATAAGATACCGCCCTCATAGAATTCCACAGTTTGTTTGCCCTCTATGGTCTCCCCCTTTGCAGTATAGGCTCCATTCAGGGCAAAATGAATCTTCTGACCACTGACAATGCCAACCTTGACATTTGGTTCTTCTTGAGAGGTATGTGGTGTGTGGTGGGTAGTGAGTGGAGCATTTTTCATGCGCCTGATGACCTCCTGAACCTGTTCATCCGTAATCGACAACTCACGATATATATCCGTTAAGAGTTCTGCTGTCAGCCGTCGGAAATCCTGTTCGCGAGGTGTGATGATGAGTCCGCCCATGTCAACAGCTCCAGGGCTGATAATATACTGTGCATCTCCCTTTGCTGTATAGCAGTCTGGACGATGTTTTCTTCGTGGCAGCACTACACTCAGCAATATGTCGCCAGCATGCCATGTTATCACGTTCATCATCGGCTCTGTATCGTCAGAAGAAGGTGGCAGAGATGCATAAAGGCGCTTGAAGAGCCGTTCACCCGTCTCAACATGATGACTGCGGATGACAAAGGCTGCTGCAGGATAGTCTGCCACTAGCCAAATGCCCTCGTCATCACCCTCTTTTAGCACCTCCACAAGATTCCTGCTCAAACGCTGCCAACAAGTTTGTAAGGGTAGCATGCCACTACAAACAGCTTGTAAGTGAGCATGGTCAGGTGCCGACGCGCCACAATGTGGCCCATTATATAATAAGGTAAGGTCACTGTTCTGTTCAGCAAGCCGTAATAGTTCACCATACATTGGCATAATTCGCTGGGGACGGTGCTGAATGGTAGGCAGCGTGAAGTGGACAGGCATAATGGGGAACGGATTGACAAGAAGCTCGTATTTGTTATCCACTACTCGGCACATCTGTTCCTTTGGACGATTTTTCTGACAAAGGAAACAGGGGCGTTCACTAATACTCTTTGCATCAATCTTGGCACCTGTAGAACCTATACGTGCCGGATTCCATTGTGCCTGTAACGTCAGGCTGTCATCAGTAGACAGTTCGCGAACCTCCACTTTCTCCAAATCACGATAGCGCTGACGAGTCTGTTCCCACGTCTGCATTTGACGGTGAAAGAATCGCATGAGGGATGACTCGCTTAACACGTCTGCTTTTCCTTGATTCATTTGCTGACGGGCATGTAGCTCTATCGTTCTAAGACGGTCTTTGTATAGGTTGTTGGCATTGACTTTCTCGACTGATAGTGCCGCATCGCTATTGCCTCCCCAGCGACGACAGAGATATAACTCCGTAAAGATGCGTCCTATGCGATATCTGCGAGAGAATATTAATCCCAAGGCATAGTCTTCGCCATACGACGTGTTGGGGAAACCAATACTTCGTAATAATGGGGTGAAAAAGGCACGTGGGGCTCCCAGTCCGTTAATGCGCAACGCATTGTTAGGGCCGTTTTCATCCGTCCATTCTTGGTGAGCAATGAGCCCAGGGGGGAGGGTGTTCAGATCAAAGTCGCACATGCGATAGCTACCGACGATCATAGCTGCCTTCTGCTGGCAGAAAGCATTGACAATGGTCTGTAGAGTCTTGGGTGATGAATATAGATCATCGGAGTCAAGCTGTACGGCAAAACGTCCACAGAATTGACTGTAGACGGCCTCATTCCAACAGCCTCCAATGCCGAGGTCTGTACGTTCTGGTATGATGACGTGGAGTTTGTTGGCATAGTTTGACAACATACTGGACAAAATCTCGGAAGTACCATCGGTCGAATGGTTATCCACTACGATGACATTATATTCAAAGTCTGTATTCTGTTTCAAAGCACTGCTGACGGCGTCACGTATGGTTTTGGCTCTGTTGTAGACAGGGATGACTACCGATGCCTCAATGTCAAACTCCTGTTCATTGAAGTCTATGTCAGCATATTGCGTCGTATCTACTAATGCATGCATCTCTGCCAAATGTGTTGTACAGGCTTGTTCCATCTCTATTTGTACCTCTCTATTGGCAGGGTTTACATAGTCAAACTGCTTCTCGCCTGATGCGCGTAAATCTGTTTCTTCTTCTGTATACAGATATTCATTAAGATGGAAAATCTGTCCCTCACGGCTTAAAAACAGACGCAAATCATAAAGGCCTGCATACTGATAATCGTGTTCACGGTCACTTGTGGCATATTTGTGCAGCAGTGATGTACGTATCAGCCAAACGCTACCGAAGTCAAAATCATCACGTAGCGAACCTTCCTGATAGTCGATGACGGGGTGAGGCTTCCTGACCCCCTGTTCCACGACATAACGGTCACTATACACCATCGCAGCACCCGTGTCTTCTGCCACCAATAGGAGGCGTTCCATAGCTGTGGCTCCAAATGTTACAGGCGTGTGCTTCAACACCAGCAGTACATAGTCGGCAGTAGCTTGTTCAGCCATATGCATCACCATGTTGCTGCTATGTAAAGAGATATTATCCAATGGATAAAAACATTCTATTTTCTGTTTCATCTTTCTTTCGTTCATGCATAACTGAGCACAAAGGTAATATATTTTGCCCAAACCACCAAAATCCTATTAAAAGAATATAATTTTTTCATTCTTAATTTTCAATTTTTAATTAATTGCCGTACCTTTGCAAAATGATTTCGATGAAACAACGACTCATAGGAATGACTTCTGCCGAGCTGAAAGCAGTGGTGTTGGAGTTAGGTATGCCAGCCTTTACGGCCAAGCAAATGCAGTCGTGGCTGTATGAGAAACAGGTAGGAAGCATCAGTGAGATGACCAATATCTCGAAAGTCAACCGCGAACGGCTGGAACAGCAATATGAGGTAGGCTCAATGGCTCCCCTTGATTGTCAGCGCAGCAAGGACGGAACCATCAAGTATCTCTTTCCTGTCTGTTGTGATTCTGTTGCAAAGGACGGAGCGGAACGCTTCGTTGAAACTGTTTTCATTCCCGATGGTGATCGAGCCACACTATGCGTCTCGTGTCAGGTGGGCTGTAAAATGAACTGCCTTTTCTGTCAGACTGGCAAACAGGGTTGGAACGGTAATTTGACAGCTGCTGACATCCTGAACCAAATATATGCCCTTCCTGAGCGTGAACGACTGACGAATATCGTTTTCATGGGACAGGGAGAACCTATGGACAACCTTGATGCAGTGCTACAGGTCTGTCAGATTCTGACTGCCGACTGGGGATATGCCTGGAGTCCCAGGCGTATTACAGTTAGCAGTGTTGGCGTAAAAGGCAAGCTGAAACGTTTCCTTGATGAGAGCGACTGTCACATCGCCATATCCATGCATTCCCCTTTGCATGAGCAACGCCTACAATTGATGCCTGCCGAGAAAGCTATGCCGTTAACAGAAGCCATTGCTTTGTTAAAGCAATATGACTTTACCCACCAGCGTCGCTGTTCGTTTGAGTATATCTGTTTTGGCGGACTCAACGACTCGTCGCTCTATGCCCGTGAAATTGTCAATCTGCTGGAAGGTTTGGAGTGTCGTGTCAATCTTATCCGTTTCCATAAGATTCCATCTGTTGACCTGCCGGCTTCTGACGAAAGCCGTATGGAGGCACTTCGCGACTATCTGACGCATCACGGCATCACTACCACAATCCGTGCCAGTCGTGGTCAGGATATCTTTGCTGCCTGTGGACTACTGTCGACGGCTAAACAACAAGAAAAACGTCATAACGTGATAACGTAATAACGATAAAAATTATGGAACAAGAAAGAAAGATTCGCGTGGCAATCACGCATGGAGATACCAACGGTGTTGGTTACGAAGTCATCCTGAAGGTCTTTGCCGACCCAGCGATGTTCGAACTCTGCACACCGATTATCTATGGTTCACCCAAGACAGCGGCTTATCATCGTAAAGCATTAAACCTCGAGACAAGTTTCAGTATCATCAATAATGCCGAGGAAGCTCGCGACGGACGTCTCAACCTGCTGACCTGTTTTGATGAAGATGTGAAGGTGGAAATGGGCGTTCCCTCTAAAGAAGCAGGAGAAGCAGCTTTGAAAGCCCTGGACCGTGCTATGACAGATTATCGCTCAGGCTTATATGATGTGCTGGTGACAGCACCCATCAACAAGGCCACTATCCAAAGTCCAGGTTTTCTATTCCCTGGCCATACTGAGTATATTGAGACCAGTGTGGGTGAAGGCAAGAAGGCACTTATGATCCTGATGAATGACGTGTTGCGTGTGGCTTTGGTGACTACTCACCTGCCCATCAAGGATGTGGCAAAAGCTATCACAAAGGATAGCATCATAGAAAAAGCCACCATCCTTCAAGAATCACTACGCCGTGATTTTCGCATCTCCTGCCCACGTATTGCCGTTTTGGCACTAAATCCTCATGCAGGCGATGACGGACTCTTGGGAACTGAGGAGAAGGATATCATCCTTCCTGCTGTTGAGGAATTAGCAGCAAAAGATATTCAGGCTTTTGGCCCTTATCCTGCTGATGGTTTCTTCGGAGCAGGTACGTATGAGTCTTTCGATGGTGTTTTGGCTATGTATCACGATCAGGGTTTGGCTCCCTTCAAAACTATTGCTCACGATAATGGTGTCAATTATACGGCAGGTCTGCCTATAGTGCGTACATCACCTGACCATGGTACGGCCTTTGATATTGCCGGACAAGGAAAGGCTGACGAGAACTCTATGCGTCAGGCTATCTATACGGCTATTGACATCTTCCGCAACCGCCAAAACTATGACGAGCCGCTGGCCAATCCGCTTCCGAAACTCTTCCATGAGAAACGTGAAGAGGGCGACAAGGCACGCTTCACGGTGCGTCCAAAGGATATGTTCAAGAAGGAAAAATCTTTCGAAAAGGTCGAACAAAAGCAAGAAACTGCCACAGAAAGTTAAATTTCTGCCAAAGTGTGCCATTATGTCAGATTTTCTTCGTACCTTTGCACGCTAAAATGAAAAGTTCAGAGTTACAGAGCATTAAACAGCGGTACAATATCGTAGGAAACTGCGAGGCGTTGAACCATGCACTTGACGTCGCCCTACAGGTGGCGCCAACCGATTTGTCTGTACTCATAGTAGGTGAAAGTGGTGTTGGTAAGGAGATTATCCCTCGACTCATTCACGACAATTCACCGCGTCGTCGTGAGAAATATTTTGCTATCAACTGTGGTTCCATTCCCGAAGGTACCATCGACTCCGAGTTGTTCGGACACGTTAAAGGCTCGTTTACAGGTGCTATCAACGATTCGCCAGGTTATTTCGGTGTTGCCAACAATGGTACGCTGTTCCTTGATGAAGTAGGGGAGTTGCCGTTAGCTACTCAGGCACGTTTGTTGCGTGTGCTCGAGACTGGTGAATACATTCCTGTGGGAGGTACTGAAATCCGCAAGACCAATGTTCGCATCGTTGCCGCCACAAATGTTAATATCCGTCAGGCTATCAGCGAGGGGCGTTTCCGTGAAGACCTTTACTATCGCCTGAACTCCATTCCTATTCAGATGCCTCCATTGCGTGATCGTGGTGAAGACATTGTCCTGCTGTTCCGTCTTTTTGCTATGCAGATGGCTGAGAAATACCGGATGGAGAAAGTGGTGCTCACCGACGAGGCCAAACAGTTGCTGATGCGTTATAAGTGGCCGGGTAATGTTCGTCAGCTTAAGAATATCACCGAGCAGATTAGTATCCTCAGTCCGTCACGTCAGATTTCTGATGAGGTTTTGGCACAGTTTATTCCACAGGATCAGGAAACCACACAGCTGGCTCCTGTTCGTAACGATGGCGACCACTCGTTCGAGAACGAGCGTGAGATACTCTATAAGATTCTCTTTGAACTGCGCTCTAATGTCAATGACATGCGCCGTGAGATGAGTACGTTGAAGAAACAGATAGAGGATGTGCAGGTCAGTCCTCAAACGAGCAGTGCTCCATTGACTTCTACCCAGCTGGCTCCTCTTGCGCCCTATCATTCACTCCCCCCGCAGTCTTCTCATGCTGAGGATGCTGTGGCTGAGGAATATGTTGAGCCAGAACATGAGCCTGAGAATCTCAATGTTAACGACTGGAGTCGTCAGGCGCTCGAAAAGGCCCTTGGCCGCAATGGTGGCAATCGTAAGAAAGCCGCACTGGAGTTGGGCATCAGTGACCGTACCCTTTATCGCAGACTGAAACAATATGGAATGGACAAGTAAGACGATATATAAGTTATTAGCTTTTAGCTGTTGGCTGTTAGCTGTCAGCGCCTGCTCCGTGAGCTATAAGTTCAACGGTGCCAGCATCGATTACTCAAAGACTAAAACCATCCAGATTAGTGACTTCCCTATTCGTTCTAACTATGTGTGGGGTCCGATGGGACCCATGTTCAACACCCAGTTGCGCGACCAGTATGCGAACCATACCAAGCTGCAACCGGTGCGCCGTAATGGTGATTTGAAAATTGAGGGCGAGATAACTCAATATTCCCAGCGCAACAAATCAGTGAGTGCTGAAGGATATTCGTCTCAGACGGAGTTGTCCATCACTGTCAATGTGCGCTTTACCAACAACAAGAATCACGAGGAGGATTTTGAGCGTCAGTTCACGGCCTCACAATCATTTGAGAACACCCTGTCTCTGAATGCTGTTCAGGAAGAACTGGTAACACAGATGATTAAGGATCTCTGTGACCAGATATTCAATGCTACGGTAGCTAACTGGTAATGGCTAATAGATGTAAAGACTATGGAGATGACTGAGTTGATACGACATCCGGAGATGATGGACCGCGACACGCTTTACGAGTTGCGCTCAATCCTCGCACTCCATCCCTATTATCAGCCAGCCCGTCTGCTCATGCTGCAAAACCTCTATCTGCTTCACGACATTTCGTTCAATGAAGAGTTGAGACGTGCTGCAGTTTATATTACTGACCGCACGACCATCTTCCAGATGATTGAGGCTACTCATTATCAGTTGTTCAAACAGTCTGGTGACAACAACCAAGAGTTGATAGATAGTAGCCAAAACCGCACGGTAGCACTCATCGACTCGTTCCTCGATTCCATTCCTGCCGATGATGACGAGAAGCCACATCGTCAGCCTACACCAGCCGATGCTTCTGTCGACTACGTGGGCTATCTTCTGGAAACAGCGAATAATGGCGATTTCCAGGAAGCTCCCCAAATGAAGGGACAAGACTTGATAGACAATTTCCTCGAACAAGAGCAGGGGCGTATTATGCTGAATTATGCTGAAACGTCAGACTGCATTGATGCCGATAGACCGTCTGTCCAATCCACTGCTGAGGAAGAAGATATCGAGGAGGAATACTTCACTGAGACGCTGGCCCGCATCTACATCAAGCAGGGTCGCTATCAGAAGGCACTTGACATCATTGGACGACTGCATCAACAGTATCCTCAGAAGAATGCCTATTTTGCTGATCAAATGAGATTTCTCGAAAAATTAATAATAAACAATAGTAATAATAAAAACAAAAATTAAAAACAATGTACACATTATTTGTAATTCTTATCGTGATTGCAGCCGTACTGATGATTGGTATTGTGCTGATTCAAGAGTCTAAGGGTGGTGGCTTGTCAACAAGCTTTGCCCAGTACAACCAGATTGGTGGTGTCCGCAAGACCACTGACTTCATTGAGAAGGCTACCTGGGGTCTTGCTGCCGCTATGGTGATTATCAGTGTTGTTTGCGCTTGGGTAGCTCCTACAGCCACTCACGAAAGCTCTGTGATGGAGAATATCGAAAACCCCGTCACCAATCCTAACAACCTGCCTGGTTTTGGTGCCAGCCAGCAGAAAGATGCTGCAGAGTCTGCTAAGGACGCTGCTGCTCCCGCTGCTGAAGCTCCTGCTGCTGAGGCTCCCGCTGCTCCTGCTGCAGAGGCTTCTGCAGAGAAGCCCGCAGAGTAAACCTCTTACTGCCTGATGATGGCCACTTCCCCATCAGCCTTCAGACGAATAATGCTCGAAGGCTGATGGGGTTTGTGTTCTTGGCGGCGTGACCAGCAGACATAGTCGACAGCTTCTAATATCTCTGGAGCAATATCGCCATAGTTTTGGGCGGCAGGTTCGCCGCTGATGTTTGCCGATGTAGATACCAATGCTTTCTGGAATCTGTAGCACAGCTCCTTCGAGAATGGCTCGTTGGTGATGCGCAGGGCAATGCTGCCATCCTCGGCTATCAGATTTGGAGCCAGATTGACTGCTCCGTCCAAAATCAGCGTAGTAGGTTTGCAGTCACCTTCCTGCAAGCTGTCTATCAACTGCCAGGCCACATCGGGTACGTTACGCACATACCGCTGCAGTCGTGCATCTGAGTCTACCAGGCAAATCATAGCTTTCGAGTCGTCACGCTTTTTGATGTCATACACCCGTTTCACGGCCTCTGCATTCGTCGCATCACAGCCAATGCCCCATACCGTGTCAGTCGGATAAAGGATTACCCCACCTTGTCGCAGCACCTCCACTGCATTCTTGATATCCTGTTCTTTTGTCATATTTCAGGTCTTTTGGGGGAATTTACAGACGGAGCAGATATTTCCCGTAGTCGTTTTTTGCCATAGGTTCGGCAATCTTATGAAGCTGCTCACGGGTTATCCAGCCACGCTTGAAGGCAATTTCCTCCAAACAGGCAACCTTCAGCCCCTGACGCTTCTCAATGACTTCAATAAATGTCGAGGCCTCGCTGAGTGAGTCGTGGGTGCCTGTGTCTAACCATGCGAAGCCGCGCTGCAGGGTCTGCACCTTCAGCGTCTGCTGCTTCAGGTACTCCTGGTTGACGGTGGTTATCTCCAACTCGCCACGTGCTGAGGGCTTGATATGCTTGGCGATGTCCACCACGCTGTTGGGGTAGAAATAGAGGCCTACGACGGCGTAGTTTGACTTAGGATGCTCTGGTTTCTCTTCGATGGAAAGGCAGTTGCCGTCCTTGTCAAATTCAGCGACGCCATAACGTTCTGGGTCGTTGACATAGTATCCGAAAACGGTGGCAAGTCCGTTCTGCTCGGCATTCTCTACAGCCTGACGCAACATGCCCGTAAAGCCGCTGCCATAGAAGATGTTATCGCCCAGAACTAGACAGGCGCAGTCATCGCCAATGAAATTCTCGCCAATGATGAAAGCCTGTGCCAGGCCGTCAGGCGAAGGCTGTTCGGCATATTCGAAACGCACGCCCAAATCCTCGCCAGTTCCCAGCAGTCGCTTGAAACCAGGCAGGTCGTATGGTGTCGAGATAATCAGAATGTCACGGATGCCAGCCAGCATCAGTGCTGAAATGGGATAGTAAATCATAGGCTTGTCGAAGATGGGAATGAGCTGCTTCGAGATGCCTTTGGTGATAGGGTAGAGGCGTGTGCCGCTTCCTCCTGCTAATACAATTCCTTTCATAGTAATAATCTCTTTTTCGTTGTTTTCTTCGTATAATCTGCTGCAAAGATACAAAATAATTGATAATTGACAATTGATAATTGATAATTATTTCGTAATTTTGCAGCGTAAAATGAAAAGAGTACATTGATTATGAATAGAGAACAAGACCATTTGCAACAGTTGGGTCGCCCCACGCAATATTCGCAGAACTATGCCCCTGAGGTGTTGGAGACGTTCGAGAACAAGCATACCGACAACGACTACTGGGTACAGTTCAACTGCCCTGAATTTACCACTTTGTGTCCTATAACCGGGCAACCTGACTTTGCAGAAATCAAGATTGCATACATTCCCAACCAGCGTATGGTGGAGTCGAAGAGTCTGAAGCTCTACCTCTTCTCGTTCCGTAATCACGGCGACTTCCATGAAGATTGCGTCAACACCATCAGGAAGGACCTGGTGAAGTTGATGGAGCCCAAATACCTTGAGGTGACGGGCATCTTTACGCCTCGTGGCGGCATCAGCATCTATCCTTATGCCAACTACGGACAGCCAGGTACGAAGTGGGAGCAGATGGCTGAACAACGGCTTATGAATAGGGTCGTTGTAAGGTAAAAGTGAATAGTGAAAAGTGAATAATTTGCCGCCTGGTGGCAATCATATCGTTTAAGGGAATGGAAGTAAGGTCTGCATGGCTCTTGAAGTTGCACGACTGGCGCGTAGAACACGTCAGTGACAGGATGTTTCTGCTCATTCTGGCGTTTCTCGTTGGACTGCTGTCAGCTGTCGCTGCTTTCGTCCTGCACGGACTCATCAACATCATCGTCGACCTGCTGACAGGACGCTTTCAAACAACCTCTTACAACTGGCTCTACCTGGTTTATCCCGTCATCGGCATCTATCTGACATCGCTCTTCGTGCGCTATGTTGTCAAGGACAATATCTCGCATGGCATTACACGCATCCTCTATGCTATTTCGTCGAACCGCTCACGCCTGAAAGTACATAATACATGGTCAAGCGTCATCGCATCTGCCATTACCATCGGCTTTGGTGGTTCGGTGGGAGCTGAGGCTCCAATAGTACTGACTGGCTCTGCCATCGGTTCGAATCTCGGGAAGCTATTCCGTCTAGACAACAAGACGCTGATGACACTCGTAGGCTGTGGTGCTGCAGGAGCCATTGCTGGTATATTCAAAGCCCCCATTGCAGGACTGGTATTTACGCTCGAGGTACTCATGATTGACCTGACGATGGCCTCTTTGCTGCCTATTCTGGTTAGCTGTGTCACGGCCACCTGCTTCACCTATATCTTCAGTGGCAATGCTGTACTTTTCTCGTTCCATCTGGACAGCGACTGGACGGTACAGCGCATACCTGCATGCATCCTACTAGGCATCGCCTGTGGACTGGTGTCGCTCTACTTTATCCGTACTATGAATGCCTGCGAGGACGTCTTTGCACGCTTCAAGGACAAACCCTACGTCAAGTTGCTCATTGGAGGCTTGACGCTGAGTACTCTCATCTTTCTCTTCCCATCACTTTATGGCGAAGGCTACCATAGCATCAACCTGCTGCTCAATGGAAAGACGGAGGCAGACTGGAACCAGCTGCTCGACGGGTCATTGTTCTATGGTCATTCTGAATACCTTATATTATATATAGGACTGGTTCTCCTCACCAAGGTTTTCGCCACCTCGGCCACCAACGGCGGTGGCGGCTGTGGAGGTACGTTTGCACCCTCATTGTTTATAGGCTGTTTTACGGGTTTCTTCTTCTCACGCTTGTGGAATATCCATCAGATTGGAGTCTACGTACCTGAGAAGAACTTCGCCCTTTTGGGTATGGCTGGTGTAATGTCAGGCGTCATGCACGCCCCGCTGACGGGCATTTTCCTCATTGCAGAGATTACCAGCGGCTACAATCTCTTTATGCCGCTCATGATTGTGTCGGTGGCTAGCTATCTTACCATCATCATCTTTGAGCCCCACAGCATCTACGGGATGCGACTGGCCAAACAGGGACGACTTATCACCCACCATACTGACCATGCTGTGCTGACGCTGATGAGCCTTGACTCTGTCATCGACCGCGACTATCAGGGCGTAGCTCCTGATATGGAACTGGGAAAGATGGTGCACCAGATCAGCCGTTCGCGCAAGAACGTGCTGCCTGTCACCGATGCTGCAGGCAGATTGCTGGGCGAGATTAACATTATGAAGATTCGCCATGTCGTGTTCCGCACTGAACTTTACCATCACTTTATGGCCAGTCAGCTCATGTCGGAACCTGCTGCTGTGTTGACCGACGAGACGCCCATGAATCAGGTGATGCGCACCTTCGAACGCACGCAGGCTGACTGGTTGCCTGTGGTCGACAGCAGCAGTCATCTAAAAGGCTATATTTCGCGCAAACGCATGTACGACATGTACCGTAAGATGGTTCACGACCTGAGTCAGGACTAAACGATTTCATTTTCCAGATTTTAAGTTTCAAGTTCAAAGTTTTAAGATATGTCAAACGAAGTGTTGCTGAAAAACGTCCACCTGCTGTCACGCCTGACAGAACAGGAAGTGAGTATGATGCCTGCTGTACAGGCTCCGCTGCCCTCAGTCGAACAAGTGAAGGAAATCGTTCGACTCGTCAAAACCATCATCTTCCCAGATTACTTCAACAGACGCCAGCCCGACGAGACCATCCGCTCATACTATGTCGGCGTTCACATGGAGGAACTGCAGCGTCTGCTCGTCAAGCAGATTGCCCACGGACTGCAGTTTTGTGAAGACTGCGAGGCCATCAAGACCAAACAGCAGATTTACGAAGAGGCCCAGCGACTCACGCTCGAATTCATCGATACGCTGCCCGAAATCAAACGTCTGCTCTATACCGACGTTCAGGCCATGTTCGACAACGACCCTGCTGCCCCCAACTACGGGGAGGTCATCTTCTGCTATCCCGTCATGAACACTATGACGCATTACCGCGTAGCCCATAAGCTTCACCAACTGCATGTTCCAGTTATTCCACGCATCATCACTGAGTTGGCACACTCCAAAACGGGCATCGATATCCATCCGGGAGCCCAGATAGGTGAATACTTTGCCATCGACCATGGGACGGGCGTCGTTATCGGTGAGACCTGTGTCATCGGCAACCACGTCACCCTTTATCAGGGTGTTACCCTCGGTGCCAAGAGCTTCAAGTACGACGATCAGGGTAATATGCTCAACGTCCCCCGACACCCCGTCATTGAGGATTATGTTACCGTCTATTCCAACGCTTCCATCCTCGGACGAATTACCATCGGCCATCATTCCACTATCGGTGGTAATATCTGGTTGACTCACGACGTGCCGCCACATTCGCGTATCCTGCAATCGAAGGCCGTCGATGTCTCATTCAACGACGGATTGGGCATTTAATGTTGAATTGTTTGACTACTATGAAGAAATGGATAATAGCACTGATGAGCCTGATGCTCACAACGCCAGTTTCAGCGCAATATGGTAGACCTCATGTCCATCGTCTGCCGACACCGCCGCCTCCTCGCAGCAACCATGATGGTCGCGACAGCTATTACTATAGCAGTGATGCCTACTATGGCCTGCGGTTGGGTGTGGGTTTTGCAACTGTCAACTCTGATGACAAATATTTGGATGGCGGATCTATGAAGGCTGGCATCAATGCCGGCGTGGTGGCAGGCTTCCAGCTTGGTCACTACTCTCCTGTCTACTTCGAGACAGGGCTCTATTATATTGAGAAAGGCGGTGAAGGACACTATGGGGATTCAAAGTTTACCTATAGTCTGAACTATCTGGAGATGCCGCTGCTGATAAAGGGCTTCGTTGATATCACGTCCAACTTTAGCGTTCAGCCCTTTGCTGGTGGCTATGTGGCTGTTGGCGTGGGGGGAAAAATTAAGGACTTCGGACAACGGCAGGCCTATAGTTCGTTCGATAACGATGGATTCAAACGTTTCGATGCTGGTATCAAGGCAGGCTGTGGCGTGCAGTATGAGTTTCTGTATGGTGAAATCGGCTACGACTTTGGCTTGGCGAACATCAGCCACGACTATTTCGACACCTCGCATACAGGCATGTTCTACACCACCATTGGCGTAAACTTCTAACCTTGTGAGAAAAAAAAAAGGAGAAAATTTGGCTATTTCCATTTTTCTTTGTACCTTTGCACCCGCTTTTATGCACATTAGGTAAATAACATTAAATAGTAACAAGTAAAAATGAAACAAGGTATTCATCCAGAAAACTATCGCCCCGTCGTGTTCAAGGACATGTCCAACGGCGATATGTTCCTTTCGCGTTCTACCGCAAAGACAAATGACACCGTAGAATTCGAAGGCGAAACTTACCCAGTGGTTAAAATCGAAATCTCGAGCACCTCTCACCCCTTCTATACTGGTAAGAGCAAGCTTGTGGATACTGCCGGTCGCGTTGACAAGTTCATGAGCCGCTACGGTAAGGCTGCGAAGAAGTAAGATATTTCTCGTACCAAAGAATTAAAGGTGCTGCCTGGTAGTTGCATATGCCGAGGTGAGCACCTTTTTTATATCTCCATTGGACAAACCCTACATAGCTGACTGGGGCTTATAAAAAGAAAAAAAAGTGAAAACATTCGTGCTTTCACTTTTTTTTCTGTATATTTGTACCCAGATATTACAACACTACTAGTTAAAATAAAAAAATGAAGACTATTTACGATTTCTCTGTCAAAGACAGAAAAGGAAAGGACGTTTCGCTGAAAGAGTACGCGAACGAGGTATTACTGATTGTCAATACGGCAACAAAGTGTGGTTTTACTCCCCAGTATGACGAACTGGAAGCCCTTTACAAGAAGTATCATAGTCAAGGGTTTGAGATTTTGGATTTTCCTTGCAACCAGTTCGGACAACAAGCACCTGGCACTGACGAGTCGATTCATGAGTTCTGCAAGCTGAACTTTGGTACAGAATTCCCACGATTCAAGAAAGTAAAGGTAAATGGAGAAGACGCAGATCCTTTGTTTAAGTTCCTGAAGGAACAGAAGGGTTTTGCCGGATGGGATCCTGAGCACGAGCTGACGGCTATTCTGGAGGATATGCTGTCGAAGGCTGATCCTGACTATAAGCAGAAGCCCGATATCAAATGGAATTTCACCAAGTTCCTGATTAACAAAAAAGGACAGGTGGTAGCCCGTTTTGAGCCTACTACCAAAATCGAAGTCATTGAAGAGCAAATCAAAGTTCTGCTTGCCTAATCGGACTAAGAAGCTAATAGCAGTATATGGAAACTACAAAATGTTTAATTATAGGCAGTGGACCAGCAGGTTACACTGCCGCCATTTATGCTTCACGCGCCAACCTGAATCCGATTGAGTACTGCGGAATGCAACCTGGTGGACAGCTCACCCAGACTACGGAAGTGGAAAACTTTCCCGGTTACCCACAAGGTGTGGACGGCAATCAGATGATGATGGAACTGCGCGAACAGGCAGAACGCTTCGGTACAGACATCCGTGACGGTGTGATAGCAAAGGTTGATTTCTCAAAGGCTCCCTACCATTGCTGGACAGACGAAGGTGTGGAAATTGTGGCTGATACTGTGATTATTGCTACGGGTGCCTCAGCTAAGTATCTCGGTCTGGACGACGAAAGGAAATACAATGGCCAGGGCGTATCGGCATGTGCTACCTGCGACGGTTTCTTCTATCGCAAGAAAACGGTAGCCGTTGTGGGTGGAGGTGATACAGCCTGCGAGGATGCTCTCTACCTCAGTCACTTGGCTAAAAAAGTGTATATGATTGTACGTAAACCATTCCTCCGTGCATCGAAGGTGATGCAGGAAAGGGTCATGGCTTCTGAGAATATTGAAATTCTCTTCGAACATAACACGCTTGGGCTCTTCGGCGAGAATGGTGTGGAGGGTGCTCACCTTGTAAAACGCAAAGGTGAACCAGACGAAGAGAAAGTGGATATTGCCATCGACGGATTCTTCCTCGCCATCGGTCATAAACCCAACACGGATATCTTCAAGGAGTGGTTAGACACTGACGAGGTGGGCTATCTGAAAAAGATAGACGGAACACCACGCACCAAGGTTCCTGGTGTATTCGTAGCAGGCGACTGTGCTGACCCAACCTACCGTCAAGCCATCTCAGCAGCTGGGACAGGTTGTCAGGCAGCCATTGAAGCTGAACGCTTCCTTTTGGCTAACAGCTGACACCATGATGAAAAATGTACAAAAAAGAAAACTTTACCACTTTTCTTTGAATATTCAACAAAGTTTCAAATATTATTTGTAACTTTGCACCGAAAATTCAGTAAATGGTTGAAGCGAGAACCTGTTTTTCGCTGATGCCAAGACTGAAAAATGCTGCATAGGCAGCACTCACGCCGTACTTGCTCTTAAGGGCGGTGAAGGTGTGGGCTAACATATTAGAACAGCGTCTTACAACGCTTTGATCTTGGTTTCTTGAACCTGAGAAATTCAAAACCGCAAATCAAGAACATAGCAGAGTGGATGTTTGTGGCGTGGTATTAAAATGCCCCGTCGGTGTGCTGAGAAGGTACGTGTTACCTTCATACGCACACTTTTGGGCGCATCATATACCAACGGCGTGAGCGTCATTATTCTGTCTGTTTATTTGCGAGGTTTTCTCAGGACCTAAGAAACGGACGGGCAGAGTGAGAGTTCACGCTCTTTTTGTATCCTGAGGTCAACTCCGACCAAAAGTTTTCAACTGAGCATCGCTGGTTCTACATCGACAGAATCGGGCATATTGGATTGATATGAGGATTATCCTTGCAGCCATCTCCTAAACAGTCTGAGAACTGGTGCCCGAGTCATTTGTACAACAACAATAAGTCCAGAGACCACTGGTTGACGGACGAGGAGAGATCGTATCTATGTCAGAAAAAATACATGTAGGAATACAGGAACGGTGGTGGCTGTTGAGGCATCCGGATCCGCATTTGATTGATGTGCAACTTTCTCAACTGAATGAGCAGCGGGCAGCCATCGATATGGAGGCACTGGTGTATTTTATTCCCCACCAGTATATCCGCGAAGCTACTTATAAAAAAGAGAATGACAAGGCATATAATAAAAAGGTTAAAGAGAACAACACGCTGCGCAGTTCCCTGCACTACTACCTATTTATAAAGGCCACGGAGCCCGACATCCTTGCACTCATCGGTGGAGAATGGAACCGCACTTCACGCCAGCATCTTTCGCTATGCCGCACAAAAAGCGGCAAACCCTTATGGGCGACTGCGAAAGAAATGGACAGCCTCATTGAAATGATGAGCGAATATCGTGAGATGTTCAATCTCGAACCCTCGCCCGACGGCTTTCATGTTGCTGACAAGGTCATGCTGAAGGCCAAGGTATTTAAGGGTTATGAGTTTTATGTCACCAAAGTCAGGAAGAAAGAACAAGGAGTCAGTCTGACACTGGAATTACCCATCTTCAATGGTCGTTTAATTCTGAAGACCCAAAATGTGGATGTAGAAGAACAGCATCTGCCTATGAAAATTCAGGAATGGCTATCTCCCGATTATGTAAAGAAAGTTGACCAAGCATTGACTCACATTGTCCGTCATCGGTATGGACGCAGGAAATCGAATGACAATAGCCTGCAAACGGAAGCCGATTCTCAAATCCTGCACGATCTCCAGTTCCTGAGTTACATGGAGTTCGATGACAGTCAGATTCACAACCATGTCAAGACCCTGTTGTTGCTTCATGCTGTGTTGCGTAAGGACCGCCATTCTATAGAGCACTACATCCCCGTCGTACGACGGATGCTCACGAATCCCGACAAGCCGGAGAATGATGAGGAAGCCTTTATGATGGCAGTACTCTATATGGCAACCCATGACGTGAACTATCGCGATGCAGCCAAACAGTATGAACAGCTCCACAAGACACTTTCAGAACCGCTGTCACTGTTGATGCCGGTCATCAAATACATCCGATTTAGGAGTACCACAGAAAAAAGAACAAGCAAAAAGTTAGAAAAGCAAAAGACAAAGCAAATAGAAGAGACCCTGAAACAGCTCAGGGAATGCGATTACAGCAGCCTCTCCCCGCAGGGAGCAAGTGCTGTCTGGGATATTCTTGCTTTGTCTCCTTACAACACCGAGGAAGGGCACGCCCTTCAAGTCAAGTTGGAAGATGCCGCCCGCCGGTCTATGGCAGAAGTCGAGGAACATCTGCAACAACAAGTAACAGATGATGACCAAGTCGTTCTGGAGGCAGAACGGTTGTCATGGCAAACGGTCATTCACCACTTCTCCGGAATGGTTGATACTGATTCAGCCCAAGTCACGCAGCGCGATCTCAATCAGGCGCGAAACAATCTTCTCCGCACGGTCCACCCCAGTGCCGCCACGTTGGTTGCCTACTACAACCTATTGGTAGCGCTACATCCCGACAGGAATGCCACAGACAGTGCGCCCCTCTATCAAGAGTATATCAAGATTCTGCTTAACGCCTATTCAAATACCCAACAATTCACCACCTCCTGGTGGCAAATGAAATCCATCCTCGAACGCCACTACCATGCCGTTCGAGGAAAGAGATGCTTTTGACATGTGTCTTTTGCCACAAAAAGAGTGATAATGAAAGTCAAAATGTACTGCAGGGCAGACAAGACAAGTAATATACAAAAATTGAAAAATAATGGTTCAAAGTGCGATAAGTATCAAATCTTTTTCGTATCTTTGTCCACAAAATAAAAGCAATATTATGATAGTAACCAATCAAACAACAGATACGAAGCGGAATTTCAATGCCACTTCTACCCGAAATAGGATAATGGCCAGTACAATGTCTGTGGACGAATACTTCGATGAACTGATAGACAAGGTGCGCGAGGATGATGCAAATTCAGAACGTCTTCTGGCCGAACAGGATAAGACCAAAGTCCAAAAGACGATGGTTAGAGAAAGTCTGATAAGAGCCTTTGATGAGCTTCATTCAGATAAGGTATATCACGATGTTCGTAAACTCTTTGCAGAGTAGATACTATGACCGATATAGTGAAGAAAGAAGATAAAAGCTTGGCAATAAACATCCAGAAGGTTAAAGACAAGATTGCCGTCATCCGTGATGTGGAGGTAATTGCCGATGCTGACGTGGCAGTACTTTATGGAGTGCAGACGAAGGAGATAAATCAGGCTGTGCGCAATAACCCGGACAAGTTCCCTGCCCGATACATGTTTGAGCTGAGTAAGAGTGAGTTGTGTGATTTGCGGTCAAAAGTTTTGACCACAAATGTGTCACAAAAGAGTCGTAGTACTACAAAAGTATTCACTGATCGTGGTTTATATATGTTAGCCACGATTTTAAAGGGAGAAGCGGCTCGCGATATGACGTTCGCCATCATAGAAACCTTTGCAAAGGTTCGTGAGTTGAAACACGAGTTACTCGACCTCCACAAAGAAACCGATAAGCAAAAGCAGCAGTCGAAGATGCAACACTTTGGTGAGGTCCTGACCGACATCGTAATGCCCGACCTGCAGACCAGTGAGACGGAATCGAGTCTGGAAATCAATTTCCTGATAGGCAAGATCAAACACACGGTAAAGCGTGTGCGCAAAGAAGACCCCAAGAAATAGAAACAGCAATAGAGACTAAAATTCTATAATTCTCAAATTCTTGACAAATACAGATTATATCACTATAAAGAACGCATCGCGCAAAGTCTTGAAGCGCATGCGTCAAATAGGTATTGACAAAGCTCAGCGCCTCCAAGAAGTTCAGGAACGCTGGGACGCTGGTGAGTATCGGAACACGGAAATTGTCCAACTCTAGAAATGGAAGACTATGTTCGGATTTTCCAAACATCGACAGGTGACTGGTAAGAACCTCTCAAAGGCATTTGCCCGTTTGGATCATCTCAGCCAGTTGCAGGGGTGACCGTGAGGATTGGGGGGATTTCGTGCCTTTTAGTCCTTCTGGCTTTCTTGAGGTAATGCGTAGGATTGTATGAACTCAGTGCGAACAGCTCCTCAAGCCTGTTAAAATTCTGTTAAAATACGCTTTATTAGAAATAAAAGTCGTACTTTTGCAACCGATTAAAGAATTTACAATTATGGCATACTACATCAAACCCATACCTACACTTACTGGTGAGGCGGCTCAGCGATTCAACGATAGGGCTGCAGAGGTCGAAGCAAACCCAGGTTCCATCGACTTCACAGAACAGGTGAAGATAGCACGTAAGATATTAGCAGAAGCACATTTGGGTTACTAATGGATTCCTATCTCCATCAGAATTTCGTGTTCAAGCTGATGACCGAAGAAGTTGTTTCTTCGTGTCCGCTCTATTCGTGCTCAAAAGACGAACACATTGACAAGTTCTTCCACTCGGAATTCATGGATTATGACAGGCAGATGTTAGGCAAGTCCTATTGTTTTGTTAGCAGACAAGAACCAAGGATAGCTGCCGCATTTACTGTCGCCAACTCCTCAGTACGCGTAGACAATATGCCTAAGTCGAAGCGTAATAAACTTAATCGTAAAATACCCTTTTCGAAGCAGCGTTCTCAATACCCTGCAGTTCTAATAGCTCAATTAGCAGTTTTTGATGATTATCGGGGCAGAAACTTAGGAGAAGAAGTGTTGAACTTCATTAAGTCTTGGTTCATCGACCCATTGAACAAGACAGGCTGTAGATACATAGTTGTTGATGCGGTAAATAATCCAAAGGTTCTACAGTTCTATCTTGATAACGGCTTTGATTTCATTTTCTCGTCAGACTTAGAGGAGATGCAGTATATGTCTAAGGCAGTACAAATTGATGAAGCCGACTTGTATCGTGAGACTCGCCTGATGGTTTTCGATTTGATGTCTATACGTTCAAAAGTATAGATGCGGCCGTAGATAATAATTCAACCTTCTGCTCTCAGCCTTCTTCCATCAGCCATCATCCATCATCCATCATCCATCTTAAACCATGTCTGAAATCTCTGATGCGATTCAAGCAAAGTGCCTCGCCTTTGGCGACCGCATTATAAAACTGAATGACTACTTGCTGGAGCAAGCCAGTCAGAAGTATGATGGCGGAAGTAAGAGGTATGATGTGCGAAAAGGAAAATCATCCTTCAACCATCAGACATCCAACATCTCTCAGCCCTCAGACATCAGCCATCATACATCGCGAGTGCCAGTACACCTACAGGCAGTCGCTGTCCTTTGTAACCAACTATTGAGGTCGGGAACGAGCATCGGAGCAAACAATGCAGAAGCAACAAATGCAGTTAGTAAGACTGACTATCGTGCTAAATCTTTTATTGCTCTGAAAGAAGCTCGTGAGTCTCTCTATTGGATAGAATTACTTCATCGAAACAAATACATTGACGACAAGCAATATCAAAGTATCTATACGGACTGCGAGGAATTAGTGAAAATACTAGTGACTCGTTGTAAGAAGATAAATGAAGAACTGGACGGTAAGTAACACTTCCATCTGACATCTTACTTCTGACATCTTACCTCTTCCATCTTACTTCTGACATCATACTTCAGACATCTTACTTCTGACATCTTACTTCTGACATCTGTAAACGTACTATTTTCCGCGTCAAGGAATGAAATATTATGTTTACCTTTGTAACGTGAATAAGGCAGAGGAACAGCAGTTTGCAGTACTCTCATCCAGAGTCAGTAGCGCTGAAAGAGAGAAGCATGAAGCCCAGAAGAAAGCAAGACTTCTGGAGCAGGAGAACTCTGCCCTTAAGTCCAGGAATGAGGACATGCAAAGGCGACTCAATGAGAAGATGGACGAGGTTGCTGATACCGTCAGGCAGATGGCCCAGTTCATGATGGGCA
>JBGUQW010000194.1:0-32049 GCA_045131435.1 Prevotella sp.
CGGAAGAGCAGAAAGCCATCAAGCAATTGTTCGAAATGGATACCACAAAAGGTGATTAGGGTGACGCATCGACGAAGTCAGGAAATAATCGAAAACCACCCCGTCGAGTTGACGGGGGTGGTTTTTCACTTTTTCACTTTTCACTTTTCACGTTTTCTCGTTTTCCTATTTCACGAAATACTTTGAGGGGCCTATTATGACCGGCCTACCAACTTCGTGTCATGATGGCGTCGAAGGTCACGTTCTGCTTGTAGAATTTTTCATTTTTGATAAATAATAAATGTATTATTGATGTTATTATTCAGTCCTTTCTATTATTTCCAAGCACATACGGCCATTATGGTAGGGGCACTTCCAGAAGCCAGCCTTGTCATCGACGGTGTTGAGCGTTCCGTCAGGATGACGGCTCCAGAACCATTCGCCGTTCTCGTAGTCAATAAGCTGGGCTTTGATATAGTCCCAACAGCGCTGGGCTTTCTGTAGGGCATCAGTGTCACCGAAGTGCTGATAAATATTAAACCATCCCACCACATTCTCTGCCTGTACCCACCAGTGCAGGTCATCGTCAACATGGCCTGTGTCGAGATTGGCCTCGTGAATCATGGAACCGTCAGGACGCAGACCCTTTTCGCTGGCCTTAGCTACCTCACGGACGATGGGCTCCACCTTCTCCAGTACATAGGGGTCGCCCAGAACAAGGGCTGCTTCGTGCATCAGCCATGAGCACTCGATGTCGTGGCCATAGCTCTCAAGAGCTCCCGCCTGGCGTGTCCAGTCCATATCAAAGAACAGGTCAAGATGATGAGTGGCAGGATTCAGGATGTGGTCGGTGAAGATATTGATGATGTTACGCAGTGAACCCTCAACCCTATTAATGGTCTCCTGTGGGACAGAAACGCCCATGGGTAGCACAGAGCCTATGACGGGTACATAGTCACACGACTCAGCTGCACGGAACTCCTTCAAGCAGCGATAGAGGTTGGCGTAGGGCTCGATGATGTGCAGATGGGTGTTTTGCGACTTGGGATAGTTGGCATCAAGCTCAGAGAGACGCATATCGGCCATCTCACCCCATTCGCGGGTACATGCCTCGATATATCCGTTGTTAATCTTATCGAACGAATGTTGCTCAACACAGTCGTAGAGCTGAAGGGCATAGTCCAAAGCTTCACGGTCGCCTGTTGCACGTGCATATTCCGACATGCCGTAGATAGCAAAACCAATGGCATAGAACTGTTTCTTTGTGTCGAGGGGTTGTCCCTTGTAGTCGACGCTCCAATAGACACCGCCGTAGTCGGGATCAATGAAGTGATTGATGATGTAATCCTTGGCACGGGTAGCCATGTCGAGATAGGCAGAGGCCTCAGTAGAAGAGCCACTGAGCACTCTGTAGGCCGCGGAGAAGGTCCACAGAATGCGGGCATTGAGGATAGCCCCCTTCTCAGCCATGGGATGCAGTACCCCCTGGTTGTCAATACGTCCATAGAAACCACCGTTTTCGTGGTCTACCATTTTATCCATCCAGAAACGCAGGATGTTGTTTTCCAACACATCCTGCATCTCACGTTTCATCGTTTCTATCATATTACTCTTCAATAGAACGTATCTTCTTCAGTTCAGCATTGATATAGGCAATGCGCTCCGTAGTCAGCGGGTAGAACCATACTACACACATGGAGATGAAGGCTACACAGGCCGGAACGAAGCTCATCAGCCAGCGCAGACAGTCAATGGCACCATCGGGCTGTACAACACCTGCTGCCAGCTGCGTGGCATCAGTGATGTATCCGAAGCTGTCGAGCAGCCACAGTACGGCAGCACCGCCAATGGCACCACCGAACTTCTGAGCCATGGACGACGACGAGAAAATGAGTCCCGTCGATGCTGTCTTGAACTCCAGTTCAGCATAGTCGCTGACATCGGCATACATACTCCATACCAACGGTGACATAATACCTGTCAGGATGGAAATCAGCACCTGGAACACAAGCATCGTCCAATAGCCTGCAGGTGTGCAGGGGATAAAATAGAACGCAATGCTCAGCACCACCAGCGAGGCATTGACCAGGATAAAGGTCGTCTTCTTGCCCAGTTTATTAGAAATAGGTACGCACGAGGCAACACCAACCATGTTCGACACCTCGCCGACACCCAGGAACAGTCCTGCATAGAATGCGAACATGATTCCGAAGAACACCAGACTGACATCAGCACCAATGATATCCTGGAAGAAGTAGGCCACGGTGGCACCACGCACTGTATTGAACAGGTTGAAGCACAGAGCGGCACCAATGAGCAGCCACCAGGGCTTGTTGGAGAGCAGGGCCTTGAAGTCGCTACCCACGCTGACGGTCGATATCGTCTTCAGATGTTCGCGGGTTATCGAGAAACAGATGATGAACATGACGAAACAAGCAGCAGCAATCACGACCATCGCCCAGAACCAGCCACCAGGGGTATTATAACCACCCATCATATTGGTCAAGGGCTCCCATAGGAACAGCGAGATAAACGAACCGCCATAGGCAAAGAACATACGGAATGACGAGAACACCGTTTTCTCATTAGTATCATCTGTCATCACACCCAACATGGCACCATAGGGCACGTTGATACCCGTATAGACGGTCATCATCAGGATGTAGGTGACGTATGCCCAAATGAGCTTGCCGCCATAGTCCAGGTCGGGCGTTGTAAACAAGAGAATACCGGCTATGGAGAAGAACGGAGCCACCCATAGCAGATAGGGACGATACTTTCCCCACTTGGTATTCGTACGGTCTGCAATGATACCCATCATGGGGTCTGAAACAGCATCCCATATACGTGTTACAAGCACCAACACACCGGCGTCGACCAATGTCAGGCCAAAAATGTTACTGTAAAAAAACGGCAGATAATAGCTGAATATCTTCCAGAACATGCTGGAGGACATATCGCCAAAGCCGTAGGCGATTTTTTCTCTCAAGGTTGATTTTGCCATAATACTTTTATTGAATAATGATTATAAGTTGCGATTCTTGGCTATCAGCTTCTTGATGGTCTCGACGCTGGCAGCCGTATAGAGACCGTCTTCCGGCGTGTTCATACAATAGTCCACCAGACGCTCGACGGTAGATGTCGCTACATGCATCCTCGTATCTGCCGAAGCATAGTATATAAACACCTTACCATCAGGATCAGCTATCCAACCATTAGCAAAGGCTACGTTCATCACGTCGCCCAGGTACTCGTCACCCTCAGGCACCAGGAAGTAGCCACCAGGCCGTGCAATGACCTTGGCAGGGTCATCCAGTGCTGTCATATACATATAGAGCACATAGCGAAGGCCATCAGCCGTGGCACGAACGCCATGAGCCAGATGCAGCCAGCCTTTGTCAGTTTTGATGGGGTGCGGTCCCTCACCGTTCTTCACCTCGGTAATGGTGTGGTACTTGCGCTCGTAAATGATTGTCTCTTCCTTAATCTCAGCATTGGTAATGTCGTCTACCAAAGCCCAGCCGATGCCGCCGCCTGAACCAGTATCGATGAAACCATCCTGCGGACGGGTATAGAAAGCATACTTGCCGTCGACAAACTCCGGATGCAGCACCACATTACGCTGCTGGCTCTTCGTTTTCAAGTCAGGCAGACGATACCAAGTCTTCAGGTCTTTGGTACGGGCAATGGCAGCAGTAGCCGTTGCTGCACTGAGATTGCCTGGCTGCGAGTCATCATGACGCTCAGCACAGAACACACCATAGATCCAGCCGTCCTCGTGCTGTGTGATGCGCATATCATAGATATTTGTTGCGGGAATCACATCGTCGGGCATGGTGATGGGCTCATCCCAGAATCGGAAGTTGTCGATACCGTTAGGCGACTCAGCAACAGCAAAATAGCTCTTCCGGTCAGCACCCTCCACACGTACCACCAGTACATACTTGCCCTGCCATTTGATGGCTCCGGCATTAAGTGCTGCATTACACATGATGCGCTGCATCAGGAAGGGGTTGTCGTGTTCATTGAAGTCATATTTCCACTCCAAAGGAATGTGGGCTGCCGTCACTACAGGGTTGATGTATTTATCGTAGATGCCATTGCCCCAGGCCACTTTCTCATTCTTCTTGGTCAGCAGCTCCTCATGATGAGCTCTCAAGGCTGCGACTTTTTCTTGATATTGTGTCATTTTAATCTTTAGTCTTTATTTTTTAATCTTTAATCTCCTCCAGGAAGAGGGTGTTTTCTTTTGCGAACATCTCCTTAAAATAAGGAGCATCGGGTTGTGAAGGTGCCGGACCAAACCACTCCTCCTTGTAGTTGCGCCACACCAGGAAATAGCTGATGGGATACACGTCCAACACCGGTGTCAGGGTAGATGTCCACCAAGTGGGATCACTCAGATTCTTCAAGCCACACTCTGTGAGGGCGGCAATCTTGCCATGTTCCTTAGCAAACTGGGTCAGCATCGTGAGATTGGCATCCAGCTGTGACACGAAGTCCTCCTTCGAACCCCACTGATAGCCATCAATGCCCACCAGTCCGATGCGGTCGTCACCAGGATAGCGCTCCAGATATTTTTCGGTCGTCAGGTTAGCAGCCATACCTGGTGAATAGGCCCAGAGCAGGTTTGTAAAGCCATCGGCATCGAGCTTGTCCTGCAGCATATTCCACAAGGCCTTGTATTCGTCGGCTGTACACAGCTTCTCACCCCACCAGAACCATGAACCTGTATTCTCGTGCCAAGGGCGGAAGATGATGGGAACAGGCTGGCCGTCACCGGTCTTCAGCGTAGCCAGGAATTCGCTTACGCGCTGCATCCACGTCTGGAACTTGTCGTACTGTGAGCCACCAGGCAGCACGTTCTTTACAACAGTCGTATCACTGACATCCCATGCCGTTCCTTCAGGGAACCTCTGTCCGGCATTGCCGCCACCCTCAACGGTCGTCACAGGATTGCGTGGATGCCAGCTGATGGTTACTATACCGCCACGCTCGTGATGCTTGACAATTTCTTCACGCATCTTCGTAAAAGGCACACTGTCCAGGTTTTTCTCATCGCCCATCTCAATGCCGCCAAGTTCAAAACCCATCACGGCTGGCCAGTCGCCACAAACATTCTTGACATCACTGCTGTCAGGCTGATAATCCCATGTCAGGCCATAGAACGGATCGTCCTGATGACCGAACATATAACCCTTCTGACGGAGGGTATCCAATCGTTCGAACAACTGCTGGGCTATGGTTTTCTCTACCTCAGCCTTCTTAGCTGTGGTGCAGGCTACTACTGCCAGTCCTGCCAATATCATTGTTAAAATGTTCTTCATTTTATTTGAGTTTCATTTGTTTTAACATCCATTCTTCCCATTCATCCCATTGCTCCTGGAACCAGAAATGCCACGTGGCCTGATAGGGAGAAATCTCTTTCGGGCCCTTAACAGTATTATATGTGGCCCATGCCGTTGTCGGAGGCACCACATCGTCGTTGTAGCCGAAAGAGAACCACCCCTTCTGGTTGTTGTCAATGAGTCGGGCAAAATTCACGCCATCGTAGTAACGCGAGGTTTCAATCTGCTTCTCCTGTCCTTTGCCCTTATTCCAATAGAAATAATGCGGCCACCCACAAGCAACGCCTACAAGCGAAGCAGTATGGTCGCAGAGTGCGGCATGTACGGGCGCATAATACGTGACACGCTTATCCAGTCCTGCCGTTGCCAGCGAAAGGAAACCACCCTGACTGGAGCCCGACACGCCCAATTGCTGACCATTCCACGGCGTATACTCCTCGATATAGTCCAATGCACGGATGCACCCGATGATGACACGCTTGTAATAGCTGTCGTCACGGTTGTCCATGCCCCAGTTCCAATAGTTCATCAAAGCACCGTTGAAGACATCGTCATACACTTTCTGATCCATCGTCACGCTGATGCCATGAATGCCTATCTCCAAGGTTATGGCACCCTGCGATGCCGTATAGATATCGCCACCATAAGGACGTACACCGGCTCCGGGCACACGCAACAAGGCAGGATATTTACCTTCCTTGACAGGAACGCACAGAATACCGTATGTGCGCCAATTCCATTGAATATTCTGGAAGCTGACCTCATAGACGTTGACATCCTTTGTACAGCGTTCAGGCAACAGGCGCTTTGTTGGGTTAAGGTCAATCTTGCGGGCTTCCTTGATGGCATTCTGCCAATAGTCGGAAAAGTCCTGCGGCATCACTGTCGTAGGCTGCAGTTTCTCAGGAGAGAAGGCTGCTGCGCAGGCTCCCTTATAATCCTTGCCATCCACATGGGCCGTCACGTCGACGCGATAGAATCCCGGCTTTGTCATCTTACCTTTCAGCGTCAAGGTGCCATCCTTCAACACTACGCCATCTTTCTTGACGTCCTGATACATCTCCGGACCTGCAGCATAGTCAATAGTGACGTTGCTCATCAGCGTGTTCGACTGCGTCACACACACCTTGAACGTGGCCGTCTGCCCCACATCATAGCGCCAGTCCTGATGGTCAGGGACTACTGTCACCTGGATGTTGTTACCACGAATCTGACCCTCCATCGGCAAAACACCAAGAAGCATCGTGAACAGCACCAAAAAGCTATAATTCTTTATGATGAAATGGTCTTTAGCCATGATAGATTTTATTTTCGTTTGCAAAGATAGCAAAAATCTTTGTAATACCAACATATTTTATTGACATTTAACGATTCGTTCAACTTGATTGCGAATAATAGCCAGCGTAGTGGTGTCGCTGCTGAACACGCTATTCAGTCCCTGAGCCTCCTGAGCCGGATCGTTGGTGTAGTCGTCACCCACCTGCCACTGCTCGTGCTTAGGCTGGGCAAAACCGCCCCATCCCCAGAAGTTACAACCGGCGAAGTGGCCACCCTGTTCGGCGTTGTCGGCCACCAGCGAGAATACATATTTATAATAGGCATCACGTCCCTGTGTCGGAGTATCGAGGGTGAACTTGAAACCATCACGCGGATAGCCGAATTCCTCCATCACCAGCGGTTTGTTCAGCTTGTCGCAGATAGCCAGATGGCGATCAATATATTCTTTGGTATTCTCGCAGGCTCGAGGCAGATGCTCTATCAGCGAGTCAGGCTTGGCCCATCCCCAGTTGTATGGCCACAAGTGAACATTGCAATAGTCCACGTTCTTGTCGCTGCATATGCGCTCATAACACTCATAGTCGCCCTCACAACCCCAGGCACCCTCACTACCGATGCTGATCAGATGGTTGGAATCCAAGCTGCGTATCAAGGCCGAAGCCTCGCTTAGCCATTTCTCAAAGGCTGGCAGCGCCTCTTTCGAGAAGGCACGGGGCTCGTTACCTATCTGCCACGACATAATTGCAGGATCGTCCACATATTTCTTTCCTGTATAGCGGTTAGTACGACTCACAATGAACTTCACATAGTCATAGAACAACTGGTGAGCCTTTTCGTTCGTAGCATATTTCGACATGGCTTCCATAAAAGCGGGATATCCGGCTTCATCGGGTCTTGGCTGCTTGCCTTCACCAGCCTGTTCCAAATAGAAGCCATAGCCCCCACTCCATTCCCATGAGTTGTTCAGGTAGAGCACAGCCACCATCTGTCGGCGACCCATCTCCTGCAACAGGTAGTCGAGACCAGCCAGAATGGTGTCGTTATAGACACCGGGTTCCTCCTGCAACGTCGGTTCCACCTTCGTTTTCACGCCACGTTCACCGTCGGAGCCTACCAAAATGCGCAGGTTATCAATACCCATGCGCTTCATCTCGTCCAACTCACGGCACAGGCGCTCCCTGTCACCACCCTGCCCTTCCGAGCCGAGGATGGCACCATACCAGAAATTGGTACCCACGTAATAGTATGGTTTCCCGGCACGCATAAAGTGTCCGTTCTCGACACGTACGAAATCCGTCTGCTCAGATTGCTGTTGGCGGCAGCCTGCCATCAAGGCAGCTGCCACCAACATGATAAAGAGTTTTTTCATATCAGAACGTCATTTCATGAGTGCATCGACAATCTCACTCTCATACCATTTGTCGGCTTTACGGTCATACAATCCCATCCACCAGAGGCCTGCCGTATTGTTGCTTTTAAACTTCTGGTTCAGATAGGTAGCATACTTTACGCGCTCAGCCATGCTCTTCTCTTCGTCAATAGCGCCGAACTCACCGAAGATAAAGGGGATGCCACACTCGGTAGCACGCTTACTGACGCGCGAGAAGACACCGTCGATAACCGACTTGCAGTCATCGTCAAAAATCTTGATGTTGTAGTCGAACTCAGAGCCATCGGCATTCTTTCCTGCATTGTTGTTACAGAAGTTATACGGGTCGTATGAGTGTATGGAGAGATAGAGGTGATTCTCTGCCGGATCCTGAGGCAACTGGAAAGCCTGAAGAGCCACATCGCTCGTACCTGTAGCCGAATAAGTGGTGACAGCCAGGTTACGATAGAGGTTATTACCACCCGTAGCACGTACCGTATTGACAAAGTCCTGCTGTAACTTGTTGATGGCCTGATAGGCGCCATCGGACACAGACGATGGTGATGTCCAAGAGTATGACTTGTTGAGAATCTCATTGAACGACTCAAAGATAAGTTTGCCGTCGTAGTTCTTGAAACGTTCAGCAATCTGCTTCCACAGTTTCTGATAACGGACGGTGAGCGCAGGATAGTCATCGATATCCGCATACAGCCAAGCACCACCATCGGTACGTCCGTTGCCCGCTCCGTTGTCGTGCTGCTGGTTAAGAATGCAGTAGCAACCAGCCTTGAGCACATAGTTTACCACTTCCTCAACGCGAGCCATCCACTCCTCCTTGACATTATCGTTGGCATCCATGTGCGGATACCATGTCACAGGAATACGGATGATGTTAAAGCCCTTGGAAGCAATGGCGTCGATAATCTCCTGCGTTGTCGTGGGCTGTCCCCAGGAAGTTTCCCAGTCGTTGATTGTCTTCGTAGTGGGATCCCACCAGTCGCCCCATGGGTTGGCGTCGAGCGTGTTACCCAAGTTGTAACCCATCTTCAAGTTGGCTACCATGTCCCAGGCACTCTCGATGGGATCGTCAGAGCCTCCTCGGCCTTTCTGGTTGATGGTAAGCACAGCCTGCTTGTCACCAGTCTTAAAGGTCAGAGCCGTTGAACGTGCTGCACCTGAGTTCATGGCCACCTTCAGACGGACGTAAGCCCTGGTATTGACAGCGGCGGTGTCCTTACATGCCCAACCATAACCCTCATGGGGAGTAATAGATACCCACGTGGTATCAGCCTCAGGCATGGAGACACTCCATCCACCATCGGTATTCACCGAAATCATATATGATGTCAGTTCACCAACAGGCAAGTCAAGCGAAGTGATTTCTGTGCCGTCGTGACTTAATGTAATAATGGTGCCTGCACCAGTAATGTTGCCACTGCCGCTAACCGATGTACTGTCACTACAGCTCTGGAATCCCAAAACTGCAAGAACGAGCAAAATACTATTAAATATTGTCTTCTTCATTGTTATATGTCTTTTATTCATTTCTTACTTTGCAGGAATATAGATGACACGAACATTGTCGAACTTGACGTCAACCTTGCCGGCACCAGTTCCCTGGTTGATGGACTGTATGCGGAACTGATTCAGACCAATGGTCACAATCTCGCCATAGGTCTTGCCCTGATAACAGGCAAACTTGCTTAGAGGCAGCACATGACGGTACCAACATCCTACAGGTGCCTCACCATTGATGTCACCAAGAACTGTTTCACCGAAGGTAATGGCCGTCGGATACTCATCCCACTCGAAAGGAATATCATACTGATTCTCTGCATCGCCAATGGGCTGAATCATATAACGGATATAACCCGTATAGACACCGTTCTGGAAATCAGAGTGGTCGTTATAGACGTTCATGGCCAGATAAACCTCATCAGCCGTGGCCGTAGCAGGGATGTTTTCCGACAGTGGGAACGAGTTGCCATTCCAGTCCTTACGGTAGTAAACCATTGTTCCCCACCATTGCTGATACTCCGTCGGCACATTGATGTGAGCAAAGATACCATCCGCAGTTTTGCTGTCGGTAAAGGTAGCATTTGGCCCCCATCCATTATCAGTGGCATCGCCATCGAAAGTTGTCAGGATAGTACTGTGATCGTAGAACCGATCTACAGTAGCCTTACCACCTGGTGTAGTCACAGTCAGTGTAGCATTACTGCCTGCTGCCGGTTTCTTATTGAAGGGGATGGTAATCTGTGTCTCTTCCGCATTGACGCTGAATTCAGCAGAAGTCAGTGTTACATTGCCATACTGAACGCTTTCTACCTGCACGAACTCCGTACCGGTGATGACAAGATTCTCGCCAATCTGCGGCATATCGGAAGTAATTGCGGTAATGGTAGGCTGACCTGGAACGGTATAGAATGGAATATAGGTCTTACCGGAAACACACTCCAGTACAAGAGTACCTACAGAGAAAGACACCTGAGGCATCGTGAACTTCAACTGCGACGTAGTGACATACGCATTGTTGGAATTCAGATGGTGGTCCTGAACGACCGTCTCCAGATTGCTGATGTCAACATGGTTGCCGCCAATGGTCTCCTCCTCCGACGTTTCAATTTCCTCAACGGTAAGGTCAGTAATATAAGCCTTCTCTATGTCGAGGAGGTTCAAACCATACAGGTTGATGACGTCACCAGCCTTTCGGGGATAGAGCGCCTGGATGCGCTGGAGCTGCGGACCCGGGGCCGTAATCTTGAAGCCGTAAGTTGCCGTACCTCCACCTGTCACCACACGAATCTCGTCGGGGATGCTGCTGTCGAAGCTTGAGAGCTTAAAGCCCTTTTCCTCCGTAGGAACGGTGATGATGATGCTGTGATCGGTATTCATCGTCGTATTGAACGACAGTTCCTGACCATTGACAAATACTTTCAGTGCTCCACCCAAGTTATTTCCCATAATGGCAAGCATAGTGCCCGGACCTGCCTTGGTATAATATTTGTCGTAACTATAGTTAAGCGTGTCAGAGCTGAGAATCTTCACACCGGTAATCTCCGGTTGGCCACCGCCAGAATCCTTGTCGCTGCAGGCCACTAATCCTGATGAGAGTATTCCAAGTAGGAATAGCAACATCAGACTCATGCTATTTATCTTGTTTTTCATACGAAATATCATCTGTTTTGTGTTACACTTAATTATTTTACTCTCCGAAGTTATATGGTTGCGGAGCCTCCTTCAAGAAGTGGTTCTGGATAACATCGCTCTCCGGATACGGCATAAAAATGTTAGCATCCGACAACTCAATGGGCTGATAATCAGAACCCTTGGCCTTGAGCAAGGCATCACGCATCTCCTCAAACTCGCTCTGACTGATCTTGCGTACAATGGTGTTGTCGTTTTCACCGGCACGCAGACAGTCGTTCCATAGCACATAGCCTTCAGTGGTAAACAGATACCAGTTGTTGGTACCTGGGAACACGGCACGATAGCTTAATGTACCATCGGCATTCTTCAAGATGCTACCCTCACGGATTTCCCATGCTCGGTGCTGCTTGTTATTGAAGAAGTCAAGCATTGTCTGGGGCTTCCAGCGATAATAGGTAGCCATATCCCACCAGTTAAAGTATTCCATACAGAATTCAATGCGACGCTCCCGAAGGATATCATCAAAGGTCAGCTTGGTATAGGGCTTCACACCGGCACGCTGGCGAACGGCATTGAACGCAGCCAGGGCAGCACCATCGGTCGTTACGTCGTTATTGCCCAGAATAGCCTCAGCCTTAATCAGATAGATATCGGCCAGACGCTGGATATAAGTATTCAACGGTGATGCCATCTGTGCCAAATTACATGGTGCGACATCGGCCTTAGTGCCCAGCACTCCCTTCTTGCACTGCATCCAGTTGTGGGCATAGGTATAGCCTCCGTCTGCCTTCTTGATATAGCTGTAATACTCGTTAGGGGTAAAGAATGTCACATCACGGCGGATGCTGTCTGCGGGATCAGCATTGTAGATATCAATCATATCGACAGATGCATGCAAAGCACCACCCCATACGTTGACATCAGTCACCTCAGGGAAGGCGAGGTCTGAATAAAGAGCATTCATAGCACCCCATACGCCACTGTTAGGATCGGCCCAGCGCATGGCGAGAATGGTTTCGACGTTGTCGTTATTCTGAGCTTTGAACAAATCTTCATAGTTTGGCATCAGACTGTATTCACCACAGTTGATAACCTCGTCGCACAGCGAGACAACCTCCTTCAGGATGGCTTCGTCGCGATTGTGGTCGCCTTTGCTCGAGGCATCCCATCCACTCTGAGCCAGCAGGGCCTTAGCCAGCGCTGCTTTGGCTGCATACTTCGAAGGATGGCAGTCATAACCTGTCGTTGGCAACAATTCGATAGCTTTGCGGAAATCGCGGATAATGAATTTCAGTACGTCGCTCTCGGGATTCAGCGGACGGATGGGGTTATCCACCATGTCCTGATTGTTCTCAAACAGCAAGTTGGCACCCCAGCCACGCAGCAGGTAGAAGTAAGCCCAACCGCGCATCAGGAAGCACTCGCCCATTGCAGCATTCTTCGCTGTTTCAGACACTGCATCACCGCATTTTTCCTGCAGGTTCAGCAGGGTAGCGTTGCTCAGCGTCACCACATTATAGAGTGCCGACCATGCCAAGCCCATATCTTCGGTAAGGGCTGTCACGCGGAACTGTGCGAACTCGGCACTGACATACGGGTTCCAGGCATCGTTAGCCCTATAAGAGCCCATACCAACGATGGCACGGCGATTGAAGTCAAACCATGCCTTATTATAAAGAGGTTCCGTACCCTTTCTTACAGCAGCGTCTGAACTATAGAAGGTATCGGCAGTATACTTACCTGAAGGCTTCTTATCCAGGAAATCTTCGCTGCATGCGGTCAGTGTCAATGCACCGCCCATCAGCGCAAGCATCATATATTTCTTCGTCTTTTTCATAATTCTCATGTTTGTAGATTCTTATTTCTTACATCTGTCATCTAACATCTAACACCATTAGAATTTCACCTTCAGTCCGAATGTGTAGATACGCTGTGAGGGATAACGGTAGTTGTCGATGCCCTGCAGGATTACACTTTGTCCTTGTGCACCAATTTCAGGATCGTAGCCGTCATATCCACAAATGGTGAAGAGATTCTGCACGTTGCCATACACCTGCACCCAGTCAACCTTTAATGGCGATAGCCACTTCTTAGGCAGATTCCAAGCCAGCGAGAGAGTCTTCAGTCGCAGATACGAGCCATCCTCAACGAAACGGTCGCTAACGCGGTTGTTATCATTCAGACTAGTTCCGGCAGCACTGATACGCTGTACGGTAGCCGACTCAGCATTCGATACGTAGACGTTGGTAATATCGTTGGCCGAACCATTGACATCATAGAGGGCAACCTTGGCATAGTTGGCAACCTCACTCATCTTATTACCATAGCCCTGGGTATTAGTATGCTGTTGGCGTACCAGGTTATAGATATCGCCACCCACCGAACCATTCAGGAAGAAGCTCAATTCGAAGTCCTTCCATGTAATGGTATTGTTCAAACCAAAGGTAAAGTCGGGATTGGGGTCGCCGATAAAGGTACGGTCGGCCTCAGTAATCTTACCATCACCATTGATATCCTCGAAGATGTAGTCACCCACCCACACACTGTTCTGTGCAATAGGCTGAAGGGCACCATTGGTGTCCACGGGGCGTGCCACAGGTACACGATTGCCACTGGCATCAAGTAGGTATTCACCAAGACTGTTCTTCTGGTAGAAGTCGCTCTCCTGCTTGAACATGCCGATAACCTTATAGCCATAGAAACGGCCTACAGGACCACCGATTTCCGACAATGTATAGGTATTTGTACCGATGGTTCCAGAGATGGCTGAACCCTCACTGTTCAGGGCAGTCAGCTCATTACGGTTGATGGACAGTGTAGCACCCGTGCGCCAAGTAAGGTCTTTCCTTGATATGTTAACTGTGTTGAGCGTGAACTCAACACCGGTATTCTTAATGGCACCTGAGTTTACCCAAGGTGCTGACATACCCATCCAGTCGTTATTGATGACGTAAGAGGGCAGAGAAGCCTGCATCAGCAGATTGTCGGTATTCTTGTAATACCAGTCGACAATAAACTCAATGCGGTTGTTGAAGAATGAGAGATCAAGACCAACGTTCCAAGCCTTAGTAGACTCCCACTTCAGGTTGGCATTCTCAAAGTTGGCAGGATAGTAACCCGTACCCCACGCTGTAGCCACATTCTCCATCAATGCACCATAGGCATAGGAGCCTGCACTCTGGTTACCGACATGACCCCATCCCAGACGCAACTTGGCATTGTTGAGCCAGTCGCTGAACTGTTGCATGAAAGGCTCGTTGCTCAGGCGCCAGGCAAGAGCTGCTGAGGGGAACCATCCCCAACGGTTATTTGAACCGAAGCTGCTGGAACCATCAGTACGTAATGTGGCCGTGATGAGATAACGATCCAAAAGGTTGTAGTTCAGTCGTCCAAAGTACGACTCGATACCCCACTTGGTGCCATCGTCGCCTTCGTTGGTCGACGTTGACGAATCACCGACGTTCAAAGAGTGAATGGCATCTGAGATATATCCCTTGCGCTTGCCACTGAGGCTCTCCCAGTTACCCCACTGTGCCTCGTGACCCAGCATCACCGAGAAACTGTGAATCTTAGCCAAGTCAAAGTTATAGGTGGCATACTGCTTGAACGACGTATATTTGCTGAGATTCTTCGTACGCTGCGACTCCGACTCCACCTTGATGGATCCGTAAGTGTACTCAGGCACGAAATAGTAGGAATTCAGCCAGCCACGGTTGCCACCATACTCAATGCGGACATTCAGACCTTTCAGAGGTGTCAGGCTGGCAAATACATTGTAGTCAAGCTGATAGTTGTTGGTACGGTTCTCCTTCATATTGGCCTCGAAGATGGGATTGCTGTAGTAAGTAGCAAAGTCATTTACCTCGGGCACGCCATACGAGCCGTCAGGATTGCGTGGAGCCACGTCGGGGAACTGGTTGAGGGCAGTCTGTATAACATTGCTCTCGGTAAACGTCACCGTCTGCTTCGTATTCGAATAGGCCACGTTGGTACCTATCTGCAACCAGTTGGTGACATTAGTGTCGAAGTTGGCACGGAACGAGGCACGCGTAAAGCCTGAACCAATACCCACACCGTCCTGATCGAGATAGCCACCCGAAATGGAGTAGTGCATATCCTTGTTACCACCGCTGGCATTGACCGTGTGATTATGCATGAATGCTGTCTGGAACAGTTCGTCCTGCCAGTTGGTACCTTCCGTCAGCAACTCGGGATGCTTGTAATCCTCACGGGTACCCCAGCCTTGGATTTTTGCGCGTACATTATAAAATTCTGCATACTGCTGCAGGTTCATCACGTCGAGCTTCTTAGGAAGCATCTGCCAACCCATATAGCCTTCGTATTGAATCTTCGCCTTACCCTCGTCGCCACGCTTGGTGGTGATGAGCACGACACCGTTCGAGGCACGGCTACCGTAAATAGCTGTGGCCGAGGCGTCCTTCAATACTTCAATAGAGGTGATATCCGACGGGTTGATGCTGCTCAGCACCGAGTTGTTTGAACTCGTCTGACCACTCACTTGAATACCGTCGATGACGTACAAAGGCTCATTGCCACTCAACGAGTTGATACCACGGATTTGCACCGAGATACCACCACCGGGAGCACCGGAATTCTGAGTCACCTGCACACCAGCGATACGGCCCTGCATAGCCTGCTCAAGCGAGGTGTTGACACCCTGCTTGATGGCCTTTTCGTCAATCGACGATACAGAACCAGTCAGGTCTGAGCGCTTCATCGTACCATAACCTACGACTACCACCTGCTCGAGCATGTTGATATCCTCTGACAGCTGGATGTCTAACTGACCGCCTTTGGACACCTTCACCTGCTTAGGCTGATAGCCCACATAGGTTACCTCAATGGTTGAACCAGGTTTTACCGCCAGCTTGTACTTTCCCTCCATGTCGGAGATAGTAGCCGCAGTGGAACCTTTCACCTTCACTGTGGCACCAATGACTTCCTCGCCGCTATTGGCGTCAGTCACCGTACCAAAAACATTCACGTTCTGTGCCGAGGCACCCAACGCGAACACCATCAGTAGCAGCACCATGCAACTGGCTTTCAGCCATGCATAGCCTGCGGAAACTTTTGTTTTGTTCATAAATCTATTATTATTAGTAGTATCATTCACTCTGTTTCATAGAGTTTTCGTTTTGCAAAGGTAAGTAAAAGAAACGAAATAAAAGAAAATACCGAGGAAAAAAAAAACGCAAAGCGTAAAAGTATCATCATTCGGCATTAAAATACCAAGATTCTTTTCCGTCTCCGATACAAATCCCCATTAATAGGGATTGCGGGGTTAGGCGATTATTTGTACCTTTGCAGCCGGAATTGAAATGAAAGAAATGAATGTAATGAAAGAAATGAAAGATGAATAATTAAGATGAAAAAATGAAAGTTCAAAGTTCAAAGATCAAAATTCAAAGTATATTTTTCTTGGCTTTTGCGCTGACAGTGCAGATACACGCCCAAAAGCAGGACGACATGCGACGAGCGGTGGAGTACCTGGCATCGCAGCAGCTGGGTGGTCGCTACCCTGGTACGGCCGGTGATACCCTCGCCTCGGAATTCATCACCGGCAAGCTTCGACAGCTGAAGCTTAAGCCCGTTGTCAAGGGGAAGAAGGACAGGGCATTCTATCACGATTTCACCTATGGAAAGACCAAAGAGGAGGAGCGCACCACCCATAACATCATAGCCGTACTGCCTGGCAAGGACAAACGGCTGAAGCATGAATACATTGTCGTGGGGTCACACTACGACCATCTGGGTCTGGGGGGCAAGAATTCAGGTTCGCGCCGTCCGGACACGCTGGGCGTACACCCTGGAGCTGACGACAATGCCAGTGGCGATGCCGTGGTTCTGCAGCTTGCCAGATATTTCAAGAAGGCAGGCTCACCGCGTAGCATCATCTTTGCCTTCTTCGGTGCTGAGGAGCAGGGACTGATTGGCTCGAAGCAATTTCTGGAATGGATGAAGCAGAACGACGACAAGCGCATCAACCTGCCTGCCGACAGGAAAGGTATCGTGGCCATGGTGAATCTGGACATGGTGGGTCGTATGCGCGACAACGCCATGAGTGTGTCTGGTACAGGCACGAGCTCGACGTTCAAGACAATGGTAGAACAGACGGCTGAGCAGACCAACGTCAGCGTAAGCTGTACACCCGACGGCTATGGTCCCAGCGATCATGCCTCTTTTGTGGCTGCCGACATCCCAGTGCTTTTCCTGACAACTGGCGGACACATGGAATATCACACGCCTGACGACATTCCCCCAACCCTGAATTATGATGGTATGCAACAGGTTCTCGACTTCTCGAAGTCACTGATCACGCGGATTGCCAATATGCCCACGACACCTGATTATATCAGTGTGCCGAGCACCAATAAGATGAAACACGGAAAGTTTAAGGTGACGTTAGGACTGATGCCCGACGTGATGGGTGCTAGCCGTATTCCCGGCCTGCGTGCCGACATCGTGGTAGCAGGAAAAGCAGCCCACACAGCGGGTATCCGCAGTGGCGACGTCATCCAGGAGATTGACGGCAAGCCTGTCACGAATATGGACGACTACATGCAGCGCCTGTCAGAGTTGGAACCCGACACCACCATTCCCGTGAAAGTACTGCGGAATGAAGAGGTTCTCACATTTCAAGTTCATTTGACTTCTGCAAAGAAATGAAGAAATACGTCTACTGGCTTTTAGCCATTATTATCACCCTGGTGCTGAGCATCTATCAGCGCATGACGGGCCCCACGCATCCCAAGAAGGTTGATATCGAGCTGCGTGGAGAAAAATGTCCGATCAAACTGCCCAGAAGTGCTGTGCAGAAAGATGAGGTTGTGACTCTGAAGGATGTGCCGCAGACTGTGGGGGCACAAATGCACTACCGCCGTTATCCTACAGCAGAAGACTACACCACGGTGGACTTTGTTTTGAAAGACAACACGTGGCAGGCGGCGTTACCGGTACAGCCCGTTGCCGGGAAGCTGCAGTATTATCTTACCATTGACGGTAAAGACTATCTGAAGGAAGAACCTGTGATAATCCGTTTCCGCAACGATGTGCCTGCCTATATTCTGATACCCCACATCCTGCTGATGTTTGGTGCCATGCTCTTTGCCGTCTATACGTTCTTGCTGGTGTTGACGCACAAGGAATATCGGCAGTGGCTGAAGATGACGGTGGCCACGCTGTTCGTCGGGGGATTCATCTTTGGTCCTCTGGTGCAGCATGCGGCCTTCGGACCTTGGTGGACGGGGTTCCCCTATGGTACCGACCTTACTGACAACAAGACGCTCATCTCCTTCCTGTTCTTCCTGGTGGCCTGGGCTACCTTGAAGTGGAAGCACAACCGATGGCTTGTCTCTCTGGCTGTATTGGTAATGATAGCCGTCTTCACGATTCCGCACAGTGCCTTCGGATCGGAGTACGACTATGAGAAGAAAGAATTAGGAATTAGGAATTTGGAATTAGGAGTTAAGAATTAAGAGTTAAGAATTAAGAGTTAAGAATTAAGAGTTAAGAGTTAAGAATTAAGAAAATATGAAAATGAAGAAATTTATGACATTGGCGTTGGCTACAGTGGCCTTCGCATTCAGTATGAGTTCATGTGGTAGTGATGATGAGCCGGAGGTAGCCGTAGCCACTCAGGTGGCGGGTTCGTATAGCGGCAATGAGGTCTTCGTGGTCGATAACGAGGAATCGTCCAACGAAACCAAGAGTTACCAGTTTACAAAGGTTACCGACGTATCAGTAGATTTGCAGATTCCTGAGGTTGGCATGGGTATGATGACCATTCCTTCATTCCCCATCAAGGGCATCAACCTTTCCAAGGATGGCAATACCATTAAGGGCAAGCTTGCTTCCTACGACGGAAGCGTGAAGGGTGCCGACGGAAGCGATAAGGCCTATACCATTACGGACCTGACAGCACTGTTCAGCGGCAAGACGGTGGTCGTGACCTATTCCTTGAAGTATGGCAGGATGCCTTTCCCCTTCACGTGTACATTTACAGGAACCAAGAAATAATTGAGAATTGACAATTGAAAATTGACAATTGAGAATTGACAATTGAAAAACAGGTTTTCACATATCCTCTTGGCTGGCGTGGCTTTAGTCATGCCAGCTATTACTGTCTCTGCGCAGACCAAACCCAAGAGCGCCTTCCGCGACTCTGTGGAGCTTGAACAAGTGGTGGTCACGGCCTCCTACACACCTAAGGCCCTGAAAGACGCCCCTGTGGTGACGCGATTGATAACACTTCGCGACATCAAGATTACCGATGCCACCAACATCCAGGACCTGCTGATACAAGAGATACCGGGCTTGGAGTTCGGCTTGGCCATGAGTCAGGAGACGTCGCTCAACATGAGTGGCTTTGGCGGAAATGCCGTGCTCTTTCTGGTCGACGGCGAGCGCATGGCAGGCGAGACGATGGACAACGTCGATTACAACCGTCTGAGCCTCGACAATATCGGACGCATCGAGATTGTAAAGGGTGCCTCGTCAGCCCTCTATGGCTCCAATGCCGTAGGTGGCGTGGTGAACATCATCAGTCGCGAGAGTCTCGAGCCTTGGACTGCCAATGTCAATTCCCGCTATAGCAGCTTCGGCCACGAATGGCGCAACGGAGCCAGTTTCTCATTTAATTCGAAGAAGTGGAACTCGCAGACCAGTTTCCAGCATACCAAGATTGACCCTGTCGACCTGCCCAAGCGCTACTCTTCCGAAGAGATTGCCATGGAGCTATTGAAAAAGGCACAGGGAGAGCCCTACGACGAGTCTGTGCTCAACGACGACACCAACCTGAGCCGTCTCTATGGACAAAAGACCTATAATGTGAAGGAGCGGCTGATGTGGCGTGCTACAGATCGGCTGACGCTTGTCGGACGCGGCAGCTACTTCTTCCGCACCAGCGAGCGCGATACCCACGACTACCATTTCAATGCCTACAGCGCAGGCCTGAAGGGCAAATACGCATGGAGCACAGGACGCAACCTGGAACTGTCGTATGCCTACGACCAGTACGACAAGGCCAACTTCATGCCCAACGGTACCCGTACCTATGACCATGACTACAGCAACCGACAGCACGTGGCTCATGCCCTCTACCATCATGCCTTTGGTAAGAACAACCTGACGCTGGGTGCCGACTACATGCACGACTATCTGTCTACGTATCAGTTTATCGACAATACCAGCCATGCGCAGGACAATATCGATGGCTTTGCCCAGTTCGACTGGAACATCACCGACCGGCTGAACGTCGTGGGAAGTGTGCGCTACGACTATTTCTCGGCCTCTTCGAAGAAAGCCCTTACCGAGCGACTGGCCGTGGTGTATAAGTTTCCGTGGATGACCTTCCGTGCCAACTATGCCAGCGGCTTCCGTGCACCCTCACTCAAGGAGATGTATATGCACTTCGACATGGGTAACATGGGTTACATGCTGATTGGAAACCCCGAACTTGAACCCGAGAAGAGCTACAACTTCAATGTCGCCATCGAGCGACAGCATCGCATCAGGGAGGGAAGTATCATCGATGGTATCTACAGCTTCACCCTCATGGGGTCCTGCAACATCTTCGACAAGCGCATTACCACGATGGACTACGACTATATCGATCAGCAAACCCAAGAGAAGACGCCCGGTGCACGCTACGTCAACGAAGACGGTATCACGGTATGGGGCATCGATGCCAGTATGGGACATGTCCTCGACTGGGGATTGTCACTCAAGCTGAACTATTCGTGGATGTACGAAAAGGGCAATGCCTACTTCTCGCAGTTCAACCAGCCGCGAAATCACTCCATGACGTGGCGCGTCGGCTACAACCATCGTTTCGCACGTTTCTACACCCTCGATGCTGCCATCTCAGGGCGTTGGTTGGGTAAACCACAGTCTGGTCGCTCAGACGTCGATCAAGGCTATACCATCTGGAAACTGATGCTCCAGCACCATATCTGGCGCGGATTCCATCTCAATACAGCCATCGACAACCTCTTCAACTTCAAGCCCAAAGGCTATTATTACTCCTCTCCCCTGACCACAGGGACCTCCTTCAGCATAGGCTTGTCAGTCGATTTGGATCGCGTAATTTAATAGCGAAGTATCCAAAAAAAATAAAAAGGTTTGGATATTTGCAGGAAAAAGGTTACTTTTGCAGTCTAAATCTAAAATAAATAATGTAAAATCATAAAACTGAAAGAAACTATGACTGCAAAAGAAACCATCAAGGCTGGCAAAGCCATTCTGGGAATCGAATTCGGTTCAACACGTATCAAGGCCGTGCTCATCGACCAAGACAACAAACCCATCGCACAGGGCTCACATGAGTGGGAAAACCAGCTCGTTGACGGCTTGTGGACCTATAGCATCGAGGCCATCTGGTATGGGCTGCAGGACTGCTATGCCGATTTGCGCAAAGATGTCAACAAACAATATGAGTGCGAGATAGAGTCGCTGGCAGCCATTGGCTTCTCGGCCATGATGCACGGCTATATGGCTTTCAACGAGCAGCAGGAGATTCTGGTGCCTTTCCGCACATGGCGTAACACCAACACGGGCAAAGCTGCTGCCGAGCTCTCTGAGCTGTTCAACTATAACATCCCCCTGCGCTGGAGCATCAGCCATCTGTACCAGTGCATCCTGAATGGTGACGAGCACGTGAAGGACATCAAGTTCCTGACCACACTGGCAGGTTATGTACACTGGCAGGTAACAGGCGAATTTGTATTAGGTGTGGGTGATGCCTCGGGTATGATTCCCGTAGACCCCGCCACAAAGACCTACGATGCCACGATGGTGGAGAAATTTGACCAAATCCTCGTGTCTAAAGGTTTGCCCTTTAGATTACTCGATATCCTCCCCAAGTCGCTGAATGCAGGCGACAGCGCTGGTGTGCTGACTCCCGAGGGTGCCAAGAAGCTCGACGTCAGTGGACACCTGAAACCTGGCTGTCCCGTATGTCCTCCTGAGGGCGATGCCGGCACAGGCATGGTTGCCACCAATGCCGTGAAGCAGCGCACGGGTAACGTCAGCGCAGGTACATCGTCCTTCTCGATGATTGTGCTGGAGAAGCCGCTGTCGAAGCCCTACGAGATGATTGATATGGTGACGACACCTGACGGAAGTCTGGTGGCGATGGTGCATTGCAACAACTGTACCAGCGACATCAACGCGTGGGTGGGACTCTTTAAGGAATATCAGCAACTGCTTGACGTTCAGGTAGATATGAACGAGCTTTACGGCAAGCTATTTAACAAGGCACTGGAGGGCGACACTGACTGCGGTGGTCTGATGGCCTACAACTATGTCAGCGGTGAGCCTGTCACCGGACTGGCTGACGGACGTCCCCTCTTTGTACGTTCTGCCAACGACAAATTCAATCTGGCCAACTTCATGCGTGCTAACCTCTACGGGGCCATCGGTGTGCTGAAAATCGGTAACGACATCTTGTTCAAGGACGAGATGATCCGCGTGGACCGCATCACGGGTCATGGTGGCTATTTCAAGACGCCTGGCGTGGGACAGCGCATGCTCGCTGCTGCCCTGAACTCGCCCATCAGCGTCATGGAGACTGCCGGCGAGGGTGGTGCCTGGGGTATCGCTCTGTTGGCTGGCTACCTCATCAACAAGAACGGCAAGAACCTGGCTGACTATCTCGAGGAGGTGGTCTTCGCCGGCAACACGGGCACCAGCATTGCTCCGACAGCCGAGGATGTAGCTGGTTTCGAGCGTTATATCGAGAACTACAAGAAGTGTCTGCCCATCGAGCAGGCCGCTGTCAGCAACAAGTAACAGTCTTGTAGTGGAAAAGGTCATATTAGGCATCGACCCAGGAACGAACATCATGGGCTATGGCGTCATCAAGGTCACCGGCCAAAAGGTCGAGATGGTGACAATGGGCGTCATAGACATGCGCAAGATAGAAGACGGCTATCTGAAGCTGGGACATATCTTCGAGCGCATCACGGGCATCATCGACGCCTATCTCCCTGATGAGATGGCCATCGAGGCTCCCTTTATGCAAAAAAACCCCCAGACCACACTGAAACTGGGACGTGCACAGGGAACGGCCATCGCTGCTGCCATCCATCACGGAGTACCTATCCATGAATATGCGCCCATGAAAATCAAGATGGCCATCACAGGCAATGGTGCTGCCTCTAAGGAACAGGTGGCAGGCATGTTGCAACGACTGTTGAAGTTTGACAAGGATGCCCTGACGAAGTTCATGGACGCCACCGATGCTCTTGGTGCCGCCTACTGCCACTTCATGCAGATGAACCGGCCGGAGAGTGACACGCACTATAAAGGCTGGAAAGACTTCGTGAACAAAAACAGGGAAAGAGTAAAGAAATAGGGTCAATGTTCAATGTTCAATGTTCAATGATTATTGATAAATGAAGGTAACAGCCATCGTAGGACGGAACGGAAGCGGAAAAACACGCTATATTGACCAGCTTCGCAAGACGCTGGCATCTGACCGTGTGCGCTATATCGCCTTCACCGATTCCTATGGTGTCAACGTCGATGGGCAGTACTATCTGCAACTGCGCTGGAACCAGCACGACATCGACCATGAGACACCCACCGCAGGGGAACTGCTGCAGAAGGCTTTCCTGTTGGCTGGCGACGACACCGCTGAGCGCCGGGCCCTGCAACAGCATCTGTATGGACTGTTCCATATGGATACCTTATTAAATAAGTATATCATCACATTGTCGAGCGGTGAGTTGCGCAAGTTCCAGCTTACAAAGACGCTGTTTGCCAACCCGCGGCTGCTCATCATGGACAACCCTTTCATCGGACTCGATGCCGAGACGCGTGACCAGCTGAAGGCTCTCCTTCTGCTGTTGGCTGAGGAGCACGACGTCGAGATCATGCTCGTCCTCTCGAAGACGGACGACATTCCGGAATACGTCAGCGAAGTGATAGAGCTACGCGACGGCACTGCCCTACCCGCCTGCTCACGCCAGGACTACTACGACAGACAGCAGCCCGTGCCTGCTCACGTACTTCCGGCTACAAAGCGCGAAGCCATTCTGTCGCTTCCCTATCACGACAACGACTACGACTGCCGTTGCGTGGTCGACATGAAGCAGGTCAGCATCCGCTATGACGAGCGTACCATTCTCAAAGATGTCGACTGGACGGTGATGAACGGAGAGCGCTGGGCCCTGTCAGGACAAAATGGCAGCGGTAAGTCGACGCTGCTATCACTCATCTGTGCAGACAATCCGCAGAGCTATGCCTGCGACATCACCCTCTTCGATCGCCCGCGAGGCTCTGGCGAAAGCATCTGGGACATCAAGAAACACATCGGCTATGTGTCGCCTGAAATGCATCGCAGCTATAAGCGCAACCTGCCGGCCATCCGTATTGTGGCCAGCGGACTGATGGACTCGATAGGGCTCTATGCCGTACCTGACCAGACGGACTATGAAAAGTGTCGCTGGTGGCTCGACATCTTTGATGTCGGAGACCTGGCTGAGCGTCCCTTCCTACAGCTGTCGAGTGGTGAACAGCGTCTGATACTGTTGGCTCGTGCCTTCGTGAAAGACCCCCAGCTGCTGATTCTCGACGAACCTCTGCACGGCTTGGATTTATGGAATCGCCGACTGGCGAAGGACATCATCGAAACATTCTGTCAGCGACGCAACAAAACGCTCATCATGGTGACCCACTACGAGTCGGAGCTGCCAGCATGTATGACGCACAAGAAATTTTTGGCACGGAATTTGTAACGCTGTTGTCTGTAGCGATAAATAGTAAATTGTAAATCGTTAAATTGTAAATCATATTGACTAGTCAATTTTCACCCAAGGTATCCGAGATTCTCGCCTTCTCACGCGAGGAAGCAGCACGTCTGGCCAGCCAGAGTGTGGCCCCCGAACACCTGCTGTTAGGGCTGTTGCGCATGAAGGGCGGGCCTATCATGGACTTGTTCCAACGTCTCGACATCAATATGCTCAGTGTCAAGAGGGAGCTGGAGACCCGTGTTCGCGAGGATGAAATCGGAAGGCCTATTTACACTCAACAACTGGTATTAAACGAAAAAGCAAGCAACATTCTGAAGTTGGCTGTGCTGGAAGCCCGCTTACAGCATACCACGCGTGTGGAGGAACAGCACGTGCTGCTGGCCATCCTGCACGATGCCGCTGACAATGGTGCCAAACAAGTATTGGAAATGAATAACATGAATTACGAGGATGCGCTGACCCTGCTCAGCGTGAAGGACGGCATAGGACTGCCTGAAGAAGACTACGAGGAAGACGAGGACGCCAAGGGCACCGGCGATAACAGTGCCTCTGGCAAGACGTCCAACGGTTCTGCCGTTGGAACCACTACCCAGCAAAGCAAGCAGACCAAGTCGAAGACCCCTGTGCTCGACACCTTCGGCACGGACCTGACGACACTGGCTGCCGAGAATAAGCTCGACCCCTGTGTAGGTCGCGTGAACGAGATACAGCGTGTCATTGAGATTCTGGGACGCCGCAAGAAGAACAATCCCATCCTCATTGGCGAACCCGGTGTGGGCAAGAGTGCCATCGTCGAAGGTCTGGCACAGATGATTGCCACCCACCACTGTTCCCCGATGCTCTTCAACAAACGCCTGGTGACACTCGACATGACGGGTGTCGTAGCCGGTACAAAGTATCGCGGACAATTTGAGGAACGCATGAAGATGCTCGTCAAGGAGCTGGAACAGAATCAGGACATCATCATCTTCATCGACGAGATACACACGATGATAGGTGCCGGATCAGCTGCTGGCACGATGGATGCCGCCAACATTCTGAAACCTGCGCTGGCACGGGGCACCATCCAGTGTATTGGTGCCACCACCCTCGACGAATACCGCAACAGCATCGAGAAGGACGGAGCCTTGGAGCGCCGTTTCCAGAAGGTGCAGGTAGAGCCTACCACCAACGAGGAGACACTGCAGATTCTGAAGAATGTGCGCGGACGCTATGAATATCACCATCACGTCACCTATACCGACGAGGCTCTGGAAGCCTGTGTCAAACTGACAGCGCGCTATGTCAACGACCGTTTCATGCCCGATAAGGCCATCGACGCTATGGACGAGACGGGTTCTCGCGTTCACCTTCAGAATGCCAATATCCCCCCTGAGATTGCCGAGAAAGAAAAGGAAATCAAAGAGGTCAAAGAACTCAAGCAGCAGGCCGTAGGCAGCCAGAACTTCGAGTTGGCAGCCAGCTATCGTGACCGTGAGACGGTGCTGAACCGCGAGTTGCAGGAACTGAACCAGAAGTGGCTCAATGGTGAGGTTGACGAACGCCATGAGGTCACTGCCGAACAGGTGGCTGACGTGGTCAGCATGATGACGGGCATCCCCGTACAGCGCATGGCCCAGGAGGAAGGCATCCGTCTGAAGGGTATGGCCCAAGAACTTAAGAGTCAGGTTATTGCACAGGATAAAGCCATCGACAAGATGGTACGCGCCATCCAGCGCAACCGCGTAGGTCTGAAGGAGCCCAACCACCCCATCGGTGCCTTTATGTTCCTGGGACCCACGGGTGTCGGCAAGACCTACCTCGCCAAGAAACTGGCTGAGTTTATGTTTGGCTCCAGCGACGCCCTCATCCGCATCGACATGTCGGAATATACCGAGTCGTTCAACGTCTCGCGACTCATCGGTGCCCCTCCGGGCTATGTGGGCTATGAGGAGGGCGGACAGCTCACCGAACGTGTGCGCCGTCACCCCTACTCCATCGTCCTGCTCGACGAAATCGAGAAGGCTCACGGCAACGTCTTCAACCTGTTGCTGCAGGTGTTGGACGAAGGTCGTCTGACAGATGGCAACGGACGTTTTGTGGACTTCCGCAACACCGTCATCATCATGACATCGAATGCCGGTACGCGCCAGCTGAAGGAGTTCGGACGCGGTGTAGGCTTCAACACCAACTCATCATCACTGATGCTGGATGAAAAGGATAAGGAGCACGCTCGCCAGATAGTGCAGAAGGCTCTTTCGAAGCAGTTCTCGCCCGAGTTCCTGAACCGTCTGGACGAGATTATCACCTTCGACCAGCTCGACCTCACAGCCATCAAGCAGATTATCGACGTGGAGCTGAAGGGTCTCTACCAGCGCATCAGCGAGCTGGGCTATACCGTCGACCTCAGCGACGAGGCCAAGGCCTTTGTGGCCGAGAAGGGCTACGACGTGCAGTTTGGTGCCCGTCCGCTGAAGCGTGCCATCCAGACATACATCGAGGACGGCATCTCTGAGCTCATCGTCAATGGTGACCTGCCTGAGGGTGCTGTCATCCATATCGGCAAGGCAGCAGACAAGGAGGAGCTGACGTTCAATTAAGCATTAAGAATTAAGCATTATTTCAGTTCATAGGGTCCTGTGGGGCTATTGCGCTTCAACACCTCCAGCTGCAAGTCAGTGCCGGGAATGATGCCATAGCTCCGCAGGATGCTTTCTACCGTTTTGCGGGCCAGCTCCGGGTGGTTGTTCTCCTCGCTGAGATGACACAGCCACACGTGTTCTATCCGCTCGCTGACATTTTCCACCACAGCCTGTCCACACGTCTTGTTCGACAGGTGTCCAGTACCACTCAGTATGCGCGACTTCAGGAATGCCGGATACGGACCGTTCTGCACCATCTCCTCGTCGTGGTTGGCCTCGATGACCAGATGGCTCGCACGCTTGATATACTCTTTCATCTCGTCGGTCACCATGCCGGCATCGGTTATGATGCAGAAGTTCGTGTCTCCTGCCTCGATGAAGAATCCCACGTTGTCACTGCTGTCATGAGGGACGCCAAACGGTGTCACCAGGAATTCGCCTATCTGCACCTGTACGCCTTTCTCCAGCATACGGGCGTTCTCCGGCGTCACCTTCTGTGTGACACAATAGTTTCGGTTGATGCCGACATGTACTTTACGCGTAGCATATACCGGCACATGATAGTCGTGACTGAATGACCCTACCGACTTGATATGGTCAGCATGATCGTGAGTTACCAGCACATGGTGTATCTGCGAGAGGTTGACACCGTATTCCCTACAGTCCTTCTTCAACCCACGCAACCCCACGCCGATGTCTATCAGTAGCGCGTCAGTTTCCGTTGCCAGCCAATAGCAGTTGCCACTGCTACCGCTTCCAAAAGATATAAACTTTAGCATACTTTATTCAAAAATTGATGCAAAGGTACGATAAATAATTGATAATTGATAACTGATAATTGATAATTTAAAAAAAATTTGTATCTTTGCACCCAACATATTAAGAACAAGAACGACGACAATGAAGCACATGAATATACTCCTTTGCCTGCTGGCAACAGTCCTCTTGACAGGTTGCACCGTCGGTGAGAACGACGCTGAGCGTGTGGCTCACCAGTGGGGCGAGGCCTATTTCAACTATCAGTTCAAGCAAGCACTGGACTTCAGCACCCCCGAGAGTGAGCGCTGGCTGCGCTTTGCCGCGTCGAATATCACGCAGGCAGACCTCGATGCCCTGCAGAAGAACGGCCAGGCTGTGGTCTCGCTCGACGGCTACTATGCTGGCAGCGATACGACGGGTACGGCCTATCTGAACGTCAGCAACTGGCTGTGCCCTGATTCCATCGGACATGCCGGCAGCCTTCAGGAGCAGGCTACGTTCCAGGTGTCGCTGGTCAAGCGCGATGGTCGTTGGATGGTTAGAATGGAAGGCCTACCGCGAAGTGAAAGGCAAAGTCGCGACTGAGTCGCGGATAGGCAATGGGGAAATGTTCCTTGCTGTTGTTATAGGCAGGGTTGACGGCCTTCATACCCATGTCGAAACGCACGATGAAGTAGTCGAAGTTAAAGCGGAATCCCAGTCCGTAGCTGGCGGCAATCTGATTCCAGAAGTCTGACAGCTTGAACTGTCCTCCCGGCTGTTCCTCGTATTCGCGCAGCGTCCAGATGTTTCCTGCATCAATGAACAGGGCACCGTCCAGTTTCCAGAACATGTGGGTGCGGAACTCCATATTCAGGTCAATCTTCATGTCACCCGTCTGGTTGATGAAGTCGATGTTGCCATCACGTCTCATGTATTTTCCGGGTCCCAGCGAGCGCACAGCCCATCCGCGGACACTGTTGGCACCGCCCGAGAAGTAACGCTTCTCGAAAGGCAGCACGGTGCTGTTGCCATAGGGATAGGCAATGCCCAAGCCGGCATGCAGCACCAGCTGGCTACGTTCGTCCAGCCGCAAATTGCGGGTATATTCGATGTCGCCCTTCACATACTGCGCATAGGCAATACCGGCAAACGTGTTCTCCCCGCTGGCATTACGGTGGAATCCGAAGGCGTTGGCAGCCAGTCCCAGCAGGTTGCCTGCCGTCTCCGCCTTGGCCTTGATGGCATATATACCATTATTATATGTATAGCCAAAGCCCAGCTTCATGATGAACAGGTCCATGTAGTTATACAGCAGGATGGCATTGCGCGAACTGGTGTCGTCCAGATATTCATTCCTGAACGTCTCGCTGATCCAGGGCATCGAGATATAGTTCAGGTCAAGGACGTCCAGCTGATAACGGTCGTGATGTCCCAGGTTGTTCCATTTGTAGTGCCACCCCACCGAGAACACACGGCGACGGAACTCAGGACGATTCTGCAGGTCGTAGAGCAGCGACACCTCACTGGAAGCATTGACCTGGCGCCCGAAGGCACCGTTCAGCCACGGTCCTATAAACCGCGGAAACGACAGCTTCGTCTGCAGGCTGTACTCTTCGAAGTTGCTGTTGCTATAGCCCTCCAGCCCCGTGATGGCCTCAAAGGCACCACGCAGCTCGATGCTCAGGTTCTCGGAGCCCCGGAAGAGGTTTCTGTTCTGGTATGTCAGCGAGGCAGCAGCACCCAGGTCACCGGCTGTATTGGTACCCTCGGGCTGGAAGGAGATGGTCGACGGCTTGTTGGTGCTGATGGCGATGTCGCAGTCGAGCACCGTGGTGTCAGGGCGTTCGCGGAAACTGATGTTCGTATAGCGCACAGCCCCCAGCCTGCCGAAGTTGTTATACGTAGCCTGCAGGTCAGCTGCCGAATAGGGCTTGTACTCCTGGATGTACGAATTGCTCTGTAACACCTTCGGACGCAGGTGTATCACCGAGTCCTCGGCATTGCCGCTGACAAAGCGCACGTCGCCCACCATATAGCGCGAATGGGGAAGGTCCGTCTGCTGGCTGTTACGGTAGCGGTGCAGCACCAGCGTCAGGTCGATGTCCATCGTACCGGACACCGAGTCGGCAATATAGCTGATGAATTCCTTGTTGAAACGATAGTAGCCCTTGTTGGTCAGCAGCTGCGTGATGCGCTTGCGCTCAGCGTCCAGGTTCTCGACATTGAACACCATGCCGCTATGCAGTCCTCTGTTCTCTGGACGGTCCAGCTGCAACAGACTGTTGATGGCCGAGTCATGGACGTCGTAGTCCACACGGCGGATGTAGAAAGGCTCTCCGGGCGACAACAGGTAGGTGGTATTCATCCTGCGACCCTTCACCGTCTCCAGCACATCGACATCGGCACGCAGGAAACCCTTGTTCTGCAGCTGCTGCTGAATGGCAGTCATCGACAGACGGGTCTGCAGCGAGTCGTACAGCACGGGAGGTTCTCCGATAGCCCTGAGGGTACGGTTCAGCCAGCGCGTGGTGTCGCGCCCTGACAACGAATAGGTGCGCAGGGGCACCTTCACCGTCGAGAACCACCGGCTGTTGCCACGCTGACGTACGAAAGCCTTCATCTCTTCAGTTTTCACAAGGCTGTTCTTCGAGTCTGTCTTCACCTTCACATGGTCCAACAGATAGTCGCCCTCGGCAACATATTTAGTCTCCGAGCACGACCCCAGCAGCAGCACTGTGAGGATGGCGAACGTCAGTCGTCGGTACATTTTCAGATGAGCGAGAAGGCCACATCCATCATGTGCGTGAAGCTGTTCTGACGCTCTTCAGCCGTCGTTGCCTCACCTGTCAGGATATGGTCGGAAATGGTCAGCAGGCCCAGTGCACGATTGCCTGAGCGGGCTGCATTCATGTAGAGCGCAGCAATCTCCATCTCCACGGCCAGCACACCCATGTTGATCCACTTGTCGGTATGCGGGTTCTCGTGATAGAACATATCCGACGACAGCACGTTGCCCACCTTGTAGTGGTAGCCGAACTTCTCGCACGAGTCTACGGCAGCGCGTAGCAGGTCGAAGTCGGCAATCGGCGCAAACGTTCCAGGCAGCTCATACTGCGCAGCGAAGTTGCTGTTGGTGCAACAGCCCATGGCGATAGCCAGGTCGCCGATGTGCAGGTCGTTGTGGATGGAACCTGCCGAGCCCACGCGGATGATGGTCTTCACACCATAGAAGTTATATAGTTCGTAGGTATAGATACCTATCGACGCCATACCCATGCCATGACCCATCACACTCACGCGCTTGCCCTTGTACGTACCCGTATAGCCCAGCATACCGCGGACGTTGTTGAAGCACACCGCATCATCCAGGAACTTCTCGGCCATGAGTTTCACACGCAGCGGGTCACCCGCCATGATTACAGTCTCGGCAATCTCGCCATATTTGGCCCCGATGTGGGGAGTTGGAGTGTTGTTCATAAGCGTTTTCTCTTGTTAAGTATTGAGTTTACGCTGCGAAGATAAGCATTATTTTTGAATTATGCAAATTTCGAACAAAAAAAAGAGCCGGCCCGTATCTCTCAGGTCAGCTCTTTCGTTCTCATTTCCTTCATTTCCTCATTTCTTTCATTTCCTTCATTTCTTTCATTCCTTTCATTTCTTTCATTTCTAAAGCGAAGCAGGCACTAAGGCCTGCTCTCGCTTAAGGCTCCTCCGGCTCACGCAGATCGGCCAGGAACTTCGAGATGGGCGTCAGCTCGTAGTACTTCTTGTCGTGCTCGTCCGTCATGACC
>JBGUQW010000195.1:0-2049 GCA_045131435.1 Prevotella sp.
CGTCTCTGGCGGCAGCCATCCTGGACTGATGCACATCCGACAGACAGAAAAGGGCTTTGAAGTGACTGCCTTCGACCAAGTGGAGGATGGCTCCAGTTACTTGCCTACGGCCAAGAAGATCTTCGGTGACAAGTTCGATGCGTTTAAAACCATCAACAGCGATGAGAAGAATCGCGAAAGACTGAGAGCCGAAGGGTTGGCGACTTATGCCAAGAGGAATGGTCTTGAAGTGACTCTGTATCAGGACTATGGCTGGCCAGCCAAGAAATTGGAGAAATAGACCTGTGATAGAATGAACGTAGAAGAGATGGAAACAGAAAGAATAAGTTTACGCCCTTGGCAGGATAGTGATGCCGAGACGCTGTTTAAATACGCCAGCGATCCCGATGTTGGGCCTCGTGCCGGATGGCCACCACATAAGTCTGTGGAAGAAAGTCTGGAGGTAATTCGTATCGTGTTCAACAAAGACACTACCACTTGGGCTATCGTTCTGAAAGAAACAGACGAGATAATAGGTGCTATGGGGTATGGTGCATCATGCGATTGTAAGTTGCCTACCCGTGAGGGTGAGCCCATTGTTGGCTATTGGGTGGCCAAGCCCTATTGGAATCTAGGAATCTGTACAGAGGCTTTGCGACTGATGCTGGACCATATCCGAACTACAACTGACATCCAATCACTCTGCTGTGGTCATTTTGTCGATAACCCAGCATCTGGCCGTGTGATGGAAAAGTGCGGTTTTGTTCCTACAGGCGAAGAGTGTATAGACGAGTCGCAATATATGGGCAAGGATCGTCCTATTTGTGTATTAAGGTTAGAATTAAAAAACAATAGAATGAATATCAGATTAGAACAATCACAAGATTATCGCGAAGTAGAGAACCTCACTCGCGAGGCATTCTGGAACGTCTATCGCCCAGGATGCACAGAGCATTATGTGCTCAATCAGTATAGAACCAATCCCGACTTCATCCCTGAACTGGATTTTGTGATGGAGGAGAATGGGCGTATCATCGGCCATGTGATGTTCTCCAAGGCCGAAATCATACTTGACGATGGAAATAGCTTCCCGTCTTGGACTTTTGGCCCAATCAGTATTCACCCAGATTACAAGCGTAAGGGCTATGGGCTGAGACTATTGCAATATGCTTTGGGGAAAGCCAAGGAGATTGGTATAGGACTGATTCAGATGGAGGGAAATTTCGAGTTCTACAAACATGTAGGCTTCAACCTCGCCAGCAAGATGAAGATTCACTATCATGCAGAGCCGAGGGAATCGGAAGTGCCGTATTTCCTTGCCCAAGAGTTGATTCCCGGCTATTGGGGCAACCGCGAGGGTACCTATTGCCCGCCAAAGGGCTACTTCGTTGCAGATGAGAATCCAGAAGCTTTCGAGGTTTACGAAGCTTCATTCCCTGCTAAAGAGAAAAACTTGCAGCCTGGACAGTTACCTCAGTTCTGCCAGAGTTGTGGAATGCCCCTCACTAAGAATGAAGACTGCGGCACAAACGCAGACGGCAGCATCAATTATGACTATTGTAAGTACTGTTATGCCGAAGGTGAGTTCTTGCAGAAATGCACGATGGACGAGATGATTGAGCATTGCTCGCAGTTCATCGACGAAGTTAACAAGAATATGCCTAAGCCAATGACGAAAGAAGAGTACAAGCAGATGATGCGAGGATTCTTCCCAATGCTAAAACGATGGAGGATAGAAAAGCTAATGAAAGAGCGTACTATCTGATTATGACGATGGCCTTCTACCGTTCGTTTGTCAACCAAATATGCCCCGTCCTCCGCTACTACGTGCAGCTTGAGGAGATATAAAACAAGGATTCCCTTTATATCAATAGATATACGATGATACAACAGATGGCAGCGACTGGGAATAGTCCCAAACGGAACCATGCTGCAACGATGCCAGCCAACAGCGCAATTATTCCTGGCAATGGAGTCGGCGTAGCCATAATCATATCTGGGAAGGTCATCACGGCCAGCGTGACGTAAGGCACATAATACAGGAAGCTGCGCACAAAGCGGTTGTGTAAC
>JBGUQW010000196.1:0-58988 GCA_045131435.1 Prevotella sp.
TCCTCAGGAATCTCCCAACCCTGCTTGGTACCAGCCTGCAGAGCCTTAGCGTCTTCTATCTTCTTTGGAACCCAGATACGACCATCGTTACGCAGCGACTCAGACATCAGCGTCAGCTTAGACTGCTTGTCGCCATGAACGGGGATACAGGTGGGGTGAATCTGCACATAAGAAGGATTTGCAAAGTAAGCACCCTTGCGATAGCACTGAACAGCAGCAGAGCAGTTACAGCCCATAGCGTTAGTACTCAAGAAGTAAGTGTTACCATAACCACCAGTAGCGATGACCACTGCGTTTGCAGAGAAGCGATGCAGCTTTCCTGTTGTCAGGTCCTTGGCGATGATACCACGAGCGCGGCCATCAACGATGACCACATCTTCCATCTCATAACGTGTATACAGCTTCACCTTACCAGCCTGTACCTGACAGCTCAGCGAGCTATAGGCACCCAGCAACAGCTGCTGACCCGTCTGACCCTTAGCGTAGAAGGTACGGCTTACCTGAGCACCACCGAAAGAACGGTTGGCCAGCATGCCACCATACTCACGAGCAAAGGGAACACCCTGGGCTACGCACTGGTCGATAATATTGTTAGAAACTTCAGCCAGACGATACACATTAGCCTCACGAGCACGATAGTCACCACCCTTTACGGTGTCATAGAACAGACGATAGACAGAGTCACCATCGTTCTGATAGCACTTGGCAGCGTTGATACCACCCTGAGCGGCGATAGAGTGAGCACGACGGGGAGAGTCCTGAATGCACAGGTTAATCACGTTGAAGCCCATCTCGCCGAGTGAAGCAGCTGCAGAAGCACCAGCCAGACCAGTACCAACCACAATCACATCGAGCTTCAGCTTGTTCTTGGGGTTTACCAGACGCTGATGAGCCTTATATTCCTTCCATTTCTCAGGCACTGGACCTGCGGGAATCTTAGAATCAATTACTTTTGCCATAATCTTTTCCTAAATTATAAAATTAAAAGATTAAAAATAAAAACTACTGACAGCAAGCGGCAGCAGCCTCTTTGCAGCAGTCAGCAGCACCATCACAGCAGAGAGAAGGAGCGCAACCGAAAGCGAAGGCCAGAACCACAACGAGGAAAGCCAGCATCAGCAGGGTTACATAGATGAAGCCAATTATCTTCCAACGGCAGAGCCAAGTCTTACCACTCCAGCCAAGTGTCTGCATAGCACTCCAGAAGCCGTGAGTCAGGTGGAACCAAATGGCAACAAGCCAAATAACATAAAGCACAACGAACAGAGGATTGGCAAAAGTCTCCTTAATCCAGCCAAAACCATCAGAAGGACTCAGGGTCGTCTCCATACCAACGAGCTCCGCGAACATCATGTTGTACCAGAAATTGAACAGGTGCAACAACAAGCCCAGGCAGATAATGATACCCAGCACAAGCATGTTCTTCGATGCCCACTCCACCTTACCAGCATTCACCGTAGTAGCTACATCGTAGCGACTGTTACCACGAGCGGTACGATTCTGTGCGGTCAGGATGAACGCAAAAACGATGTGAATCACAGCCAGAGCAGCCAGACCCAGCGTTGCTACAACAGCATACCAGTTGGCACCCAGCAATTCGCAAATCATGTTGTAAGCCTCGCCCGAGAAGAGCGCTGCGATGTTCATGCAACAGTGGAATGTCAGGAACAAAATCAGCGCAATACCCGTTACGGACATTACAACTTTTCGACCGATTGATGAATTAAATAACCACATAAATTGAATTTAAATTATTAATAATTTGAACTTGAAAATACTTGATAATAGGTATCACGCGTACATTTTAGGGGACAAAGTTACTAAAAAAGAATGAACTTCGCAAACGTTTTCGTAAAAAACTGGTTTATTTATACGAAATCTCTTTTTGCCATTCCACTAACAAAAGCTTCGTTTCTTAATTATTTGACCCTCCAAACATTGAGTACGATACCCTTGAATTCCTGATTCCATTCAGGAGCACAAACAAAGAGGCTATTGTTCATCCAAGCATACCGGCTATCAGTTGGAGCTTCAAATTGAGGGGCTGCCTTGAAATAGAAAGACGGCTTACCCTGTTCGTCCTTTCCTGTAAAGATAATACCTCGGTTACGGACATGAATATAGACACCATCATCGGTCTGGATGCTGTAGATGGCCTCTAACTCCGTACGACTGCCATCAGCGTTCGCCAGCTGATAGTCAGCACCGCCATTGAGTATCGTACCACGAATCTGTGGACCTTCAAACGTTCCACCAGTAATGGGTATCACATTGCGACGACCGTGTTGCGTATCACCGACGGTATAGGCCTGGCCAAGCGTAACCTTGAGTTGTAAGGCAAACTCTAACTGAGGGGTGTCCTTGGGAACATTTGTTTGAGCATGCAGCATGAATGTACCAAACACTGTCAACATCAAAAACAACATCTTCTTTCTCATAGTCTTCTATTTTAAGTTATTGGGGTTTGAGTTGCAAAGATACGAAAACTTTTTGAACCAGCAAGATAAAACAATAAAAAAATGTAGGATGTAGTATGATTAATGAATATTTTATTGTACCTTTGCAACATGATTTTGAAATATGATGTTATTGTTATCGGTGGTGGACATGCTGGATGCGAGGCCGCTTGTGCTTCAGCCAACATGGGTGCTAAAACATGTCTCGTGACGATGGACATGAACAAAATTGCCCAGATGTCATGTAATCCTGCTATCGGTGGCATCGCCAAAGGTCAGATAGTACGCGAGATTGATGCTTTGGGAGGCCAGATGGGATTAGTGACAGATGCCACTGCCATACAATTCAGAATGTTGAATCGTTCGAAAGGTCCTGCCGTCTGGAGCCCGCGTGCCCAGTGCGACAGAGGAAAGTTCATTTGGAAATGGCGCTCCGTACTCGATGAAACGCCGAATCTCGACATCTGGCAAGACCAAGCCGACGAGCTGCTGGTAGAAACAGTGTCCGATGGTTCTCCCATCGGAAAGCGCGTCCTTGGCGTGCGCACCATCTGGGGCTGTGAACTTCGTGCCAAGACCGTCATCATCACTGCCGGTACCTTCCTCAACGGACTGATGCACATCGGACGACAGATGGTACCTGGCGGACGTATTGCAGAACCTGCCGTTTCTCACTTGACAGAAAGTATTACTCGTTACGGCATCCGTTCGGCACGCATGAAGACTGGTACACCAGTCCGCATCGATAAGCGTAGCGTACATTTTGAAGATATGGAACGCCAAGACGGAGAGACGGGATACTACAAATTTTCATATATGGGTGAACAGCGTCCGCTGAAACAATTGCCCTGTTGGGTATGCTATACCAACCCAGAGGTGCATCAGACGCTACTCGGGGGATTAGCAGACTCTCCACTCTATAACGGACAGATCCAGTCCATCGGTCCCCGTTATTGCCCATCGATAGAAACAAAACTGGTCACCTTCCCTGATCGTCCGCAGCATCTGTTGTTCTTAGAGCCAGAAGGAGAAGACACCAATGAGATGTACCTGAATGGCTTCTCATCAAGTCTGCCGATGGACGTGCAGATAGAAGCGCTGAAGAAAATACCAGCATTAAGAGACCTGAAGGTGTATAGGCCTGGCTATGCGATAGAATACGATTTCTTCGATCCTACCCAACTGAAGCATTCGCTGGAATCGAAAATAATCGACGGCTTGTTTATGGCAGGACAGGTAAATGGCACGACAGGCTATGAAGAAGCTGGAGGACAAGGCACACTGGCAGGCATCAACGCTGCCCTGAAAGCAGGTTCGGTGTGTGGCGATTCTGTCACCACAACCCCAACGTTTGAGCTGAAGCGCGACGAAGCCTACATCGGTGTTCTGATTGACGACCTGGTGACAAAAGGTGTCGACGAACCATACCGTATGTTTACGTCAAGAGCAGAATACCGCATCCTTCTCAGACAAGATGACGCTGACGCGCGTCTGACAGAGAAAGCCTACGAGCTGGGCATTGCCAAACGGAACCGTTATGACTGGTGGATGGAAAAGAAAGAAGCCGTCGAAGGAATCGAAGAATTCTGTCGGACATACGCGATAAAACCGAAAGTGGTGAATGGGGCATTGGAACACTTCGGCTCTACCCCACTCGTCTATGGATGTAAACTGGAGGACCTGCTGGCACGACCTGAGTTAAACATTGAGAAACTGCAGGAAATAGTACCAGAACTGAAAGAACGCATTGATCAGCTACCTAACCGCAAAGAAGAAATTGCTGAAGCGGCAGAGATACATATCAAATATAAAGGATACATCGAACGGGAACGTATGGTAGCAGATAAGATGCACCGACTGGAGAATATCAAGATTAAAGGTAAGTTTGATTATCCTGATCTGACGGCCATTTCTACTGAGGCTCGCCAGAAATTAGAGAAGATTCAACCAGAGACACTGGCACAAGCAAGTCGCATTCCTGGGGTTTCGCCTAGCGACATTAATGCCATGCTGGTATTACTGGGTCGATAGGTTTCACGTGAAACAATTAAGGCTCGAATAATAGTAGTATAACGATAAAACCAAAAATTATGAACAACAAAACTTTAATGGCGAATCTTCGCTGCATCCCTGATTTCCCAGTCAAGGGTATTAACTTCCGTGATGTGACCACTCTATTCAAGAATCCTGCTTGTCTTCAGATTATGGTTGACGAGTTGTATGAGATCTACAAAAACAAAGGAATCACCAAGATTGTTGGCATTGAAAGTAGAGGTTTTGTAATGGCATCTGCCTTGGCCGTTAAATTGGGTGCCGGTGTCGTCTTGGCCAGAAAACCAGGTAAGCTTCCAGCAGCAACTGTTCAGGAGAGTTACGATAAAGAGTATGGTACCGACACCATTGAGATTCACGAGGATGCTATTAATGACAAAGACATCGTACTTTTACACGATGACCTGTTGGCAACGGGTGGAACGATGAAGGCCGCCTGTAACCTGGTTCGTAAGTTTAATCCGCGTTCTATCATGGTAAACTTCATCATAGAGATTACTGACGAAGGACTGCATGGACGTGATGTATTTGAGAAGGATATTGACATCACTACATTGATAAGAGTGTAATTGTTTCACGTGAAACAATAGACCATGACAAAGGAAGAAAACGAGGCCCGTTTAAACAGACTTAAGGGAATTGTAGCCAGTATGCCGCAGAAGCCTGGTAGCTATCAGTACTATGATGCTGATGGAACCATCATCTATGTAGGGAAGGCTAAGAATCTGAAGTCACGTGTCTCGTCCTACTTCCATACAGAAGTCGACCGTTTCAAGACCAAAGTGCTAGTATCAAAAATACATGATATCAGCTATACGGTAGTTAATACCGAAGAAGACGCCTTGCTATTGGAAAATGCCCTAATCAAGAAGTATAATCCACGGTATAATGTGCTCTTGAAAGACGGTAAAACCTACCCCAGTATCTGCATCACAAAAGACTATCTTCCCAGGGTTTTTCCAACCCGTACCATCAAAAAAAGCTGGGGAACATATTATGGCCCCTACTCTCATGTTGGTTCTATGCATGCCGTGCTTGAACTCATCAAGAAACTCTATCATCCTCGGACATGCAGACAACCACTAACAAAGGAAGGAGTAGAAGGTGGAAAATATCAGGTTTGTTTGGAATATCACCTCAAGAATTGCGGTGGTCCCTGTGTAGGAAAACAGTCATGGGAAGACTACCAAAAGAATATTTCGCAGGCCCGCGAAATATTGAAAGGAAACACCCGTAACATATTACGAGATATGAAAGGTGAGATGATGCAATTAGCGGAGAATTTGCGGTTTGAAGAGGCAGAAGAAATCAAGCGTCGTTACCTGCTCATTGAACAATTTGTAGCTAAAAGCGAAGTGGTCAGTCATAGTATTGATAACGTAGATGTATTATCGATAACCAATGACGAAAAGGTTGCTTTCATCAATTATATACACGTTTCCAACGGACAGATCAACCAGAGTTTTACCTTTGAATATAAGAAGCGACTGGAAGAAAGTGACGAAGAACTGCTACAGCTGGCTATCGTAGAAATGCGGGAACGTTTCAAGAGTAAAGCTAAGGAGATCATCGTTCCTCATGAGATAGATATTGACCTGGACGGAGTGACCATTACTGTGCCCCAACGAGGCGATAAAAAGACGCTGTTGGACCTCTCGCTGATGAATGGAAAACAGTATAAGTTTGATCGTCTGAAGCAAGCCGAAAAGCTCAATCCTGAGCAGAAACAAGTGCGTCTGATGAAGGAACTGCAAGACCTCCTGCATCTTCCAAAAATGCCTTATCAAATAGAGTGTTTCGACAACTCAAATATCTCTGGAACGGATGCTGTTGCAGCCTGCGTCGTCTTTAAAAAGATGAAACCCTCGAAACAGGATTATCGCAAATATAACATCAAAACGGTGGTGGGTCCAGATGACTACGCATCGATGAAAGAGGTGGTTTTTCGTCGATATAAGCGGCTTTTGGAAGAAGAACAACCCCTACCCGACCTCGTCATTGCTGATGGTGGAAAGGGACAAATGGAGGTCATCCGACAGGCTGTACAAGACGAATTAGGACTTGATATTCCGATAGCCGGATTAGCCAAAAACGACCGTCATAGAACGAATGAATTATTATATGGTTTCCCACCACGAGTGGTTGGTTTGAAAGACACATCAGAACTGTTTCGTGTTTTGACTCAGTTACAGGATGAAGTGCATCGTTTTGCCATAACTTTTCATCGCGATAAGAGATCTAAACACCAGCTACACAGTGAGTTTGACGATATTAAAGGTATCGGACCGAAGACTCGAGACGATCTTCTGAAACATTTTAAGTCAGTCAAACGAATCAAAGAAGCTGCTTTGGCTGACATAAGCAATATCATCGGACCATCCAAGGCAAAAATAATCTATCAGCATTTCCACGAAGATTATTTGGTCAATTCAGAATAAAATCGTAACTTTGCAGACATGAGAGCAGTTATACAACGTGTCAGTCGAGCCAGTGTCACTATTGAAGGGACGGTAAAAAGCCAGATACAGCAGGGTTTTCTGATCCTGCTGGGCATTTGCGACGAAGACACGATGGATGACGTAGACTGGCTGGTAAAAAAGATAGCAAATCTGCGCGTATTCGGAGACGAAAACAACGTCATGAACCGTTCTATATTAGATGTTAATGGCGAGATTTTAGTTGTAAGCCAGTTTACGCTATATGCTTCCTATAAGAAAGGAAATCGCCCCAGTTGGTTCAGAGCAGGCTCTCACGAGCACTCTATCCCACTCTACGAGGCTTTCTGCCAACAGCTGAGTGACCAACTGGGAAAACCAGTTGGCACTGGCGAATTTGGCGCAGATATGAAAGTTGAACTGATAAATGATGGCCCTGTTACCATTTGTATGGACACGAAAAATAAAGAATAATATGAAGAAATATCTAAGAGAGATAGAATTATCGAGTGCCATTCTTTGCATCATCGGAGTCGTGATAGCAATGATATGGGGTTATGGTTTTGGAGCCTGGCCCTGTGGCGTCGGACTGCTCTTATTCTTGATTGTTTTCCTCTATAAAGCCTTCCATTGGAAGGAGTATGAGCGCGACAACAAGCAGTATATAGTGATAGTTTTGATAGCTATCCTTATACTTATAATTCAAATGATATTCAGACAATGACCATAAAGGAAGCGCAACTGGCAGTAGACCAATGGATTAAGACGTACGGAGTGCGTTACTTCTCAGAACTGACCAATATGACGGTTCTGACGGAGGAAGTTGGTGAATTGGCCCGTGTGATAGCACGTAAATATGGCGATCAGTCGTGGAAGACGGGTGATCCTCGAAGCGCAGACAATGGTCAGGAAGCCCTTGGCGAGGAGATGGCAGACATTCTCTGGGTTCTGCTCTGCTTGGCTAATCAGACTGGCGTTGACTTGACAGAAGAGTTGAAAAAGTCGATAGAAAAGAAGACAAAACGCGATGCTGAGCGTCATATTAATAACGAAAAATTGAAACAATAAATAACTTGATTATTAACTAAAAATTTAAGAAACTATGGGTGAACATTGCAATTGTGGCTGTGGCCACGACCATCATCATCATGATGACGAAAAGCAGCTGGAGAGTATGTACGATCAGGCTTTGAGCCTTTACAACTTCGATATTACTGACGAAGAAGTCAAGGCTGCAGTAAAGAAAATCATTGAGAAGGTGCCTGAGAATGACACTCCTGAAGTGAAGAAATTCATGTTCGGCAGTATCTGTCTGACCACGCTGACCACTCAAGATTCTGACGAGAGCGTGCTACGTTTGGTAGAAAATGTAAACCAGTTTGCTGACGAGTATCCTGCTATGCCACATGTGGCAACAGTCGTTACCTACCCACGTTTTGCCAAACTCGTAGCTGAGTCGCTGGAGGTTGATGGCGTCATTCCTACTGTTGTGAGTGGAGCTTTCCCATCCTCACAGGCAACAATAGAAATCAAGGTTGCTGAGACTGCTTTAGCTGTTCGTGACGGAGCTCGTAACGTAGATATCGTGATGCACGTGGGTCAATTTCTGAGCGGTGATTACGAGACTGTTTGCGACGAGATTCGCGAGATGAAGGCTGCTTGCGGAAAGGTACCCATGAAGGTCATTTTGGAGACAGGCGATTTAGGTTCTTGCGCGAACATCAAAAAGGCATCAATCCTTTCGATGTATGCTGGTGCAGACTACATCAAAACCTCGACAGGTAAAGAGAAAATCAGTGCTACACCAGAAGCGGCTTACGTCATGTGTCAGGCGATCAAGGAATACTTCCAGAAGACTGGTATCCGTGTTGGTTTCAAGCCCGCTGGTGGTATTAATAGCGTAATGGATGCCCTCACCTACTACACCATCGTAAAGGAAGTATTGGGCGAAGACTGGCTCACCAACTACTATTTCCGTTTAGGTACCAGCCGCTTGGCAAATCTGATTCTGAGTGAGTTGGAAGGTAAAGAAGTCAAATTCTTCTAACATCCTTACCTTTAATAGGAAGCTTTTAAAAAGAACAAAGGGGTCACAACTGATGTGACCCCTTATATTTTAGTAATTGCGTTGAACCACATAATCGACGTAAGCCGTTAGGGATTCCTTAATGGCAGGATCCTTAACACTACTTTCGATATATTCCATACAGAGCTTGCTAAAGTCCTGCATGCAGCGTTCAGCATATTCGATACCTCCCTGTTGTTTGGTAAACTCCACCAAAACAGCGATTTCATCGGGATTGATAGTGCCTGCCTTGACCTTCTTTGCCAAGGTCTGCATAGACTCAAAATTGGTATTGTTAAGAGCATAGATTACTGGCAGGGTCAGTTTACCCTCTGTCATATCATTGCCTGTGGGCTTGCCAATCTCCTTAGAGTCAAAATAATCGAAGATATCATCACGAATCTGGAACATAATACCCAGATTCTGACCAAACTTTTTAGCCTTCTGCATTTCAGCTTCAGTAGCACCACCAGACATAGCTCCTATAGCCGCACAAGCCTCGAAAAGTGCTGCTGTCTTCTGTTGAATAACCTGATAGTAAACATCCTCAGAAATCTCCTGATTCTGGATATTCGACAACTGAAGAATCTCGCCAGCAGCTAATGTCCGACCTAATTCAGCCAGATATTCGATGATACGCTGATGACCTGTATACGACACATGAAGCAACGATGTAGACAGGATATAGTCACCCACCAGCACAGCCACCTTATTATTATAAGTAGCATTGACAGAGGCCTGTCCTCTGCGCTCACTACTCTCGTCCACCACATCGTCGTGAACGAGCGAGGCAGTATGTAAGAGTTCAAGACCCACTGCAGAATTCTGTGTCACATCACTGATGGTACCATAATTCTTTGCCATCAGCAGCGTCAGAATAGGACGCATACGTTTTCCTCCACGCTGACGAATGTGGTTCAGAGCAGAACCCAACATACCATCGTCATGTGTCAACGACTGATTAAACAATGTGATGAAATCGTCCAAATCCTTCGCTATCGGTTGCTTAATGATGCTTAAATAATCCATATCAAACATTATTTAGTTGCAAAATTAATGAAAATAATTGGATAGTAACTAATTTTTTAGTAATTTTACGCACAAATTCACAATAGATTATGGAAAAGCTATTCCTTTTAGACGCCTACGCACTCATTTATCGTTCGTATTACGCTTTCATCAAGAACCCGCGTATCAACTCTAAAGGCCTCAATACGAGTGCCATTATGGGCTTTCTGAATACGCTTCAGGAAGTGCTCACCAAAGAGCAGCCCACCCATCTTGGTGTCGCCTTCGATCCTCATGGTCCTACTTTTCGCAGTGAAGCCTACCCTGCTTATAAAGCCCAGCGTGAGGCGACGCCAGAAGATATAAAACAGAGTGTACCTATTATAAAGGATATACTCAAGGCTTGGAATATCCCTATCCTCGAGGTCGATGGTTTCGAGGCTGACGACGTCATAGGCACCTTAGCTACAAAGGCTGGAGGGCAAGGTATCGAAACCTATATGCTGACACCCGATAAAGACTATGGTCAGTTGGTTCGTGACAATGTGAAGATTTATCGTCCTCGTCATGGAGGAGGTTACGAGGTAATGGGGCCAGAGGAAGTCAAAACAAAATATGCCATTCCATCGACAGAAGCAGTTATCGACCTCTTGGCACTGATGGGCGACTCAGCAGATAACTTCCCTGGATGTCCTGGTGTGGGTGAGAAGACAGCTGTGAAACTGATCAATGAGTTTGGAACTGTCGAGGAACTCATCAATCGGACTTCAGAAATCAAGGGTGCTCTCCAAAAAAAAGTCGAAGAGCATGTCGACGACATCAAGCTGTCGAAATTCCTGGCGACCATCAAAACCGATGTCCCCATTGAGTTGAAGATGGATGAGTTGAAGGTCACACAACCCAACGAGGCCGAACTTGGCAAACTTTTCGAGGAATTAGAGTTGAAGAGTCTCGCGAGTAAGATTCTTAAAAAACCTGAAACAAAGCAAAAACCTGTGAATGGACAACTCGATTTGTTTGCAGAATTTGTGTCCGACGGTTCGAATGAGCCTAAATTCTCGAATTTTGAGACGGTAAAAACGATACCCCACGAATACAAACTCATTGATAATGAGGAAGAAATGAGAAAATTGTATGATTATTTTAGGACAAAAGATTTTCTCGTTCTAGATACGGAAACCACTTCGACCTCTGCGATTGACGCAGAATTGGTAGGTTTGAGCTTCGCTGTCGAGGAACACAAGGCGTTTTATGTGCCCATTCCTGTTAATCGTAAAGAAGCGTTGCAAATTGTTAATATATTTAAACCACTCTATGAAGATCCAAAAATCTTGAAGATAGGTCAGAATCTGAAGTACGACCTTGAGGTGCTCAGAAATTATGATGTCCATCTCGATGGTCCGATGTGGGACACGATGATAGCCCACTATCTTATCCAACCTGAGTTGCGTCACAACATGGACTATATGGCTGAGATTTATCTGAACTATCAAACCATCCATATTGATGAGCTTATTGGACCTAAAGGAAAGAACCAGCATTCTATGCGAGAACTAGATCCGAAGGAAGTCTATGAATATGCCTGCGAAGATGCCGATATCACATTGCAACTGAAAAACAAACTGGAGCCAGAACTGAAGAAGCACGAATGTGAACAGCTCTTCTATGAGATAGAAATGCCACTGATGCCTGTCTTGGCAGAAATGGAAATGAATGGCGTATGTCTTGATACGAAATCGTTGGCAGAAACCAGCAAGCAGTTTACTACCCGTATGAACGAAATCGAACAACGTATCTATGAACTCGCTGGCCAGCCATTCAATATTGCTTCTCCAAAACAAGTGGGTGAAATATTATTTGATAAATTGAAAATTGTAGAGAAGGCTAAAAAGACAAAGACGGGTCAATATGTCACCTCTGAGGAAGTACTGCAACAACTGAAGAACAAGCACGAAATCGTAGCAGATATCTTGGAACACAGAGGACTGAAGAAACTGATTGGCACCTATATCGACGCCCTTCCCAAGCTGATTAATCCACGTACTGGCCATATTCATACATCGTTTAATCAGACTATTACAGCCACAGGACGTTTGTCAAGTAGCGATCCAAACCTTCAGAATATCCCCATTCGTGGAGAAGATGGAAAGGAAATTCGCAAGGCCTTTATTCCTGAACCTGGTTGTCTGTTCTTTTCTGCTGACTACAGCCAAATTGAACTACGTGTAATGGCACATCTCAGTAACGACGAGAATATGATTCGCGTGTTTCAGGAAGGTAAAGACCTGCATGCTGCCACAGCTGCCAACATCTATAAAAAGAATATTGATGAAGTAACTCGCGATGAACGAACGAAGTCAAAACGAGCTAATTTTGGTATCATTTATGGTATCACTGTCTTTGGTCTTTCCGAGCGTCTTGACATACCCCGTGATGAAGCTAAAATGCTGATTGACGGATACTTCGAAACCTTCCCACAGGTTCATGACTATATGGAAAAATCAAAGGAAATAGCTCGCAAACAGGGTTATGTCACTACCCTATTCGGTCGTCGTCGCTATCTGCCGGATATCAACTCACAGAACAGCGTCGTTCGTGGTTTTGCTGAGCGTAACGCCATCAATGCCCCCATTCAGGGCACTGCTGCCGATATCATCAAGGTAGCAATGATCCATATATTTAATCGCTTCAAGGCAGAAAATATTAAAAGTAAGATGATTCTACAGGTTCATGACGAACTCAACTTCTCCGTCTATCCGGAAGAGAAGGAAAAAGTAGAGCAAATCGTCATAGAAGAAATGCAGAATGCCTTCCAAATGGCTGTTCCATTAGTCGCTGACTCTGGTTTTGGAACAAATTGGCTGGAAGCACATTGAACATTATTTCAGAATCAATTCTTCTGCAAATTTATAAATAATGATGCCGGTGGTGACAGAGACATTCATAGAGTGTTTCGTGCCTAGCTGAGGTATCTCCAAGCAGCCATCTGAGGCGTCTACTACTTCTTGGTGGACGCCTTTAACTTCGTTACCAAGCACTACAGCGTATTTTAAGCCACGCTGAGGCTCAAACGTCTGTAGTTTGGTACTATGTTCCACCTGCTCAACAGAAAGCACTGTATAGCCGTTGTTTTTAAGTTCATCAACAGCTTCCAATGCTGTATTGAAGTATTTCCAGTCTACACTCTCCTCGGCACCTAATGCTGTTTTATGAATTTCTGTAGAAGGTGGAGTCTGACAGATACCACAAAGATATACTGCTTCTACTCGAAAAGCATCACTGGTACGGAACACACTACCAATGTTATACATTGAGCGCACATCATCCAATACAACTATTAATGGTAGTTTTTCAGCCTCACGATATTCTTCTATTGTGAGGCGCTTCATCTCTATAGTACGAACCTTTCTCATATTCGACTACAAAGGTAATCATAATTTCCAATTTCTAATTCCTAATTCCTAATTATTTTTGTTGATAAGTGTGTTGATAACTTGGTTAATAATGTGTGAGTTATTGGAAATAATATAAGCCCTACCCTATCCCAGTGTGATTTTTAGTCATAAATTACAGGGTTACATATCATTTTTCCACCATTTTTTTAGGAAAAAAGATATAAACTTAGTATATTTGCACCGAAAAAGAAAATTGTGGATAAACTACTTATCTATCGAATTATCAGGAAGTAAGTATCAACAGTTGGTGTTTACAACAAAGACAATGAGGTGGATAATCAATTTGGCAAGAAAAAGCAAGAAAAGTTTTGCACATATCAACGCCATATCATCCTACAACATTTCTATTTTTAAAAGAAAAAAAATAAAAAATAAAAATAATATGATGTTGAAAACTGAAGAGTTGAAAAAGAAAATCCGTAGAATGTGTGACGAGAAAGGTGCTATTATCCTGGCACACTACTATACCATTGGTGATATTCAGGATATTGCTGATTTTGTAGGCGACTCATTAGCATTGGCTCGTAAGGCTGCGGAGACAGATGCGAAGATAATGGTAATGTGTGGTGTCCATTTTATGGCTGAAACGTGTAAGTTGTTATCACCAGACAAAATAGTACTTTGTCCTGACTTGAATGCTGGTTGTTCTTTGGCTGATTCCTGTAAGGCTGAAGACCTCAAGAAGTTCAAAGACGAACACCCTGATTATCAGGTCATTTCTTATGTGAATACTACTGCTGCAGTCAAGGCATTGACAGATGTAGTAGTTACCAGTGGTAATGCGAAGAAAGTAGTCGATCAGTTACCAAAGGATGCTAAGCTTATCTTTGGTCCTGACTATAATTTAGGTAACTATATCAACGAAGTAACAGGTCGTCAGATGCTGCTATGGAATGGTGGCTGTCATGTACATGAACGTTTTTCTGCTTCAAAGATTATTGAGCTGAAGAAGCAATATCCTGATGCCGTAGTGATGGCTCATTTGGAGTGTAAAAGCCCGGTTTTGGCTTTGGCTGATGTCAAGGGAAGTACGGCTGATATGCTGAAGTATGCACGGGAGAACCGTGCAACACAATATATTGTGGCCACAGAGGCCGGTATTTTGCACGAGATGCAGCGAACGTGTCCTGACAAGGAATTTATCCCTGTACCTCCAGAAATCAGCGAGAGCGGCTTAGAATGCAGTTGTAACGAGTGCCAATATATGAAGATGAATACACTCGAAAAAGTATATAACTGTCTGAAGAATGAAAGTCCACAGATTGAGATAGATGCAGCTATTGCCAAAGATGCAGTGAAGCCTATAGAGAGAATGCTAGAGTTGAGCTAAAAAATGATAGGAATAGACTTTATAGGACGCTTAGGTAATCAGATGTTTACCTATGCTTTTATGCGATGTCTAATAGCACAACGTCAAATAAAAGACGAGCGTATTATAGCCAATTTCAAACGTTCTTTGACAGGTTCTGATAAGGAAGGATTTGAGGACTCCTTACAATATTTCAATGTTCTGTCTTATGAGACAGATAATACAAAGGACTTAGTGTTGAGTAGAGGCAGTATTATACAAAAAATACTCTATTTGTTTTATATGCTGTGTACTCGTATTTCCTTTATTTACCATCATGATACATTGATGTCATTTATTGACAGCTATGTAGATAAATACGGTATACTGTTTTCTGGAGCTTCAGATAAGGCCCATCCTATTCAATGTATAAACAGGGATCATATATTTATTAGGGGTTATTTTGCTGATAAGGCTAATTTTGATAGTATACGTCCTATATTATTATCTGAATTTACTCCTAAACAAGCTCCTCTCATACAGAATACTGAGTTATACAAGGCAATAGCCAGGACTAACAGTGTTTGTATCAGCGTTCGTCGAGGAGACTATTTAAGCAAGGAAAATAAGAGTAATTTCTTTGTTTGTGATGAGGCTTATTTTCAAAAAGCCATTAGTATAATATGTGAGAAAGTAGAGTCCCCTACCCTCATATTCTTTTCAGATGATATTCAATGGGTAAGCGAACATATATACTATGATGACTATCCTTGTTTCTATGAAACGGGTACTGATCCTATCTGGGAAAAACTGCGCCTAATGTATAGTTGTCATCATTTTATTATTTCCAACTCTACTTTTTCTTGGTGGGCTCAATATTTAGGTCAAAGGGAAGGAAAAATTGTTATCAGTCCTTCGCGTTGGTTTGCCAATCGTCAGTGGCATTCCAATCTTATCGACGATGACTTCATTCAGATTGATTAATTGATGTATTGAATGGAAAGAACAGAAAGAATAGAATGGCTTGCCCTGTTAAGAGGATTGAACATTCTGTTAGTTGTGATGTTTCATGTGCAACTGATAGATATGTCAACAGGCAATAATCATTCTTTTTGTAATGATATTTGTCTTCCATTCAATCCTATTCGAATGCCTCTTTTTATTTTCACCTCTGGTGGCCTATTGTATCTGAGCAGAATCAGGAAGAATATTCAGGTGAAGGATTTGTATTACGATAAGTTTCAACGTATTATGATACCTTTCTTTTTCTTTGTAATAGTCTATTATATCATCAAAATATTGTTCAGTCAGTTTACGAAAACACCAATAGAACTGTCATTGGATTACTTCTTAGAGTGTTTCATATATTTCCGTGGACATCCTTCAGCACCCCTATGGTTTTTGGCCGTATTAATGATTTTTATGCTATTATATCCGCTCTATCGCTATCTTTGTCAAAAGCCCTCTCTGATGGTGGTGTTTCTGTTGTTTTGCTGTGCCGTTTACTTTATTGATTATGGTATCGAGGAACAATGGAATATCTTCTTTATTTTGAACATCCAGTATTACCTGGTTTATTTCTTTTTCGGTATCTTTTTCTTCAGATTTGAGTTATATCAGTATTTGAATAATTATATAGCATTATTATTATTACCTATCATTTATATTGCCACCTACTTCATACATATTCCGTTACTTTGTTCCGTAACTGGAATACTGATGATGTGTGCTATTACTATGAAGATAGCACAATACTATCCTCAATTATTCAGTAGTTTCAGAGAATATATTTTCCAAATATACCTTATGTCAATACCTTTTCAGGGTTTTGTAGAACTGATATTATGGAAACGCCTCTTCTATAATGAGAATTTGTTTTTGCTATTTTATATACTGAATATCCTTTCAGGCCTTTTAATACCTGTCCTAATAGCAAAATATATAGAGCGTTGTAATAACAAGTTTATCAGACTATGTTTTGGTCTGAAATAGTTATCTCACAACAGCAATCTTGCATACTGTTCCTTTCTCACCACTTTTGGTGGCAGTAGCAACCATATAGACACCTGATGCAACGCGATTACCACTTTGGTCATTACCATCCCAGGTGAATGTTCCACCATTGCTACGGCCTTCAGCAATCAGTGTCCCATTGGCAGACAGAATCTTGACATCAGCATTCAAGGTAAGACCTACGATGGTTATCAGACCAGTATACTCTGGTGTGACAGGATTAGGATAAGCCCATACCGTTTCCTTCGTCATTTCCGTAGCTGCTTCTGTGGCATCAGCAACATAGGAACACAAACCTTTATCCGTCAAGAAAAACACCTCTCCTGACTGTTGATTGATAGAGATATACTGGATGTTATCAGATATCAGATAGGAGTTTTCTGTTGTGAAGTGCTGTAGCTGTGTCATGTTATCCTCACTAATTAGGAAAACACCAGAACCTGTGGTTCCAATCCATTTACGTCCTGCTTTATCAATAGCAATACTATTGCAAGGCAGACCAGTCAGCAGATAATCTGCATAATTGGTACCATCATTGCGAGGAATTTTTTCCTGATAGAGTGTGACGCTACTCTGACCAATTTCTTCCTTCTTGATAATAAATGGTCCTTTGGAGGTAGCTACCCATATGTTACCACTAATATCTTCTTTCACGTCATAAGGATAGCAGTTGTCATAGCTTGTGCCATCCTGATTGGTGAAATTATCGTATTTGAATAGTTGGTCATTCGTTACGTCATAACACAGGATGCTGGGCGAATAATAGTGTGTATTGACAAACCACAGGAGTCCTCTGCTGTCGAACATCAGACAGCGTAAACCAGGCATAGTGGTATTGTCTTTATAATACAGTTCATTTTTAGTCAATGGCGTCCATTCTCCGTCCTTTTTCAATAGCAATAAGTTGATGCCTTTAGCCTGACTGTTCAGTACCCAGAGATTACCCTGACCATCAAACTTGATGCCATGAATCAGTGTATAGTCATCAGGTAAATACTGACCTGAGCTACTTGATGTTACAGGTTTCAGAGGACTGTTGTCCTTATAGTAATAAGTCTTCAGAACACCATTATAGAATTCATAGAGTCCACATCGTCCAGCAACCATCACACGATTGTTATCCGTTGGGTCTACGTCAATACAGTTGATGTCCTGATAGTTGAAACCAGTGGTTTTGTTGATATCGATAGGATAAACAGTCCAGTTGTTACCATCATAAATCTGCACGATACCAGGATTGTTCATCTGCACAAAACCTGAACGGAAAGCACCTCCAGTGGTATATAATTTGCCGTTTGTAAACTTCGACTCAAAGAACGCGTTATAGTCAGGACCACCAGGCTTAAGCGTCTTTACCATATCGATATGGTTGTCGTAATCGCTAGTATCCTGGCTAAAGGAAGGCGTAGAAGCCGTTTTTGACCAGTTGCTGGGGTCAATAAGGTTACTGCTCAATAGTCCTTGCCAGACGCCGTTATTTTTGCTCTGGGCGTAGAGTACGCCATTGCTGATGGTAATGGCTGTGACAGGGAATCCCAGCATGTATGACTCGCTGATTTCTGCATCCTTGACATTGAGTTTCACAATACCAAAGCCACAGGCCAGATAGGCGTATTGTCCATCAACGTAGATGCTATTGATGGTCTTGTCGCCTGTGATGGCTTTCGAGTAGATGTCGCTGATATTAGTGACGGTGCCGTTGGTCTGTATCAGGTCGATATTAGAGTTAGAATACACTATTACCAGTCGTTTGGCCTGCTGGCACCATTTTATATGAGTGATATAGGTATCGCTGAGGCCATTGACTTTGTCGTAGGTAGTGATGCTCTGATCGTTTTTGTTATACAGGTACAGGTCGTTGGAAGCCATCACGAAGAGGTAGTCACCAGCAGCTTGTATCTGTTGGATATCGTGGTATGCCAGATAGTTACGCCACGTACCTATTTGTCCAATTGATAATTGACAATTGACTATTGACAGTAATATACCGATGATGACTTTCTTCATAATCACATGCTTTTTAAGTATTCTGCCAGTTTCTGCGTAGCTTTGGCACGATGACTGATACTGTTCTTGATGTCAGCACCCAGTTCAGCGAAGGTCTTGTCGTAGCCTTCAGGCTGGAAGATGGGGTCGTAGCCGAAGCCCTCCCCTCCCCTACGCTCTCGGATAATCTCTCCATTGACGATACCCTCGAACTTATGGACCACCTGGATGCTGGTACAACCGCAGGGACAGACGTCCTTTTTCTCTATTAACGCAATAACAGTGCGGAATCGTGCCTTACGATTGTTATTGTTTGCTAATTCGCGCAACAGACGGGCCATGTTGGCTTCAGAATCGTGGCTGATTCCAATAGGAGAACCATTGGGCACAGCCATGCTGGCATAACGGGCGCTGTAGACGCCAGGAGCGCCATTCAGGGCTTCCACCTCCAGTCCTGTGTCGTCAGCGAAACAGGAAACGTGATAGTGGTCATAGATGTATTGTGCCTTCATCAGCGCATTTTCTTCGAGTGTCTGTCCTGTCTCAGGGATGTCCTCATGACAGCCGATATCAGCCAATGAAACCACCTCGAACGATGGTCCTAAGATGGCTCGTATTTCGTCCAGCTTATGCTGGTTGTTCGTTGCAAAAACTATCTTCATTCTTCTTTCATTCGCCATTTCCTTCGTTTCCTTCATTTCCTTCATTTTTCATTTCCTTCACCTTCACCCTCATTTCATCAAATCCCTCGCCATAGACACCAATGACGCTCGATTGTGATACGAAGGCCTGTGGGTCAATCATTTTGATGAGTCGGAAGATGTTGGTGCTCTCGCGCTTCTTGGCCAGAATACACAGCACTTTCATCTCCTTTCCAGTATACCATCCGTGTCCGTCAAGGATAGTGACGCCATGATTCATCTGCATGCCGATAGCATTGGCTATCTCCTGCCATTTCTTGGTGAATATCATGAACTGTACGGACTGTCTGCGAGCATTCATCACATAGTCGAGGGTATAGTTTTCCATCGCCATCACGCAGAAGCCAAACATCACCTTGTGGGCTCGTTCGATGTAGGTTCCAAACTGTGGGAAGAACATACACGAGCCGATGATGCAGAAGTCTGCAGCGATGAGTACAGAGCCCAGCGACACGTTGTGATACTTATTGACAGAGGCTGCAATGATGTCCGTACCACCTGTCGAACCATTGTTCATGAAGACAGTGGCCAGCGCAATACCTGTGATGACACATCCTATAATCATCGACATGAAGTCCTGTCCCTCGCCCATCAGCTTGAAGGGTAGTCCGTTAGGCTGTTTGGGAATGATTTCCTGTGCGAACTTCAGCATGAAATAGAGTGTGAAGATAGCGAAAATGGTTTTCATCAGGAATTTCAGTCCCAGTATCTTCAGCGCTACCAGCAACAGGATGCCATTGATGATGATGTAGGTATTCTCCAGATGGAATCCTGTAGCGTAATAGATGATAGCTGACAGACCAGTCACTCCACCTGCCACTATCTGGTAAGGCATCAGGAATACCGTAAACGAGATAGTATACAGGAGGAGTCCAAAGGCTATAAAACAATAATCCTTGACCTCATTCAATATGAGTTTGTGATTAATCGTCATTTACTTCTTGAATACGATGTTCACCATACGCTTAGGGACGATGATAACCTTCATGATTTCACCCTCAATGTACTTCTTTGAGCGCTCGTCAGCCAGCACAGTTTCCTGGATGCTGGCATTGTCAGCATCAGCAGGGAACTCCATATCGAAGCGTGTCTTACCATTGAAGGCCACACCCAGTTTTACGCTGTTCTCAACGAGGTATTCCTCATTCCATGTGGGCCACTTGGCGTTGCAGACACTACCCGGCTCTCCCAGGGCCTCCCACAGCTCTTCAGCGATATGGGGTGCAAATGGTGCAATGAGGGTGACCAGTATGCGAAGGACATCGCGATTCTTGCACTTCTGCTGAGCCAGTTCGTTGACGCAGATCATAAAGGCAGAGATGGAGGTGTTGTATGAGAATACTTCGATATCCTGGCTGACCTTCTTGATGAGTTTGTGAACGCTCTTCAAGGCCTCCTTTGTAGGTTGGTTGTAGTCGATCAACAGCTTGCCTTCAGGGTTCTCGCGACTGTTGCCATAGAACAATGCCCAGAACTTCTTCAGGAAGCGGTGACAGCCATCGATACCATTCGTATCCCAAGGCTTCGACTGTTCCACAGGTCCCAGGAACATCTCGTAGAGACGCAGGGTGTCAGCACCATACTTCTCGACAATCATATCCGGATTGACCACGTTAAACATCGACTTCGACATCTTTTCTACGGCCCAGCCACAGACATATTTGCCATCCTCAAGGATGAACTCAGCGTTGTTATACTCAGGGCGCCAAGCCTTGAAGGCCTCGATGTCGAGTACGTCAGCAGAGACGATATTCACATCGACGTGAATAGGCGTCGTGGTGTACTTGTCCTTCAGTCCGAAGCTGACGAACTTACCCTTGTCGGCACCCTCGTCCTCGATACGATAGACAAAGTTGGAACGACCCTGGATCATACCCTGATTGACAAGCTTCTTGAAGGGCTCATCCTCGCAAGAGTAACCAGAGTCGTAGAGGAACTTGTTCCAGAAACGAGAATAGATCAGGTGACCTGTAGCGTGCTCCGTTCCTCCTACATAGAGGTCTACGTTGCGCCAGTATTCGTCAGCATCGCGACTGACCAAAGCTTTCTCGTTCTTGGGGTCCATATAGCGCAGATAGTAGGCTGAAGAGCCAGCAAAACCAGGCATCGTGTTCAGTTCCAAGGGGAAGACGGTTTTATTGTCAATAAGCGACTTATCGACCACACTATCTGTCTTGGTGTCCCATGCCCACTTCTTGGCACGTCCCAATGGGGGCTCACCTGTCTCTGTGGGCTTGTACTCATCGATCTCAGGCAACTCCAGAGGCAGACACTCCTTAGGAATCATATAGGGCATATCGTCCTTGTAGTACACAGGGAACGGCTCACCCCAATAGCGCTGGCGAGAGAAGATAGCATCACGCAGACGATAGTTCACCTTGACACGACCCAAGCCTTGCTCAGTCACGAACTTTTTCGTAGCAGCAATGGCCTCCTTGACTGTCAGTCCATTGAGGCTGAACTTAGCGCTTGAAGAATTGCACATGATACCCTCTTTGGCATCATAGCTCTCTTCTGATACGTCAGCACCCTCAATCAGTGGAATGATGGGCAGGTTGAAGTGCTTGGCAAAGGCATAGTCACGAGAGTCGTGAGCAGGTACAGCCATAATGGCACCAGTACCATAACCAGCCAATACATATTCTGCAATCCAGATGGGGATTTTCTCGTCGTTGAACGGATTGATGGCGTAAGAGCCTGAGAACACGCCAGTTACCTTGTGGTCCATCTGACGATCACGCTCCGTGCGCTTCTTTACATACTCGAGGTATTTGTCGACTTCTTCCTTCTGCTCAGGCGTCGTGAGCTGCTGTACGAGTTCTGATTCAGGTGCCAACACCATGAACGTCACACCAAACATCGTATCTGCACGGGTCGTGAAGATGGTGAACTCGTGCAAGGCGGTTTCCCCGCCTTGTTCTCTGGGGGCTACCTTGAACTCTACCTCCGTACCCTCAGAGCGTCCTATCCAGTTGCGCTGGGTTTCCTTCAGCGAGTCCGTCCAGTCAATCTCCTCGAGACCATCGAGCAGACGCTGAGCATAGGCACTGACACGCAGACACCACTGGCGCATCTTCTTCTGTACCACAGGATAGCCACCACGAACGCTGACGCCATCGACAACCTCGTCGTTAGCCAATACCGTTCCCAGCTTCGGACACCAGTTCACCATCGTGTCAGCCAGATAGGCAATACGATAGTTCATCAGCACCTCCTGCTTCTTTTTCTCAGAGAAGCCGGCCCATTCAGAAGCGGTAAAGTGCAACTCTTCAGTACCCAAGGCACCACAGTTCTCCGTTCCCATCAGTTCGAAGTGCTCAATGAGCTTGATGGTAGGTTGTGCCTTTTGCGAAGAAATGCTGTAGTAGCTCTTGAACATGCGCTGGAAGGCCCACTGCGTCCACTTGTAGTAGATAGGGTCGCAGGTGCGGACCTCGCGCTCCCAGTCGAACGAGAAGCCAATCTTATCCAGCTGACTACGATAGCGGTCAATATTCTCGAACGTGGTCTTTTCAGGGTGCTGACCTGTCTGGATGGCATACTGCTCTGCAGGCAGACCGTATGCATCGTAACCCATGGGATTCAGCACGTTGAAGCCCTGCTGACGCTTATACCTTGCGTAAATATCACTGGCGATATAACCCAGAGGGTGACCAACGTGCAAACCAGCTCCGCTGGGGTAGGGGAACATGTTCAATACGTAGAACTTCTTTTTCTTTTCGTCCTCCACTACGCGATAGGTACCATTTTCCACCCATCGCTTCTGCCATTTCTGTTCAATGTCTCTAAAATTGTATTCCATATCTTTTGTTATTGTTTTATTTTCTAACGTGCAAAGGTACGAATAAGTGAGGACAATACCAAAGAAAAGATTACTTTTCTTTTATTAGCATGTTGCCGAACAGGAAGAAAGCAAGAAAAAAGGAAATGTTAAATCAAAAGAAATTAGTTTACAAAACCATCTAAAAATAGCTCCTTGTTCTCATAGAACGGATAAATGGGCGAAAAAACTGCCATTTTTGGTCGTTTTTCTAAAGGCCTGGTAATCAGCCGTTTATGTTTTTGTACCTTCAGCAAGGTGTTTCCCTATGGGGCAAGAAGGCCTGTCTTGCCCACCAAAACAACTTGTTTTGCCCACTGAGGAGGCCTATTTTACCCTATCAAGACAGCCTTCCGAAGCATTCAAGAGTCATGTTTGCAGTAAGCAAGATACATGTTTGCAGTAAGCAAACCTCCCTTTTGTGCCGTACTGTCTCATTTTCCCCACTTTTTGCCTTTATTTTCCCTCTATTTCGCCACCTCATGAAGTGTTAAAATCAGACACTATTTTCGGACAATAGGCATTATTACACTCATTATTTTTTGTAAATTTCTTCCGTTTTTTATTCGTCTTTCGAACTTTTTTACCTATCTTTGCATCACAATACGTATTATTAACTAATTAAACAAAAAACGCTTATGAACAAAATTTTACGCTATTCATTTGTGGCCGTTCTGGCTGTTATGGGTTTCGGCAATGCAATGGCCGAGGATGTGATTTGGTCTGAGGACTTCTCGTCGTACTCAGATAATGATGTTCCATCGGGAGGTACATACAATTATGTGTGTGAAGGTACCACTTACAATGATGATGGTACTGTAAAAAGTGGTACTAAGATTTATGCCACAGGTACTCAGGCTAATTTAGCAGGCGGTGAAGCTCCTGAGTTGCTGATTGCAAAGAGTGGTGGTTCGTTCACTGCAACTATAAACCTTGGTGGTAAGAGCGGTGACATGACACTGACATTTAAGTGCAACAAAAAAATTACAGTGGAAGTATCTGGTGGTACTTTAGGTGAAGACACAGGTAGTGGTAATGACCATGTTTATGCGATTACTGGTGCCAGTGGTTCGCTAACGATAGCTTTTAAAAATACTACATCTCAGAATGCTCGTCTAGATGACATCAAGCTGTTCCAGGGTCAGGGCAAGAAGCCTGCAGGCCTTTCTTGGGGTACATCAGCAAGAACTGTAACTATTGGTGGTGATGACAATGTATTCCCGACTCTTTCTAACGAGAACAACCTAACAGTAACTTATAGCAGCTCAGAGACGAGTGTCGCTACTATTGCTGCTGACGGAACCATCACGCTTGTTGCTGCTGGTCAGACCGTTATTAGCGCAACATCTGAGGAGACAGCAGAGTTTGAGGCTGGTCACGCTCAGTATACCCTGACCGTTAAGGAAGCCGAAGGTGGTGGCGGTGGCGGTGAGCAAACCGTAACTGAAGTTACAGTTGCTAAGGCTCTTGAGATTATTGCTGCTCTTGAGAATGGTAAGACCACAGATCAAGTGTATCAGGTTAAGGGCTTTGTGGTAGGCGATCCTGACTTCCAGCGCAAAGATGATGGTACGCTGTATGGTAACTGCAACTTCGACATAGCTGACACGAAGGGTGGTACTGACAAGTTGACCGTATATCGTGCAAAGAACTTTGGTAATGTTAACTTCACCGAGGAGACCATTGGTGTTCTGAAAGCTGACGACGAAGTTGTTCTGCAGGGTCAGCTCCAGAAGTATGTTAAGAGCGAAGTTGTAACTCCTGAGATTAAGAACTGCTACCTCATCAGCGTTAACGGCCAAACTGGCATCACCAACATCACTGCTGACCAGTTGAAGAATGCTCCTGCTTACAACGTTGCAGGCCAGAGAGTGAATGAGGGCTATAAGGGCCTCATCATCAAGGGTGGCAAGAAGGTTGTGATGAAGTAAACATCTTATGATAATTAAGGAAAGGGCGAGGCCAAGTGCTTCGCTCTTCCTTTTTTTATGGGCTTTGTCTCTGGGTTAATTGTACCAGACGACGACAAAACACACAAAAAATGATGAAAATGTTGCAAAAGTGAAATAATTTGTTTATCTTTGCAGACATATTACTAAATACGTGGCGAGGCCAGCATGGTACGCCATCCAATAACTAACTGAACACCTATGTTGATATCAGAAACCCTGAAAAGGCCTTTGGCCTTGTTATTACTAGTCGTCAGTGCCCTTCTGACTGTTGAGGCTCAAGAAGTCAGTTTGAAGCACAACCTGTTGTATGATGCCACCCTGACGCCCAATCTGGGTCTTGAAGTGGCTGTTGGACAACGTTCGTCGCTTCAGCTGTTCTATGGTCTGAATCCTTGGAACGGGTATCATGGACGGAAGAAGTTAAAACACTGGTCGTTGATGCCTGAATACCGCTATTGGTTCCATTCCAAACATCAACAACCATCACCCAACACCCAACACCCATCACCCAACACCCTGACAGGCTGGTTTGCTGGCCTGCATGCCGTTGGTGGAGAATATAATGTGGCTGGCGTCAAACTACCCTTCGGACTCTTCAAGCCCCTGCGTACCAACCACTACGAAGGTAGTTATTGGGGTGGGGGAGTGACCTTGGGACATGCCTGGCGACTCAGCGACCACTGGCATCTGGAGGCAGCCATTGGCGTGGGTCTTGTCTGGACAAAGTATAAACAGTATGAAAACGTGGAATGTGGTGACCTGCTGGCTGACGACACCTATTTATATATAGGGCCCACGAAGCTGGCCTTGAACATTGCCTACGTCTTTGGCAAGAAGAAGCCACAGCCTGTGGCCCCTGTAGTGCCAGAACCTGTGGTCGTGGTAGTTCATGAGCCTACACCACCTCCTACACCTCCCGTGAAGACTGTTACAACGCGTCGTGAGCGCCATGTATACCATCTCAACGGACGTGCCTGGCTCGACTTCCGTGTCAACCAGACAGACATCGATCCGCTGTTCCGCAAGAACAGTGCTGAGCTCGACTCCGTCATGAAGACGGTCTATGTGGTCACCAACGACACCAACCTGACAGTCACCCATATCACCATTCACGGCTTTGCATCGCCAGAAGGCAAGCTGGCCAACAACCAACGTCTGGCTCAGGGTCGTGCCGAGGCACTCAAGCAATATATCGTGCAACGCACACAGCTCAGCGAAAGCCTGTTTAGCATCGAGACAACGGCTGAAGACTGGAACGGCCTGCAGCAGGCACTGGCTCAGCGTAACGATGTGCCACAGCGCGACCAGATACTTGCCCTCATCAGGCAAGAGATAGAGGCCGGTACTGACCTCGACCGTCTGGAGCAACTCATCCGCAGTCGCTATCCCAAGAGCTACCAGCTGATGCTGCGTGACATCTATCCCACGCTGCGCCACTCTGACTACACCATCAGCTATACCCAGCAGGAGTACAGCACAGAGCAGATCGTGGAAGAGAAATGAACAGACAACAACAATAACAACAATTCATATAATTATTAACTCTAAAAACTTTATGATTATGAAAAAGCTTTTAATGTTAGCAGCCGTCTTCGCAGCAGGTTTCGCTGTGATGTCGTGCTCAAGTGACAATGACAACGTGGCCGTAAACACAGGCCAAGTCGAGAATGCTGGCAATAAGTTTATTGCCATTGGTATCAATCTGCCACAGGCTGCAGCTTCTGCTACTCGTGCTGGCGCAACAGACAACAATGGTCAGGTGACATACTCTGACGGACTGGCTACGGAGTATGCCATCAAGAACGCCACGCTGATTATCTTCAGCGATGCTACCAACGAGGACGACGCCACCTTTGTGGGTGCCTACAACATCAACACCTCTCCCTGGACAGGCGGTGCTTCCAACAACGTGACGGAGTATTCCACGAAAGTCGTCAAACTGGTATCGTCAGAAGTTGTCGCAGGCTATCGCGCTATGGTGGTGCTGAACCACAACAACATCCTGACCGTATCAAACGACAACGGCCTCAGCGTCAATGGTACGGCTCTGACCACCTCATCGAAATTTGCTGACTTCCGGAAGTCGCTGACCAACAGCATCACTACCCTTGATGCCTCGGAAATGACATCAGCAGGTATCTTTATGGCCAATGCTCCGCTGTCAACAGGTTCTGGCTCCACGGCATCGCTGATCACTGGTGCCACCAATACGCTGACAGTCATTTCTAACGGAGCCATCTATAAATCGGAGGAAGAAGCTCAGGCAGGTACTGTCTATGATCAGGTTTTCGTGGAGCGTGGTGTCGCCAAGGTCACAATGGAGTCCGGCAATGGTACTATGACCAACTCCAAGGTCGAGTCAACAGCATTGACCTGGGAGCTTTCCGGTTGGATTCTCGACAACACTGCCCCCACCACCTATCTCATTCGCTCTACTGATGGTGACGCCACCTTCCGCGGCCTGAAGAGCAATGCCACCACTCCCGCTACTGCTGGTGTCTATCGCTATATCGGCAATACGCAGGTATATGACGGTGCCAATGCTGCCAGTGGTTTCTGGCGCACTTATTTCGCCCAAAGTGTAGGCTACGACAAATGGGCAGCCAGCGAGACCTATACGCTCAACACCTATTCATCAGGCGACTTCTCCAACACCTTTGGTGAAAACAATCCGAAGTACTGCTATGAGAACACGTTCGACGTTGATCATCAGAATGTGAAGAATACCACACTGGTGCAGCTGGCCATTACGGCAAAGAATGCAGGCAGTGCTGTTGATCTCTATACCCTCAGCGGACAGAAGTCGACGGTGTATACAGCAGACTTGCTGACACAGAAGATTAAGGAGGCTGCCTATTATGTCCTGGCTGGCGACGGAGTGCTTGGCACCATTACCACCAGCGATATCACAGTGACCTTGCCAACCACGTCTGTAGCAGGAACGGTAGGGTTGGATCCTTCAGATGCAACAATGATCAAGGTGGTACCTGATAACACCAAGGTAGCAACAGGTTATAATGAAACCAGCTTCTACACCAATCTGAGTGCAGCCTTAGGCGAAATAGCCTGTTATAAGGGTGGTGTGAGCTACTACAGCATCCGCATCAAGCACTTTGGCGACAACCTGACACCTTGGAATACCGACGAGTACGGCTCAGGCACAGCACCCGGTTCATCCGCCATCTATCCTGACAACTCAGGTAATCGCAATAGTGACTACTTAGGCCGTTATGGTGTGCTCCGCAACAACTGGTATGCTATCTCTGTCAGCAGTGTACGTTCGTTAGGCGATGCAACACCACATACTGGCGACTGGCCTGACACACCTGATGACGAGATGGACAACTACCTGGCCTTCCGCATCAACGTACTCAACTGGGCAAAGCGCACTCAGGCCGTTGATCTCTAAGTCTCTCTCACACAGATTTATCATGATGTATAGAAGATATTTCAAGACCATCATCCTCGCCTTGCTGACAACATGTTTGCTGGCAGGATGCAGTTCTCGTGACGACAATGCCGGCGAGAACCACCAGACTCTGGACGTCCTTTCACGCTTCAATGCCGAAGGCAAGGCGTGGATGAGCCTTGAGATACCTTTTATGAATCCTGCGATGACGCGAGCAGACAATGGTTCTTTCGACGACGGAACGGACAGTGAGTATAAGGTGAAGGATGTTACTGTCCTCATCTTTGCTGGAAGTAATGAGTCGACAGCCACATTCGCCAGCGCCTATCAAGTGTCTTCGCTGACACCCTCGTCATCAGACGCAGAACAGGTCTCCATCAAGGTTACCATCGCCATCGACGATGCCAACATCAATACCGGTGACAAGCTGTTTGCCTTTGTATTGCTCAATAATAATGCGACAGCCATCACCACCACAGCATTCCCTGCAACCAGCATTGCTTTTGCTGACGGTACTACGTTGACGGGAGGCACGTCCACCTTCTCAGCGATGGCCAATACCACCATTGCCAGCTTTAAGGATAGCGACGACTATTTCCTCATGACCAATGCCCGAATGGCTGATGCTGCTACCACAGCAGCCCGTTTGTATACAATGGTCGAGGTGCCTGCTTCGTCATTCTTCCCCACCGAGGCCGAGGCGTTGGCAGCCCCTGCAGCTCATATCAATGTGGAGCGTATGGCAGTGAAGAACAGCGTAGTAGATGAATTGTCCAGCCATTATATTATAGGTAATGCCAATATTACGTTCGACTCCTCCGACCTGATGTGGGCCCTCGACAACTACAACACCTCCAGCTATGCCTATCGGCATTTGGCAGCAGCAGGCTACAGTCGTATGGTGGAGAGTCATGCCGTCGAAAACCATTCCCCCTTGGCCTTTCGTACCTATTGGGCTGAGGACATCAACTATACTGGCAAGAGCGGACTGCAACGCGCCCATACTGGCTGGACAGCAATGGGTGCTGACACGTACTGCGCTGAGAACACCTTCGATGTAGCTCATCAGCAGGATGACCATACGACAGGCGTGCTCTTTACCCTGCGCCTGAATGGTGGTTCAGATTTCTATACGACCAGTGTCACAGGCTCCGACATTATCTATCAGGAACCATCGGCCACCATCAGCGAGGAAGGCACCAGTGCCGACCAGTCGTTTACACCCCGACGTTCCTCGTATGTCTCGTCAGCAAAGACCATCGATGCCTATCTGCGTGAGTGGCTATGGCAAGTCAACAAGGACTTCCGCGACTGGGTCAGCCAGTATGCCGGGGGCAGTGTGGAACACGTCAAGATAGCTGTCCAGACAAAGAATGCCGACACGGGACTGGCCACCTTCACGGTGTCGCAAACAGCCCAGTCGGGTGGGGCAGGGGCCACAGCTTTCACAGCCCTCAGTCTGGATACCTATCTCGCCAACAACATCGTAGTCAGATACTATAAGAACGGCTACTGCTATTATCGGATACCCATCAAGCACTTTGGCGACGAACTGACGCCCTGGACTTCTACGCCCGACATGGCAGACTCCACACCTGCTGCTGCCTATGCTGGTAACGATGCCAGCTACCTGGGGCGCTATGGTGTGGTGCGCAACAATTGGTACATCGTCAGTGTCCGTAGCATTACCCATGTGGGGTCACCAGTCATCCCAACGCTCACGCAGGATGCTGACGACAATGTAGAGCAGCTGCTCAATGTGACGCTATCCATAAATAGTTGGACGACGCACGAGCAAGAACTTTAGACTTTAGATTTTAGACTTTAGAATGAAGAGATATAGACTGTACATATGGACCACCTGCCTGCTGGCTGTCACACTGCTGTTGACAGCTTGTAGCAGCGATGGTGCTGATGGACTTCTGGAGGAGCAGAAGCCCACGCAGCAGTCCGTGCCTACAGCTAACTATATCAATCTACGCATAGTCAGTGGTTCCTCACAGCAGACGCGAGCCACTGAACAAGAAGAAAACGCTATCTACGATGGCATCCTGGCCATCTTCGAGGGCGACAACGAGGCAACAGCCACGCTGAAGAGTGCTGTCGTCATTGACCAGCTCATCAACAATCCAGGCACCCAACACCCATCACCCATCACCCAACACCTACCACCTAACACCCATTACCTGTCACCTACCACCCACCACCTCTATGTGCTGGCCTTGCTCAACACTTCGGCAACAGGACTCGATGTCAGAAGCAGCATGCTCTACCTGAATGGCTCGTCACTTGCAGGCAAGACCATCAGCCAGATGCAGTCGCTGGAAATCAACAGCGTAGGCAGTCCCACTGAACACGCAGGCTTGTTCATGTCGAATGCTCCCCAAAGCACGTATATCATGCCAGAGGCGACAGCCTTGTTCAATACGGAGGCTGAAGCTCGCACGGCTGGTGCTGCTGCTGTCACCATACAGGTGGAGCGTGCAGCAGCTAAGGTCCGTGTTACCAATGCAGCCACCACGCTGACCAATATCTTGCTGAACGACGTGGCAGGCATGCACCCCAAGGTCCACACCACGTCGTGGTCCGTCAACAAATACCAAACCAAGAGCTATCTGATTCGCAACGGCTCTACTGCTGCTGACAACTGGGCAATATCAGTCAGTCAGACCCCAACAGCCTTTACGGCCAACGACTTTACGCTTTATCCGCAGCATTCGCAGAGTGGTGACGAAGTGTATATCGCAGAGAACACCACCACAACAACAGACCAGCAGACAGAGGTCATCGTCGAGGTGCAGCTGAAAGATGCTTCGAACATGCTGATAGGCGACTGCTATACGTTCCATCCCTTTGGTGGGCAGCAGACAGCACTCATCACCAGCACCTCGGCACTGGTCAACTTCCTGAAGGCAGGACTTACCAACGAACAGAAGTCAGTCTATGGTCTCTCAGCCAGAACGGCCGACGAGGTGTTTAAGCTTCCTGCTTTCTATATTCATGCGGATGGCACAGTAACCATGACTCTCATCAACGAGTCGTTCAATGATGATGAAAAGGCAGGACTGACCAGACTGGCAGTAGCACTTAGCGGCTGGCTGTCAGGCTACAGACAAGGCAAGATGTACTATACCTATAAGATAAAACATAATAATACCCCAACATACGGAGTCGTAAGAAATAATGCTTATAACCTGACGCTTACCAGTGAAAGCATCACTGCTGTGGGTCGTCCAACGCCATAATAAAAGAAACTATGAAGCAGAAAGAAAAACATATCGCTGTATGGCACGTTGCACTGGTGTCGCAACTGCTATTCCTAGTGTCTTGTAGTATCATGCAAGATGATCGCTCAAGCTGTCCTGAGTGTCGAAACCCGTTGCACATCACCCTGCGTTATGACTACAATACTGCACGCGCCAATATGTTCAGTGACCATGTGCAGCAGGCCACTGTCTACGTGGTGGACGCCAGGTCGGGTGTAGTGGTTGATCAGATGATGGCTCAGAACACAGCAACGTCGCAGCCTCTGCGCGAACCATCTTTTGGCTTTAACTTTGAAGGTTTGACTCCAGGACATTATCGCCTCTATGCTACAGGTCGTTCTGCTTCCGACCAGGCATTTGGCATAACAACACCTGATAATGGGGAAACCATGAGCGAGCTGCAATTTACTGTTCCTGCTGATGCTGAGGGTCATGTGCCTGCCCAGCATTTAGATACACTTTGGAATACCTTGCAACCAGTTGAGTTGGAGGTACCGGAACGGGAAGCTACTCAGGCAACAATCGGACTGATGCGACTTACCAACGATCTGAATATCATGATATTCCGTCGTGATACACCAGCGGACAATAGTCACGAACGCTATGATGTCCGTGTCGTCGACCAGCATCAGATATTGGGCAACGATAATGAGCCTGTTGTCGACAAGGCATTGGTCTATCATCCCTTTGCTGCCTGGACCACCGAAACCAGTGTGGACGAAGGTTCCCCCATCGACACTGGCTCTGGCACTATCGCTGAGCGTAACGCCCACTACGACCTTTCGCTATCGCGCTTGGTCAGTCATGATGATGCTCGTCGTAATACTCGTCTGATTATCACCAACCGCAGTGATGGCCATGAAGTGGTCAATATTGACCTTTGCTACTATTTGGCACTGGCTCGTACAGCTTACGAAATTCATCACTATAGCATTCAGGAGTATCTCGATCGCGAATACGACTATCGTCTGGACTTCGGCTTTGAGCGCAAAGACGACGGCCATGACACCTGGAAGTACATGACTATCCACATCAATGTGCTCTCATGGGCACTGCGTATACAAAACGAAGAACTCTAAACGCCTCTGACCAAACATGAAGACCAGTATACTACAACGAACCACCCTCTTCCTGTTACTGTTAGTAGCAGGACACAGCATAGTGTGGAGTGCTGATATAGCCACATTGCCTTATTATGCCGGCTTTGGCAATAGTAGCACGGAACCATTTTACGGAGGCGACGTCGCATCAGGAACGAATGTCTCTGATGTCTTCCGTGTGACCAATACGACAGCCACAGCATACTTTGCCAATGCCTATCCCGTCAACACCAACGAAACAGTGACAATGGCCTTTACCGCTTATCATGGTTATTTGGGTGGTAGCAATACATCATCTGTACAGTTATGCAATTCTGATGGGGTCGTGTTGGTGAGCTATACTTATAATTATAATAATCGTGCTATTGAAGATGTCATAATAGGAGGAACGACAGCAAGTGGTTTTTCGTCTTTTGCTGCAGGTTCATATTCAAGTAATGCACAATTAGCAAATGGTTTGGTTGGCAATGGCAGACCTTATTTGAACGATGGTAATTATAATCCGTATATCACGATGAGTGTGAACGGTGATGGTACGGCGAAGTTTACTTTTTGGCTTGGGTGCCAGAGTCATTGGGAATCGTTTACAGGTTCCATAGGCAGTGCCAAGCGCGATATCAAGAGCATCAGGGTGACAAGTAATTGTAACAATAGTGACAGAACAATATGTATCGACAACCTTTATGTCAGCACTTCTTATTATAGTAATGACTATGAGTCTGGGGCAGTCGATTGGGCAACAGCAACAGGTGGACGATATACGCCAGTCATATTAGCTGAAGGCAGCAATCATTATCTCTCAGTGAAACAAGATGAGAGATACAACAATGGTACAACACTGTCCAGCACTTCCCTTGGTGTTCCTGCAGGCAGCAGCTATCAGATGACGTTCGACTTGAAGCTGTCAAGTTCAAATGATCAGTCGCCTACCAGCTTCAGGGTTTATGATGCAGCAAATACAGGTATCATCTTTTCACTTACAGCAACAGGCAAAAGTGTCGATACTTGGAAAGTCAACAATGGCGATGCCATCACACTTTCTGGTACTAATATTGGCACTGGTGACATCACCTTAGCAACATGGTATAGTGTGACCATTCTAAGGGCAGGAACCAACACTTGGGTAACTATCAAGAACAAGGAAACGGGAAATGCTATTGAAGGTGCAAATGAATTACTTGTTACCAGTAGTGAAACGGGTGGCATAGGCAAGATGGAGTTTGTCACAATGCGCAATTATGCTAACTTCGCACTTGACAATGTTGAGGTGACACCGATGCTCGACTGGTCAGTCAATAGTACGACGGTGAACATCAAGGACGTTGGTGAGAGCAATCCGAACATGATTGACGGAATGCCTTTTATCAAGGTCAGGAACAATGCCATCACTTCACTTTACAGTTCCAACGACAATGTGGCAAGGTATGTTGAAGGACGACTGCTCATCAAGGGGGTGGGAACGACGACAGTGGTAGCAATTGATGACGTGGGTTATAGTGCTTCATGTACGCTGACGGTGACAGGAACGGAAGTGACACCGACCCAGACCGGCAACACGCTGACTTTCGACAATGTAGGCTATATCGTCAACAATACTACAGGGTCAGGCCGGAGTCACACGCTGGACACAGGACTTACCATAGAGTATGGTGCCAGTGGCGAGACAGCCATAGTGGTTGAGAGCGGAATAGGGACTGTGCTGAAAGTAATAGACACCAATGCCTATTCACATCCAAACCTGACAGGAGGCGTGATACCTCCAAGTAATCAATGGGGTGGAACCTTTCTGAAACTGACGGCTGTACACAGTGGCTACCTAACAGTGACAGGCAATGTCAGCACTACAGCAACGAAACTCTATCTGTCGGATGGCTCAGCCGTAACTGCTGATATTGACGAAGAGGGGCATACACTGATGGCGACCTTGACATCTGGCTCCGTCTACTATTTATATAATGTAGGGGATGCATCAAGCGACTATATACCTTTGGTTCATGCCATCAACTATGCCGACCCGTTGTTTGTCAATGACAATGCCGTGATAGAGATTCCTGCCAACGGACAGTACACTATCCCTGCCATTACGGGTATGACCAGTCCTACCTATACGCTGACCAAGTTTGGCGACCTCAGCAATGTTAGTCTCGGTGTCAGTGGAAATACGTTGACTGGCATTACGGCAGGAGGTGCCGTACTTATCAAAGCCGAGGAGGGTGGAAAGACTGCTTACCATCTGGTGACAGTGGCATACAAGGCAACGGCCTATCCTGGCCATTTATGGAACTTCAATGAAGCTGGTGGCAGCATGACAACATCGGCTGTGTTGAAAGATGAGCCTATACCTACAACATCGGTAACCGATGACAATAACAACAGCTGGACAGCACGCTTCAAGAATGAAAATACGAGACGTGCGCCAGAGTGGCGACTGAATCGTACAGTGTCGAACGACAATGCCGTTATTGTGCCCGAGACAGCAGGACTATTGTTTAATACGGGGTATCAGGGCTTCTATCTGCGCAATGATAATTCATCATTCAAGCATGTCGGTATATTCAGGTATGGGGCATCGTTTACCATTCCTTTCCTGAAGGCTGGCGATATTGTGGAACTGAACTGGAAGCACGATGCCAGCGGCTCTGGTTCTGCTTTGTCAGCAACACACTTGAAGGATTTGCGCAACAAGGTGATTCCTGAGGACGATACGTTCTTGATAACAGAGTCGGCCATGCGTAACAACGACAACCACGTGGGACGCTATTCGTTCATTGTGGCAGAGGATGGCGATGTTACCTTCACGCTGAAGGACAATGGCTATACAGACATCTTGTCTGTTCGAATCTACCAGGGACCTTATCAGTCTACGATGCGTTACATCAACCAGAAAGGTAACACGGCAGTGCCAAACACCTTGCTGCTGGATAATGCAGAAGACGGCTACACCTATAATTATTGTAACCAGCTTAACTCTACAGCGACAGGTCCGGCCTTCTATGTACTGAAAGGTTATAGGGCAGGTCTGGATGACCAGAAATGTGTGACAGGTTCTGATGCAGCTCTTTCTCCCAGCGTCGTTGTCGACGAGGATGCCTATCCCGTTTCTGCGGAAGAACAGGAAAGATTATATGAGTTGCGCAAGAATTTGGTGGGTTTCCGTATGTATAACGAGACGTGGCAGTCGAAGAACAACTCCTATAACTATGGGCATATCAATGCTACCAGCGGATATGGTAAGGTGACCATCCGTATGAACAACTACACCAATGACATGAAATACCTGATAGGCTATACACCCGACTATACGCTGACCATTGGTTCGAAACCCCACCAGACATATCCTTACACTTGGGACTTCGGGCAGATTTCGATGCAGCAGGCATTGAATCAATCGGACAACGTGCTTACGGCTATTGAAGGTGAGGGCAGCAAGAGCTGCTTCAGTGGGATGAGTGCTACTAACTGGGACAAGATATCGAGTGGTGACTATCTGCTGAACATCAAAAACGATGGCCAGTATGGCTCGCAGTATGTGCCAGGAGCCATCCTTGTGTCGATAGACCGGGCCTTGAGTAACTTCAAGCAGAGCACCAGTAGTATATATGCCAAAGATGAATTGGACGGACTGGGAGTCAATGGTGAGGTGGCTATGCAGATAGACCATGCTACCAGTAATTGGAGCCGTACTGCTGCTGTTGACAAGAGGCTGTCGCTGTTGTCGTTCAAGGTGGAAGACTATATGTACGCCAAGACAACCACGACTGATGAGGAGACTGGCGAGACGATAGTGACAGAGTGGGGTGTCATCGATGGTACGGAATTTGATGCAGGAAACGGTAAGGTGCAGTTTGCCAACAAAGGCAAGATAGAAGAGTCGTCATATACCGCCTGTGGCTTTGCTTATCGCAGCGATCAAGATGCTGGCAACAGCAAGTGGATTCTCGTCAAGCCATCCAGGGCTATCGTTGCTGGCGATGTCATTACTGTTAAGACATTTACGGACATGTATCCTGATTCAAATACAGGTGTGGGCATTTTTACTACCAATGCTGCTGACCAGCAGGTAGCCGTGTTACCTATCACGCAGCGCTATGCTGAGGTAACGCTGTCGTATACGGTGGCTATTGGTGATGCCATCGTTGGCAAGACAGAGTTTTACCTGAATAGAGCCACAGGTGGAAAAACCATCTTGATATCGGAAGTGGAGATAACGGGTAGTGCTGCGGCATTGCCCAAGCTGGACAAAAATCTTTATGCCGTATCAGACCTGACCCTGACCCTGCCAGACCTCAATGCCGATGGTAAGCAGGACTGGCTGTATGTTAGTGCCTCTGTTGCTCCTACGGTGGTGACGAATGCTACGCAGGTGACGGAGGGAACGGACGGTCCTGACGCCAACAGCGAGAACCATGTATATAAATATAAGGTAACCAGTGCAGGTCCTGCGAACCTGACGTTTGCTGAAGGTACTAAGATCTATAGGATAGGTGTGACGCATATCCTAAAAGAGATACATCCCGTAGGTGGCGTGGGCTGGGCCACTGAGAGTCGTGATCATGCGATAGATCACGGGCTGACGGGCTATTTCACACAAAACGATGTCAATGCCTATACAGTCAGCTACGACAGTTACGACTTGAATACGGCTACCGTAGGACTGACCCCTGTCTACGAAGATGGCCATGTGGCAGCATCGACTGGCATCGTCCTGCGTTTGGACGAAACCGTTTGTCTCGACAAGGCAAATAACGGAAAACTGGTGCCCCTGTTCTATCCTTCCTACACACGAGGCTCCAGCACCACGCCAGTCGACTTCCCCACGAACAACATGATGTATCCGAATCTCACTGAAACCAGACACTATATGGAGGAAAGTGGAGGCTATTCGAAATTTATCCTGACCAACGTACATTGGACATGGACTTACGACCAGCAGACGCAGACGCTTAGTTCGGAGGGTCCCAAACAGGCTGAGGCTGCAGGATTCTATCGTCTGCACATCTACAACGATCCAACGAAGGATACGATGGCTGAGAATACAGCTTATCTGCGTGTGCCTTCATCGGAATTGCCGATTGCCGTTTGGAATCTTCCAACCAGCAGTGGTGCCCCCATCAAAAATTCGATTGGCATCCGAAGGGTCGAAGATGGAACGACTGACGTCAATGAACTTACGTTGCCACAGGACAGGAAGGTCAGCCATACAGATGTCGAGGTATGGTATTCGCTGGATGGTATTCGTCTGAATGGTCGTCCGACAAAGCCCGGACTTTACATCTGTAATGGCAGAAAGGTGGTGGTAAAATAAATAATTTCTAATTTCTATTTCTAATTCCTAATTTTTTCGTACCTTTGCAGCTGTTATGGCAAAAAAGGAGTTGACTCCGATGATGAAGCAGTTTTTCGACTTCAAGGCGAAATACCCTGAGGCCGTGTTGCTGTTTCGTTGTGGCGACTTCTACGAGACCTACTGCGAGGATGCCGTCATTGCCGCTCAGATTCTGGGTATCACGCTGACGCATCGTAATAATGGCTATAACAAGGGCGACGAGATGGCGGGTTTTCCACACCATGCGCTGGACACCTATCTGCCCAAACTGATTCGAGCCGGCAAGCGTGTGGCCATCTGCGACCAGCTGGAAGACCCGAAGCTGACGAAGAAACTGGTGAAGCGAGGCATCACCGAACTGGTGACGCCAGGTGTGGCCATGCAGGATACGGTGCTGAACTACAAGGAAAACAATTTCCTTTGCGCAGTTCATTTCGGCCAGGCAGCCTGCGGTGTGGCCTTCCTCGATATCTCGACGGGCGAGTTCCTGACGGGCGAGGGTACCAGTGACTATGTGGAGAAGCTTATTGGTAACTTCCAACCCAAGGAAGTGCTGTACAACCGCGAACGCAGGCGTGACTTCGAGCGATATTTTGGCACACGCCTCGTCACCTACCAGCTTGATGATTGGGTGTTTACCGAACAGACGGCCCGCCAGAAACTTTACAAGCATTTCAACGTGAAGTCGCTGAAGGGTTTTGGCGTCGATCATCTGAAGAATGGTGTCGTTGCCGCCGGTGCTATCCTGCAGTATTTAGAGCAGACGTTGCATACGCAGATATCGCACATCACCACGCTGTCGCGTATCGAAGAGGAGCGCTATGTTCGGCTCGACAGGTTTACCATCCGTTCCTTGGAACTTGTACAGCCCATGCAGGAGGATGGTAAGTCGTTGTTGGACGTCATCGACCGTACGGTATCACCCATGGGTGGCCGTCTGCTGCGTCGTTGGCTGGTATTCCCCCTGAAAGACGAGAAGCCCATCAATGCCCGTCTGGATATTGTCGACTATTTCTTCCGCGAGCCTGGTTTCAGAACCATCATCGACGAACAGCTACAGCACATTGGTGACCTGGAGCGTATTGTATCGAAGGTGGCAACAGGACGCGTGTCGCCTCGTGAGATGGTACAGTTGAAGGTGGCCCTTAAGGCTATTGAACCCATCAAATATGCTTGTCAGCAGACAACAGACGAGTCGCTGCAAGGGGTGGGGGAGCGCCTGAGTCTCTGTGAGGAGCTTCGTCAGCGCATCGAGCAGGAAGTGCAGAACGACCCGCCTCAGCTGGTACAAAAGGGCGGAGTCATTCGCGATGGTGTCAGTCAGGAACTCGACGAACTGCGCCGTATCGCCTACAGTGGAAAAGACTATCTGTTGCAGATTCAGGAGCGTGAGGCTCGTGAGACGGGCATCCAATCACTGAAGATAGGCTACAATAACGTCTTCGGCTATTATCTGGAGGTGCGCAACACGTATAAGGACAAGATACCACAAGAGTGGGTGCGTAAGCAGACGCTGGCTCAGGCAGAGCGCTATATCACGCAGGAGTTGAAGGAATATGAAGAGAAAATTCTGGGTGCTGAGGATAAGATTCTCTCGCTGGAGGCTCAGCTGTTCAACGAACTCGTCATCTTTGCCCAGCAATATATTCCGCAGGTGCAGCAGAATGCCAATGTCATCGCCCACCTCGACTGTCTGCTCTCTGCTGCCAAAACGGCCGAAGAAAACCACTATGTGCGTCCGACGGTCTCCCCGTCGGATGTGATAGACATCCGACAGGGTCGTCATCCTGTCATCGAGGTGCAGCTGCCCATTGGTGAGCGTTATGTGCCTAATGACATAACGCTTGACTCCGAGCGTCAGCAGATTATGATTATTACTGGCCCCAATATGGCAGGTAAGTCCGCATTACTGCGCCAGACAGCCCTCATCGTGCTGTTGGCTCAGATAGGCTATTTCGTGCCGGCGGAGAGTGCCCAAATAGGTTTGGTGGACAAAATTTTTACGCGTGTGGGAGCCTCAGACAATATTTCCCTGGGCGAGTCGACGTTTATGGTCGAGATGACAGAGGCCTCTAATATATTAAATAATGTGACGCCCCACTCCCTTGTGCTTTTCGACGAATTAGGTCGAGGTACATCAACCTATGACGGTATCTCTATAGCCTGGGCCATTGTGGAGTATCTGCACGAACAGCCTAAGGCACGGGCTCGTACGCTCTTTGCTACCCACTACCACGAGTTGAACGAGATGGAGAAGAACTTCTCGCGTATCAAGAACTATAACGTCAGCGTCAAGGAGGTCGACGGCAAGGTCATCTTCCTGCGTAAACTGGAAAAGGGTGGGAGCGAGCACTCGTTTGGTATCCATGTGGCCGAGATATCAGGAATGCCCAAAAGTATTGTGAAGCGCGCCAACGTTATTCTGAAGCAACTGGAGAAAGCCTCCCCCGACCCCTCCGAAGGGAAGGGAGTTGGAGCAAATGTTGGGATTCAAGCCCCCCTCCCTTTGGAGGGGTCGGGGGAGGCTATGCAGCTTTCGTTCTTCCAGCTCGATGATCCTGTACTCAGTCAAGTGCGCGATGAAATCTTGGGTTTGGATGTTAACAACCTGACACCGCTTGAAGCCCTTAACAAGCTTAGCGATATCAAGAAAATAGTAACAGGAAAGTAAATTTAGCGAATAGGCAATACCAGCACGAAGCGTGCTCCTTTCTTATACTCCTTGTCAATATCCAACGTACCTCCTAACAGCTCTGCTATTCTGCGACTCATAGTCAGTCCCAGACCCAGTCCCTGTTTAAAGGGATCAACCTTATAGAAACGCTCGAAAATCTTTTCTTGGTGTTCCTCAGCGATACCGACGCCCGTATCGGTGATGGAAAACTCGATGCCGCCATTGGCGATACGCTCCCTGATCTTCAGTTCCACCATACCTTTTTCGGTGAACTTAACGGCATTCTTCAGCAACTGACTGAGAATCTTGTTCAAGGCCTGACGATTGGTGCGCAGCACGTATTGATTATTGAGCTGGCTATTGAATGTCACCTCGATACGTCCGTCGCTGAGAAGGGTGGTTTGGTTGATAACCGATTGGCACAGCAGGTTAAGCCTGACGTCGTCATTGCACTCATAGTGGGCTATGCTCTCGTCCTGTGCCATCTCCAGCAGTTCGTTGACGATATTGGTGATTTCCATGGTGTTTTTGCTGATATCGTTCATCATTTGGTCACGCTCTTCATCATCCAGTTCGTAGGCGGAGTTGCTGATAATCTGTACAAATCCGGTAATGACGTTCAGGGGAGTTCGTATTTCATGACTGACGTGTTCGATGAATGCCGTCTTCATGCGGTCTGACTCCTGGGCGTGGTCGAGGGCTATCTCCAGCTCCTTGTTCTTTTTCACCAGACGAGCCTGATAGCGGCGACGTGTCAGGTGGCGCCAGATGATGAGCCCCAAAGCGACAGCCAGCAGAACGATGACAGCGGCCAGCCAGCGTTCACGCTCTTTGGTGGCCTGCTCGTTCAGCCTGTTGATGCCCATTTCCGTATTGATCTCGTTGATGCTTTCAAAGAGCATATTACTGCTCAGCGAGTCGCGCAGGTCACGCCGTACGTTGACTTCTTGAAGAGCCATTTTCTGATTGCCCATCATCTCATAGATCTTAATACGCATCTCACAACGTTCCAAGTCAGTGAAGTCGGCCTTGTTGGTGTTCAACGTGTTCAAGGCTTTGTCATAGTGTCCTTCGAAGGTGTCATATAATACATCCATGAGGGTATTGCCGAACACCAACAGATTGTCGTGGGTCTTGCAGTAGTCCTGATACTGGTCATAGGCCGCCATGAACTGTTGTTTGTCGTTGAGATAGAAACAGATGTAACCCTTGAAGACGAGATACATCTTATAATATTGTGGCGTGTTTTTGGACAAGGCACCGAACTTCTCATTATATTTCCAGGCTTCTTGGGGATCCCTGTCAGCCTTGAGGTCTGCCATGCGCGAATAGATGCTGATGAGTGCACCAGTATCTTTCGGTTCACAGTCTCGTAGGGCATCGTTGTAGAAGCGGTCTGCCAGACGGTAGTTGCCTTGCGACTCATAGAGATTGCCCAAGGCCGAATAAACGATGTAGTAGTGCTTGTCGTTATTCTGCTCCATGGTCTGCAACAGGTTGCTGGCCTTTTTGATGGCTTTGTACGGCTGTCCCTGTTCAGTATCGTAGAGCACCTCGTTCAGCAACACCTTGTAATACGACTGGGTGTTGCCTTGTTTCTGATAGTATTCCATCATCTGTCTGGAAGCTTCGTAAAACGCTTTCTCGTCAGAGTCCTGATAGAGCTGATAGTAGCGTTCAAACAACTTGTTGAAAGCCGTATCCTCCTTCTCCTCACACAGGGCAAAGGCAGGACACAGTATGAATGTCAGGCAGATGATTAGTTTTCTCATGATGTTTTCTTTCTAAGCATACAGACGATTCCAAGGATAATGAAGGGGATGCTCAAAATCTGTCCCATGTCGAGTGGCATAGAGGCCTCGAAGGCTTCCTGAACCTCCTTGGTATATTCGATAAAGAAGCGGAACGTGAAGATATAGAACAGGCAGAAGCCGAAGTACCAGCCCGTGCCAATCTTCTCGGGCATCTTCTTATGTAGCCACCACATCAGGAAGAACAGGATACCATAGGCGATGGCTTCGTAGAGCTGTCCTGGGTGACGAGGCATCATGTCCACCTTCTCGAATATAAAGGCCCAGGGCACATCCGTCACCTTGCCGATAATCTCCGAGTTCATCAGGTTGCCCAAGCGAATGAAACAGGCTGTCGTTCCTGTGGCAATGGCGATGTTGTCAAGCACCGTCCAGATGCTGAGCTTGGTCTTCTTGACGTATATCCACAGGGCAATCATGAGTCCTAATGTTCCTCCATGAGAGGCCAGTCCCTGATAGCCCACAAACTTCCAGCCGCCATCGGACATGAAGTGGATGGGTAGAAACATTTCAATGAATCCCGTGCCTGAAGTCAGGAAGTGGTCGGGCTCGTAGAAGATACAATGGCCTAAGCGGGCACCTAACAAGATGCCGATGAAGCAGTAGACGAACAAGGGGTCGAACAACTCATCCTTGATCTTCTGTTCCTTATACAGCCGCTTGACCACAAAGTAAGCCAACGCCAGTCCTATCAGCCAGCACAGTCCGTACCATCGGAATGGTCCAAACTCAACACTCGGATTCCAGTTGATGTATAATAAATTCGTCATGACGTTATTACGTTATTTCATGATTATGACATCTCTTACACGTTGAATCGGAAATGCATGATGTCACCGTCCTGCACGACATAGTCCTTGCCCTCAATGCCCATCTTGCCTGCTTCGCGGACTGCTGCCTCAGAGCCATACTGGATATAGTCGTCGTACTTGATGACCTCGGCCCGGATAAAACCTTTCTCAAAGTCAGTATGGATGACGCCGGCACACTGCGGAGCCTTCCAGCCCTTCTTGTATGTCCAGGCCTTTACCTCCATCTCACCAGCAGTAATGAAGGTCTCGAGGTTCAGCAGGGCATAGGCTTTCTTGATGAGGCGGTTCACACCACTCTCCTCCAAGCCCAGCTCTTCCAGGAACAGCTGCTTGTCCTCGTAAGATTCCAGCTCAGCGATATCCTCTTCCGTCTTGGCGGCGATGACCATCGACTCAGCACCCTCTTCCTTGGCCAGAGCCTCTATCTTCTGGGTAAAGGCATTGCCGCTCTTCGCATCGGCCTCACTGACGTTGCAGACGTACAGCACAGGCTTGGCAGTGAGCAGGAAGAGGTTACGGGCACAGTCCTGTTCGTCCTTCGTCTCGAACTCTACCACACGGGCATTTTTCCCCTGATCCAATGCCTCTTTGTAAGCCTTCAGTACGCTGACCTCAATTTTGGCGTCTTTGTTGCCGGCGGCAGCGGCTTTCTCCGTCTTGGCCAGGCGCCCCTCGATAGTCTCCAGGTCTTTCAGCTGAAGCTCCGTATCGATGATTTCCTTGTCGCGGATGGGGTCGATGGTGCCGTCGACGTGGGTGATGTTATCATCTTCGAAACAGCGCAGCACATGGATGATGGCGTCCGTCTCGCGGATGTTTCCTAAGAACTTATTGCCCAGTCCCTCGCCCTTCGAGGCACCCTTCACGAGGCCCGCAATATCTACGATTTCACACGTAGCAGGAACGATACGGCCGGGGTGCACCAGCTCTGCGAGCTTCGTCAGGCGCTCGTCGGGAACGGTGATAACGCCCACGTTGGGTTCTATCGTACAAAAGGGAAAATTGGCTGCTTGTGCCTTTGCACTCGACAAGCAGTTGAATAACGTAGACTTACCCACATTGGGTAGTCCTACAATACCACATTTTAATGACATGTCTTCTTTATAATTATAAAACTGCCGGCAAAGGTACGAATAAAAAGTGAGCCAACCAAAAGTTAGCTCACTTTTATGCGCTTACTCCTCTACTGAGAAGTCGTCCTTACCTACGCCGCAGATGGGGCATACCCAATCTTCGGGGATGTCTTCAAAGGCTGTGCCTGGAGCAATGCCGCTGTCAGGATCGCCTACTTCCGGGTCATACACATAACCACAGGTGTCGCAAATGTACTTTTTCATAATTTCACGTGTTTTTAGTTAATAAAAGGGTATTTATTTTCTCAACAACCATTTCGGGTTTGATGTTGTTCAGACAGGGATAGTCGCCAAACCGGCATGGCTTTTGGCCAAAGATGCTACATGGCCGGCAGTCCATGTCTAGCTGGATGGCGTTGTTCCACGACTGCCCCCAACCCATGAAACCAGCATAGGGATGGGTGGCCCCCCAGATGCTGACCACTGGGATGCCTGTCAGCGATGCCAGATGCATATTGGCAGAGTCCATCGATAGCATCACGTCGAGATGGCTCATCAGGATGAGTTCCTCACGCATGGTCTTCAGGTGCTGGCCCACGTTAACGCATTGCGGGAATGCCTGGCACCACTCGCCGAAGTAGTGGTCTTCCTGTTCACCGCGTCCGAAGAGGAAGATACGGGTGTCGGGATGTTGTTGCGTCAGTTGTGCTATCACCTGCTGCATGAGGGCAGGGGGGTAGATCTTGCCCTTGTGGGCAGCAAAGGGTGCGATGCCGATGAGATGGGTGGTGGGTGATGGGTGGTGGGTGATGGGTGTTGGCAGCAAGCTGACAAACTCTTCGGGCAACAGGCTCAGGTCGCCGCCGCCCTTCGGAAAAATGCTGGTAAATTGGATATTGATAGAATAGCCCAGACGTTCAAAAACCTCCACGTAGTTCTGAAACGACGAAGGCTGTTGGGTCAGCTTCTTGTTCAGGGTCGACGTGATGCGCCGACGCCCTTTGCGATGCTTGTTGATGTGCTCCACCCGATAGCGTCCCATATTGAAACGCATGCGCAGAAACTCTGAGCGCAGCACGTTATGCAGGTCGGCAACAGCCGTAAACTGCTTGGCGGCAAGGCGGCGATAGAGGGCGTTAAGTCCCCTAACGCCTTTGTACTCCCGCTTGACGTCGGCTTCCATGAATCCCACATTGGGTGCCAGGTCTTCAAATAATGGGCGCGCATACCCCCTGCTCAGTACCGTGATTCGAATCTCCGGATACTGGCGTGCCAGCGAGTAGACCACGGGAACGGCCATGGCCACGTCGCCCAACGCTGAAAAGCGGATTACAAGCAGATGTTCCTTCTTCATACGGTTTTTATTCCGAAATGCGGGGATTCCGAAACGTCGCTATCATTTCTTGTAAAGAACGGGATTGGTGCTGGGGTCGTTATACATCTTCATCTGTCGATACACCTTCATGTACTTACGGCCAGCCTCGATGTCTTCCAACAACTGGTCGATGGCTGTCGACAGGTCTGTCTGCTGTTCCAGCAGCACTTCCAGCTTGGCCTGACAGCGACTGATGTGTTCTGCATCGGCATCCTTGCGCAGCGTCTGTTCCTGCATGTGCCATATCTTCAGCGCCAGGATGCTCAGGCGGTCTATGGCCCATGCTGGACTCTCCGTATTCAGACGGGCATCAGGCAGTGGCTTCACCTCGCTATACTGCTGACGGAAATAGCTGTCTATCTCCTCCACCAGATCCGTACGGTCTTGGTTTGAGCGGTCAATGCGGCGCTTCAGCCCCAATGCCTCGGCAGGATCGATGTGCGGGTCTCGGATGATGTCCTCCAGATGCCATTGCACGGTGTCTATCCAGCATTTCAGATAGAGGCTGTGTTCAATGGTCTCACGTCCGTAAGGATTATTGATATTGGTATCTACATTGTCGGTCAGGTGATAGTCACGAATCGCCTGACGAAAGATTTTATTGGCCTGTTCAGTAAATGTCATAAAGAAATGTTTTGTTTTATTTGGTGCAAAGATACGAATAAGCGCGCAAAGAACAAAATAAATGAGAGAATATTTTTTCCGATTGTATCAATTCCTTTGACTCAGCAGACGGTAGCGTTTAAATTACGCTGCAGGAAGAAGTGCTTGGTGCGCAGGAAATAGAGTAGCGTACCGATGCCGTTGACCAAGGCTACCGTCCAGAACGTGGCGGCATAGCCTAGATGTTCGGCGACGACACCTCCAGCCAGGATACCCAGACCCATGCCGAGGTCCCATGACACCAAAATAGTACTGTTGGCCGTGCCTCGCTGGTTGTTGGGTGCCACGTTGATGGTCATGTTCTGGAAGGCCGGCCACATGTGACCATTGCCCAGTCCGATGAGCAGTGCCGAGAGATAATAGCCTGTCATGATGGCTGTGTGATTGGTTGGCATGAGTGTTGGCACGGCAATAAATAAGGTGTAGCCCACCAGCGAGGTAAGGATACCTGTGCTGGCATTGTGGGTCACGAGTCCTTTTCGCAAAGCCTTACCGCCCTGCAGACGGCTCAGCATGAGTCCGACGGAGCAGAGCATGAAGTAGGTACCTGTCCCTCCCGTAACCCCCAGCTGTTCCTTGCCGTAGATGGCCAGGTAGTTGCTGAGCACACCAAAACAGAAGCCGAACGTCACCATGTTGAGGCCCAGCAGCCAGCCGCGTAGCAGGAAGAAACGGTCGAGCGACAGTCGCGACTTGTTGGTCACCCTCTCCCTGACAGGAACGTTGATGGTAGCCACCGTGGCCCATCCTGCACAGGCAATGATGAGGGCTGTCCAGAACAGCAGTTCGAAGCTATGGGTATAGCGGTATGTAAAAATGGCGACAGTGGGAGCAATGGCCATTGCCAGGTTGTTGCTCAGTCCGTAGTATCCGATACCCTCCGTACGGCGCGACGATGGCAGCACATCGATGGCAACGGTTGAATTGGCCACTGTCAGAGCACCGAAAGGTCCACCGTGGAGTGTTCTGACGATGGTAAATAATAATAAGGTGGAGGCTGCCAGATAGCCGACAAAGAATAGTGAGAAGAAGGCGAAACTGACCATCAGCACCGTCTTTCGTGGAAACGAGTCGACCATAAACCCGCTGAACGGGCGGAACACCAATGCCGTGATGGTATAGCCCGACAGTACCAGTCCGATGACATCCTTGGTGGCACCGAAATGCTCGCTCAGATAGAGCGGTAGCAGTGGTGTCAGCTCGTAGAAGGCGAAGAACAGCGCAAAGTTGGCTGCCATCACCTTGCAGTAATTCCTATTCCATAGTCGTTCTTGCATGGTGTGCAAAGGTACGAAAAAGATTAAAGATTAAAGATTAAAGATGAAAGATTTTATTGACGGCAGCAAATTATTCACTTTTCACTATTCACTTTTCCCTTTTTTTCACTACTTTTGCAGCATGAACATCAACGAGAAGACATGGGCGTTCATCCGCCAGCATCAGGACGACGACGTCAGGAAGGTGGCCTTGCTGGGCGTGAAAGACCAGGAGACAGACATCAAGCAGGCCCTGCAGCAGATAGCAGGTCGGCAAACGGCACGTAAGAAACTGCCTTCATGGGCAGCGGTGGATGACATCGTCTATCCGCCCCATCTCAACATGGAGCAGTGCTCTTCCGAACTGACAGCCCGATATAAAGCAGATTGGGTGATGGGTAATAGGTGTTTGGTGATGGGTGATAGCACGAGGTTTGTTGACCTGACGGGCGGCTTTGGTGTCGACTTCTACTGGATGTCTCAAGGGTTTGCCGAGCGCACCTATGTCGAACAGAATGCTGACCTCTGCGCCCTTGTTGAGCAGAACTTCCGCACCCTGCACCACTCTTGTTCTGTATGTTGCTGTGATACAACGACATACCTGACAGAGATGCCTCACGCCGACTTAGTTTTCCTGGACCCAGCACGCAGAAACGAACATGGTGGGCGCACCTACGGCATAGCCGACTGTACACCCAACGTCCTCGAACTGTTGCCCACCTTGCTGTCCAAGGCCGACCGTGTGCTATTGAAACTCTCGCCGATGCTCGACTGGAGAAAAGCTGTTGAAGACCTCCAACACCCATCACCCATCACCCATCACCCATCACCCCACGTCAGCTCCGTCCACATCGTCAGTGTCAACAACGAGTGCAAAGAACTGCTGATAGAAGTGCGGAATGACTTTGTCGGCAACCTAAGACTGGTCTGCGTCAATCTGCTGCCCAACGGTGAACGACAGGTGTTTTCTATAGGGGGACAGTCCCCATGTACTACGCACACAGGGGACAGTCCCCTTTCCATCACCCACCACCCATCACCCATCACCCATCTATACGAACCCAACGCCAGCATCATGAAGGCCGGTTGTTTTGCCGAACTGGAGCAGTGCTTCCCGGTCCGTCAGATTGCCCCCAATTCTCACCTGTTTCTCACCACGGATAAAATCGATAATTTTCCTGGACGCGGGTTCCAAATATTGGCCATTTCATCGATGAACAAGCAGGAGATGAAGCGTCAGTTCGCTGAAATAATTAACCAAAAATTAACCACGATGGAATCGGCAAATATTACTGTGCGCAATTTCCCGATGTCTGCCGAACAGTTGCGTAAGAAGCTGAAGCTAAAGGATGGCGGCGACACCTACATCTTCGCCACTACGCTCGCTGATGGTGAGCATAAACTGCTCATTTGCCGTAAAATAGGTTAAAATTTTGCGGATTTGTGCTTTTTTTGTTACCTTTGCACCTTATTAGTAATAGAACCCGTCAACATGTCGACAGTAGAAATCAAGAAAGTAGAGAGCAAGAAAGACCTGAAGGCTTTCATCGAGCTTCATTACGAATTGTACAAAAATAACCCCTACGATGCCCCCAACTTGTTCAGCGACGAATGGAACACGCTGAGCAAGGATAAGAACGCCGCCTTTGAATTTTGCGAAGCTGAATACTACCTGGCTTTCAAGGATGGAAAGCTGGCGGGGCGTGTGGCCGCCATCATCAACCACCGCTACAACGAGCAGTGGGAGCGCAAGGCCGTCCGTTTCGGGTGGCTTGACCTTGTTGATGATGCCGATGTCATGAAGGCCCTGCTGACCGCTGTAGAAGACTATGGCCGCAGAAACGGCATGACGGAGATCATCGGTCCCTTGGGCTTCACCGACATGGATCCGGAGGGCATGCTCATCGAAGGCTTCGACCAGCTGGGCACGATGGCCACCATCTATAACCACGCCTACTACCCGCGTCTGATGGAGCAGATGACGGGCTTTGAGAAGGACAATGACTACGTCGAATACAAAGCTTTTGTGCCTAAGGGCGACATGCCGGAGAAGTTCTCGAAGGTGGCCCAGATGGTGGAGAAGCGCTACAACCTGCACTGTCCGAAACTGAAGCGCAGTCAGGTGTTCGGGCCTGAGCAGTACGGCCAGAAAGTGCTCGACGTCGTCAATAAGACCTTCGGTGATCTATACGGCTATTCGCAGATGACGCAGCGACAGATTGACCAGTACGTCCACGAATACTTTAAGTTCTTCTCTATGGACATGCTCTGTGTCATTGAGGACTGGAACACGCCCGACCACAAGGTCATTGGCGTGGGCATCAGCATTCCGTCGCTGACCCGTGCCCTGCAGAAGTGTCGCAAAGGCCGGTTGCTGCCCTTCGGCTGGTGGCATCTCTTCCGTGCTCTTTATCTGAAGAAGACCGACATCGTGGACTGCCTGCTCGTGGGTGTGTTGCCTGAATACCGTCCGAAGGGCGCCAATGCCCTGCTCTTCTACCACCTCATTCCCATCTACCAGAAGTACCACTTCAAGTGGGGCGAGACGCATGTCCACATGGAGAGCAACACCGCCGTACAGGCACAGTGGCAGTATCTTGAGAACGAACAGCATAAACGCAGAAGATGTTATAAGAAAAGCTTATGAACGAAGAACAGAATATCATCCCCCAAGAGAACGTCAACTACGACGACGATAACATTAAAACCCTGACAGGTACCGAGCACATTCGCCTGAGACCTGGTATGTACATTGGTCGTCTGGGTGACGGTTCGTTGCCTGAAGACGGCATTTACGTGCTGCTGAAGGAAGTCATCGACAACTCCATCGACGAGTTCAAGATGAAGGCCGGCGACCGCATCGAGATTAACATCGAGGACAACTTGCGCGTCACTGTCCGCGACTATGGCCGTGGCATTCCGCAAGGCAAGATGATTGAGGCCGTGTCGGTGCTCAACACGGGTGGTAAGTACGACTCGAAGGCCTTCAAGAAAAGTATTGGTCTGAACGGTGTCGGTGTCAAGGCCGTCAATGCGCTGAGCACGCACTTCGAGGTGGCCAGCTATCGCGACGGCAAGGTGCGCCGTGCCGCCTTCGAATGCGGAAAACTCGTCAGCGACACCACCGAGGATACGCAGGACGAGAACGGCACGTTCATCTTCTTCGAGCCCGATGCCGACCCCAAGCTGTTCAAGGACTACAAGTTCCAGGACGACATCGTCGAGAACATGCTGCGCAACTACACCTACCTGAATACCGGCTTGGCCATCATGTATAACGGTCGTCGCATCCTGTCGCGTCACGGGTTGGAAGACCTGCTGAAGGACCGCATGACGAACGATGCCCTGTACCCCATTGTCCATCTGAAGGGCGACGACATCGAGATAGCCTTCACCCATTCCAACCAGTATGGCGAGGAGTACTATTCCTTCGTCAACGGCCAGCATACCACGCAGGGCGGTACCCATCAGAGTGCCTTCAAGGAGCATATTGCCAAGACCATCAAGGAGTTCTTCGGCAAGTACGAGTACGGCGACATCCGTACGGGCATCGTGGCCGCCATTGCCATCAATGTCGAGGAACCCGTCTTCGAGAGTCAGACCAAGATCAAGCTGGGTTCTACGCTCATGGCTCCCGATGGCGAGACCATTAATAAATATGTGGGCGACTTCATCAAGCAACAGGTCGACAACTACCTGCACATCCACAACGATGTCGCAGAAGTCATCGAACAGAAGATCAAGGAAAGCGAGCGCGAGCGCAAGGCGATGGCCGGTGTCACCAAGCTGGCCCGCGAGCGTGCCAAGAAGGCCAATCTGCACAACCGTAAGCTGCGCGACTGTCGCATCCATTTCTCTGACGTCAAGAACGAGCATAAGGAAGAGTCGTGCATCTTCATCACCGAGGGCGACTCCGCCAGCGGCAGCATCACCAAGAGCCGCGACGTCAACACCCAGGCGGTGTTCTCGTTGCGTGGAAAACCGCTGAACTGCTTTGGCCTGACCAAGAAGGTAGTCTACGAGAACGAGGAATTCAATCTCCTGCAGGCTGCTCTCGACATCGAGGAGGGTCTCGACACCCTGCGTTATAATAAGGTCATTGTGGCTACCGATGCCGATGTCGACGGCATGCACATCCGTCTGCTCATCATCACCTTCTTCCTGCAGTTCTTCCCCGAACTCATCAAGAAAGGGCATGTCTATGTGCTACAGACACCCCTGTTCCGTGTCCGTAACAAGCGAACGAAGATTAAGAATAAGCAGGTCCTGGCTGATGAAGACGCAAAAAGAGCCAACAGCCAATCGCCAAAAGCCAAGAGCGACTTCATCACCCACTATTGCTACAGTGAGGAAGAGCGTGTCAAGGCTATCGAGGAGCTGGGTCCCGATCCTGAAATCACCCGTTTCAAGGGTCTTGGCGAGATCTCTCCGGAGGAATTTGCCGGTTTCATCGGCCCCGACATCCGCTTGGAGCAGGTGACGCTGCACAAGAACGACCAGGTACAGAAACTATTGGAATACTACATGGGTAAGAACACCCCTGAGCGTCAGAACTTTATCATCGACAACCTCGTGATAGAGGAAGACCGACCTGAAGAAGAATATGAATAAAAGAATATTGTGTGCAGCGATTCTCTCGCTGCAAATAATGGCGGGAACAGCCCAAATGACCATTCGTTTGGGCGATGACGCACCATTGCGAAAGCTGCAGATAGCTGAAATGGCTGTTTCGAACCTGTATGTCGACAGCGTCGACGAACAGAAGCTTGTCGAGGACGGCATCCGTGGCATGTTGGAGAAACTCGACCCCCACAGTAGCTATATGACGGCCAAGGAAGTGAAGGAAGCCAACGAGCCCCTGCAGGGCAACTTCGAGGGCATTGGCGTACAGTTTAATATGGTGGAGGATACCCTGCTGGTCATCCAACCCGTCACCGATGGTCCCTCCGAGCGTGCCGGCATCGTGGCTGGCGACCGCATCGTCAAGGTCAACGATACCATCATCGCCGGCGTGAAGATGTCCAAAGAGGAAATCATGAAGCGCCTGCGTGGTCCCAAAGATACCAAAGTCCGGCTGGGCGTCGTCCGTCGCGGCATCACCGATACCTTGTCGTTCACCATCATCCGCGACAAGATTCCCGTCAAGTCGGTGGATGCGACCTATATGATTCGTCCGAAGGTGGGCTACATCCGCATCGGCAGCTTCGGTGCCACCACGTACGATGAGTTCTGCGAGAGCATGCAGACGCTGAAGGCCCAGGGCATGGAACAGCTGGTGCTCGACCTTCAGGAGAATGGCGGCGGCTATCTGCAGGCCGCTGTCCACATTGCCGAGGAATTTCTGGAGAAAGACGACCTCATCGTCTATACCGAGGGACGGCGGGCCCCTCGTGCCGAATACCGCGCACAGGGTAACGGCCTCTTTCCTCCATCACCTAATACCCATCGCCCATCACCAGATCTCATAGTCCTGGTTGATAGTTATACGGCCTCTGCTGCCGAAATTGTCTCTGGTGCCATCCAGGACCACGACCGCGGATTGGTAGTGGGGCGCCGCACTTTTGGCAAGGGTCTTGTGCAGCGTCCCATCGACCTGCCTGACGGTTCCATGATCCGACTCACCATCGCCCACTACTATACCCCCTCCGGCCGTTGCATCCAGAAGCCCTACGAGAAAGGTCGCAAGGACTATGCCATGGATGTCTACAACCGTCTGAAGAGCGGTGAGCTGATGAGTGCCGACAGCGTCCATTTTACCGACTCGCTGAAGTACTATACCCTGAAGGAGCATCGCGTGGTCTATGGCGGTGGCGGCATCATGCCCGACGAGTTCGTACCCCTCGACACCACCAAATATACGCGGTTTCATCGGGAATTATCGGCCAAGACGGTCATCATCAACAACAATCTGCACTACGTCGACCAGCACCGCAAGGAGCTGAAGCGACGCTACAAGACCTTCGACGCCTTCCGTGAGACCTTCGACGTTCCCCAGTCGCTCGTCGACAACATCATCGCCGATGGCGAGAAGCAGGGCATCAAGCCGAAAGACGAGGCAGAGCTTCAACAAACCCTGCCCCATCTCCGCTTGCAGCTGAAGGCGCTGATAGCCCGCGACCTCTGGGATATGAACGCCTACTTCGCCATCATCAACGAGTCCAACGACATCATCCGCCGCGCGCTGGAACTGCTATAGCACTCTAATTATAAACGAACAAAGATGAAAAGACTATTCCTGACCATCCTCGTAGTAGGATTCTGTTTGTTGGCATCAGCCCAGCAGCCTACGCAAAAAGATACTGTAGTACCTAACGACTCAACGGAAATGCCGACATATCCAGGAGGTCCTGAAGCTTACAGGAAGTTCCTGAGAAAAAACATCCATTATCCTGAATATGCCTCGCAATATGGAGCCGAAGGCATTTGCACAATGCTGTTTGTCGTTGATGTGGATGGCAGTATCAGCGGTGTAATGGCCAAGGATTGTAAGATCACACAGATTAACGAAGGTGCATTGTCCTCGATGACTGAGGCTGAAAAGGCAGCAACGCAAAAAGAGTGTGCCCGACAGATGGCCAAGGAGGGCATGCGGCTCATCCGTATGATGAAGAAGTGGAATCCTGGAAAGAAAAACGGAAAACCCATTCGCACCGCTCACACGCTTAACCTCTCATTCAGCATCAATTACATTGACGGATAAGTTGTCCCCACTGGTCAACATTGGCGAGATTTGCCGCCTGCAGCTGTATTATTCGTCAGTCATTTACGCTCTGCCATTCCTCAAGTCCATAGCAACATTTTTAGCCCTCCCTTTCTTTAATGGCAGGAGCTATTCTTCGCCCTATTCGTCCCCCTTCAGTATGACGCCCGCTTCTTCGTCCTGTTCAGCGCCCTTTAGTGCGATGTTAAAATCCTCTCTTCCCCCTAACAGCTGAATCAATTCGTTCTCTGCCATATGTTCTTATAACGTTTTTATTCTTCGCTTTAATACATATCTGACTTCTTCCTTCTAACATCTTACATCTCTTTAGATGTCACTCACCTGTCCCTGTGGCATCATGTCCCTGTGGCATCAATCTATGGCGTTGGCCAAATCAAACGGGAATCCCCATTTATTCTTTATATTTCCACAAATATCCACCTGCAGATTTCTGTTTTCCCTTACACACAAGGCCTATGCTTCCAACAATTTTCATATTTAAACCACGGGAAGCCGCTGTTGCATTGGGCCATTCTTTTATCAACTTTCCTTCCAAACTTAATTGAAGAACAGCTTTTCTTCTTCTGGGATATCGTTTCTCGAGCATTCCATTCTCTTTTAACAATCGATATGCAATCCTTGCATGGTTTCTTAAGTCACCAATACTTTTGAAAGATTGAGAAATATCCCATGCCTCTTTAATAGTTTTAATTCTACGAAATCTAGAATTTGTTGGTGTAACTTCTTTTATAAGATTTTTCCTTTTTAGATAATTCCATAAAGGAGGATTATTTTTCCTTATTTGCTCAAGAGACTTAAAAGTATTGGCTTCTTTTATCGCTTTTTCTTTTTCATACTCAATTGGTTTCCCAAATATATCATCCAACTTTCCGTGTTTTTTTAGGACCCGATATGCCCAGGAACATTCATAAAACAAATGCATCCTCTTCTTATATTTTCCTTTTTTTACGACAAGAAGCGCTTCCTCTATAGTATGATGTGTATGAATTGATCTATGTGGAAATAGTTCATTGAGCAGACCTCTGTAACGGCTCAATATTGCTTCATAGGCACCACTGTATAGTTTTTGAAATAGTTTTATGTCATAGTTACATTCTTTTGCTTTTTCCCTAATGGCTTTTTTATTCCACTTTATTGGATAATATATCCCAACTGCGCTTTCGCGTTCTCCTGTCTTAGCTCTATTTAAAATATACCATCCACGTCCTTTATAGTAATTCACCCAATACCTTTCTTTTTTCCCACTTTCAGGTACAGGAACTCCTTCTTCGAGTCGTTTCGGCTTAGGTATATCACATTGACACTCAGATGCAAATCTAAAGACAGACGAATTGTTGCTGTTTCGATGTTGCCAATCTCTTTTTATCATGCTGTTTGTTAAACCAACATATACAGCTTTATGCTTAACAAATTCATAAGAATAGATGTATTTAGCACTTTTATTATAATCTGTAGTCTTGGGAGGGAGCTTTTTCAACCAAGTGTAATCTTTTATCCAACCATTGCTTAAGGCTTTACAATATGCGGCAGAAGCTTTAGTGCTGAACGTAAAAATGTATTCATGCTTACGGGCTTCTTGCTCACAAGTTTCTCTGTTCCATTTTTTTGCATTGCCTGAACAGTGAGGGCATCCTTGACCTTTCAAATGATTCGATGGTGTTTGCCAAAAATCACCATGAATTGGACACACAATGCAAACTTTAGTGTTGGTATTGATGTAATCCACTTTATGATACTCGTATAGACCTCCATGTACTTTATTTGCCTCATTAATAAAAGTCTGAACCGCTTTACGTTGAAGTCTACTTCTCCTATCATCATAACATTTTGGACAACCTTGCTTTCCTGAAAAGATATTATCAGGCCGCATCGAGAACTCGCCATGTTCAATTCCGCTTGCATCTTTCTCATGACATACAAGTATGATAGGAACTTTCATAGCTTTATAAACTACTTTATCGTAGCTATATCTGTTACCAAAGATCGATAGTAGTCTTTCTATTATTTCTTCTTGACTATATGATTGTCTCTGTTTCTTTGGTTTCGATACATCTATTTTATGTATTAACCATGTGAAATCCTTTAACCACTTATGTCTGATAGCTGCATTATAAGCTGATTCACATTCAGTTCGAAAAGCATACATTTCCTTATATTGAGATGCGACTTCAAAACACTCTTCTTTTGTCCATTTTTTATGATTCATATATGACAGCCATGTATATTCTTTCAACCATTGATGCTTAACGGCTGTTCTGTAGGCTGATTTACATTCTGTTCGAAAAGATTTAAGATCTGAATAACGTAATGCTGCTTCATGACATTTTTCCTTTGTCCATTCTCTAAACTTTTCAGCAAGTATTTTTTTACCGCATTTTGAACAGCCACTACCTTCTAAATGATGGGAAGGACTTTGCCAAAACTCTCCATGTTCTTTGCAGATAATACATACTTTGGTATGATTGTTCACATACTCCACCTTGGAATAGTCATACCAATCCCCATGCACCTCTCGGGCTTTCTTGATGAATTCTTCGGTGGTCAGCTTTGCCATAGTTTATAAAGGGTTAAAATAGTAACAACGTGCATTTTATATGCATCTATAAACCTATATACTTGTTTTACTTTGTGTTATGTGATTCATTATTTTCTCCACGACCTTATTTGTCTCACGTACTGCATTTTTAACATCCTTAATTAAATAAATATCATAAGTACCGTCTTCTTTTCTGGCATTTTTATGAGCTATCTTGTGTCTCATCTTTATAAATTTTCCAATGTTGGTGCCAGAACATACACAATCCGTGAAATTATAGACTTCTTTGAAAGAATTATTTATTTTTCTCGCATTTGAAAAGGATTCTTCATACAACATTAAGATTATCTTGCGTTCTAGTTCCCCACGACTCATTCTGTCAAATTGTTCCTTCTTTTTATCACTTAAACTGTCGTAAACCTTTGAATAATAATTATTAAAACTATCTTCGCATGATGCGACTCTTGATACGATTAAGTCTCTAATAAAAGATTCGAATATACTTATCACACAAACTATAAGATACTTAAATAGTATACTATCTTCTTTGATTCCAGCATTATTGATACTTTCTAACATACCCTCAAACAGAGAAATATTCTCCATATAATTATGATAGATTTCAATGACATCAGTATTATAAAAATACGAAGATTGGCAGCATGTAGAAAAAGCACCAGTTGCACGATAAGCATTAAAAATGGAGTAAGGGCTTTTATCATCTATAATAAGAAAGGGTGAACCGTCAATCTCTGTTGTAGGTTCAATAGTAGTTGCTCCCTCTGGTATAGGAAACAAACATCCATCTTCTCCCTTATATTTGAAGTTCTTGGAATTAATAAGAATATTACCTTTTACATATACTATTTCTGCCATATTTATTATCTCACAACATATTTCTTACCATTTTTAATATACAGGCCCTTAGTTGGCTGTTCGACTCTGCGTCCATGAAAATCATAAATGACACCTTTTTCATTATTGGAGGCCTCTATCATATTAATGCCTGTTGGCTTGGGGTCGCTATCTGTTAGTGCTACGATTTCTTTGAATGTCTTCCAAGGTTCTATTGCTTTATAAGATTCGATAGATAATTCTGGAACATGGAGGATGGAGAACTCTAGAGTATTGCTAAAGGCATTATATGAGGTGTTGGGAACTATATCTGCATAGCAATACACGTTATTTAACCTTCTACAGTTATGGAATATATTAAGCATTGATAATCAACAACTTATACATTAAACGGTAGAGAGGTGGATTGAGGGTTGGACAATGTCAGAAATAAGGAGGCATAATTAACGTATTTAACCTTTGTTTTATTCAAATGCATAATATTATTTCCCAAAAGCCTCCCCAATTTTCTTCAGCCCAGCTTCCATCAGAGGTTTCATCGTCTTTCCTAATTCCAATGTCACCTCCTCAAATCTATGCAATCGTTCAATCGTGTCTGACCAACCAACACCTTCCAACACTTCCATTTGCTTCATGAAGTCATGTTCTCGATGTGCCCCTGCGTTATGCCGTATCTCAGAAAGCACTGGTTTCTCTTGTTTAGTTTCTTTCTGGCAATTCTGGTCTTGGCCAACGCAGCCTGTGACAAAAACCTTTGGGCTATATCTTGATACTTCTTTCCAGTAAGTTCATTCAAATCTTCACACCATTCATACATCATCACAGAAGCTTCAACAGCAATTCTTTCCTTACTACTTTCATTCTTTTCAAAATATAGCAA
>JBGUQW010000197.1:0-15827 GCA_045131435.1 Prevotella sp.
ACGCAACTATGCCAACGCTACCATCCTGCGCTACAGGGCTGAGGGTGCTGTGGCTTATGCCGAGGAACTGGGATGCGAGCATCCTGAAATCGTGCTCCACCTCGACCACGGTGACAGCTTCGAGCTCTGCAAGGACTGCATCGACATGGGCTTCTCTTCAGTAATGATCGATGGTTCACACCTCCCCTACGAGGAGAACGTTGCTCTGGCTAAGAAGGTTGTTGAGTATGCTCATCAGTTCGAGGTAACTGTCGAGGCTGAGCTCGGTGTGCTCGCTGGTGTTGAGGATGAGGTCAGCGCTGCTGAGTCTCACTACACCAAGCCCGAGGAGGTTATCGACTTCGCTACCCGCACAGGCTGTGACTCTCTGGCTATCTCTATCGGTACTTCTCACGGTGCCCACAAGTTCACTCCTGAGCAGTGCACACTCGTGAACGGCGTACTCGTTCCGCCCCCCTTGGCATTCGACATCCTCCACGAGATCGAGAAGAAGCTCCCCGGATTCCCCATCGTGCTCCACGGTTCTTCTTCAGTTCCTATGGACGAGGTGAATACCATCAACCAGTATGGTGGCAAGCTCGAGGCCGCTATCGGTATCCCCGAGGAGCAGCTGCGTGAGGCTTCTAAGAGCGCTGTTTGCAAGATCAACATCGACTCAGACTCTCGTCTGGCTATGACTGCTGCTATCCGCAAGCACCTCGCTGAGCATCCTGGAGACTTCGATCCTCGCCAGTATCTGAAGCCCGCTCGTGAGAACATGAAGAAGATGTACATCCACAAGATTGTGAATGTATTGGGCAGCGACGGTAAGTTGGCTGAGTAATCAAGGATTGCACAATAACAAATAAGGCCTCGTCAATTGACGGGGCCTTATTATTTTCCATCATCCAACGCCTAACACCCATCACCCAACGTAGCCAGGAACTGGGCAGGCGTCTGGCCTGTCAGTTTCTTGAACACCGTCTGGAAGTAGTTGCGCGTGTTGAAGCCGCAGCGCTCGGCAATGACATCGTTCGACCAGTCGGGATGTTCCTTCATCAGTCGCTTGGCCTCCTCGATGCGCAGATGGGTGAGCCAGGGGCTGAAGAGTTCCTGATCGGTGGTCTTCAGCCATGCCGACAACTGGTAGCGTGGTATCTTCATCTCGTCGGCAGCCGTCTGAATGGTGATACCATTATGCAGGTGTCCGCCCTTGGCGAGCCAGCGGTCTACCATGCCCCCGATGCGTTTGACGTCGTGGTCGGACATGTCGCTACCTTCATCGTGCTTGCCTTGTCCCTCCACCTGCACCTTCTCTTCTTCCTGTATGGTCTGCCTCACCTCCTGCAAGGCATGCAGGTGCCGACGGTCAAGACCATAGCCATAGAAACTGACAACGGTATAGGAGATGGCAATGAAAATGATGACGGTATAGACTGCGAGAAACGGTCCCGACCAGAAGATGACCATCGGTGCAAAGACTGCACTCAGCGACAGCAGCATGCAACTGTTACGCATCCATCGGATGACGCCATAGCGCTCCTGGTCGTAATAGTCGTCGAGGGCTTTACGCACACGCATGAACTCACTCAGCAGCTGTCCGGTATAGTGAAACTGCATCAAGGTATAGAGGACAGCACAGGCCACCTCAGCATAAAATAGCCGCGGTGTGACATCCAACACATCATGTCCGCCAGTGGGGTTTGCCCCAAAGAGCAGAGCCACCACTATCGCATAGTTGCCCAGCCCCACATACCAGTCGTGGTGTCGCAGTGCGTTTTGTCTAAGCAGATTGAGAATAGCTAAGCTGATGAGCCATGCTGACGGGATAAAGAACAGCAGGTTGACGAGTACGGCCGGCTCGACGCCCATCTGCCGGAAGTGGAGCGAATATTGCAACAGAAACTGTACTGGCAACAAGGCCGTACCCGATACCATCAGCCAGCGCGAACGGTTATACACCTGTCCGCCTGACTCTCTCAGGGGCAGCATAAACACCAGCATCAGGGTAAGAACACCCGTCAGCACAATGGCGGCAAACTGAATATGTTCGATAGGTATCATTGATTTTTTTTTGCCTTTTTCCGCTGCAAAGTTACGAATTAGGAGGCAAAAAAACAAGAAAAAGTGTACAAATTCTCACAATTTGTACACCTGATTCTTCGATTTTGTACACCTTTGTGTGTTTTTGTACACTATATCCGGATAATAATGTCTACCTTTGCATCAGATTTAATAATTCACATACTTAAAAACTTAAAGGTCATCCCTAGACCTCAACCATTAATTAAAAGATGATTGAACAACAATTGTACAACATCATCCTGCTCATAGCAGCCCTCACAAACACAGTGATGGGCTGCTCTTTGTTATTGGGCAACAGCAGCTACAGCGACTACCACGTTTACCGACGCTCACGGTTTTTCACTGCACTGACCTTTCTGATTTTCGCAGTGGGCTTCACCGTCCACAGCCAGCTGGGGTGGCGCACAGCCTGGCCAGCAGGAGCCTCAGCGCTGTCTGTCAGCTATTTCCACATGGCTGGCGTGCTGTTCAGCTGGAGCCACATCTCGCTGCTCAACCCGAACTATCTGACACGCAGCGTCGTCGTCCGCGACACCGTCATCCTCGTCATCGGCCTCATCGCCTACTGGTCGTCGGCTCTCCTCACCCCTTCGGGGGAGGCAGGGAGGAGGCTTTTCCTCATTTTCTTCGCTCACGCGCTATACATATCTTATATATTATATAACACGCTGCTCCGCGTACGCCGTCTGACAAAACGCCTGCCCAAGAGTGAGGAGAATGCCCGCTGGTGGACCGACGAGAACCGTCTGATGGTCATCGGCTTCCAGCGTTCCATCCGTATCAGCTGCCACCTCATCGTCATCTTCGGACTGGGCAGCATCGTGATCACCGCCGCATTCCCCACACAGCGCTGGCCCTACATCGTGCTCATGGCACTGGGCATCGCCGTGTTCTGCTATATCTACTACGGCCTGACAAACTACGGCTCAGTCATCGAGGCCGGTACCAATGCCACCGAGGATGTGGCGGAGGAAAGAAGTTAGTGAAGGAAATACAATAAAAAAACAGCAATATGAAACAACTGGAAATCAAATCAAGACTTACGAGGACAGCGATGATACTTGCCCTCATGCTCACTGCCACCACGGCGTGGGCAGAGGACGTGAACAACGTGAGTTATTACGACCCGACGGATGCCGTCAATCCGACGAAGACGGTCACGAACCCGACGGCGATTACCGGCGAGACTACTGCGATTGGTACCACAGGCCAGACGACGTGGTACTACGTTAGCGGCAACGTCACTTGTAGCAGCCGCATCGAGGTGCTTGGCACGGTGAACATCATCCTCGCGGACGGCTGCAAGTTCACCGCCTCGAAAGGCATCGAGGTGTACGGCTATGAGTCAGCCAACGCGCTGAACATCTGGGCCCAGAGCACGGGAGACGGCTGCGGCAGGCTCTCTGCCAGTCGCGAAAACTACGATGCTGCCATCGGCGGCAATGGGGGACCTGAAAATTATGGTCTTGGCGTTGACGGTAATCCAGCAGGAATCATCACCATCTATGGGGGCAACATCTACGCCAATGGTAACATCGGCGGTGGCAACGGCGGCGTAGGATTCTCTTACGATAACTATCCCGGCACTGGTGGCAACGGCGGCAGTGGCACCATCGTCATCCACGACGGATACATCAATATCTATGAAGGTAATCTGGGCGGCGGCAATGGTGGTTACGGCCAAGGAGTAATTGTAAGTGAGACAGAACAATATGAATACGATGATAATAATGAAATAATCAATTCTTGGACAGAATATACCTACGAAGGCGGCACTGGTGGCAACGGCGGCGCTGGTACTGTCACCATCAATGGCGGCTATGTTAATGTTCGTGGAAATATGGGTGGCGGTTACTATGGCACTGGCGATAGTACAGGTGGAAACTATGGTACAGGTACTGTCAGCCTTTCGTGGAGCAAGGTGTCCGACATGATTGTTGCTCAAGGATATAGAGGTACTGTCCGTCTTCAGAAGTCCTTTATGGATGAGAATGAGAACGTCTATGAGGGGGATTATGTAAATGGCATAAGAGATGGTGCAAGCATCAACAACACGTGGCTCTATCCTTACGGCACGATGTATGGCATCACCATCGGCGGCAGCTACGACCCTGCATGTCTGGAGTCGAGCAAGGCTAAGGCTATGGAGGGTATGGAAATCACGCTGACGGCTGTCAACGGCTACAAAGTGAGCAGCGTGACGGTGAAGGATGCCGACAACCAGGACGTCAGCCTGACCGACAATCAGAACGGCACGTGGACATTCACCATGCCCGCCAAGGCAGTCACCGTCACCCCTGTGGCCACGCGCTACTATCAGGCCAGCAGCAGTAACAACATTTCATACGATGTGGCCGATGCCAGCGACAAGATGGTTCAGAAGGGCAAAACCTACTATCGCCCGGGAGCCACCGTCAACTTCTCGGTCACCGTGCCCGACGGCTACGTCATCCAGAGCCTGACCGTCAAGGACGCCGACGACCAGGATGTCAGCTACACCGACAACGGCAACTACAGCTATACGTTCAGCATGCCTGCCAAGAACGTCACGATGGAAGCCGTCACCGTGCGCGACTTCACAGGACTGACCCTCATTGAGGGCACAGCTGCTTTCACGGTGACTGCAGGAACAGATGACGGCCAGGGCTACGGTCCGGAGAACCTGCTGGACGGCAAGTATTCCTCTGCCAACGAGAGCAACTATTCAAAGTGGTATGTGGAAGATGTTACTTTAGGCTGCTATGTGGAGTTCAATACCGCCGAGCCCGTCATCCCGAAGCATTATACGCTGATATCTTCAGACAACCCTTGGGGCTGTCAAGGCTGCTACCCCACCACCTGGACCATTCAAGCCAAGGCAACTGCCGATGGCGAATGGACGACTATCGCTGCTGAAGAATACAACTATACAATGAATGATGAACAGGCCTGCCACTCCTATCTTTTCGACTTCGACAATCCCGGCAATAACGCCTATCAGTATTTCCGCTTCGAGGTGACGGAAGTAGAAGGATGGCAGGAACTGGGTGATGAATGGAATCCGAGTACCACTCATAAGTGGCTTGAGCTCTCCGAGATGCAGATGTATGTGAAGCCAGCAGAGAGGCTCACCATGAACAGCGCGGGCATCATGACCTACGCCAGCACCCAGGCGCTCGACTTCAGCAATGTCAACGGACTGACGGCCTACATCGTGAGCGACTTCAGCGGCAGCAAGCTGACGCTGAGCACTGTCGACATGGTGCCCGCCGGTACGGGTCTGCTGCTGAAGGGCACACCCAGCACGACCTTCACCATCCCCGTGGCCACCAACGCCAGCGCACCCTCGCAGAACTATCTGCACGGCGTGACGGACGCTACGACCGTAGTCTACCAGACCGAAGACAACGGTGGTGTCGACTACACCAACTTCATCCTCGCCAACGGCTCGTACGGCATCGACTGGTACACGCTTTCTTCAGCTGGAGCCATCGGCGCCAACAAGGCGTACCTCTCACTGCCCACCGCCAGCCTCTCCAATGCTGCGGGATTCCAGTGGGTATATGAGGGCGAGACGACAAGCCTCACCCCAGCCCTCTCCAAAGGAGAGGGGGCTTGGTATACCCTCGACGGGCGCAAGCTCACCCAGCAGCCCACGCAGAAGGGAATCTACATTAATAACGGACGTAAAATAATGGTGAAATAATATTTTAACACGAATGTAAAAGAAAAGACAATGAAAAAAGCATATACAGCGCCTCGGATGGAGGCCATAGAGATAGCAGTACAACAGATGCTGGCCACTAGCCCAGGCGACAGCGTCCATACCGACAACCCGGTGAACCCCGGCGGCGCCATGAGCCCCGGCCTCTTCGACGACCCCGCATGGGACGCCCTGCTCGACGAGTAAACAAGAATAACGACATAAAACACAACAACAATGAAAAGACAACTAAACATGATTTCAAAAGTACACAAAAAGAACCGTCCCCTTTGTGTACTTGCCCTCCTGCTGCTCGTGATGACCGCACAGACGGCGTGGGCAGAAAGTTTAGGCGTGAACTACATCGACGCCAACGGTGAGTTGCAGAACACAGCAACAGACGGTATTGACGGCAACGACTCACCGACCGTGTTGACCAACGGAACCGACGTCAGCAACATCGCTGGTGGCTGGTACGTGGTCACAGGCGACGTCAGCTACAGCAACCATGGGATTAATTGCGGTTCTGGCGACATGCACCTTATCCTTGCCGACGGTGCCAAGCTTACCGCCAACGGTTTTATACTTGGGGATGGCAATCTGACCATCTATGCCCAAAGCACAGGTGACGGTATGGGAGAGCTCTCTTCTACCGGCGGTGTTTCATCTAATACTGGCAACATTACTATCTGCGGCGGCAAAATAACCGCTTCTGGACAATATGCAGATATCCATGCTGATGGCACTGTCACTATCCATAGCGGACGGGTCACTGCTTCAGCTGATGAAAATGGCATCTACGGCATCTATGCTAAAAAAAATGTAATTCTCGGTCTGCGCAACGCCACCGACTTCATCAATGCCAGCGGCTTCAGCGGCTACAGCGGCTCTATCAGCATCGCTGCGGGCCAGGCACTGACTGACGGCACAAACACTTACACCAGCGAGACGGCATCGGCAACGCTTGCAGCACTGACCAATGTGACGCTGACACCCACTTGGGAAGGCTCCGGCACCAGTGCAAGCGATCCCTATCTGATTAAGAGCACGACCCAGCTCAACCTGCTGGCTCAGCGCGTCAATGCCGGCAATGACTACGAGAATACCTACTTCCAGCTGGGTGATGACATTACCTACACTTACACCACCGCATGGAACGATGCCACCAGCACCGAGAACAACTATACCGCCATTGGTTGCTACGGCCATTCTTTCGGAGGCCACTTCGACGGCAACGGAAAAACCATCAGCGGCATCCGCATCTATAAGGGCGGTGACAAGTTCCAAGGACTATTCGGCAACAACTTTAAAGCTGAAGTGAAAAACGTGATACTGGCCGATGCCCGTATTACCGGCTACACCAGAACGGGCGGTATCGTTGGGTTTAATTCGTCGAGTACGGTCAGTGGCTGCCATGTTGGCAGCGACGTCAGCATTCTTGTCGTACAGGACAACGCTCAGGATATCGGCGGCATCGCGGGGGGGTGTTACTATCCTGCCGAAGTCAGCGGCTGCACCAGCGCCGCCAGCATCACCACTACTGCTAGCAACACGATATATATAGGTGGCATCGTGGGTTATAATGAAAATAGTACCGTCACCGACTGCCTATATCTTGGTAGCAACCTCAATGGTAACAAACAGGTCGGTGCCATCGTTGGCAGAAATTATGGCAGCATCATTAAGAACAGCTACTACACCAGCACAACCATCACGGGTAAGGATGATAGCGGCAACGAACTTGCCAATGCCAGTTGTGCTATAGGCCTTGACTATGGTACCATCACCAACTGCGGCCTGACCCAGAATACCATCACCATCGGCACTGGCGTAGCTCTCACCAACGCCACTGATTATACCGTCAATGGCACCGGCCTGACAGGCTACGGCGACTTCGCCCTGAGCTACAACAACGGTACCACTACTAACATCTACGCCCTCGCAGGTGCCACCGTTACCATCAACTACAATGGCGGCGCAGCAATACCCGCAGGCAAGTTGCTGAAAGTTTCTTATATTGATGACAATTATGTAGAGAAAGAGGCTGCCGTCACCGACAACCAAAACGGCACCTACAGCTTCACCATGCCCGCCTACAACGTCACGGCAGCGGTGTATAACGACTTTTCGCTGTGTCAGGCTACGGTGCCCAATCCAACGTATTCTGGTACTGATATGCCCGTTACTTATTTCTATGATGGGACATGGAACGCGAACCACGGCGGCATGGAGGTGCGCGACCCTCAAGGCAATCTGCTGACCTACGGCACTGACTATGGATTCACAATGGAGACACTTGAAAACCTCGCTACAAAGTACCCAGAAGAACAATATCCTGTTGCTTGTTCTCATCTGGGCGAGAATTGCCGCGTCTATCTGAAAGGCTGTGGCGAATGGGCTGGCACTTTGTATAAAGACGTCGTGATTATTAGCAAACCCGAAGCCAATGGCACATGGGGTAACAACCTATCGTGGAACTTTAAAGAAGGTACTCTCACCATTAAGGGATCTGGAGTCATGAGCACCGCTCAATCTAATGGCTTCAGGGGCTATCCTTGGTACCCCTATGCCAGCTACATCAACACGGTTATTCTTGACGACGGCATCACGACGATTGCCAACGAGGCTTTTGGTGGCACGAATAATGAGAACCCCTATGGCGGTGTGCAGTATATTGCCAGAAGATATAATGACGATTATTGGGGCGAACAAGACGAGTATGGCAAGCTGCCCACCCAGCTGGAGAGCATCGGCGACAACGCCTTTGCCTACTGCACCGCGCTGACCTTCAACCTGGACGACATCCTGACAAACACGAAGGTGACGCTCGACAACATCAGCCAGGCCACTCCCTTCAACCAGGTAGCGAAGATTATCGGTACGCTGTATGACGGCAAAGACAACGACAAGGTCTTCAACATGATGGTCAGTGCCCAGAAAGCCGACGTCACCATCAAGGGCCGTACACTCTACAAGGACGGCGACTGGAACACGCTGTGCCTGCCGTTCGAGGTCGCGCTCGAGGGTTCGCCCCTCGAGGGAGCCACGGTGATGCAGCTCGACGTCACGGGCATCTACGACGACAAGCAGACAGGCCTCGACGGCTCGACGCTGAACCTCTACTTCAAGTCCGCCACCAGCATCGAGCCCGGCGTGCCCTGCCTCGTCAAGTGGGCGACCACCGGCGATCCCCTCACCGACGACCTCGTATTCAACGACGTCAAAGTCCACAGCGGCATGAACAATGTGACCAGCCAGGACGGCAAGGTGACCTTCAAGGGCCTCTACAGCCCCGTCAGCTGGACGGAGGAGAACAAGAGCATCCTGTACCTCGGTGCAGCCAACAAGCTCTACTGGCCGCAGCCCGCTGATGCCGATCACCCCGTCAGCCTCAACGCCTTCCGCGCGTACTTCGAAGCCTCCCCCGACCCCTCCGAAGGAGGGGAACAAGCCGCCTTGCAGATTTACATGAACTTCGAGGGCGAAGGCGAAACGACAGGAATTGTTGAAGCGGAAGCAAATTCTTCACTCTTTACTATTCACTCTTCACTTTCAGAGTGGCATACCATCAATGGCGTGAAGCTTAGTGGCAAACCCACCAAGCCCGGACTCTACATCAACAACGGACGAAAAGTAGTGGTAAAGTAATGAGTGCCCCCTTGCGGGGGCAGAAATTAAACATTTAGAGGCCCCCGCCCTTCGGGGGACGGCTATAATGCAGGGGGTCGGCCCATAAAGGGCCTCAAAATTAAACAAAATTTGAACCAAAATTGAACAAAATAATTTTGATTAATTTTGAATTAAATTTTGAACAATTTCTCCGCGATAGCGGACTAACAGAAAATAATAAGACTATGAGAAAGAAATATATAAAGCCCTCTATGGAGGCAATAAAGATTAAAATGGGACAGCAGCTGCTGGCAGGCAGTGTAACAGGCATTGGTGGTAACGGTGACCTCGACCCGACGCCAGGACCTGGCGACGGCACAGGCGGATCCATCCCCCATGCCCCCGGCCTCTTCGACGGTGACGAGTGGGACGCGCTGTTGGGAGAATGATGTTAAGATGGCTCAAGAATATTTTGAGCCTCTGAAATGCGACGGTATTTTTGTGATTCGTCCATTTTATATATATATATAAAATGGACGAATCACGCAAAATCACCTGCTTACAGACGGGGGGTCATCCGAAGGCACATCCTGCCTCGTCCGCACGGAGCAGACGGGTCGCCCGCACGGAGCAGACGGGGGAGGATGTGCCTTCGGACGAGGCGGGAGGTGCCTTCGGACGAGGCGAAAACAAAAAAGCGACATTCCTCTGTTGAATTGTCGCTTTTTTAATTTCTTATATCAAACCCCAAGAACAATGGCAGGGTCTATATTCAACTTCCGGCTGATTTCTCTTCCGGTTTTCAGTGAAGGTTCACCCTTGCCGGTAATAATCTCACTCATACGGGCTGTGCTCAAACCCAGCATTTCGGCAAGTTTGGTTTGTGTCAGCCCCATCTCATACATGCGGAGTTTGATAGTCTCCACCAGCGTAGGAGCTGCAATAGGATAATGCTCTTCCTCATAGTCTGCCACAAGGTCGGAAATCAAATCCAGCTCCAGCATGTTCTTGTCATCGGCAGGCGTATCGTTGCCGACAATCTTCAGAAGCTCATTGATACGGTCGCAAGCCGCCTTGTACTGCTTCTCTGTCTTTATCTGTACCATAACCTGAATTTAGGGGCAAAGATAAGTATATTATTCGGTAAAACCAAAAATTTTTCGGAAAATTTTAATTCTTAGCCAATTAGACAATCATCGCTTGTGCAATTTTCGCATCACCCAGCGCGTCAACCAGAGAGCACATACGGAAACGATAAGAAAAACAAAAGAAGCCTCAAACCATGTGGTTATCAGCTTCTTCTGTTCTGTCGGGATTACTGGACTATCAAAATGATGATTAAAGGAAATTAAAGATGATTTAAGTTGCATACTTTGTACTGATTTTCAATAACTTACACAAACACATCAGCAACATTAATAATCTTAAAGAACGTTAAATTCCCGTTATCACGGGAAAATTACGGGAAAAATATTTGTATTCCCGTGGCATTATTCTTACCTTTGTAGCCAGAATCCAATGTGTCAATATTTTAAAGTTCGCTTTTTATATTTGCCGCAAAGGTACACAATTAAGTTGAGAACAACAAATATAAATCGATATTTCATATGGAAGAAATCGAAAAATTTGCATCCCCACAAGACACACAGTCATTGATGGAAGACCTGCGCCAGATAATCAATCAGGCTCGTGGTCATGTAGCTGCTACAGCTAACTACGAGCTGACTATGATGTACTGGCATATTGGTGAGCGCATTAACAGAGATGTACTTGGGAGCCAGCGTGCGGAGTATGGAAAGCAGATTGTCGCGCAAGTGGCGCGACAATTGCAAAAGGAGTACGGAAAGAAAGGATTTGATGACAAAAGTATCAGAAGAATGATGCAGTTTGCGAATCTTTTCGCTGACGAACAAATTGTTGCGCAGGCTGCGCGACAATTATCATGGTCTCATTTTATTGAGGTTCTTCCGCTCAAGGATGATCTTCAACGCGAATTCTATATCACTATGGCAGTATCTGGAAGATGGGGAAGAAATCGCTTACGTAAGGAAATAGATGGTATGCTTTATGAGCGTACTGCCATCAGTGGCAAGCCTGACGAATTTATCAAGAAGGAGTTATCGAGCTTGCGCGACGATAATGTGATATCACCAGACTTGGTATTTAAGAGCCCCTACTTTCTGGAGTTCACCGGATTGAAAGGCATGTATAGCGAAAAGAGTCTGGAAGATAGTCTTATCGCCCATTTGGAGCAGTTTATTATAGAACTGGGGAATGGATTCTGTTTCGTTGCCAGGCAGAAGCGGATGATCATTGACGGAGAGGACTTCTATCTCGATCTGCTGTTTTTTCACCGCCGCCTACACCGCCTAATTGCCATTGACCTGAAATTAGACCGCTTCAAGGCACAGTACAAAGGGCAAATGGAACTTTACCTTCGGTGGTTGGAACAAAATGAAATGGAACCAGGCGAAGAAACTCCTCTGGGCCTGCTGCTATGTACAGAAGGCAGTGAAGAGCAAATAGAACTGCTGCAGCTTGACAAAGCAGGAATCAAGGTGGCACAATACCTGACTGAACTGCCCCCGCGTCATGTTCTGATGCAGCAGATCCAAAAGTCACTGGAAGTGGCAAAGGCCAAATTTGGAAACGTCATTGATGAGGAAGCTTAATTGTCACCAGTTATGGCACAGGTAGAACTACGAATATCAAGTAAGATACAGAAGGTGACAGGAAGGAGCGAGATTATGATACGGTTCTTCCAAGGTAATACATTTGACCTCTACGCCAAGAGTGAGGTATTTGTTAGCCCAGAGTATTTCGAGTATTATATAAACCGGGAGAAAACAGAAAAGGCTGGTGTTAAGATTCCTGGCAACATCATAACCGCCTCTGTTGAGAAAGCGGAAAAACATAGATATGCGTTACGCAAAAGCGGTACTATTGTTTTTAAGCAGCGGTTAGAGACTCCAGAGTTTAAATTCCACCGTGAGCAGGCTGAGCGTTTGGAAAGACTGAAGAACCACATTCTTGATTGCTATGGGACAGCAGATAAAAGCAATATGACAAGCGACTGGCTAAAAGAAGTGGTAGACATGTTCAACCATCCAGAAAAGTATGCTGCAAAAAGCGAGACAAGCAAATCATTTCCCGAACTCGTTGAACTATACATTAATCGCCGTCAGTTAGCCCCATCGCATTACAAAGACTTTTATGTTCTGGCACGTACCATTGCCAGATATGAAGGATTTGTCAGGGCTACAGAACCCGCGAAAAAGACGTTTACGTTCTCGATTGATACAGTTACCCGTAACGACATTGAAAATCTGGCCGACTATTTGCGTCATGAGAAAGCCCTTTCTGACCAGTACCCCAACCTCTTTGCAAAACTGATAGAAGATTACCCCGCATCCCTTAAGAAAAGACGCAACAAAGTGGAGTCTCGTGGCGAGAACACCGTCATCAAGATGCTTTCCAGACTTAAATCCATTTTTCGCTTCTCCGTAGAAGAGGGCTTCACCACCAATCGCCCCTTTGATGGATTTAAGATTGGCACCGCCATTGTGGGTACACCTATTTATATTACTATAGAAGAAAGGAACAAGATTGCAGACTTTGACCTTGAAAAGAAGTGGCCGGAGATGGACGAACAGTTTCGTAAAGACTGTAGGATGCCTATCCAGACCATTATTACATGCCGCGACGTTTTCATTTTTCAATGTTTTATTGGTTGCCGTGTTGGCGACTTGATAAAACTGACTCCGCAACATATAGAAAACGGGGTACTGACATATACACCGCATAAGACAAAGGAGGGCAAGGAGGCCATGCAAGCCCGTGTTCCCCTTCACCCCAAGGCTCAAGAGCTTGTCAAGAAGTACGCGGGACTCGACGAGGAGGGAAGGTTGTTTCCATTTATAACGCCCCAAAAATACAATGACGCTATCAAAGCCATCTTTACCATGGTAGGGATAACCAGGAATGTGGAAGTACGCAATCCTCAGACCCGCGAGTATGAAATACATCCCATCAACGAAATAGCATCAAGCCATCTGGCCCGTCGTACTTTCATAGGTAATGCCTATTTCAAGGTCACCGATCCAAACCTTATCGGAAAGATGTCCGGTCATGTAGAAGGTTCTAAAGCGTTTAAGCGATACCGAAACATTGAGGACGAGACTCTTAAGAATGTCATAGACCTTATAGGCTAAAGGTTCTGTTAGTCCTTATCTGTTTTTTTGGATGAGTCAGTCTGATCTGATTCATCCAAAAACTTTTTAATATTAGCATCCAAAAAGAAGAATGACGCCATGTTCATTACGTCTACTCCTTCTTTCTTAACCAGGCTGTCCCAGTTTTCAATAGAAACTCCATTGTCCTCCTTGAATTTCTGCATCTTGGAATAAACGTCTTTCAGGTAGTCTCTTAGTCGGGCATTCTCTGCAACAAGTTCTTCGTTACGCTTCATAATGGATGCCCATCCATCAATACTTCTATTTTCTGTATGAGAGGAGTATTGATAGAAGTCCTGAAAGAAATTATAATTAAGCAGGCGGGAAATTTTCAAAAGTTTTTGGGCATCAAAGGAGTCTTTCTTGATAAGCCGACTTACCTCTGCAGGGGTTACTTCTAAAATGGCGGCAAACTGCGTCTGGGTCATCTTTAACTCTTTCAACCTTGACTCAATGCTGTTGCCAACCTGCGCATGAATCAGAACATAAGCTTTTCCCTCCTCTGTGTCACCGGAAATGTCTGCAAAAAAGTTGTGCTTTAGCTTTTCGCTTATTTCCAATATTAAATTGGTGTCCATACTTTCACGTTTGAGCAACCTATTAACATTAGGGGTAGCCATACCGAGTTCTCTTGCCAGATGTGCCTGGGGAATATTGTTCCTTTTCAGATAACTGATAATAAGGTTCCCGACATGAAAATCAGCTAAAGTCACCTTTTTGTTGTCCATTTTTGTTAATAATTACTAATATTGATAATTTTCATTATCATTTTACTTGATATTTCAATAAGTGTGATTATCTTTGCACTCGATAAGCGGAAATAATTCCGTGGCGGCGGGTGCTCAAATCATTATCATCGGCTGCAAAAATACAAAAAATTGATAACATAACAAAATATTTAAATAAAAAAGATATGAATAATTATCAAAATCGTCAAAATGAGACACCAAATGCGAACTGCATGGATGTCAATTTCGAGCAGAAGCTGCTGGCAAGCCAGTTGGTTTCGGAGGTGCATAGAAGCACAGGTCATGTATCCTTTACTTTTACGGATGCTGGGGTGTTAGCCTTTGCTAAGGCCATGCAACTTGCAGCATTGGAGGAACACCCAGCATCAGAAAGTGTAACTGACAATCTGTTCCCCGACAGCAACGGTTCTCTTATCTCCAAGAAGGATGCCATGCTGGGGTTCAATGTGAGTCATACCACGCTGTGGAAGTGGCAGAAGTCTGGTTACCTTACTCCCGTGAAGGTCGGTAAGCGTATTTACTATCGTCGTGAGGACATCATGAGTTTGACCCAGAAATAAACATATTCAGAGGATATGAACTATATTAAGCAAGACATCATCGAAAAAATCTACGATGCAGCAGACATCGTTGAGGTTGTCGGTGAGTTCGTTGATCTGAAGAAGTCTGGGGTGAACTACAAGGGATTATGCCCCTTCCATCAAGACCACACTCCATCACTGTCGGTTTCACCGTCACGCCAAATCTTCAAGTGTTTTACTTGTGGCGAGGGCGGCAATGCCGTTACCTTCCTGATGAAGCATGAAAAGATGACCTACCCGGAGGCATTGCGATGGCTGGCAAAGAAGTACAGCATAGACATTCAGGAGTGCGAACTGACTGAAGAGCAAGAAGTACTGATGAAGAAGCGAGACAGTCTTTTCGCCAACATGGCTATAGTCGAGGACTACTATCATAAAGAGTTCATGAAGAGCGAGAAGGCTCAGCAGTATGCCTATGACCGTTGGGACAAAGAATATTGCGACCTTATCCGAATTGGTTATGCGCCGGGCTACTCACGGAACCTCGACAAACTGGGCATCACCCAGGACATGCTGAAAGAACTGGGACTATGCGACCGAAACGGCAACGACCTGTTCCGCGAGCGTATCACCATCAGTATCCGCGACCGCTTCGGAAGGATCATCGGCTTCACGTGTCGGAACTTCGATGGCAGCAATCCTAAGTATCTGAATAATGCAGACAGCGACATCTTCCATAAAGGCGAAGTGCTGTTTGGCATAGATGCAGCATGGAAGGAGATCATTCGTACCCAGACAGCCTATCTGGTAGAGGGTGCTCCAGACTGTATGCGTTTGCAGTCTATCGACGTGACGAATACTGTGGCTTGTCTGGGTTCTGCATGGAATGAAAAGCATTTTCAGACATTGGGCAAGGCTGTTACCAAAGTATGCTTCATCCCCGACTCAGATGTTATCAAGCCTGGCGAGA
>JBGUQW010000198.1:0-3954 GCA_045131435.1 Prevotella sp.
GTATTCCCGCGAGATTATCATTGAGAAAAAGACGCATGCCGGCAAAACCTCTTTTTGGTTGCATTATTCGGTAGACCGAAATGAGACGCTTGGATGCAGAATCGGTTTCTGCATCAATGGTATACAATCCTATTTGTCATTCCCGAAATAGTTTTATTAAAGTAAAATTAACAAACAAACATTGTATATTATGGAAGAGAAAAAAGATAGCAAGAAATCCCTTGCAGAGATTATCAAGGTTCGTGGTACTGGTATCATCCACCTGCCCGAGAATGGTTTTGAGTTCAAGCCTCAGAAGGAAGGCAAGCCCCAGCAGGCCAACGTCAAGAAGTACGGCCAGGCGAAGGTGCACTCCACCGTAGGCGCAGAACCCAAAAGAGTAATCACCCTACAGTGCAGAGAGGATGCTGCCGACCCCTATTCGGAGTTCGTCAGCCAGTTCGAGAACGTCATGAAGGAAGAGTGCAAGAAGGCTGTGCCTGATAGGTTGCAGCCAACAGGCACAGTCTTGAAGAAAGACGACGACCTGAAGATGACGCTGAACCGTGCCAAGCGACAGGTAGAAGTCATGTTCACTGTCCCCATCGACCCTAAGGGCAAAGAGAGTTGTAAGGACATGTTTTACGCTAAAATTGTAGAGATTTCAAAATGTTTTGCTATCAACGAAAGTTCTATTCTGAAGTCGAAGTAATCAACACTGTTGAGGAATTCGACCGCATCATCAACGATGACGAGCTGAAGAAGCAGGCAGAGCTGTGTGCGCAGGCACATAGTGCTGGCGACGCGAAACGCTATGACGCGCTGAAGCGTGAGCTGCCCATGTTCTGCTTCTCAGCGGCCTGCTTCGACCAGACGAAAAAGCGTGAAAAGGACGGCACGGAAGGCCCTTTGGGCTATTGGCGTGTACAGGAGGCCGTACACCTGAACGGCCTCTGCGTCCTCGACCTTGACCACCTCGGCCAAGACCCTGCTTTCGTCTGGGCACAAATCAGCGAGCGATACAACGCGCTGACGGATAAGCCTCGTAATCGTTGGGAAATATTGTGGGTCTTCATGACACCATCTACCGATGGTCTGAAGATCGTGTTCACTGCTGACCATGGTACCGGCAACCTTGCCGACAATCAGGCAGCCTTCTCGAAGGCTCTTGGCGTTGAGAACGACAAGAGCATCAAGGATGCTTCGCGCGGACAATTCATTGTGCCAGCGAGCTACACCATGTATATTGACAAAGACAAACTGATAAATTGGTATGATAAAGATTTTAACGCGGCTTTTGAGCAAGATTACCGTCAGGGTAGTTCTAAGCCTAAGAAAGCAGAAGTGGATGATGCCGACGTGGTGGGACGTAATGTGGGCGACAATCATCCTGACGGTGATGTTCATAGTGATGGTGATTCTGACGGTAATCAGCCACTAAAGCTGGAGGACATCAAGTATGGCAATTATCCGATTGCAGAAATTTTCGAACGGTATACCCAAAAGTATGGAACGCCAGTTGAGGGCGACCGTCATAGAACTCTTGTCAAGGTGGCTGAGCATCTTCGCTACCTGTGTGACAATTCCACAAGCAAGCTCAAGGTGGCGATACGCTCGATTCCGTGGGTACGTGAATGGGAAGAAAAGGAGGGTAACACTAGTGAGATTGACAACATTGTCAGAGACGAGTGCAAGCTGCCCATGTGGCGGGAGATTCCAAAAGCCGTCAAAGCGATACTCCCTGAGAATAACGGTAACAATACAAGTGGAAAGGCAGTGGAGAGCCATGTTGGAGCGTCTGCTGCTCAAGCTGGTAGCGGAGAAATATGGGATAGACTACAGCCTCTCTTGGCAGATGACACGCTTTACACCGATTGTACTGCCCATCTCGCAGACGAAAACAAGATGGCCGGAATATTCGCAGCCGGAGGCATGTTCTGCACCCTCGCCACCCGCGTACACTACCAGCACTTCGACGGACGCCAGCATCGTATGAACCCGCAGGTCATCATCATTGGCGAGCCTGCCAGCGGTAAGTCGTTTGCTGACGAAATGGACGAGGCCATCATGAGCATCATGATTGCTGCCGACGAGCCAGGACGCCGTGCGGAACGCGAGTATAAGAAGGAGCAGAAGAAGCGTCGGACATCGAACAAGGCTGCCAAGGGCGAGACGCAGCTGAAGGAGCCTGAGGAGTGCATCCGCTACATCCCTGCGCGTACGTCGAATGCCGTGTTCTACCGCCGTCAGCAGAATGCCAAGGAGATAGTGGAGGGTGAAGTGATGCCGCTGCACCTGTACACCTTCGACTCGGAGCTGGACAGCAGCGTGACGGCGCAGAGCGGTGGCACGTGGATTGGCAAGCACGACCTGGAGCTGAAGGCTTTCCACAACGAGAAATCGGGTGTGGACTATGCCAATGCAGACAGCGTGAACGAGGTGATCACCGTCTATTGGAATCAGGTCATCACGGGTACCGACGTGTCGCTGGCGAAGAAGATCAATATGCGGAACATCAACGATGGCCTGTGCTCACGCATCGCCATCATCCGCATCACTGACGATGCCTACCGCATGATTGGCAAAGGCTCTGCCAAGGAGATTGACAAGACATTCACAAGGATGCAGGCATGGGGCGAATTCTTCGATAAGCTGAAGGGTGAGCTCTTTATTCCGAAGCTGGTCAACCACGTCTATGACCTATGCGAGAAAGCCGCGAAGAGAGCCAAGGAAGCTGATGATAAGGTACTGAACTACTTCCGCAAGCGTGCCGTGTTCTATGCCGAATGGTTTACCATTCCGCGCATCGTTGCACGTCACTGGGCTGAGAATAAGAATAAGAAGAACTTCAATATCATGAAGCCCACCATCCGGAAGTCAGACCTTGATTTCGCAGAGCTCATCTTCGATGCCGTCATCTACTATCAGGACGTTTTCTTCGGGCGTATGCTGGAGGAATGCTGGGAGAATGGCAAACGCGAGTTTGCGATGAGACCGCAGACACGTGCTTCACGTAACGAAGCGAAGTTCAATGAGCTTCCAGCTGAATTTAATGTGAATATGGTTGTCCAAAAATTAGGCATTTCGCAAAAGGCAGCGGGCATGCAAATATCGAGATGGAAAGATAGAGGTTTAATCACACAAAACAAAAACAAAGTATGGAAGAAGTTGTAGTAACATATCATTATGTAAAGAATCCCGATGATTTCGTGGGATGGTTTGACCAGCTGCACGCAGTGGTGATGACGAATCATTTTGCGGGCAGATTGGTAAGGCGCATCAATGCAGGTAAAGAGGTGCTTGCCATCAAATATGGCTCACAGACGAAGAGAGTGATGGGTGGGAAGTACGCGGCAAAGGCAACGCCTGTGCTCTTGGATTTCCATCGGCATGTCACCAAGTGGCCGTCAAGGAAGCCCGTCTCTGAAGAACGGCTGGCATTCCTGCTGGGTTTCTACACCGTATGCGTGGAGAATGACGGCAGCATCCGAAAGGATGATGACGGCAACCCTGTTGTCCTGTTTGATACCGATCGTCTGAGTAAGTTCATGCGTCAGTTCGCTGCCTACAAGACCTACTGCCTGGTCAGTTTCATGACTGTCGAGGAAGAAGAGCTTTACAATCAAATAAAGTTCAAGTAGCATGTGGCGAAGAGTGACACCTAATGTAATAGGAGAGGAAGCCGGCACGTCCGGCATCCTCTACTATGCAAAGCAATTGTTCGCCAACCTCAGATGGGTGGGCGATGAAACGATGGAAGTGGATGGGACACACGACAAAATACGCATCAAGTGCAGTTTTCTTGGACTGTGTCGTATCTATAACGCTGCCTGCGATTTATTTATCAAACGGGGCATTGCTTACAACACCTGCCTGCTAAGAGTCAATACGCAGCATCCTCAACGAAGGGATTGTGAAGTTGTCATCGACGTGACGACAGCACACCTGAATCGATTAAAATTAAAAGTAGAACAC
>JBGUQW010000199.1:0-2011 GCA_045131435.1 Prevotella sp.
GAGGGATTCGAACCCCCGGTGCCTCTCAGCACGACGGTTTTCAAGACCGTTGTAATCGACCACTCTACCATCTCTCCAGTGCTCGAAGCTTCGAAAGCGGCTGCAAAGGTACTAAAAAAATTAAATATTAAAGATTAAAGATTAAATATTTTTGTGATTTTAACTATTATTTGTAATTTCGCGGCATGATTTACCCGAAAAACTACGAATCTAAGGTTGGATTCGACGAAATACGCCGGTTGCTGAAGGAGCATTGTCTTTCGACGCTGGGCAAGGAACGTGCTGACGAGATTGCTTTCTCTGACGATGCAGCCATGGTGAACGAATGGTTGCAGCAGATGCGTGAATTCCGCCAGCTTCAACAGGCTGTAGAGAAGCCTGAGATGAACTATTTCTTCGACGTTCGCAAGTCGGTGGCCCGCATCAAGATGGAGAACACCCATTTGGAGGAGGACGAGCTCTACGACTTACGGCGTTCGCTGGAGACAATAGGGAAAATCGTGGAATTCCTGAACAAGAATAACGGTGACGACGATCGACCGGAATACCTCTACCCTGCCCTGCAGCGTCTGGCATCGGACGTGCAGACTTTCCCGGCCATGATACGCCGCATCGACTCGATACTCGACAAGTTCGGAAAGATCAAGGACTCGGCATCAATGACGCTGGCTGGCATCCGTCACGACATGGAACAGACAGCGGGCTCCATATCGCGTACCTTATATACGATATTGCACTCGGCCCAGCGTGACGGTCTGGTGGCTCAGGACGTTGCTCCCACCCTGCGTGACGGCCGACTGATGATTCCTGTGGCACCAGGACTGAAACGCCGCATCAAGGGTATTGTACACGACGAGTCAGCCACCGGAAAGACGGTGTTCATTGAACCTGCCGAGGTGGTGGAGGCCAACAACAAGGTGCGTGAACTGGAGGCTGCCGAGCGGCGTGAGATCATCCGCATCCTAACAGTATTCTCCGACGAGCTCAGACCTCACGTGCAGGACGTGCTGGACTCGTACCGTTTCCTGGCCGAGATAGACCTGATACAGGCAAAGGCAGCGATGGCCGAGCAGATGCAGGCCTTCGAACCGCAGGTGCTGGACCAGCCACACATCGACTGGATACGGGCCATCCATCCGCTGTTGCAGCGTTCGCTGGCGAAGCAGGAGAAAAAGGTGGTGCCACTGGATATTAATCTTAGCGGTATAACGGAATTACATAATAACGTTATAACGAAAAACAACAACGCAGGGCGGCTGCTTATCATTAGCGGTCCGAATGCAGGTGGTAAGTCGGTGTGTCTGAAGACGGTGGGACTGTTGCAGTATATGTTGCAGTGTGGTCTGTCAATACCCATTGGTGACCGCTCTACATGCGGTATATTCCGCAACATCATGATTGACATAGGCGACGAGCAGTCGATAGCCGATGACCTGTCCACCTACTCCAGCCATCTGCTGAACATGAAGAACATGATGAAGCAGGCCGACAGTCATACCTTATTATTAATAGACGAGTTCGGAGGCGGTACGGAACCCACCATCGGCGGAGCAATTGCTGAGGCTGTGCTGAAACAGTTCTGGCAGAAGCAGGCCTATGGCGTCATTACCACCCATTATCAGAATCTGAAGCACTTTGCCGAAGACCATGAAGGCGTTGTCAACGGAGCCATGCTCTACGACCGTCATCAGATGCTGGCTCTGTTCCAGCTCTCCATCGGACAGCCCGGTTCGTCGTTTGCCATTGAGATAGCCCGCAAGACGGGTATTTCTGAGGAAGTCATCAGCGACGCTTCGGAGATAGTGGGCTCGGAATATATCCAAAGCGACAAATACCTGCAGGACATTGTGCGCGACAAGCGATACTGGGAGGGTAAGCGCCAGACGATACACCAGCACGAGAAGAAGCTGGAGGCTACCGGCGAACGATTGGAAGCCGAGTTGAACGGGATAGAACGTCAGCGCAAAGAGATACTGCGCAAGGCCAAAGAGGAGGCCGAGGAGATGCTGCG
>JBGUQW010000200.1:0-49677 GCA_045131435.1 Prevotella sp.
AGCGGATGCAAAGGTACGACTAATTTTTCATTCCTGCAAGCTTTTTCTGAATTATTTTTCAAAAAAGCAAAAAGTTTTCGCATTTCACGACAATGCGAAAACTCTTATACCTTATTATATATAAGAGACTACTCAAATACCTCTTCGATATCGTCTCCCTCTACATCGCTCAAGCCAGACTCATCCATCTGACAAGGGTTATATCCCACAGGCATATCGAAAACTGCATTTTCATTATACCCAAGTCTCTTGTCTTTATAGATTTTCTGCATATAATATGCGAACACCGGCAATGCCATCGTCGCGCCCTGACCCATCGTCATAGAATCAAAGTGAATGTCGCGATCATCACCACCGACCCATACACCGCTGACAAGAGTAGGAGTCAACCCCATAAACCATGCATCACTATTATTATTGGTTGTTCCGGTCTTACCAGCTATATCTCCCTTCATTCCATATTTGAAGCGCAAACGTCCTGCCGTACCGCCATCCACCACAGCTTTCAGCATATACAACATCTTATTGGCACTCTCGTCACTAATCACCTCATTCATGCGAGGTTGGAACTGCACGATCAGGTTTCCTTCATTGTCTTCAATCTTGGTAACGAACATATGGGCAGCCCTGATGCCGTGATTCACAAATGCCGTGTAGGCACTTACCATCTCGCCAACAGTAATTTCGCAGGGTCCCAGACATAACGCCATAGAAGGATGAATTTCCGGATTATTAATACCATACTGATTCAGGAGCGTCACAAAGGCCTGTGGATTCAGTTTGCTCATCAGATAGGCCGAAATCCAGTTGTTCGACTGCTGGAGTCCCCATTTCAGCGTCACCATTTCGCCATATCGCGAGTGTCCTGCATTACGGGGTGTCCACGGCTTTCCTGCCACCATATAAGTCTGCTGCACGTTAGGCGCAAGGTCACAGGGTGAGAAACCGTTCTCCATAGCCAGAGAATAGAGGAACGGTTTGATTGTAGAACCCACCTGACGACGTCCATCCATTGCCATATCGTACGCAAAGTGAGTGAAGTCAAGGCCACCGACATAAGCCTTCACCTGTCCGTTCTGCGGACACATACTCATAAAGCCAGTACGCAGGAACGACTTATAGTAGCGTATGGAATCGAGTGGTGTCATGATGGTATCAATCTCACCATGGTACGTAAAGATGCTCATCTCCGTCTTTGTACGGAACGACTGCATGATCTGTTCATCAGTAGCACCGTCGGCCTTTAATACTCTATAGCGCTCGCACTGACGTACAGAACGCATCAGGATCTTATTCAGCTGGTCTTGCGAGAGGCTGCCAGAATATGGCGCATTGCTACGTCCTCTATTTTCTTTATTGAATGCCGGCTGTAAGAACTTGACCACATGTTCGCGAACAGCCTGTTCGGCATATTCCTGCATTCGAGAATCGATGGTGGTATATACCTTGAGTCCATCCGTATAGACATTGTAAGGATCACCATTCTTCTTCATGTTCTTATTGCACCAACCAAACAGCGGATCTGTCTCCCAATTGATAGAGTCGATATGATACTTCACCACATTCCACGACGGATAATCAGAACGCTTTGGCTGCTTTGCCATCATATAGCGACGCAGGAAATCGCGGAAATAGGCCGCTATACCATCCTTATGGTCAGCTACATGGAACTTCAGGTTCAAAGGCTCAGCAATATACTTATTATAATCAGCCTCTGTCAGATACCCTGCCTTCAACATTTGTCCCAAAACAACATTTCGTCTCTCGAGCGAACGTTCCGGATGACGCACAGGATTATAATAAGAAGGATTCTTACATAGTCCTACCAATACTGCAGATTCGGTAACGGAGAGATCCTTGGGCTCTTTGCTGAAATAGGTATTCGATGCTGTCTTAATACCCACGGCATTATGAAGGAAATCAAAATAGTTGAGATACATGGCAATAATCTCGTCCTTCGTATAGTTTTTCTCCAGACGTACTGCTATCACCCATTCTATCGGTTTCTGGAGGACGCGTTCCATTACGCTATGGGCTGTTTCCGAATAGAGCTGTTTGGCCAACTGTTGGGTGATGGTAGAACCACCGCCTGCCGATTTCTGTCCGAAGATACCACGTTTTACCAGCGCACGCCCCAAGGCAAAGAAGTCTATACCAGAATGGTCATAGAAACGGACATCCTCCGTAGCGACAAGCGCCTGCACCAACGACGGGGACAGCTGAGTATAGTCCACGATGATACGATTCTCGCGGTTATAATTCCACGTGCCCATAATCTTGCCATCTGCAGAAATGACCTGCGTGGCAAACCTGTTGATAGGATTCTGCAGTTCCTCGATGGGCGGCATATATCCTATCCAGCCCTCATTAATAGCATAAAAGGCAAGTGCTGCCGTCAGCACTCCAGCCACCAAAAGTGACCATAAAAAGCGTACTATGATTTTTCTCATGACGATTTTCTTCTGGGATTTGAGTGCAAAATTACAAAAATCTTTCCAATAATCGTGCGTAATTTAAAAAATAATATGTAATTTTGTCCCCAAAATTCACAAACAGATGGAAAAACATGATTTTGTAACGATTGCCGATCTCACTCGCGAGAAAATTCTCTACATGATTGAGATGGCCCAGGAGTTTGAAAAACACCCCAATCGCGAACTACTGAAGGGCAAGGTAGTGGCCACACTGTTCTTTGAGCCTTCCACCCGTACCCGTCTCTCATTTGAGACTGCTGCGAACCGTCTTGGCGCCCGTGTCATCGGCTTTGCCGATCCCAAGATTACCAGTGGAACAAAAGGAGAAACGCTGAAAGACACCATTCTGATGGTCAGCAACTATGCAGACGTTATTGTCATGCGTCACTTCATTGAGGGAGCAGCCCAATATGCGACAGAAGTGACTGACGTTCCTATCGTCAATGCAGGCGATGGTGCTCACCAGCATCCTTCGCAGTGCATGCTTGACCTTTATTCCATCTACAAGACTCAAGGGACCCTTGAGAATCTGAACATCTATCTCGTAGGTGACCTCAAGTATGGTCGTACCGTTCACTCTTTGATCATGGCTATGCGCCACTTCAATCCGACATTCCACTTTGTGGCCCCCAAGGAACTCGCCATGCCTCAGGAATATAAGATCTATTGCAAGGAGCACGGCATCCAATATCAAGAGCATACCGCCTTCAACGAGAAAGTCATTGCAGATGCAGATATACTGTATATGACCCGTGTGCAGAAGGAGCGTTTCTCCGATCTCATGGAATATGAACGGGTCAAGAACGTATATATATTAAATAATGACATGCTTCGTCTAGCCAAGCCGAACATGAAGATCCTGCACCCGCTGCCTCGCGTCAACGAGATTGCCTACGACGTTGATGAGAATCCCCATGCCTACTATATCCAGCAGGCCGGCAACGGGCTCTTTGCTCGCGAAGCCATTTTCTGCGACGTGCTGGGCATCAGTCTCGACGACGTCAAGAACGACAAAACGATTATCGGATAAATTAATATTCGTAATGACGGTATAACGGTATAACGTAATAACGAAAGAAAGGAAAGAATATGAACAAGAAAGAACGTCTGGTTGCTGCTATTGAGCACGGCACCGTTATCGACCACATACCCGCCTCCAAGACCTATCAGGTGGCGAACCTTTTAGGACTGTTTGACCTAAAGACGCCTGTTACCATTGGTAACAACTACCCCTCACAGAAGGTTGGCATGAAGGGCATCATCAAGGTGTCTGACAAATTCTTTACAGATGACGAAATTTCTCGTCTCTCCGTCGTAGCCCCAAAGGTTATTCTCAACATCATCCGCGACTACGAGGTGGTAGAGAAGAAAACCGTCGAAACTCCCGATGAAATGAAAGGTATCGTGAAGTGCAACAACCCCAAGTGCATCACCAACAACGAGCCGATGGCCACCCACTTCCACGTGGCAGACGGCATACTGACTTGTCACTATTGTGAGAAGGAGCAGGACATCAACAAGGTAGAGTTGGTATAATTCCCGAGTAGCTTATTGCCACTCGAGAATAAACGAATAGTGGTGGGGCTGATTACCGTCGATGGTATACTGAGGTAGCGTACGCTGTCCCCATGTATCGACACCACCCACGCCATGAATATTCAAATCAATATTCAGGTTTACAAAGCGTCCGCGCAAGATATCGTGCGGATGCTTTGCTGTTTCTAAATCCTCCTCACCATAGTCCCAGGCACGAATGCAAAGGGGCTGGAGTCCGTCAATGCGGAGAGTGCGCTTTCCGTTACCTATGTTACACCAACGCACATCGCAACGATTGCCGTTATCCTGCGGATGGATATATTCAGTTTCGAACTCAGAGAGCGGCATCATGTAGCGCCCTAAGAAAGCACTGCGTTTGCGGTCGGGATAGTTCTCCCACGGGCCTCGACCATAGTACTCAATGATGGTATAGTCAGCAGGTATTCGCATATGCATACCAAACTTAGGCATCACGGGGTTATCGTTACCCGACGGTTTGTAGTCCACATCAACCAAAATCTGGCGTTCGTTGATGACAGTATATTTTACCGTCACATCACTTGCATTTCTCCACACAGCAGTACGCTGGGCAAACTGGGCAGCATGCTGGTTGTCGTTCTCCGGCTTCCAGAAGTAGGGCTCCAGCGGAGCAACGAGCATCTCCTTGCCATCAACAATCCACGAGGTGAGGCTGTTGCCATCAATGGTGATAAGCCTACCACCATCCCCTCCCGAAAGGAGGGGAACTTTTGGGAATTGATAGGATTGAAGCACAAACTGCTCACTGGCTACCACAAAACCCTTCTTGGCCCACGGTTTATCCCCTTTCAGACGGGCAGAAACAGTCAGCGTCGTCTCGCCATCGATGGTCATGGTGTCGCGAGCTATCTCATATTCGCTGGGGGCTGTGAAACTGTCATGGTTGATGATGCGGATAGTACCATCCGTTTCTCTGACAAACTGCAGCGGCTGATAGACGTGCTGCACTTCGTAATAGTGAGGATGGGGCTTACGGTCAGGACCAATGAGGCCATTGATGCAGAATGGTCCGTCGTTGGGTTTGTCGCCGAAGTCGCCACCATAAGCCCAATATTCCTTATCACCATCTTTCTTAAGAAGGCCCTGATCCACCCAGTCCCAGATGGCAGCACCGGCGATACTGCTATCGGCATAAATGACATCCCAGTATTCCTGGAAGTTACCCATTGAGTTTCCCATAGCGTGAGCATATTCGCGGGCTATCAGCGGTTTCTCTGTTTCCTTCTCCGCCTCTGCTTTCAGCACGTCAGGCGTTGGGTAGCCAAAGTCATGCAGGGCAGAGTACCGCGGATGACAATCGTAGAACGGCAGACGGGTAGAGTCCAACTGACAAGCTTTATCGTACATGGCCTGGATGTTAGGACCGACAGCGCCCTCGTTACCCAGACTCCACAGGATAACGCAGGGGTGGTTGAAGTCGCGTTTTACCAGCGATTCTGCACGATCCACATGAGCCTTCTCCCAAGCAATATCTTCACCCATCACCCTATTGGCATAACCGTAGCCGTGCGTCTCTTGATTGGCCTCGTCCATCACATAGATGCCCCATCGGTCACACAGCTCATAGATGTACTCACGGTCAGGATAGTGGCTGGTGCGCAGGAAGTTGATATTCGCCTGCTTCATCAGTCGCAAGTCCTCTTCGTAGGTGGCATCATCCACATAGCGCCCAGTCACAGGATGATGGTCGTGGCGATTCACACCACGCAGCTTCACATTCTTACCATTAATCTTAAACACCTCACCGACGCACTCTACACGCTTCACACCCAGCTGGTTGTCGAAGTGCTCGTCGCCCACTTCTATGCTATACGGATAGAGGTTAGGCTTTTCTGCCGACCACAGCTTAGGATTAATAATAAGGTACGTAAGTGTGATATTCGCAGTATCTTTTGAATTGAGAATTGGAAATTGAGAATTGAGAATTTTTCCATCAATATTGAAACTGACGTTCACATTCTTCGCTTTCTTCTTGCCCATATTGCAAACGGCGATATCGGCAGTAACAGTAGCCTGTGAGAAGTCCTTGTTGGGTACCGCCGTGACATGATAGTCGGCGATATGCACCAGCGGGCGCACCCACAGCTGTACCTCACGGAAGATACCACTCAGACGCCACATATCCTGACATTCCAGATAGCTGCCATCGCTCCAGCGATACACCTCGACGGCTAGTTTGTTCTTGCCCTTACAAACATATTTCGTGATGTCAAACTCTGCGGGCGACATCGAGTTCTGACTATAGCCCACCTTCTGTCCATTCACCCATACATAGAAGGCCGAATGCACACCACCGAAGTGCAGAATCAGATTCTTCGAGAGCATCTCTTTTGTAGCATCAAAGAAGGTGACATACGAGCCCACGGGGTTGCGATGGTCGTAGGCATACCAGTCCTTGTTGGGTTCACTTGTCACGCTGGGACGGTCGCGATGGAACGGATACTGCATATTGACATAGATGGGCCTACCAAAACCTTGCAACTGCCAGTTGCCCGGCACCGTAATCTTGTCCCACCCACTCACGTCGTAGCTCTCTTTGTAGAAGTCGACAGGGCGCGACTTTGGGTCTTTCGACCAATGGAACTGCCACTGACCGTCGAGAGACTGAATCTCCCTGCAGTCCTTCCATTTCGAAGGAAGCTGCAGTGTAGCATGATAAGGCAGTTTATTAATGCCCAATACGGCGGGATTCTCCCAGTCATGAGGTATCTGTGCCTGTACTGTGATAGCCAGTATGGTAGTCAGTAAAATAAGTACTCTTTTCATTTTTTACTCTTAATGGTGATGGTTGATGTAGGCAACGTGCTCTTAATGCTAATCTGTGCATTGCCTTTCTTCTCTGTACTGCGTACCACCAGCAGGGCACGTCCATGCCAAGTGGTAACCTTAGATGAAGTATACGGCTCACGGTCTTTCAGGTCAGCAGAGGCAAAGGCCAGCAGGCTGCCCTGCCCTTTCACGATGGCCTCACAAGGAATGGCGGCATCAGGACAGACCATGCCATTCTTATCGACCACCTCTACGGTGATGAAGCTCAGGTCCTGACCATCATGACGCAGGCTCTGTTTGTCTGCTGTCAGTCGAAGACGCGCAGGTTCTCCCGCAGTGTTCAGTACGACACTTTTTCCGTTGACTTCTGCACGGAGTGTGCCGGGTTCGTAAGGCAGTGTGAAGACGGCCTTGTATTCAGTGCCTTCATTGACAGCCTTGGTGCCAACGAGTTTGTCGTTCAGATACAGCTTCACCTCTGGCGCTTTCGTATAGACCTCCACCTCGATAGGCTTGCCTTCCCATCCTGGCCACATCCAACTTTCCCATGTGGGCCATACGCTCCATGAGGTTCCGTGTATCTTACCACGATAGCCATCCGGCTCTTTCACAGCCATGTATGAAGTGGCTTTGGATTCCGTCCAAAGCGTCTCCCTATAGTGACTAATAGGTTTGCGCCATCCCGTGATATCCACATCACCGCAGTAGCTTCCGTGCCATTCGGGAATACCACCGTCTATCCAGTGCTCGCCAGCCCTTTCGCCCTCGTAGTAGTTACGACCGATACCGCTCTCGCCCAAATAGTCGAGACCCGTCCACACAATGTCGCCGATGACGTAAGGATATTCCTGTACCAGTTTCCAGTTTTTGAAGGCGTCTCTTGGAAAACTCTCCGTCTGCCACATCACACGCTTGGGGTCACGCTGGTGGTCGCTCTTGTGTTTGTGAATCATGTAGTTATAGCCACCGATGTCAAGCACATCGAAGTGTGGGTCGTATATTTCCCAGTCGCTGTCCCACGCACACAGTGCCTCCGTCACAGGACGGGTATCGTCCTCTTCCAGAATAGCCTGTTTCAGCAGTTTGGCAGTATGAACCACACGGATATCCTTGCGCTCGATGACTTCGTTACCGATGCTCCAGCAGATAATACTGGGATGATTCCTGTCGCGCTTCACCATGGCATGGATATCCTCCTGATAACACGAGTCAATCAGCGTCGAATAGTCGTACGGATTCTTCTGTGTGCGCCAGCCATCGAAGGCCTCGCCAATCACCAGCATGCCCAGTGAGTCGCAAGCGTCAAGGAAAGCGCGGGTAGTAGGATTATGACTGGTACGAATGAGATTGAAGCCAGCCTCTTTCATCAGCTTCACCTTGCGAATCTCGGCAACATCGAAGGCCATGGCACCTAACACACCATCGTCATGGTGCACACAGGCACCATTGATCTTCAGTGGTTTGCCGTTGAGCACAAATCCCTTCTCGGCTGTATATTCTATGGTGCGAATGCCGTAAGTTACGGGCACCACATCGCCCTCAGCCTCGATGGTGGTATGGTACAAATAGGGATCGTCGGGCGACCACAGGTGAGGATTGTCCACATGGATGGTCTTCTCAATAGGCTTACGCACCCCATTCTCCATCACCACCTCAGCCTTGATATTCACCGTGTGAATGTTGGGCGTCGTCACACGGATGCTCCACTCGTCGATATAGCGCTGTTGCTTCGTTACGAGCCACACATGGCGATAGATACCTGAGCCAGAGTACCAGCGACAGTTGGGTTGCTCTGAGTTATTGACCTTAACAAGAACCTCGTTCTCCTCTCCATTTCTTAATTCTCTATTTTTTGAATTCTTTAATTTTAAGAACGGTGTGATGTCGACCGTGAATGGTGTATAACCATAAGCATGCTGCCCAGCTTTCTGTCCGTTGACGAATACCTCGGCCTTCTGATAGACACCTTCGAAGTGCAGCATTACCCGCTTGTCTTTCAACTTTCCACTTTCAACTTTAAACTGTTTTCTGTATTCACCTTTGCCGCCTTGAAACCAGCCGCCACCTTCTTTCGTAGCACCTGTGGCTGGGTCTGGTGCCTCGTAGATGTCCCAGTCGTGGGGCAGGTCAACATTGATGGTCTTGCCATTGCGCGTAAATTGCCAACCAGCGTCAAATAGTGTGGATGCCGATTGGGCGTTACTATTTGTCCATGCACCGAGCAGCATGGAGAGCATGAAGAAATATTTGATGTGTTTCATCTTCCAAAATAGCTATAACGGTTATTGTCTGGGTTTACTACTATTTGTTCTACGACGATCTCCGGGTCAATCATCACCAGCTTGAGTGTATGCTTGCCAGGCGTGATATCCGAGAAAGTCACGTCGAGCCAGCGGAGATTGTCAAAGACCTCATCGCGGCGCGGCAACTGCCGACCATTCCAGAAGCCGCTCAAGGCGAGACGACTGCGTGGTGGCAGGGGCTTCAGCAGCTTTGAACGTTTGAGATTCTGGGGGGTATATTCCAGGAAGGTGTCGACGAGACCTCTACGGGCATCGATGGTCTGCACGGGTTGGTCGTCAATCTGCACGCCCAGGCGAAGGCCACGGGCAGGGTAGATATCCTGCGTGGGCAGGATGCCGATGGCAATGGTAGCCTCCCCCACCCCCTCCAAAAGGAGGGGAGACAGGTTGACATCGTACTCGAGAGTCGCCCCGCTGGTCTGTGCCATCACATTACTGCTACCCATACAGCCCTCACCACGTCCAAGGTCGGGCAGGAACAGCCACGAGGCATTTTTGCCGTCCGTCTTACGTGTATAGTTGTTGGCATCAATACTATACTCCTTGGTATTGTTCGATGCACTCAGATCATGGTGAACCTTGTAGCCGAGGTTCATTGGGTGGCGATTTGTCTCAGGGATGCTCCACTGCGTATAACCTATATGGTTGTCGCGCATCATTCCGTCCCACTTGCCATTAGCCATCACCTTATTATAATACTCTGTCAGTCGCTGGTCTTTCGCCATCAGGTCGCAGACGGTAAGACTGTCGCCCATCGTGGCAGCATTATACATCATACCCACCCCAGCACTGGCCACAGCAGGATAGTACACCAGCTGATAGAAGGCATCCTGAGCCTCTGCAGGTATCTGTTCCTTCAGTGCTTCACAGCGAACTACCAGCGATTGCCACTGGTTGTTCATGCGAAGCATCTCTTCGTAGTTGAAGATTCCAGGGACCTGTGCTTCAGGTTTGCGCAACAGGTTCAGTTTCGAATATTTGGCAATGATGTCGGCGGTTTCTTTATAAATTGAGAATTGAGAATTGAGAATTGAGAATTGGGCTGCGCCAAACACACTCTTGGTAAACTGTTCCAGCCATGCTCGTTCGTCGCCAGCCTTCACGCTTTCCGGATTCCAGGCGTAGTGCATGATGAAGTCGATGGGCACTTCCTTGGGTTTCAGGTCGCCTACATTGATAATCCATATGCGGTCGATGCCTGACTGATAGGCCAGATTCAACTGTTCACGCAACTTAGGGATGGTAGTGGTATTCACCCAACGGTCGTTCCATGGACCACCATTCATGTCGATATGATAGTAGAGGCCAAGGCCACCCTTACGCTTGCGCTCGAAATCACGGCCAATACGACGGATATAGCCCCAGTTGTTGTCGCAGAGCAGCAGCGTCACATCGTCGGGCACGGTGAAGCCTGCATCGTAGTAGCGCTGTACCTCCGTGAAGATGGCCCACAGCTGTGGTACGGCATCGGCTCGTCCGTAAATGTCCTTGATAATTTTGCGCTGACCCTTGATGACTTCGGCTAAAGTCTTCATATTGTCGGCATCATCGCCCTTACCCATCGCCACGTCACCGTCTCCACGCATACCGATTGTAACGAGGTTGTCGTAGTCCTTGTTGCGCTGCATACCTTCAAGGAAGAACTGATCCACACGCTGCTTGTTCGTGGCGTAGTCCCATGAACCGACTTGCTCCTTACGGTGCAGATATTCCTGGTGTGAGCGCATCATCGGTTCGTGGTGCGACGTACCCATTACAATGCCGTACTCATCGGCCAGCCGTGGACTCTCCACATCGTCCTCATTGAAGGCTGTCGCCCACATGGCAGGCCACAGGTAGTTGGCCTTCAGACGCAGCAGCAACTCAAACATGTGGGCATACATCTTTGAGTTGACACCGCCAAAGTGTGCTGTCGACCAACCACCGAACGAGGGCCACTCGTCATTGATGAAGATGCCACGATATTTCACTTTCGGCGAGGGTTGCACCAAGCGACCGTCTTCCCAATACATTTCTTCCTGATGTTTCACGGGCACATCAGCCCACCAATACCAGGGCGACACACCCATCTTCTCGCTGATGGTATAGATGCCGTAAATGGTGCCACGCTTGTCGCTGCCGGCAACGACCAGATTGCCGTCAACGATGTCAATGACATACGACTCCCACTGGCCCTTCACCTTGCTCACGTCCAGCTTCTTCTGTTTGACGAGCTGGTCGATGATACGACTCTTACCGATGGTACCGACAATAATATTAGAGGTGAGAGGTGAGAAGTGAGAGGTGAGAGATTTGACCTCACTGGCTACGCCACAGACTTTGCGAACATCATCGCTCAGGTCGTTGGCCGCCCGAACGACGCCCTTCCAGTCTTGTTCGTCAACCACGATGGACGCTGTCTTGCCGTCTTTGGCAATACAGAAACCACTGTTTGGTGCCGTCACCACCTCAATGTCACCAAAAGCCATCCGGTCACCTTCTGCCAGGCGGTCGGCCTCCAGTCGCAGAACCTTGGCTTTGACGGGCGTATTGAACTTGATGGTCTGCCAGATGGGGTTGTTCACAATGTTCGAGAACTCGCCCTGTGCCACCTTCTTCCAGTCGTGCCAGTCGGTCGATGCCCACAGCGAGTAGTGCGTCACAGTGCCATCGCGACTAGTCTGTGGTGGCAGATAGCGGAATGCTGAGATGGTCTGCTCTTTGTCCCAGTCAATGAATACCTGTTTGGCAGAACCATAGAAAAAGTGCAGGTTCGACGATTTCTTCTCGCCACTGTCGGGGATGTCGGCCGTCAGTTCTGGTGCCAGATAGACGGCAGTCTTCTTAATCATCGGTTCGCATTTGGCATCAGTAACCGTGAATCGCAATTTCGTTGCGTTTACGGTCGGGAAACAGACAATGCGTCGGTGACCGATGGTCGTGAGAGACCCACTCCCGTCCCCTCCCTGTATGGAGGGGCGTGAAGTGACTAACTCATCATCCAGCGGTACCCATTGTCCGTTGACTTCTGCCTCTAGCGAGAACTTCTTCACACGCTGGCCAAAACGGATAGCCTCCTCAACAACGAAACGGTTGAACATGGTTGATTGCTTAAAAGCAATGACCGTCCTTAATGGATATTGGTTGTTGACTACCGACGTTTTTTCTGCATTCTTGGCCAAGTCAGTCTTAAACACCTCATCAATCATCTTCTTGAACGCGATGCCGCGCAGCGAGTCTGTCGGGTGTATGCGTCCATTGGGCATGATGGGGAAGTTCAGCAGCAGCGTCGAGTTGCGGCCCACCGATTTATAGTACGTGTCCATCAGTTTCGACAGACTCTTCACGTGCTCGTTCTCCGTCTCATGGTAGAACCATCCTGGACGGATGCTGGTATTCGTCTCACCTGGACACCACACGTCGCCGTCTTCCACACCGTAGTGCAACATGTGCCAAGGCGTATCGCCCTTGCCGGGCATCAGACTCCAGTTCGTCTCGCCCACATTTCCGGCCTCCGTACCAACCCAGCGCAGGTCGCCACGGTCGCCGCCATCGTTCCAGATGACAGCATGTGGTTGCAACTCACGAATCATTCGGAACGTCTCTGCCCAGCCATAGTAGGTCTTCCCGTCAATCTTACGTGTCTCGTTGGCACCGCCATACCAGCCGTCGCCACCGTTGGCACCGTCAAACCACACCTCGAAGATGTCGCCATACTGCGTCAGCAGTTCGCGCAACTGGTTACGGAAGTACGTCACATATTCCGGCTTGCCATAGTCTTTATGGTTACGGTCCCATGGCGACAGATACACGGCAAACTTCAGACCCTCCTCTCGGCAGGCGTCAGCCAGTTCGCGCACCACGTCACCCCTTCCCTGCTTCCACGGCGTGTTCTTCACCGAATACTCCGTGTATTTCGACGGCCACATGCAGAAGCCACAGTGGTGCTTGGCGGTGAAGATGATACCCTTCATGCCTGCCTGTTTGCAGACGCGCACCCACTGTCGGCAGTCCAGATTGGAGGGGTTAAACAGCTTCAGGTCTTCGTTACCGAAGCCCCACTCCTCGTCGGTATATGTATTCATCGAGTAGTGGATAAATGCATACATCTCCATGTCCTGCCATCGCAGCTGGTCTTCTGTCGGTACTGGTCCGCAAGGTCTCTGGGCCTGCAGCGTTAGCGTAACAAATAACAATAGTGTTGATAATACGTTAGTTCTAATACTCATGGCTGTTTTTATTGGTTGCGCTACAAAGGTACACATTATTTTTTATTTAATAGTGTATTTTTGCAACTTTTTCTAAACTTGGTTACATTTGCTACCCATATCAGATACATTTGGGGGACCTCTCATTCGCCCATACCACCTATTCTAGAAGAGCCCTAATCAGTAATTATTACCCTTGTATGCATACAAGAACAGCTAATACGCAGATGTATCAGCCTATCTCCTGGTTCTTTCTTTGTCAAACAAACAGAAAAATGGGGGGACAAAGTAAACATTTTGGAGAAACGTTAGTGTATTTAATAAAAAATATGTATCTTTGCACAGCTTTAAACTCCAATATTAAACAAGTTAGACAAAACAATGGAAAGAGACAATCAGATTTTCGAGTTGATTGAGCAGGAGCATCAGCGCCAGTTGAAGGGCATTGAGCTCATTGCCAGTGAGAATTTTGTAAGTGATCAGGTGATGGAGGCTATGGGCTCCTACCTTACCAATAAATATGCTGAGGGCTATCCCGGCCATCGCTATTACGGCGGTTGTCAGGTGGTGGACAAGGTAGAGCAACTGGCCATTGACCGTGTATGCGAGCTCTTCGGTGCCGAGTATGCCAACGTTCAGCCCCACTCCGGTGCACAGGCCAATGCTGCCGTTCTGCTGGCTGTGCTGAAGCCTGGCGACTGCTTCATGGGTCTGAATCTGGATCACGGCGGTCACCTCTCACATGGTTCACTCGTCAACACCAGCGGTATCCTCTACAAGCCCGTCGGCTATAATCTGAATAAGGAGACTGGTCGTGTGGACTACGACGAGATGGAACGCCTGGCTCTGGAGCACAAGCCGAAGCTGATTATCGGCGGTGGCTCAGCCTACAGCCGCGAGTGGGACTACAAGCGTATGCGCGAGATTGCCGACAAGGTAGGTGCCCTGCTGATGATTGACATGGCCCACCCCGCCGGTCTGATTGCCGCAGGTCTGTTGGAGAACCCCGTCAAGTGGGCTCATATCGTGACCTCTACTACCCACAAGACCCTGCGTGGTCCGCGTGGCGGCATCATCTTGTTGGGTAAAGACTTTGAGAATCCTTGGGGTCTGAAGACGCCAAAGGGTGTAACAAAGATGATGTCTCAGTTGATTAACAGTGCCGTATTCCCCGGTCAGCAGGGAGGTCCTCTGGAGCATGTTATTGCTGCCAAGGCCGTTGCCTTCGGTGAGGCTCTGAAACCTGAGTTCAAGGAGTGGGCCAAACAGGTGAAGAAGAATGCTGCCGTACTGGCTGAGGAACTGGTTAAGCGCGGCTTTGGCATCGTTAGTGGTGGTACCGATAACCACTCGATGTTGGTCGACCTGCGTTCTAAGTATCCTGAGCTGACAGGTAAAGTGGCTGAAAACGCACTTGTTGCTGCCGATATCACCGTGAACAAGAACATGGTTCCGTTCGACAGCCGCTCAGCCTTCCAAACCTCTGGTATCCGTCTGGGCACTCCCGCCATCACCACCCGTGGTGCAAAAGAAGACCTGATGGTTCAGATTGCTGCTTGGATTGAGGAAGTCTTGAATGACCCTGAGAATGAGCAGGTCATTGCCAAGGTACGCGGTGAGGTCAATGAGACGATGAAGAACTATCCGCTCTTCGCTTATTAATACAAATAATGTATACAAACTACTACAAAACAACACTAATAACACTGCTTGCAGTGCTGGTGCTCCTGGCTCCACAAGAGCTGGGAGCTCAGCCTTTGCAGGCGTCATTGTCACACTATTCTACTGATGACGGGCTACCCAGTAACGCCATCTCCAAACTTACTAATGACGACTATGGCTATATCTGGATTGCGACATGGAATGGTATCTCCCGTTTCGACGGCTACCATTTCTATAATTACAAGACGGGTATTGCCAGTGGCATACGCGGTCTTCATAATCGAGTCGACCAAATTACTATTGATCAGTCGCAAAATGTGTGGCTGAAGATGTACGACGGCCGTATTTTCGTTATAAACCGCAAGACTGACCGCATTGAAGACCCGTTGGCAGGAGTCAGCGGACACGACACCTTCCATACCGACTATTTCTTCAGTCCTTTTATTACCAGTAACGGCGACGTCCTCATTTTCTTCAACGATGTAGGTCTCTACAAGTTCCGTCTGGACAGAAATGGTCTGAAGCAAGAGCTCATCATGACCAACGGCATGACCGTCAAGAGTATTGTCGAGGGGTATCACGGTGACCTGTGGGTAGCCACTGACAAAGGTGTTCATCGTATTGACATGCCTAATCTATCGTTGGAACGCAAAGGCTATTTCATCGATGATGATATCACCCAGCTGACCTCCAACGGTTACAATATCTATGTGGGCACAAAGTCAGGAAAAATCATGCAGTTCTCCTATGGCAAAGAGTCAGAATTAATTATGGATATTGGCCGTGAGGTGACAGGACTCTATGTAGACAGCCGCGGACTTCTTTGGTTTTCAGACCAGGGTGACGGTGCCTATAGAATGGATATGCAGACAAAGAACATCAAATTCTTTAATCAGCGTACACAAGTGCCTGAATTCACCAGCCGTGGAGCCGAATTCTCAGAAGCCCTTGGGGTGGTATGGATTAGAATGAATCACGGTGGCTATGGTTATTATAACCGTGAGACTGACGAAGTGGAATATTTCCACAACGATCCCAGCAACCCTTGGAACCTTTCGAATACCGTCAATGCCCGACTGGAGATGAACGACGGTGTCGTATGGGAGTCTACAATACGTCGCGGACTGGAAAAGTTGGAAGTGCTAAAGAATACCATAACGCGTTCCTTATTAGTGCCTCAAGCAGAATCGCCTTTAGAGAACGAGGTTCGTGCCATGCTCTACGACCCCAAGCGACAGCTCACCTTCTTGGCAAACAAGAAAGGAAGTATCTTTGTTTTTGATGCCCAGGGTAACCGGAGTGTCATCACCCAAGATTCGAATGGCAACCCCATCAGCCGTCCCTATGGAATGTCAGCAGACTCCAAGGGAAACTATTGGGTATGTGACAAGGATAACGGTATCTACAAGATAACGCCCAATGTTAATGGCGGATATACTATCCTGAATTTCCGACACGATGACAAGGACATCTGGTCGCTCGGACATAATGCCGCCTACCAGGCTGTAGAAGACCGTGAAGGTAACATCTGGGTGGCTACATATGGCGGAGGTGTCAACATTCTTCGAAAGAACAAGAGCGGTAAATATGTTGCCTTACACTCTAAGAATGCTCTGAAACGCTATCCTCAGAACACCTATCAGAAGGTTCGTACCATTGCTCTTGCCAAGGATGGCAAGATATGGGCAGGCAGCACCGACGGCATTCTTATCATGTCGTTGCACAATAATAACATCACCATAGAGGAAGTATTGCCCCCGGAAGACTTTGAGAAGGGGTTGATGTCCAATGACATCGTCAATCTGATGTGCGACAAAGCCGGTACGATGTGGGTTGGCACCAACAGTGGAGGACTAAGCCATACCACCAAGCTCGACGAAAATGGCGACTGGCAGTTTAAAAACTATGGTATTGCGGACGGCCTGCCTTCCGAGGAGGTACGTAGCATCACATATGATGAGAAAGGCAATATTTGGTTTGCCACCGACCATATTCTCTGTTCATTTGATGTCAAGAAGAAGATTTTCACGACCTTCTCACAGCTCGACGGAGTTGATGACACGATGTGCTCTGAAGGAGCAGCCATCATGGGACAGGGAGGTAAGATCTTATTTGGTACGCTGAACGGCTATTATGTCATCGACCGAAAAAAACTGACAAACTCAACAGGTTCTCTGCTGAAGCTACGCATCACAGATTTCTATCTGGATGGTGTATTACAAAGCCCCAGACTGACCAGCGACTTCGACTATTATGTTCCAGACAGCAAAAGTGTCACCCTGCCACAAAACGGTTCCTCATTCGCTTTCCGTTTCGCTGCTATGAACTATCAGCTGCAACACCGTATGGTCTATCAGTATCGCTTGGAAGGCTATGATGACGATTGGCAGAATGCCAAAGACGACCGTCGTGCTGAATATAGCGGAGTGCCTGCAGGCACCTACCGTTTCCAAGTCAAGGCATTCCTGTTGGAGTCGCCTGAGGCCTACGACATGCGAACTATCGAGGTGATTATCCCCTCCCATCCCCTATTATCGACTCTGGCACTATGTATCTATGCCATCCTGCTGATGTTTGTTTTATCGGCAGCTTATTGGTGGTATAAGAAAAACCGACAGCTTCAATAAACGATAATCAAATCGACAGCATCAACAATTCCGTTGATGCTGTCGATTTGATTATCGTTGTTAGGAAAGCTTAATCCTCTTCCTTCATTTCTTCCTCATGCTGCTTGATCAGAGCCTGCTGGATATCGTTCGGCACGAGCTCGTAGCTTGAGAAACTCGTTGTGAATGATGCACGGCCACCAGTCAGAGAACTCAATGCGATAGAGTAGCTGGCCAACTCCTTCAAAGGAATCTTTGCCGTCAGCTTCTGATAGCCAGCCTCAGAGTCCATACCCATGATGATGGCACGGCGACCCTGCAGGTCACTCATCACATCACCCATATAGTCGGCGGGAACCAGCACCTCGAGGTCGTAGATAGGCTCAAGAACCTTAGGACCGGCCTCCTTGAAGGCTGCGCTGAAGGCGTTACGTGCGGCGAGCATGAATGAAAGTTCGTTAGAATCAACCGGGTGCATCTTACCATCGTAGACAATCACACGAACGTCGCGGGCATACGAACCGGTCAACGGGCCCTGCTCCATACGCTCCATCACACCCTTCAGGATAGCGGGCATGAAACGCATATCAATAGCACCACCAACCACGCTGTTGATGAAGACAAGCTTACCGCCCCACTCCAGATCCTTCTCTTCCTTCGACTTGATGTTCATCTTGAACTCCTGGCCATTGATAGTGAAACTGGTTGGATCGGGCATACCGTCGGTATAAGGTTCAACAATCAGGTGTACCTCACCGAACTGGCCTGCACCACCCGACTGTTTCTTGTGACGATAGTCGGCACGAGCCATCTTCGTGATTGTTTCACGATATGGAATCTTTGGCTCCTGATATTCAATCTGGATCTTTTCGTTGTTCTCCATACGCCACTTCAAGGTACGCAGGTGGAACTCACCCTGACCATGAACGATGATCTGGCGCAACTCCTTAGATTGCTCAACCACCCATGTGGGGTCTTCCTGGCGCATCTTCTGCAGGGCAGCCATCATCTTCTCGGTCTCAGCCTCGTTGACAGCCTTGATGGCACGCGAGAACTTGGAGTTAGGATACTTGATGAAGTCGAACTTCCAGTCAACATCCTTGCCATTGAGCGTATTACCAGTCTTTACATCCTTCAGCTTCACGGTACAGCCAATATCACCAGCTTTCAGCTCATCAACCTGAATACGGTTGGCACCAGCACAGGCATATAGAGTACCCATGCGCTCCTTAGAACCACGGTCGGCATTTGTCAAGTCATCACCACTCTTCACCGTACCACTCATCACCTTGAAGTAAGACACCTCACCAATATGGGGTTCCACACCAGTCTTGAAGAAGTAGAGTGATGTGGGAGCAGAAGCATCGGCAGGAATATCCTTACCAGCAGCATTTTTGATAACAGGCATTTCGCTGACGAAGGGAACCACATTACCGAGGAACTCCATCAGACGACGAACACCCATATCGCGACCTGCACAGACACAGAATACGGGGAAGATCGAGCGTGTCACAAGACCTTTGCGAATACCTTCACGCATTTCATCCTCAGTGAGATCCTCGCTCTCGAAGAACTTCTCCATCAGCGTATCATCACCAGCAGCAGCAGCCTCAACGAGGGCTGCTTTCATTTCCTTAGCCTTGTCAAGCTGGTCAGCGGGAATGTCCTCAATGATGGGGGCACCACCTTCTGGTTTCCAAGAATACTTCTTCATCAGCAGCACGTCAATGACACTGTTGAATCCTGCACCTGTAGCAATCGGATACTGAACAGGCACACAATTCGGGCCATACACTTCCTTCAACTGACCTAAAATCTGGTCGAAGTCACAGTTGTCACGGTCCAGCTGATTAACAAGGAAGATAACGGGTTTCTTCAGCTTCTCAGTATTGCGGAAGGCGTTCATCGTTCCCACTTCAGGGCCATACTGGCCATTGACAAGGATGACGGCCTGGTCGGTGACGTTCATAGCGGTGATAGAACCACCCACGAAGTCGTCAGAACCCGGACAGTCGATGATGTTCAGCTTCTTGTTATTCCACTCTACATGAAAAACAGTAGAGAACACCGAATAGCCATACTCCTGTTCTACAGGGAAGTAGTCGCTCATGGTGTTCTTACCCTCTACGGTGCCGCGACGCTTGATGATGCCAGCCTCGTAAACCATTGCTTCGGCAAGAGTAGTCTTGCCGCTACCCGCACTGCCAATGAGTGCGATGTTCTTGATCTCGTTTGTTTGATAAACTTTCATATTTACTGATATTTTAGGTTTGTACTTTCAAAAACGAAGCCAAAAGTACACATTTTCACTTAAAAAACCAACGAAAGCTTGCAAATATTAAACTTTATTAGTATTTTTGCGCTTAATAGTAAATTTATAATTATAATTGCAATAGTCTTGGCTGGTCTTTATATACATATTCCCTTTTGCAAAAGCCGTTGTATCTACTGTGCTTTCTACTCCACTACAGGTCTCAACCTCCGTCAACGGTACGTTGATGCCCTCTGTCGTGAGATAGAGTTTAGAGCGCACAATGAAACCCCGACAGGTACTATCTATCTAGGAGGAGGGACACCCAGCCAACTCACAATGGCACAGCTATACCAGATCTTCAAGGCTATATATATATATAATAAGGTAATAAAGAATGCGGAAGTGACCATCGAAGTCAACCCCGACGATGTAACCGAAGCATTTGTTGATGGTCTGAAGTCCCTACCCATTAACCGTGTGAGTATGGGGGCTCAAACCTTCGATGATGAAAGGCTACACTTTCTGCACCGGCGCCACACCTCTGCACAAGTACGACAAGCTGTCCAGCTTTTGCGCCATGCTGGTATCCACAACATCAGCATTGACCTCATGTATGGTTTCCCAAAAGAGACCATCAGCGACTGGCAACACGACATCGATGCAGCCCTTTCATTAGATGTAGAACATCTCTCAGCCTATTGTCTCACCCTCGAAGAAGGAACCCCGCTTTATCGGATGATGAACAAAGGGGACGAAGAGAAGGAACGACAAATGTACGAACTGCTGATTGACAAGCTGACTGCAGCAGGCTACGAGCACTACGAAATCAGCAACTTTGCAAAGCAAGGATATCGTTCCCGCCACAACAGCAGTTACTGGCACGACGTCCCATACATCGGCATTGGTGCTGCTGCCCACAGCTATGACGGTAGCTGTCGGCAATGGAATGTCGCTGACATCCACCAATATATCAGTGCTATCGAACGAAATGAGATTCCCTTCGAACAGGAGTTTCTTGACGATGACACCCGTTACAATGACCGTATTACCGTAGCTCTACGCACCATTGAGGGTCTCGATCTCACTCCCCTCTCTTCCAAGCATCGTTCATATTGTTTAAATGAAGCAGAACAATTCCTAAACAACGGGCTGCTCTGTCTGCGCGACAACCATTTAATATTGACACGAGAGGGGCTCTTTGTCAGCGACTACATAATGAGTACTCTTGTCATTGTCTAACAAAACAACTAAAACCGTTTTATTTATATGGAGCGAAATAATGAATTACGTACAGCATGGGACTTCGTTGAACATACGGGGCGCAGCATCTTCTTGACGGGCAAGGCTGGAACGGGGAAAACCACTTTCCTAAAGACTGTAGTGGGACGAAGCTGTAAGCGAAACGTCGTGGTAGCACCAACGGGTGTGGCTGCCATCAATGCTGGCGGTTCAACCATCCATTCGTTCTTCCAACTGCCTTTTTCGCCTTTCGTCCCCAATGCACAGATTAAGAGTAAGTTCGACTTCGGTAAGGAAAAGCGCAAGATTATCTCATCACTCGACCTGCTGATCATCGATGAGATCTCGATGGTACGTAGTGACCTTCTCGATGCTATCGACAGTGTGCTACGCCGTTACCGGGACCGCTACAAGCCCTTTGGAGGTGTGCAACTGCTGATGATTGGTGACCTACAACAGCTGACCCCTGTGGTGACACCTGAGGACGAACGCATTCTGAAGCCCTATTACGACACCCCCTACTTCTTCGGGTCGAAAGCATTACAACAGATTGACTATGTGACCATTCAACTTGAGAAAGTGTATCGTCAGCAAGACGACACTTTTCTCACACTACTGAACCATGTCCGTGAGGGACATCCATCGGCAGACGATCTCACCATGCTAAATTCCCGTTTCCAACCCGCTTTCATTCCTAAGCCCGAAGAGGGCTACATCCGTCTGACTACCCACAACCTGATGGCCAACAACTATAATGAGTCGGAACTGCAGAAACTACCCTCACGTTCCTATACCTACCATGCCGCCATAGAAGGTACATTCCCAGACTACTCCTACCCTACTGCAGAAACACTGATGCTGAAAGTTGGTGCTCAAGTAATGTTTGTCAAGAACGACCCAGCAGGGCACTACTATAACGGGCGTATCGGCCATGTCACATATGCCGATCCAGGGAAAGTGCAAGTGCGTTGTCCCGGTGATAATGAAGTTATTGATGTGGAGCCACAGGAATGGGAAAACACCCGCTATACGCTGAATCCTGAGACACGAGAGATTGTTTCTGAAGTTCAGGGGACATTCTCTCAGCTACCCTTACGTCTGGCATGGGCTATCACCATCCATAAGAGCCAAGGGCTGACTTTCGAGCGTGCCATCATCGATGCCAATCTCTCATTCGCACCAGGCCAGGTGTATGTGGCACTCAGTCGCTGCAAGACGCTTGAAGGCATGGTGTTGGCCTCGCGCATTCCATCTCAGGCCATTATCAACGACGAACGTGTCGATTCCTATATATCGCATCAGGAAGAAGAGGCACTACGTAGCATTAGCCAGTTGCCAGTATTGAAAGACGAATACTACCGTAACTTGCTGATGGAGCTCTTCGATTTCCGCGATATCCTTTATAAAGAGGAATACTTAGGCCGTCTGCTTATTGAGTTTTTCTATCATAGCTTCACCGATACGGCCGAACTCCACAAACGGACACTGGAGAACTACAAGCAACAGGTGATTTCCGTAGCTGACAAATGGCTGATAATGATACAGCAAATGAACATCGCTGAGCTTCAAGAGGAAGATTTTCTGAATCGTGTCAAACGTAGTGCCGCCTACTTTGAGTCAACACTCGACCAACTTCTGACTCGTCCCTTGACATTAGCCTCCGATGTACAATCGAACAACAAGCAGGCCATGAAGCGCCTCACTGACACACTGGCCGAGTTGCGCCAGTCATGGCTCTCACGCCGTTTTCTGTTGCAACAGATGTCGGAGAAGACTTTTACCATTATCACCTACCTGCGCCAGAAACAACACTCGTTGCTGGATGCGATGGACGAAGAAACACTAAAGAAAAAGAAAAACGAACGGAAATCCCATCTCAAAAGGAAGCCAAAGAAATAATCCCCTTCAAAAGGCATCCTCAATATGCTCCACCTCAGGTTCCATATTAAGTTGCCCTACTATGGAAATAATGTCAAAGCGAACTTCCAAGTCAATACAACGGTATTTAATGTAATGATTCGCAGCCCTCTGCAGGTTACGGATTTTCTGAAAATTAACGGCATCAATGGGATCGGTAAACATGCGATTACGACGCGTCTTCACTTCAACGAAAACCAGCATATCTCGTTCTTCATTGAGAGCTATGATGTCTATGTCGCGGTGGCCGGAATGCCAGTCGCGCTCCAAGATGGTATAGCCCTTTCGCAGGAGATATGCGACGGCCACATCTTCGCCCCACTTTCCCAATTCATTATGTTCTGCCATATCGTGTTCTTTCTTATTATTTGCAAAGGTACAAAAATAATATGGAAAAGCCATCAGTAACTAATTTTTTTTTTGTAATTTTGCAGCATGATGACACGATTCATGATTGCAGCACCCACAAGTGGCTCTGGCAAGACAACGATTGCCAGGGGACTGATGGCATTATATGTGTCCAAAGGATACAAGGTGCAACCCTTCAAGTGCGGACCGGACTATATCGATACTAAATTTCATGAATCGGTATGTGGCAGACCAAGTATTAACCTTGACACATTTATGGCTACATCGGAACATGTGCATGAGTTGTTTATCCACTATGGTGAAGGAGCTGACATCTGTATCGCTGAAGGTATGATGGGACTATTCGACGGCTACGACCGTGATAAGGGTTCCTCTGCTGAGATTGCCCGTGTACTCAACATTCCGATAGTGCTGGTAGTCGATGCGAAGTCAGCAGCTTATAGTATGGCGGCCTTGCTTTATGGATTTGTCAATTTCCGAAAAGATGTCCGCATTGCTGGTGTCATTTTTAATAAGGTAGGATCAGAGAAGCACTATCAGATGCTTCTGCAGGTGTGCGACGACCTTGATATTGCCTGTTTAGGCTATATTCCAAAATCTGCTGACCTTGAACAAGGTTCCCGTTACTTGGGCCTTGATTTTTCGGAGAAATCAAAAAGTAGCGGACTTGTCAAACTGTTAGAAAACAACATACAATGGGAAAGACTCATAAAACTTTGATAGCCCGCAACGAAGAGTCCTTTTCGTTTCTCTATCAAGAGACGATAGACTATTTCGAGGATGTTGCCTTCTTCGACCCAGAGAAAGATGTGCCTTGTCTGAACGATATTGATTTGCTCTATCTTCCTGGCGGCTATCCAGAGAAGCATTTAGAGGCACTGGTTGGAAACAAGGCTTGTCGCAAGGCCATTCACGACTTTGCCGAACGGGGCGGACATATTGTGGCCGAATGTGGTGGCATGATGTATCTGTGTCAGGCCATTGTCACTGACGACGGTGAGTATTCCATGTGTGGTGTTCTGCCCTATACGATTACAGCCCGTCAGGCTGACCACAAATTGTCATTGGGCTATCGCCGCTTTGTGCTTGACGGCAAGGAATATCGTGGACACGAGTTCCATTATACCCAATTTTTGAATGAAGTGCCACCATCAATCACCCAAGTGTATAATGCCAAAGGAGAACCGGTGACAACACCAGTGTTCAAATACAAAAATGTCCTGGCAAGCTATACGCATCTTTATAACCCTTAAATCGTATTTTGTAAATTGTCTAATTGTAAATTACATCCCATCATGTTCGCAGGAACAGGTAGCGACGTTGGTAAGAGCATCGTTGCCGCTGCCTTCTGCCGTATCTTCAGACAGGACGGCTACCATCCAGCTCCTTTCAAAGCGCAGAACATGGCATTGAACAGCTATGCTACACCAGAAGGAATGGAGATTGGCCGGGCGCAAGCTGTACAAGCAGAGGCAGCAGGCATTCCCTGTCATACGGACATGAATCCCTTGCTGCTGAAACCACAAAGCGACCATACCTCACAGGTAGTGCTGAACGGAAAGCCCATAGGCAACAAGAATGCATATGACTACTGGCGGCGTGGCACTTCAGACATTGACTTCCGCAAGGAAGTTTGTGATGCCTTCGACCGCTTGGCTATACGCTATAATCCCATTGTGATGGAGGGGGCTGGAAGTATTTCAGAGATTAACCTGTACGACACTGACCTGGTGAATTTACCGATGGCTCGTCATGCAAATGCCGATGTCATTCTGGTAGGTGATATTGACAGGGGGGGAGTATTCGCTAGCGTTTATGGTAGCATTGCCTTGCAGACACCAGCGGATAAAAAGCTCATCAAAGGCATCATTATCAACAAGTTCCGTGGTGACATGCGTTTGTTCGACGATGGCCGTCGTATGCTTGAAGACATCTGCGGTGTGCCCGTACTGGGCGTCATACCTTATTATCATGACATCCATATCGAGGAGGAGGACAGCATCAGCCTTGAACAGAAACACCGACAGTTGGCAGAAGGTAAGGTCAACATAGCCGTTGTGCTGCTGCGCCATATCAGCAACTTTACCGATTTTGACATGCTGGAACGCGACTCTCGCGTCAACCTTTTCTATACCAACAATGTTTCCGACATCCAACGTGCGGACATCATTATTCTGCCCGGCACAAAGACTACCCTCGACGATCTTCTGGAACTGCGTCGTAATGGTTGTGCACAGGCTATTCTGCATGCACATCGCAACGGTCGTACAGTCATAGGCATTTGTGGTGGTTACCAGATGTTAGGCCAGACGATTGAAGACCCTGAGAGCATCGAAGGCAGCATCTCGAGTCTGCCAGGTTTGGGTCTGTTGCCCATTCATACCACTATGACTGCTAACAAGACCACCCAGCAGGTGACCTTCCAATTCGATAATCAGGAGTGTCATGGTTACGAGATACATCAAGGTGTCAGCGATACTGACGAATCTATCCTTCAGACGGATCATTGTATCGGCACCTACATCCACGGTTTCCTTGATAACATACCCGTCATTGACTATATCTTAAGGGGAAAAAGGAAAATGGAAAGGGAAAATAATGCTGCTATCACCAGTTATTTCGATTTTAAGGAAGAACAATACGACAAGCTGGCGGCTCATGTGCGCCAACATGTAGATATTGAACAAATCTATCAAATACTAACATCACCGAGAATATGAAACACATTATCAGTCTTCTGTTGTTCACCTTGTTACTTTGTGCCTACACATCCTGTACTTCCAGAAATGCGCAGCAGTACTCAGAAAAAGCTGATGTCCGCGATTCGTTAGCAACCATCAAAGTCAAGTATGCCACAGGCTTCAGTGTTCGCGACTCAGCAGATGTCAGACTGGTAAACATCGGCAAGAAGGATATCTTTGCCCTTGTTGGCAGTGATGACGTCCAGGTACCTGATGGTTATACCAAGGTACGTGTTCCTATTAAGAATACAATCTGTATGACATCTTTGCAACTGTCAAACTTCACTGTGCTCGATGCCCATGACGTCATCAAGGGCATTACGGGTACAAAGAATCTATTCAACAAGGACATCCGCCAACGGGTGAAAGATGGCCGCATCGTCAAGATCGGCATGGAAGGCAACTTTGATACTGAGCTGGTGCTGGCAGCTAATCCCGATGTTATTTTCATCTCACCCTCCAAGCGTGGCGGCTACGATGCCATACGTGAGACAGGTATTACTCTTGTGCCCCACCTGGGATATAAGGAGCTCGACCCGTTGGGACAGGCTGAATGGGTAAAGTTCGTGGGCATGTTCATTGGCAAGGAGCGCGAGGCCAACGAGGTATTTGCAGGCATCGAAAGCAGATATCTAAAGCTTAAATCTCAGACCTCAAATCTCAAACAAGAAGACCGTCCTACTGTTACCAGTGGCGAGATGCACTACGGGAACTGGCATGCTGTAGGAGGCAAGAACTATCTGGCACAGATATTCCGTGATGCAGGTGCAGAATATGTCATCAATGACGACGAGACGAGCGGAGAAGACTTGGAGTTCGAGAAGATGTATGCCTTGGCGGCCAATGCTGACTATTGGCGCATTCTGAATAGCTATCCTGACGAGTTCTCCTATGAGGCCCTGAAGGCGAGCGAGCCTCGTAACGAGTTGTTCAAGGCATACAAAGAACGTAAGGTCATCTATTGTAATATGAAGAAAACACCGTACTACGAGATTTCACCTGTCATGCCTGATGTTCTGCTGAAGGATTTTGTGGCAATTTTTCATCCGGAACTGGTGGAAGCCGACTATGAGCCGACATTCTACAAGCTATTGAAGTAACCGACAATGCCCGACATCCATGAAGAGTGCTTTATCTTTTGTATCCCTTTTCATCGCCATCGTTGTGCTGATGATCATCAATTTGCTCATCGGCTCTGTTGAGATTCCCGTAGGCGAAGTCTGCCGTATCATGGTCGGAGCTGGTAGCGATTCGGAGATATGGACCAATATCATTCTCAACAGCCGTCTACCACAGGTACTGACGGCCATTGTGGCAGGTGCAGGACTGGCTGTTAGCGGTTTACAGATGCAGACCGTGTTCCGCAATCCACTAGCTGGTCCTTCTGTCTTGGGCATCTCCAACGGTTCAGCCCTTGGTGTGGCCTTCGTCGTACTACTCAGTGGGAGTCTGGGAGGTGTAGCCCTCTCGCGACTAGGCTATCTTGGTGATGCCGCCATTTCTATAGCTGCCATCATCGGCGCTTTGGCTGTCATGCTACTCATTGTGTGGCTGTCGAACAAGGTTAAGGGTAATGTCACTTTATTAATAATAGGTGTCATGATAGGCTATCTGGCAACAGCCATTATCGGTGTGCTGAAATTCCTGTCACCCGAAGAAGATGTAAAAGCATTTGTAGTTTGGGGACTCGGGTCGTTTTCTCGAGTATCAGGTGACCAAATGGTGCTTTTCGTAGTGCTTATGTGCATTCTGTTGCCTATCAGTTTCTTATTGGTCAAGCCCATGAATATCTTGCTCTTGGGCGACCGCTATGCTGCCAATCTCGGACTGAATGTTCAGCGATCCCGTATACAAGTCATCGTTTGCTCAGGTGTCCTTGTTGCCATTGTTACGGCTTATTGTGGACCTATCATGTTCATTGGTTTAGCTGTGCCCCATCTGGCACGGGCCATTTTCCACACCAGTGACCATCGTCTGCTATTGCCTGCCACAGCACTCTGTGGTGCTGCATTAGCATTGGTTTGCAACTTCATTGCACGCATGCCAGGCTTCGAGGGTGTGTTGCCAGTCAATAGTGTTACAGCCCTCGTCGGAGCTCCCGTCATCGCTAGTGTTCTATTCCGTCGTCGTCACTCAGAAGAATAACATGATACTGGTATTCGGAGGAACGACGGAAGGTCGTAAGGCAGTAGAAGTGCTGGAAGAGGGTAATGGTCTCTATTACTACAGCACGAAGACGGGAGAACAAGAAATCACCCTACATCACGGCGTGCGTATTGATGGTGTCCTTGATGCTGGAACGATGCAGGCGTTTTGTCAGAATCATGACATCCGTCTTATTGTCGATGCTGCGCATCCCTTCGCATCACAACTGCACCAAAACATTGTCCAAGTGGCTGAATTGCTCCACCTTCCTGTTATCCGCTACGATCGCATCTATCCGCCTCGTACTTCAGACATTAAATGGATTGACGACTACGACGAACTCATCACCATCTGCCATCAGCAAGCATCCCTCACCTCACTCCTCGCTACGACAGGCGTACAGAGCATCTCCAAGCTCAAGCCATTAGAAGCTGAGGGCATCAAGGTCTGTTATCGTATTCTCAACAGGGAATCGTCCATTGCATTAGCCCTGAAGCAAGGCGCTAAGCGTGAACAGTTGTGTTTCTATGATGATCCCAACGATATTCCTGTCGGGAGCGATACCATTTTGCTGAAAGAGAGTGGTCTGTCTGGTGGTTTCCCAGAAAAGGTGGAAGCAGCCAAATCCCGTGGCATGCACATCATTGCCCTTAAACGTCCAATAGTGCACAAGGGGGACAGTTCATGTTATGTACTTTGTAACGGCCCTTATGGGTTACGACGTATGGTTGAGAAGTTGTTGCCGGAATTCTATTCCTTGCATAGCGGATTGACGACAGGCACTTGTGCTACTGCAGCTGCAATTGCTGCCGTGTTACAACTTAACAATCAACAACAATACGGCATTGACTATGAACTTCCCGAGACGGTGCCTGTTGTGCTCCCCAATGGCGAGACGATTACGGTACCCGTTGGCTATGGAGATGGTTATGCCTACTGTATCAAAGAGGCTGGTGATGATCCCGATGTGACCAATGGACTTGAGATAAGGGCTAACTGCTCTCTGACCAACAACCATCATCCTTCATCGCAGATTGAAATTCTTGGTGGTGAGGGAGTGGGAACCTTCACACTACCAGGCTTCGACTATCCCCCAGGCTCTCCTGCTATCAATAAAGCTCCTCGTGAGATGATTCGCAAGAATCTGGAACGACTCACCGTAAACTATAAACCATTCTCTATCACTATTTCTGTTCCTCAGGGTGCTGAAATAGCGAAACGTACTTTCAACCCCCGTTTGGGTATTGAGGGCGGCATCAGTATCATCGGGGTTTCAGGCATTGTCAAGCCCTTTTCTGAAGAAGCTTTCATCGACAGTATCCGTAAGTGTATGATAGTGGCTAAGGCCAGCGGTACCGACCGTATAGTAATCAACAGTGGAGGAAAAAGTGAGCGCTTTGTGAAAGCTCTCTATCCTACCCTGCCCCAACAGTCTTTTGTGGAATATGGAAATTACATTGGTGAGACGCTCAAAATAGCCAACGAGCTCAACATCCCCAAAATCACCCTCGGCATGATGCTTGGCAAAGCCGTCAAACTCGCTGCCGGCCATCTCGATACCCACAGTCGGAAGTCGGTGATGGACAAGGACTTCATCCGTCAGATGCTGGATGATATCGGCTGTCATATAGACATCAGTGACATCACTCTGGCTCGAGAATTATGGGAACGGATTCCAAGTCAGTACATCCATGCTTTCTGTCAACTTGTCATCTCTCACTGTATGACCCATTGTCAGCCTCTATTGCCACAAGGACACCTGACGATTCTCTTAATCACAGAAAACGGAGATATCATATCGGATGATAGTCATAGCACATGATGTAATGATGAATATGAAAAAGAGACCCTCGCATAAGAGTCTCTTTCATTTTTGCTGGTAGGGACGATCGGGCTCGAACCGATGACCTCTGCAATGTGACTGCAGCGCTCTAAACCAACTGGGCTACGCCCCTATTTTGCAAAGCGAATGCAAAGTTACTACTTTTAAATGAGAAATGAGGAATGAGAAATAAGAAATTATAATTTGTTAACTTTTTCATCACTTGATGCCGCGTTCGTTGAGTGCCTTGCTGTATTTCGCAGCATTATACAGATGCTCCTGATAGGTGGTAGCAAAGTTGTGAGTACCTGAAAAGTCCTCTTTGGCACACATATACAAATAGTCGTGGTCAACGTGGTTCAGAACGGCATCAATACCTTTGATGCTAGCAATCTTGATGGGACCAGGTGGCAGCCCTTCATTACGATAGGTATTGTAGGGTGAATCGATGGTGAGCAGTTTCTGCCAAATGCGTTTCAGTTCAAACTGTTTCAGGGCAAACTTAATGGTTGGGTCGGCCTGAAGAGGCATACCCTTCTTTAGGCGATTCAGGTACATGCCTGCTATCATGGGTTTTTCAGCTGTGTTGGCCGTCTCTTCGTCGATGATACTGGCCAGTGTACATATCTCTATAGGCGTCAGTTGCATCTGAGCAGCCTTAGCCTGTCGCTCACCCTGCCAAAAGCGATCGTGTTCTTTCTGCATTCGCTCCAGTAGCGTATTGAGACTGGTGTTCCAATATACTTCGTAAGTGTCTGGCACAAACATCGAGGCGATAGTGGCCGTGTCGAAGCCGTAGTGCCGACAAGTTTCCTCACTCATAAGGGCGTCAGCTATCTCAGCAGAGTCGAGCATCAGCTTCTGACCCAGCACAGAAGCCAGCCGATCCATAGTGCGTACCTCGGGGATAGTTAGTTTCATGCTACTCTGAATACCGTTACGCAGGCGTCGGAATGTCATTAGTGCTCCCTCACCTGGATTGATGGCATATCGTCCAGTACGGATATTCTCACTATAGTCAGAGTGACGCGAAATGTTTTTCAGCCCATTCAAGGCAGCAGTGTTGGCCAACGGTGCTATTTTGGCAAATACAGAGTCCTGCGTGTCATCGGCATCGATATAAACATACTCTACCTGTTCCGACTTTGCCAGTGGTATAAACAGGAAGTAGCAAATGAGTACGATAATAATCAGCAGGCCAACTGCAGCAACATATAGATATATTTTCGAATTATTCTTTTTCATATCTGTTTTCGTTATTTTGTGTGCAAAATTAGAAAATAATTATGAATTATGAATTATGAATTACAAATAATTTCGTATCTTTGCAAAAATTTGTACTTCAATGAAGCTAAAATTTACCATAAATTATAATACGGCATGGGGCGAAAGCATTCATGTCGACATCTCTTTTCACAGCCAGGATGGCACTGTTCGCCACATGAATCTGGCTATGCAGACCGAAGATGGGGAACTCTGGAGTCAGGAATTGTCGGCCTTGATGAGTCGTCAGCATCCGCTGTCGCACATCGTCTATAGCTATCAAGTGATGAACAGCGACGAAGAGGTTTTGCGAAAAGAGTGGAACATGATTCCCCGCATCTATCACTTCGATGCGTCAAAGGACTATGTCTTTCTCGACGAGTGGCGTGACAGGCCACTGCCTATGCATCTCTATTCGAATGCCTATCTCACCACTGTCCATGCGCGGCATGATGAACAGGTGAAAGCGCTACAATTACCTACATTCCGACGCACCATTATGTTCCGAGTGTCGGCTCCTCAGCTGAAGGCAGGACAAGCAGTGGCTGTCTGTGGCAGTCATCCTGCCATCGGTTCGTGGAACACCTGCCGCTATCAGCCCATGGAGTATGCCGGACAAGGCGAATGGCTGCTCACCATCAATGCACAAGGCTGGCTATTACCCATAGAATATAAATATGTTGTAGTGGACATCAAGAGTCACGAACTGATAAGTTGGGAAGAAGGCGATAATCGACAGATTCCTGTCTGTTCGGCTGACGGACTTTCCCCTGAATTGCCTGATGGTATTGTCCTTGTACTACATGGTGGTCATCTACGACTACGTGAAGAGGTGTGGCGTGCTGCTGGTGTGGCGGTGCCTGTATTCTCGCTGCGTAGTGAACACTCCTATGGTGTGGGCGACTTTGGTGATTTGAAACGCCTTGTAGATTGGGCTGTGCTGACCGGTATGAAGGTCATCCAGCTATTGCCCGTCAACGATACTACGACAGATGGTCATTGGCACGACAGCGATCCATACAACATCGTCAGTGCTTTCGCATTACATCCCCACTACGTCGACTTGGAAGCTGCTGGAAAACTGAAGTCAAAAGCCCGTATGACACAATTTATGCGTCGCCGACAGGAGTTAAATGCCCTACCCTATAGCGACTACGAGGCTGTAGACCGCGTAAAGAACGAGTATCTGCAGGCACTCTTCGAGGAACAAAGTGAGAAGGTGTTTACGTCGAATGAATTCAAAGTTTTCATTAACGACAACAAAGACTGGCTAAAGCCTTACGCTGATTGGCTAACATCCAACACCCATCAACCATCACCCATCACCTACTACATCCAGTTCCTGTTACACACACAATTGAAAGCTGCTGCCGACTATGCTCGCGAGAAGGGTGTCATACTAAAGGGCGACCTGCCTATCGGTGTCAATCGCTTCAGTGTCGAAACACATGAACACCCCAGCCTCTTTAACCTTGACGCGCAGACAGGAGTCCCCCCGGAATCGCCTGCGCAACTGGGACAGAACTGGGGTTTCCCCACCTATCATTGGGAGGTTGAGCAGTTAGAAGGTGTTAAAGGAAAGCTGTCACTAACCGACTGGTTCCGACAGCGACTGGCCCACATGCAGCAGTATTTCGATGCTCTGCGTATTGACCATATTCTAGGATTCTTCCGCATTTGGGAAATTCCTTCCGATGCCATTCACGGCCTATTGGGACATTTCTCGCCAGCCCTGCCCCTCACTATTGGCGAAATAGAATACTTCGGGCTGTCGTTCCGCAAGGATTTGTTTACACGTCCCTTTATCAACGATCGTCTAATAGAACGTCTCTTTGGAATGCATGCCCAGTATGTTCGTGACAACTACCTTGTTCGCAAAGCCTACGGACTTTACGACCTGCGAGACGACTGCAACACCCAACGGAAGGTGGAAAAACTCTTTGCCGGACGCCAAGACGAGAACAGCCTGTGGATTCGTGACGGACTGATGCGACTCATCAGCGACGTTCTCTTCGTAGAAGACCCCTACCAGAGCGACATGTATCATCCGCGTATCGGTGTCACCACAGAACCAGTCTTCGATGCTCTGTCGGCAGAGGAGAAAGACGCCTTCCTACGACTCTACAACAACTACTTCTACCAACGCCACTCATTCTTTTGGGGACAGCAGGCTTTGAAACGCCTTCCCTCCGTGCTTTGCGACTGCCATATGTTGGTGTGTGCTGAAGACTTAGGTATGCTGCCCGATTGTGTAGAGCCCGTTCTCGACCAGTTACGTATTCTGACACTCGAGATACAACAACTGCCCAAAAATCAAGGCTTTGAGTTTGCTCACCTCGACGCCAATCCCATACGCAGCGTCTGCACTATCAGCACACACGATATGGCACCATTGCGTCTCTGGTGGCAGGAGAATCCCGAGCGTCGCCAGCGCTACTATGTTACGATGCTTCAGAAAGAAGGACGGGCACCAGAACAGCTACCTGCCCACTTGGCTGAAGAGATGATAGCACGCCACCTGTATTGTCCCTCCATGCTCTGCATCCTGCAACTGCAGGACTGGCTGGCAATGGATATGGAACTGCGCCGCAAGCATCCTCAAGACGAACGTATCAACACGCCCAGCGATGCCTACAACCGCTGGCAATACCGCATGCACCTGACCATCGAGGAACTGCTCATGGCCACGAAATACAACAACAAGCTGCGCACGATGATTCAGCGCAGCAAGCGGTAAAAACAAAGTCGGTATTACGATTTGTCGACATTTTGAAATCACAATAGATGTATAACACCTTTATTTTTGATCTTGACGGCACCCTGCTTGACACACTGCAGGACTTGGCCAATAGCGTCAACTTTGCATTGCGCAAACACCACATGCCAGAACATTCCATTGACGACATACGGTGCTTTGTAGGCAATGGTGTTCGCCTGCTTATGGAGCGCGCTGTGCCTGATGGTGCTGCCAATCCCGATTTCCTAGCGACCTTTGCTACCTTCCGCCAGCATTATATGGTGCATTCCCTCGACACCACACGCCCTTATGACGGTATCCCGGAACTCATCCACAAGCTCACACAGCGAGGGTGTCAGTTAGCCGTGGTCAGCAACAAGATGATGGCAGCGACACAGGAACTCATTGCTCACTTCTTCCCGGAAATCAAGGTTGCAATAGGGGAACATGAGGCCGAGGGCATCCGCAAGAAACCTGCCCCGGACACTGTCTTTGCTGCCCTACAACAATTGGGAACTACAGAGGCCGTGTACATTGGCGACAGTGATGTCGATATTGAAACGGCTCGCAATGCTGGTCTGCCCTGTATCAGCGTCCTTTGGGGTTTCCGCGACCGTGACTTCCTGCTGGCTCATGGTGCTACGACTATTGTGGAGAGGCCTGCAGACATCCTCGCCTTTTCAATGGCATAACCTCATTACTTGCAAAAATAAAGGAGACCCTGTCTCCCGACAAGATCCCCATTCGGAACTTTTATAATAATACACGTAATTTATTTACAATTTGCCATTTATTGTTTGAGTTTGACCTTCAGCCCTATCACCAACATACGGCCTGAAGAATAAAGAGCATATTTCCTATTTGTTGAGTCTATACGCCGGTCGACCTTGTCAAACACGTTATCAACACCGATACTTGGTTCTAGGAAAGCCCATTTGGCGCTATTGAAACGATGGGTGGTATGCAGGTTCCAGATACCATAGCCAGGCGCATCCTCGTAATCGGGATAGTAGGTCTTTGACTGCAAACGCCCATTGATGTTGACATTCAAGGCATAGAGTCCCCAACAATGATGGTAGTTGGCAGCAATGGTGGCTGCATGACGGATGCTGCGCTCCAGCGGTATCCATTCAGCTGTTCCGACGGGGGAACCATCGGACACGGCTTTGGTGCGGGCGTATGTGTAGACATAGTTGGCTGAGAGGTTGAAACCTTGGAAAATATTGGCCGAAATATTTACCTGTATCCCTTTGACATCGCCCTTGTCGCTGTTCTGATAGAGCGAATAGCGTTCTAGTTTCAAAGCCTGGGCGTCCGTCATTTCCTGGAACTCCTTACGCAGCATGGCCATCGATGTGTCATCCACATCGATGTTCTGGCGTACCACCATGTCGTTAATACGGTTCAGATACCCCGTCACACTGACAGCAAGCACCTGCGTACGATACTCTGCATTCAGTGAGAAATAGTTGCTTTTCTCAGGCGAGAGGTTCTGATTGCCGAAAATAATCTGCGGCTTTCCACGGTTCACGCTGAAATAGTGATAATAGAGTTCGTCGAGTCCTGGGGCACGGAAACCAGACGAATAGGTGGCACGGAAACGGAAATTGCCTGGTGCATACATCAGCGTGACCTTAGGTGTCAGATGGTTGTTGAAAGTCTCATGATGTGTCAGGCGCAGTCCAAGGGTAGCTGTCAGGTTCTTAAATAGTTTCTGCTCATGCTGAGCATAGCCGGCAACAGTGTAGACGTTCTGTTCGATATTGCCGGAAGAGGCTGTCAGAAAGTCCTTACGCCAATCGGCACCGATAATGGTAGTGCTGCTGGCAGTCAGTCCGAGGATGGCTTTGAGTCCGCCTTCCATCGTGCGCTGTTTCTTGGACTGCACATAGTCACCGATAGCATTCGTCTTAGTAGCCACGTCGTACTCCTTGCCATAGCGAAAACGGTCAACAGTGAAATCTACCTGCAGCGAATTTCGGGCTGTGAATTTATAAATGCCGCCGACATTCCAACGGAAACCTTTGTAGCGCATTTCATAGTCTGTTCCCCCTGTGATATCGGGCGTTGTATTGGGACGGTCTGTAATTTTCTGCGAATAGTCTAAGCCTGCATTCAGGGCCAAGTGTTCGTTGGGGGCAAAGGTCAACTTTTGTGAAAAGATGTCTGACCTATAGCCTGTAAAATATGGTGCTATCGTTTCTTGGGTCTCAGTGTCCGAGCCCTTGGTGTATTCCAAATTGTTATTTTGGTAGCTGTCTGCACGGTCGTGGACATAGGATGTATAACTTCCGACACCATCTTTGAAAATGTCGAGATTGATGTTTTCCGTCAGTTGTCCCTTACCACTGACCCGCAGGTCGTTGGTGATGCAAAACTCTTCGGCTGTTGGCTGGTCGGTGATGATGTTGATGACACCTGCAATGGCATCCGAACCATATAGCGACGACGCAGCTCCGTCGAGCACCTCGATACGTTTCACACGGCTCATGTTGATACGGTTCAGGTCGACATTGTTAGAAATGTCGCCCGACAGTTTCTGACCGTTAATCAGTATGAGGATATACTTGTTGCCCAGTCCGTTCAGTCGCAGGAAAGTACCCATCGAGTTGGGAGCCATCGATACCTGGGGCATCATGCGTACCAGCGCGGCATCGAAGGTGGTGATGCCCTGTTCGCGAATCTCCTGTGCCGACAGCACATGGACGGGTGTCGCCGTCGACTTCAGACGCTGGTGGTGGCCAGAGCCGGTGACGACGACAGGGTTTAGTTGGTAGGTTCGACTTGTCATTGACGAGTCGCGCCGTTCCATCTTATGAATCTGCGCTGTGGCAGCACTCCCTGTCAGGAGTGCCGCCAGCGCAAGAAACAGTGTTTTTCTGAGCATATCGTTTGAGAGAGATTGTTTATTCTTCTGGATACATGGAGTGATATGCGTCCTCCAGGAACTCAGCATTCTTGGTGTGGCTGACCCATACGTTCAGAACACCAGGGAGCTCCAGCAGACCCAGTGGATGCTTGTTGGTGACAGGAACTGTCACTTCATAATCCTTATGGCTGAAGAATTCATACCAGCTGTTCTCCTCGCTGTCGGGATCCATCTGTCTCCAGTACTCCTCGCCTTCACCAGCCATGTCGTTGTGAGCGTGGTCACCGGCGATAGACATCAGGGCGTGGAGATACATCTTACCACTGTTGATGCCCTTAGCCTGCATACGAGCCAGAACATCTTGCTTGTAGTTATCGGGCATATCGACGGTACCGACAAAGTAGTTAGGACTGAACTTCTGCAGTTCTTCTTCCAGTTGTTCGTAACGGACATTAGCCTTGAAAGTGTCGTAGGTGTCGGGGTTACCATGACCCATGAAAGCGACCACTCCCTGCTGTGCCTCAGAGCTGTAGAGAGCATTAAGCTGCTTAGCAACCTCAGGTACGTCGACATCAGGATTGTTCAGCAGAGGCATACCCAGGAAGATGGCCTCGTTCTCAGCCAACTTTGCCAGATAAGCATCATCAAGGTGTGCATCGCCGATATAACCATTGTTCATGAACTTCTTTACTGAAGCTACTACAGCGGCAAACTCCTCACCGGGAATGACCTGCAGCGACTGAACATAGATCTTGCTGTACTTCGCAGCACCGATAGCGTGCAACAGATAACGGGGCTCGTAGTAGTCGCGCTTCACGATGTTGCCATTGTCATCGACATTCTCACCAACGCTGGCACGGTTAATACAGATGTCGCTCGAGAAGCAAACATATACATCGGCATTGGGGAAAGCGGCCTCGTAGGCAGCCTTGGTCTTGTCGAATGCCAGGAAGGCATTGTTCCAGGTAGAACCGAAGGCTACCAACAGCACGGCAACATCCTTCTTTGACTTTGCTTTCTGCTCAGCTACCATCTTGTCGTTCACAGAGAACTCGGAAACGATGTTCTCGATGATTTCTTGTTTTTTGTCATCATCGTCACTACCACAGGCCGTGAACACAGGGGCTACCATTGCAAGTGCTATTGTAGCCACTAAGAAAGATTTAATCTTGAACTTTGTTCGAGATTCTTCACGTTCGGCAAAGCAAGCCAGCTTGCTTTGCTCTCTCTTAATCAGAATTTTCTTCATAATTACTGTTTTGTTTTGTTGAAATTGTATGTTTACTAACACGTTTTCCGTATTTGAACTTGATGCTGACAGTACCATACACCGTCGTTCCTGACGTATTGTTGCCAAGGTGATAGGGGCGCATGGTACGGTCCACATAGTTGAAGATGTTGTCCACACCCAGCTCCAGCCGCCAGGCCAGCATCTTGTCTTGTCTGCCTAGGTCGTGGCTGGTGTTGATGCGCCATATCTGGAAGGCCTTGCCGTCACCGTTGTTCTGGTAGTAGCGCTTGCTGCTGCCACGCGTCGAGAGGCTGACACCCAGTCCGTAGCAGGGGCTGAACGTATGGTTGTACATAGCCGATGCACTCCATTTATGGTGGGCTGTGCCGTCGATAACCACCGTCATCATCTCGTCTGTCTTCTCGTCATACAGATGGGCTTTGGTATCGAGGTAGCTGTATGCGCCGTTCAGCGTCAGTCCCTTCATCACCCTGTATGATAGCGTCACGTCGATGCCACAGGTTCGTGCATCATCCATATTTTTATACATGCGTGCCTGTACATTATTACTACCGTCGCCCAGATAGGCCGTGGTGATGCCGGCAGGAATCTCACCCACAGGCACATTGACCAGTGCTATCATGTTGTCGAGCTTGTTCACATAGCCCGTGACCGAAGCTGTCAGTCTGCTGCCGCGATACTCCACGTTGGCAGAGCCGTAGTTGCTAGTCTGGGGATTCAGACTGGTATTGCCGATGTTGAAAAAGGTGCTGCTGCCCATAACGTGCAGGTAACGGTAGTGCAACTCCTTCACCGTAGGCGTCTTAAAACCCTGGCTCCATCCAGCCCTAAATCGAAAGTCGCCAGCCGACAACATGGCACTCACCTTCGGTGTCAGACGCAGACCGAAGCTGTGGTTGTCAACCAGACGAAGACCGGCAGTGATGTTCAGCCATTTCAGCATATTGAACTCGTCCTGCACATACACTGCTGCCGTCTGGTCGCTGGCCGTTCCCGTCTCTGTGCGCTCAGGGGCTTTCAGATAGTCGTAGCGGTATTCCATACCGGCATTCAACGTATTCTCATAGGGCAGATAAAAGATACCCTTCAACTGCGCCATCACGCGCTGCTGGTCACTCTGTAACTTGCTCTGTCCTGGCTTCATCAACACCGAGAACCATTCGCCGTTCTGGTCGCCATACTCCTCACCCTTCAGCAGCACATATTCGTAGGTGCCCTTCGTATAGTCGTAATAGTAGGCATGCTTATTCCAGTCTACATCGAGTGTGATGACATCTTTCTTTTCTCCAGGATACCACTTTCCGCCCACAGATGCAGAGGCGTTGTTGTAACGCAGGTCGTAGGTATAGACGTCACAACTAGGGTGATTGCCGTTCTGTGGACGCATGATGTTCTTCTTATAATATGAACCCTCGGCATATAATTGGGTGTTAGGTGTTGGGTGATAGGTGATACGCTCAGCTATCTGCCAGTTGCGGAACTTGTTCACCGTCTTGTTCTTGCTGTCCGTCAACACCGTGGCTTCGGCCCATTCTTCAGCCGTATTCTGCCAGCCGTCATTACGCTGCAGCTGAAAGTTTGTCTGCGAGTTGAACTTACCGATAGAGAAACCCACCGTGTTGTGCTGGCGCAGGTCGTTGTGCGTACCATAGCGAGTGCTGTTATCAGCATAGACCCCTTTCTCGGTATGTTTCTTGGTAATGATGTTGATGACGCCTGCCATTGCGTCCGAACCATAAAGTGCACTCTGCGCACCCTTCACGATTTCTATCTTCTCGATGTTGTGCGGGTCTATCAGGCCCAGGTCGTTCTCACCACCTACGTCACCGTGGATGCGCTTGCCGTCAATCAGTATCAGGACGTAGCTGTTGCCAAGACCGTTCAGCTGCATCTGACTGCCCATGTCGCCCTCGTTGAACGCAAACGACGCCGTCAGGCCTGCAAGGATATCCTCCAGACTCTTTCCGCCATATTGGCGCAGCATCTTCTGTGTGATAACCTCAGTCTGCACAGGGGCATTCTTCAGCAGGTGGCGTGTTCCCGTACCAGTCACCACCACCTCTTGTACTGAGTCTGAGCGCCAAATGTCGCTCTGTGCTTCAACAGATAATGCCGTACACATAGACAGTACAGCCACTGTCAGTAATTTTTTCATTAGCAATGTCACTTTTCCGTCACCGCATATTCCTGTGCGTGCGTATAATTAACGAAGGCAGGTATTCTGACTTTCCTCAGCCTGCTTTACCTTCCCGACAATCTCGATTCTTAAAACTCAACTGTCAGTGGCGTTATACAAGCAGGCCTCTTTAACGAGGATTACAGCTGCAGGTACAGTTCCGGACTCTCACCGGATTCCCTTACATCAGGCGGCATCAGCCACCAAATTACCATTTCGTCGGCAAAAGTAACAAATATTTAGCAAACAACCAAATATATTGCCTGTTTTTTACATTTCATCGATAAAATAAGACAAGGAGAGGACTGCGATGCAAACAAACGCATGAATGGAAAAGAAAATGAAAATAAAACTTAATTTATTTTGTTTTTCGCTCGGTTTGTACTATCTTTGCAAAAGAATAACAAACAGACAAAAAAGGGGTCGTTTCGGTTCGATAGGGATACTCATCAAATTACACGAAAACTGAGGAACGACTTTCGTTAATGGCGGGCCACAAGAACCACTCCGGTGGGGAGCCGTAAGGCCGGTGGATTACAAAGACGGGAGCTGACTCGAATCTTTTAACAAAGGAGTTTTCATCACATCATCGGGCGACCCCATTTTTTTATTAAGAATTAGGAATTAAGAAGGCTGCGATTAAGCGAGAGCAGAATGGAGCTTGCTCCAATTATGCCGAGCGAAAGCAGGCTCGAACGAAGTTCAATTAAGAGTTATGTTTTCAGGAATCATTGAAGAATTTGCTACGGTAACAGCAATCAGGAAGGACAGGGAGAACATGGATTTCACCCTGACGTGCTCGTTTGTGGACGAACTGGGAATAGACCAGAGCGTGGCACACAACGGGGTATGTCTGACGGTGGTGAAGATAGAAGACAGCACATACACGGTGACGGCCATGAAGGAGACACTGGAACGCTCGAACCTTGGACTGTTGAAAGTGGGCGACAAGGTGAACGTAGAACGTTCGATGCTGATGAACGGCAGGCTGGACGGCCACATTGTGCAGGGTCACGTCGATGAAACTGCACAGTGTACGGCTGTGGAGGATGCCAACGGCTCTACATACTTCACGTTTGAATATAAGGAGGATGCTGTGATGGCTCGCAATGGCTATTTCACCGTCGACAAGGGTTCGGTGACAGTGAACGGGGTGAGTCTGACGGTGTGTAACCCTACTAGGAACACGTTCCAGGTAGCCATCATTCCCTATACGATGGAGCATACGAACTTCTGCGATATTCGTGTGGGAACAGTGGTGAACATCGAGTTTGACATCATCGGCAAGTATATTGCAAGACTGCAGCAGCTATGACTCGTAAGGAGCGATACGAACGGGTGCTGAGGTATTTCCGCGAAGAGATGCCGGAAGTGGAAACGGAGCTGATGTTTGGCAACACGTTCCAGCTGCTGGTGGCTGTAGTGCTGAGTGCGCAGTGTACGGACAAGCGCATCAACCAGGTGACACCGGAGCTGTTCCGCCATTACCCCGATGCAAAGACGATGGCACAGGCAGAGCCGGAGGATGTTCTGGAATACATCAGCAGTGTATCATATCCGAATGCCAAGGCGGATCATCTGGTGAAGATGGCGCGACAGCTGATGGAGAAGCACGATGGCGAGGTACCTTCGGACATGAACATGCTGCTGGACCTGCCTGGCGTAGGTCGGAAGACAGCCAACGTGGTGCAGAGCGTAGCCTTTGGCAAGGCGACGATGGCTGTCGACACGCACGTATTCCGCGTCAGCCACCGCTTAGGACTGGTATCGCCGAAGGACGACACGCCGTACAAGGTGGAACGTATGCTGACAAAAAACGTGCCCGAGGGTGACATCCCACGGGCACATCATTGGTTGTTGCTGCACGGCCGTTACGTTTGTACGTCGCGACGTCCGCACTGCGGGCAGTGTTGTTTCAACGACGTGTGTCCTTCTGCTTTCCGTTAGGGCCGTTGCCTTTGGAACCCCAGGGGGCTCCATGACTGCCACGACGTCCTCCCCACCCTCTCATCATCTGTCGATGGAAACGGTTCTCGGCTTCTATGGCTGCTGAGACCTTCGAAGCAGGAATGACATGCATCATCTTCTCGTGATAACGCTGTTCAATCTCGCGGAGCTCGACATTCAGACGATCGCTCTCTCGGATGACACGGGCACAGGCCTTGTCATCAGTGCCACGCTCGGTAAATAGCTTACCGATGCGGCCATAGATAGCACGCTGTTTCTGATGCATCTCGCGATTCAGCGGGAAGAACTTGGCGGCCTCTTTTTCCGTCAACTTGGCCTCACGGGTGATGAAGGCTTCAAGATCGGCCTCAAATTTCTCGGGTGAGAACTTCGGCCACTCCTGGGCCTGAATGGTGAGTGCGACCATCAGAAGGAGGAAAAACACTGCGTAACGTTTCATATGAATCAAAAATCTGTTTGCCATAAGAATTACAACTCAGCCATTAAGGCGTACATCTCGACATTGTCGAGCATGGTATAGTCGACGACATCGTCGACGTAGCTGTTGTCGACAGCAGGTGCGGTGACCTCCGTTGCAGCGACCTGCTGCTGGGGTACCTCGGCCTGGCGGAAGTGATAGGTAAGCCCCATGACGGCCACCGCTGCAAAGCAGGCAGCAGCATAGAGCCAAGGGCGTAGAGCCACGATACGGCTCTTTTGTTTCCGCTCGGGCAGCTGTGTCATGACGCGCTCTGTAAGGCTGTCGAAATAGCCTTCTGGCACGCGGAACGGATTCTGCCGTCCGAACTGTTCAATGAGGATTTTCTCTTCTTGTTCCATGATCTTTTGTTGTTTTGTTATTGTTATGACGTACGCAGCGAAAAAAGGTTTAATCGCGTCGCTTAAAAAATTCAGTAATCTTTTTGACGGCGAGGTGATAGGAGGCTTTCAGCGATCCTTCGGAGGTGTGTAGCAGTTGGCTCATGTCGCTGTATTTCATCTCATCGTAATAGCGCAGGGTGAAGACGGTGCGCTGCACATCGGGCAGTCGGGAGATCGCTTCCTGCAGCTGTGCCTGCGTCTCGTCACCGTCGAAATAGTCGTCAGCCATCAGCTGGTTGGCAACCCCCGACTCGATGTCGTCAGTACTGACAGCGTTCTGGTTCTTCGTACGCCGCACGAAGTCGATACTCTCGTTGACGGCGATGCGGTAGAGCCACGTGGAAAGGCGCGACTGGCCGTGGAAGTCGTCGAGGTGTGTCCACGCCTTGAGGAAGACATTCTGCAGGACATCGTCAGCATCGTCGTGGGTGAGGACGATGCGACGAATCTGCCAATACAGTTGTTCACTGTATTCGCGCACCACCCGTTCAAATGCTCTGCGCTGTGTGGCAGGCTGGGCAAGCTGCTTGATCAGAAACTGTTCGTCGGCTGTCGTCATGCTATGTCAGGGGTTTAAGCTGTTTCCACATCACATCGTCGTAGCCATAGACATCAGGCCACGTCTGGAGGATGCCGTCGGCATCAGGCCACAGCGTGTAATATAATATATAAATAGGTACGCGAGGCTTGACAGGTACATAGCTGATGAGCTTCTTGTTGTCGCTGCCATGTGTAGCCACATACTCCCGACCCTGTTCGCTCATCGGCGGGAGATCCATCGAGATGCGGATGCGGTCGAGGAGCCACTCGTCGGGATTGTCAAGCACGAACTGTGCCAGGTCGAAGGGCTTTGATACGCGTACACAGCCATGTGACATAGCTCTGGAGTCGCGTGAGAAGGCTCCGGGATTGGAAGTGTCGTGGAGGAATACGGAGAAATTATTCTTGAAGCGGAACACGATGCGTCCGAGGGAATTACCTGCCCCACCCTCCTGAGCCACACGGTATTTGCCACTGTTGAGCATCTGGCTCGTAACAGCAGTAACAGGTATTTGGCGATTGGTGGCCTTATCATAGATATTATAACGGTTACGTGCGAAATAGGCCGAGTCGCCAGCACGCCGCGACACCTCATTCTCGATGATGCTCATGGGGATAACCCACTGCGGGTCGACCTCCATCCACTCGATATAGCTCGAGAGCTGTGGCGTCTTGGTCTTCACGTTGCCACAGACCACCTTCATGTCGAGGACACCTTCGGGACCATAGGCATACAGGTGATAGGCGGGGATGTTGACAACCACGCGCTTGCCATCGGTAACGACAGGCTGGTGACGACGCCATCTGGCACGCTCCATATTGACGAGGATACGCCGACGCTGATCACTGGTGGCAGCAGCAGGCAGCATGCGCTTCAGCTGCTGATAGTAGCTGTCGGAAGGCTGACAAGCATAGAGATAGTCGCTGAGGCTGTCGACCTGCACCTGATGCAGCATGCGTGTGACATAGCGGGCATCAGGGGTCTCCATACTGACATCGAAGAGTCCGCGGTATTTGAGGACGCGCAGGCTATCCTGTTTCTCGATGTCGAGGTTATTGAAAAGCCGGTGAGGATTGACGAAGCCAAAGCGCTGGCCACAGCAATAGCGCAGACAGGCTTTCGTGAGACGGTATTCCAGCCTGGCAGCAACCCTGCTGGCCTGGTGGCGCTGGTCGTCGAAGTCGAGCTGTCGCATGCGCTGCAGATCCTGTTCAATATCAGCGACGGAGAAAGCGTGCTCAGACAGTCCTATGTCGCCCACACGGTGGAGCCATGCCAGCAGCGTATCGGCACGTTGGTCGACGCCCATGCGGTCGACCCATACCAGGGGATGCTCAGCGTCTGCATAATAGTTGCGGAGCAGACGGTCGGCTTCCTGTTGTCCCTTGTCTGCCTTGGCCATCTCGCGGATGGTTTGTGTGATGTCGTGGGAGTCAAAAACAAACGCAGGCGTCTTCATGTCAGAAAACGCCTCCATCGTCAGGACATGGTCCTTGTCATTCTCCCAGCTGTGGCATGCTGTCACGAGCAGCATCACCAGTGGCAGCAGTGCCTTTAATGTACGGTCACCTTTCTTACCACCTTGCCAATCTTCAAAATATAGCAACCTTTAGGTACGTTAAGTTCTACGCGTTGTGCCGGACTCTCTATTTTTACGGTCATCACGCGACGCCCCGTCAACGACACCACTTCGAGCGTCTGTCCCTGAGCCCCGTTGACGACTACCGTCTGACCATTCACCGTGATGGTAATGTCGTCGTCAATGGCTTGCTCCGTGATAGCCTGTTCAGGCTCGACGGCCATCATAGACAACGGCCAGGCAAACAGCATGGCAGCAGCAACGGTACATATGAGTAGTCTTTTCTTCATAAGCAATTATACTATATAGCTCTGCAAATGTACGCATTTTCCTTGAAACTTCCAAATATTTTGGCAAAAAAATGCAGTTTACACCTCAAAAACGCACTGTTCGTCCGTCAGGAAGGCATTCTCAAACACTTCTTTGGCCTCGTCGAGCAACACCTGCTCGTCCTCATAGCGTGACGAATAGTGCCCCAGCAAGAGCTGTCGGGCTCCGGCATCACGAGCCACCATAGCCGCCTGACGGGCTGTGGAGTGACAGTATTTCTCGGCCAGCAAGAGGTTATCGTCGCCATAGGTGCTCTCGTGGTAGAGGGTGGTGACTCCCTGGATGCGCCGTGCCAGCGATTCCATGTAGCGAGTGTCGCTGCAATAGGCATAGGAACGGGGAGCTTCGGCAGGCGTCACAAGCCGGCTGTTAGGCACCAGCTCGCCCTCAGGGGTAGTCCAGTCGGCGCCCGCCTTGATGTTGTTGACCTGACTGAGGGGAATGTGGTAGAAGTCGAGCATGTCACGCCGGATGTGGGGCTGCTGGGGTTTTTCGCGGAACAGGAAGCCACAGCACGGCATGCGGTGTTCCAGGGGGATGCTCTCGACAGTCAGCGAACGGTCTTCGTAGATCACCTGCTGGCACGTGGTATCGACGGGATGGAAGTCGACCTCATAGTCGAAATCGTGACAAAACAGCTTCATCTGCCGATGGAGCATGTCTTCGAGTGCAACAGGGGCATAGACAGCCAGCCGTGCCGTACGTCCCAGCAGCCCGAAGGTGCTCAGCATACCGATGAGTCCGAAACAGTGGTCGCCATGCAAGTGGGATATGAAGACGGCACTGATCTTGGTAAACCGGATGCGCGAACGTCGCAGCTGCATCTGCGTGCCTTCGCCACAATCCACAAGAAAGAGCTTTCCCCGCACCTCGACGACCTGTGCCGAAGCATAGTGTCGGGGTGTGGGCAAAGCACTGCCACAGCCAAGGATATGTACCCGGAACGGCTCCATGTATGGTTACATGAAGAATTCGTTCTGGGAGTCTTCCAGCTGTACTTCCTTACCGTATTCTTCCTTGGGTTTCTGACGGCTGTACTCGAAGGTCTCGTCGCCATCCTTGTACACCAGTGAGTCAGCACCGAGTTTGACAATGTCATAGAGGTAGACCTCCTCTTCCTCGCTACCGCCTTCACGAACCAGCACCACCTCAAGTTTTCCACGGCTCAGGCGCCATGTCTTGTAGATGATGGAACTCTGTTGGATAGACTCTGCGATACCACCTTCCTTGATGGTAATACCTACTTCATCGGAACCGTCTATCGGATTGGGCATCACCCAATTACCGAGCAGAGTAGCAAGGTTGACAACGAGCTCTGCTGACTGCTTGTCGGCTGTAGGGACAACGGCCATACGGTCGCCTACCTGCATGCCGCCAAACACCTTGCCATTCTCCTGAGCCGTCGAGATATCGACGCTCAGCGTATCACCCATATCAGAGAGAATCTGCAGGGTATTCATGGCCGTTCCTTCAACACAGATGCCATACACCGTGGGGTCGGCATTTGCCACATCAATAGAATCACCATTGTCAAATGGCACCTGGTCGGTCTTGTTGCCACAGCTGCCCAGCGCTATCATGGCGCAGGCAACGACTGAGATAATCACTAATTTCTTCATAACATATTCCAATTAATTTCTCATAGCTTCTATTTCATTTCTCATTCTTTTCCAGCCGCTTAGCCTCGTTCCAGAGGGCATCCATTTCCTCCAGCGACATCTCTGTCAGCGGACGTCCGGCCTTGATGGAGTGCTGCTCGATATAGTTGAAACGGCGGATGAACTTCTGGTTGGTCATTTCAAGCGCATTGTCGGGATTGAGCTTGTAGAGACGGGCGGCATTGATGACGCTGAAAAGGAAATCGCCCAGTTCCTGTTCCGAACGGGGCTTGTCTTCCTGACGCAACTCAGCCTCCAGTTCGTTGAGTTCTTCGTGCACCTTCGCCCATACGTCCTCCTTGTTCTCCCAGTCAAAACCCACATGGCAGGCCTTGTCCTGAACACGGTACGCCTTGATGAGCGAAGGCAGGGCAGCAGGCACACCGCTGAGCACGGTTTTATTGCCTCCCTTCTCGCGCTGCTTGATCTGTTCCCAGTTGTCAAGCACCTCCTCAGCACTCTTGGCGACCGTCTCGCCATAGACATGCGGATGACGGAATATCATCTTGTCGCACAGCTTGTTACAAACGTCAGCGACATCAAACTCGCCCTTCTCTTCACCAATACGACTGTAGAAAACGATGTGCAACAGCACGTCGCCCAGCTCCTTGCATATCTCGCGCTGATCGTCACGGATGATGGCATCGCACAGCTCATAAGTCTCCTCGATGGTGTTCGGACGCAACGAGTCGTTGGTCTGTTTACGGTCCCACGGACACTCCACCCGCAGACGGTCCATCACGTCGAGCAACCGTCCGAAGGCCTCCATTTTCTCCTGTCTGGTATGTTTTTGTTCCATAAGTACCTGCAAAGGTATGAATAAGTGAGCACAAAACAAAATAAAAAAGGATTTTTTTAATTATAATACTGTGCATCGGCTTCGGAGAAGCAACATACAATCACTTCACCCTGATAACCATTCTCTATATGCTTGGTCAGCACTCGCCGGGCAATTTTGGCAGCCTCTGCCTTGGGAAATCCATACACTCCAGTACTGACACAGGAGAAAGCAATGCTCTTCAAGTCGTTCTCCTCAGCCAGCTTCATGGCCGTATCGTAACAAGACGCCAGCAACTCCCGTTCGTTGTTGTTGCCACCATACCATATCGGACCAACGGTATGAATCACCTTTTTGCAGGGCAGATTATACGCATCCGTCATCTTGCTTTGGCCAGTCTCACAGCCTCCCAGTGTCATACACTCCTTCAGCAGTCCACTACCAGCAGCATGGTGTATGGCACCATCCACGCCACCACCACCCAGCAATGTCTTATTCGCGGCATTCACTATTGCATCCACTTTCAGTTTCGTGATGTCACCCACCACTATCTCAATCTCATTCATAGCCTTTCTTTTTTATCACAATCTATTCAAAAAAGTTAAAGAAGAAATATATAGCAGCATATCTGGCAGGTACGCCTTTTGCATAGCCGATGACGTGATTGTTGCTGTTCCTAACGGTACCATCAGAATCCATCTTAGCCACCACTGAATTGTTGCTATTACGTATTGTCTGTGCAGGACACATCGTCACAACACAAAACATCAGCAAAATGATAAGCGCTATCTTCTTCATATAATGATATGGAGTGGATCAGAGAGCTAGTGATTCCTTCTATTCGAGTTTAGTTATAAAACTATTTATTGCGGTTTTCAGAGGGGCGATTTCATTCGTTATAATCCAAAGTACCTGAGCTGGATCAACATCAAAATAATGATGTGAGATAATATCCCTCATACCTTTTACCTGTTTCCAAGGAATGGATGGATATGTTGGTAATAATTTGTTCTCTGTTACTTTATCAAGATTCTTTAGGCTTTCTCCAATGGCAATCAGAAGCATGCAAGTGGCATCCAGCAATATCATACCATTAGGTGAACCTAGGAAATCATCAATAGTATGAATTCGCTCAGTTCTTTCTTGCAACCTTTCTATAGCCGACTGAATGTCATATAAGATATCAAGTGCAAGATCCTTTTGTTCAGAAGACAGTAACTCCATCTCTTTCTATACGTTTTTTTAATCTTGGGTTCAGATTGCGGTGATTACGAATCACATCTACAGGCCTTCCTGTTGATTTTTCAAGATACTCCTTAGCTTCCATCAGTAGAAAAGGATTAGGAGTTAATGTCTCAACAAACACATCCACATCGCTGCCATCCTTCTGCTCATCTCTTGCTGTTGAACCAAAAAGACGCAATGATGTAATCCCATATTCTCTCCTAAGAGTCTCACTACAGGTTTTCAATATATCTATGCACTCCTTCCTTGACATATCAATATTTCATTTATCTGCTGCAAAGATAGAACAAATAATTGAGATTTCCAAATCTTTGGGCAACTTTGTCATCATTTACCCTCCACTATAGCACCCTGATG
>JBGUQW010000201.1:0-6959 GCA_045131435.1 Prevotella sp.
GGTTCTTCTTCAGTTCCTGCTCACGTAGAGATGATGGGCTTCCTCGGTATCGGTAACAACCCCATGGTGGGTGCCACTGTTGCCATCGCCGTAGCCATCGACCTCGCACTGAACAAGAAGTAATAGGCTTTTAGCTATTTGCTAACGGCTGACAACCGATAAGAAAAGCCCCTGCCAGTATGTGGTGGGGGCTTTTTGAGTGCTTCGCGTTGTTTTCGCTGAAATAAAAGGGGCGTTCGCTGAAAATATTTGGCGGGCGCCTTTTATTGTCCTATCTTTGCAGCAACAAAACAAACGAACTCAAAAGATTGTATCACTTAAAGGACAACGATTATGAAGAAGACAGCAATGATGAAGAAGGCGACGATGATGACCATGCTCGCAGCATGTCTCACCATGACCACAGCATGTTCCACGGACGATCCGCTGGATAACTTTAACGGTAACTCCAGCACAGTCGATAACAATGGCAACAATATGAATGGCGGCAGCAGTGCTTCGGCAGCATCCGGCGAACTGCTCTCCTTCTCTGTTGCCATCGATAAAACCACTGCCGAGCCTGCGGATGCAGCTACGGCCCTCTACCCTGAAGCCAGCGACGACATCACTAAGAACACGTTTACCACGAAGGTCACCATCGACATGTCGAACCCCGTGGCCAAGGAGGAGAACGGTGTCACCATCACTGTCGAGGGCAACGACGTGACAGCCTCTCATGGCAGCACGGAGGGTGTCTGCTACGTGGTGACGGGGACGACGTCCGACGGTTCGCTGACCATCGACGGCAAGACCGACTACGAGGTGAACCTCAACGGTGCCAGCATCACCAATGCGCGCAGCACAGCCCTCGACCTGCAGAGCAAGAAGAAGGCCTTCATCGTACTGACAGGCACCAATAAGCTGACCGACGGCACGACGGCTGACGACAGCCACAAAGGAGCCCTCTTCGGCAAGGGTAAGCTGCTGTTCAGCGGTACGGGCTCGCTGGAGGTCTATGGCACCTACAACAACGGTATTCACGGCAAGAGCAATGTTGTGTTCGACAAGGGCATCAATGTCTATGTGAAGTCGACGGCCAATCACGGCATCAAGGCTGGTGACGACCTCTATATCAACGGTGGCATCCTCAATGTCGAGGTGTCGGCACCGGGAGCGAAGGGCATCAACGGCGACATCGACGTCTATATCAATGGTGGCCGTACCACGGTGGTTAGCACCAGCAACGGCGAGTGGGACACCGAGGACCTGGAGACGAAAGCCTCGGCAGGTATTGCCTGCGACTCCGTCATGACCATCAACGGCGGCGAAATCTACCTGAAGTCTACCGGCAGCGGCGGCAAGGGCTTGAAAGCCGACTGGGAAGCCTACATCAATGGCGGTAAAATCCGTATCATCACCGAGGGTGGACTCTACTACAGCAACGGCTCTAACGAGAGTCACAACTACACGGGCAACACCGACAACCTGGACGATGCCTACACCTCGTCGCCCAAGGGTATCAAGGTGGGTACGAAGAACGAACACGGCATACTGGAAATCAACGGTGGCGACATCATGGTACGCACCACGGGCAACAATGCTGAGGGCATCGAGTCGAAGGGTACGCTGACCGTATTGGACGGCACGGTACTGGTATCGGCTCACGACGACGGCATCAACTCCAGTGGTGACCTCACCATCAGTGGTGGAACGGTAGTCACCGTAGGCACTAATAACGACGGCATCGATGCCAATGGCGACATGTATCTGAAGGGTGGCACGCTCATCGCCATGGGATCAGGCGGCGCAGAGGCCGGCATCGACATCAGCGAGGAGAAGAAACTATATATCAGCGGCTGCAAAATCTTCGGCATTGGCGGACGCGTGGACGGCACCTTAGGCAGCACCACACAGGGCATTGTCACCACCACGGGCTCCGTAGCAGCCAACGCCACGGTCACCATCAGCGACGGCTCTACCACCCTGGCTTCATTCACCCTCCCGCCGTACTCCTACAACAACGGTACCATTCTGGTCACGGTACCAGGCATGAACAGTGGCAGCAGCTACACCCTGAACCTCGGTTCGCAGTCAGTCAGCGTCACAGCCACCAACAGCATCAGCGGCGGCATGGGTGGAGGTTCTGGCGGACAGCCCGGCGGACAACCCGGCGGACGTTGGTAACACAAACGGTAATAACACAAAAATCCTGCGATTCCTTTGGAGTCTCAGGATTTATATATGACCATTTGCCACGACAATAAATGCAGCCATTTCTGACTGCATTTTAAGATTCTATAGGTCAACTGCTATATTATTGCCAAAGTATTTGTTTTCGCAATCTTTCTCTTAAGAGACTGTCGTGCGTTTAAAAGCCATCGTCTACTTCATCGTCGTTCTTAGGCAAGCTGCCGGGGCTGGTGCAGATGATGTACTGGTGCTGAATCTTCACAACCTCTATCTCGGGTTTCATATATTTCCTTTTCATAGCTGTATCCTCCATAGTTTACTTGATTACGACCTTCTTACCATTCACGATGTACAGACCTTTGGCTGTTGGCTTGCTGTCCATCTTGCGACCATCCAGCGTATACCAGCTATTGTCGTTAACTTCGATAACTACGTTAACTTCTTTAACTTCTCTAACCTCTGTGGTCTCGTTCTCTTCGAAGTTCAGGTAGCTCGGAGCACCGGTGGTGCTGGTATCCAGATACGCCTTGCCATAGCCGAGCGTCTTGCCGCTCTTTAGCTTGTAGAAGCCAACTCCGCTGGTGCCTTTATTCAATACATAGATTGTACCGTCGGACAGCAGTCCGTTAACATCCGACACGCCCTGCAAACTGTTGCTGTTCGTATCGCTGCTGGCTTCCGAGTTGAGCGTCATCACGGGATTGCCTGTCGATTTCAGGATAACTGCGGTTCCGGCAGTCACGATCTTGTCCTCAACTGGTTTCAATACGATGCTTGAACCACTGAGAGTGCCCTTATAGACTGTTGTGTTCTCGCCGGCCTTAAAGTGATAGCCGTCGTTGAAGAATGTCATCCAGTAGTCACCGTCTACAGGGTTCGCCGCCAAGTTCATCGTCACCGTTGCTGTGACAGGGAAGGCATTTGCTTGAATCTGCGGATTGCTATTAAGAGTAACCGAGGTCAAGTTGTTACACTCCAAGAAAGAAGAATTGCCGATGCTCGTCATGCTGGCAGGTAGGATGACTGATGTCAGATTTGTACAACCGTTGAAGGCCCAAACGCCGATGGTCTCCAAGCTGTTACCGATGGTGAGCGATGCCAGATTTGAACAACTATCGAAGGCATATTGACTGATTCCCGTTACACCATTACCGATGATGACGCTCGTGATTTCAGTTCTTTGGGAATACCATGGTCGAGCCTCACAGTCATATTCCGTCATGGCGCCTGTTCCGCTGATGTTAAGCGTGTAATTAGGTGAGGTGCCTGTCAGTTCCCATGTCACATCTGATGCATGGCCGCTTGTGCCGCAGTATCCGTATTTTCCGCATCCTGTGCAGATGTTATTTGCAACGTTGTGATGTGCAGCAATCACCCAGCTGTTCTCTGCGATTTCGTTTGTCCCTTCTGAATTGCTGAAGTATTTGTGGCATTCAACACATTCCCAATATTCATTGTTTCCAGCTGTCGTACAGGTAGCTTCTACAGCAGCATGGGCAGTGAGGGTGTGGCCTGTTGCATGAATCACCCAGCTGTTCTCTGCGATTTCGTTTGTCCCTTCTGAATTGCTGAAGTATTTGTGGCAGACAGTACATTCCCAATAAGCTGAGTTACCAGCTTCTGTACAAGTGGCAGCTACGGCAGGATGGGCAGAGAGGGTGTGTCCTAAAGCATCAATCACCCAGCTGTTCGCTGCGATTTCAGTAGTTCCGTTTTCATCGCTGAAATATTTGTGGCATTCAACACATTCCCAATATTCATTGTTTCCAGCTGTGGTACAGGTAACAGGCACGGCAGCATGGAGGATGAGTGTGTGACCTGTAGGGCCACCGGTTCCGTAATAACCAATGATGTCGTTTTGATAGTCAGACCAATGAGACGTAGCCTTGTATGTTTCAGCAGAGGCAGCAGGGACATATATCTTTCGCCCGCTTTTATTGTCCGAAAACGCATTGTTTTGACAAGTCGGCACCGACGTGGCTCGGACAATAACGGTGGATAATTGGGGACAGTCTTTAAAAGCATTTTCACCAATGCTCGTCACGCTGGAAGGGATAACAACGGAGGTTAGGCTTGAGTATTTTTCGAAGGCACCTTTGCCTATGGTCGTCACACCATCGCTGATGGTCAATGAGGTTACGTTCTCGCAATAATCGAAAGCATAGTCAGCCATACTCGTCACACCGCTTCCGATGGTCAGAGATGTCAGAGTAGTAATAAATTCGAAGGCTTTTGTGCCAATGGTTTCCACAGAGTTGGGGATAACTACGGAGGTGAGGCTGGTGCAATTATGGAAAGCGTAGTCGCCGATGCTTGTCACGCCATTACCAATGGTTTGAGAGGTCTGTGCGCAATATTCGAAGGCATGGTTACCGATATGCGTCACACCATCGCCGACGATGATGGTCTTGATATTGGTTCTATTTCCATTCCACGGTTTGGCGTTTCCATTAGTGTAATTCGCCATGGCGCCCGTGCCGCTGATGTAAAGCGTGTAATTAGGTGATTCGCCGGTCAATGCATAAACCACATCCGACTCATGACCCGTTGCACCACAGGTTCCGTTATAACCAATAATGTCGTTTGCATAGGTGGTCCATCCAGCCTTGTAAGTATCAACAGAGGCGGCAGGGACATATATCTTCCGCCCGCTTTTATAATTTCCAAACGCATCATTGCCACAAGTCGGCACCGATGTGGCGTGGATGACAACGGAGGATAAGTTAGAGCAATTATAGAAGGCATTAGACCCGATGTTCGTCACGCTGGCAGGGGTTGACCGATGCCAGTTTTGAACATCCAGAGAAGGCCCAAATGCCGATGGTCTGCAAGCTGCTACCGATAGTGAGCGATGCCAGATTTGAACAGTCATAGAAGGCATATTGGCCGATTGCTGTTACACCATCACCGATTACAACACTTGTGATGTTATTCCTTTCGTTATACCATGGTACATTCTCCACGTTAGAATTCTTCATGGCACCCGTAGCACCCACCTTCATGATGTAAAGCGTGCGATTAGGTGATTCGCCGGTCAATGCATAAACCACATCCGATTCATGACCTGTTTCACCGCAGTTTCTGTAACCATAGATGTCGGCTGCGTAGGCAGACCATCCCGTCTTGTAATCAGCAACTTTGGCAAATGGAACAAAAATCTTCCGCCCGCTTTTATACATTCCAAACGCATCATTGCCACAAGTCGGCACCGATGTGGCGTGGATGACAACGGAGGATAAGTTAGAGCAATCATAGAAGGCATTATCCCCGATGTTCGTCACGCTGGCAGGGAGGTTGACCGATGCCAGTTTTGAACATTCAGAGAAGGCCCGAACGCCGATGGACTGCAAACTGCTACCGATAGTGAGCGATGCCAGATTTGAACAGTTAAAGAACGCGTATTGGCCGATTTCTGTTACACCATCACCGATTACAACGCTCGTGATGTTATTCATTTCGTTATACCATGGTACATTCTGCAAGTCAGAATTCGTCATGGCACCCGTACCTTCACCGGTTTTGCTAATGGTAAGGGTACCCGAGCTTAGAGTCCAAGTAAGGCCACCGCCACACGAGCCGTCGGCCCACGCGCCCGTTACTGCCGTCAGCAGGAGGGCGAAAGTAAAGAGTAGTTTTTGTTTCATCATAGTTGTAATATTTGTAGTAAATAATAGTTTCGTTAATAAGCTCGCATTATTTTATTCTGCAAATATACAAAGAATATTGTTAACGACCGTTACCCCCCCCCTTAAATAGTGTTAATGTAGAAAAAGAATCACGCTGTTACATATAGTAGCCGACCTCCAGACGGGCCTGGTAGAGGAAGAATAAGTAACTAACGGCCGATTCAATTACAATTACAGTAATTACAGTTTTAAAATGAAGGGTCATACCCTCTTTTAAAAGCCTTATAACTTATTGATATATAGATAGTTATATATATAATAGAGGGGTGTTGTAACCCGAAAAAAGAAACTGTAATAACTGTAATTGTAATTACTGGCCAGTCATTAATCATCTAAAAAGCTGAAATACAATGAGATACGACATCAGTAAACACAAGGCACCCGAGATGCCTAACCTCGGAAAAGGTACAGAATGTATCAAAATCCTGCTCTCACAGGCCTCAAAAGACATGTATGAACCCCTCGTTCCGATGCTTTTCCCTGTTCTTGGAGCACGCGTCTGTGGCGCAGAATTTCAGTATCCTGACCTTACTTGGAAGGAAATGTGTGGCCAAATGGCCCATCTCGTAGCCGATTCGGGGGGTAACAAGGGTCAATTACCGCTATTGGTGGATGCCATTCACAGGGATTCACGCCAGCACGACGAGGCTGAATTGAAGAAACTGGTAGAGTGGCAGCGTCAGGTGAAGACCCGTGGTGCAAACCGTGAGAAACCTGCCCGAGGTGGAGATGGCCGACCGCATGTGTGGTGGCCACAAGCAGGTCTCGCAGATGCTCCGCAATATCTACGACAGCCAGCGTGCCGGAGCCCTTCGTGCAACGGCCGACGGCGTGACGGGCAACCCCATCCTGCGCGTCAACATCACGTTCAGCTCTACTCCCGATGCCGCGCGCTCGTTCTACAAGAAGGATTTGACCAATGGCTTCTTTGGCCGCATTCCCTTTTCCTACAAGGCTCGCGACGAGCCCGGCGAGCGCCTCTTCCTGCAGCTGAAGGAGCGTCTGCCCAATCTCGTTCACCACCAGCTGCCGCCGGGTTGCAAGGACTTCAGCGACTACTATCTGTCAACGAAATAGGGCGCAAAAGTGCTCAATGGGATCGTC
>JBGUQW010000202.1:0-76134 GCA_045131435.1 Prevotella sp.
ACCGTGGCCGATACCTACCTTACGATCGTCAGCAACAGAACCGGGGATGCAGAAGCTCTGCAGACCGATACCGATAGCCTCGGCAGCGTCGGCAGCATTCTTCACGCCCTTCTTGATAGCGATGGCAGCACCACAAACGTATGCCCACTTGGCGTTCTCGAAGCAGATGCGCTGAGTCTCCTCACACATCAGATAGGGGTCAACCCCTGCCTTGTCACAAATCTCGTTGGCCTCTTCAATACTGTTGATGCCATTCTCCTTCAGAGCAGCAAGAACCTGGTTGATACGGCGCTCCTGACTCTCAAACTGTACTTTTCTTATCATAGTCGTATCCTCCTTTATTCTTTACGTGGGTCAATAGCCTTTACTGCACCCTGATCCTCAGTCGTACGACCATAGGAACCGGTGAACTTCTTCAGAGCCTCGTTGGCATCCATACCGTTCTTGACGGCTTCCATCATCTTGCCAAGGTGTACATACTCGTAACCGCATACCTCGTTGTTGGCATCGAGGAACTGCTTGGTGATGTAACCCTCGGTCAGCTCCAGATAACGGGTACCCTTGGCAACAGTGCCATAGAGTGTACCCGTCTGAGAACGAAGACCCTTACCCAGGTCTTCCAGACCGGCACCGATAGCCAGACCACCCTCAGAGAAGGCACTCTGTGTACGGCCATAGACAATCTGCAGGAACAGCTCACGCATGGCGGTGTTGATAGCATCGCAAACGAGGTCGGTGTTCAGAGCCTCGAGGATGGTCTTACCAGGCAGGATCTCACTGGCCATAGCGGCAGAGTGAGTCATACCAGTACAACCGATGGTCTCGACGAGAGCCTCCTGAATGACGCCGTCCTTGACGTTCAGACTCAGCTTGCAGGCACCCTGCTGAGGTGCGCACCAACCAATACCGTGGGTGTAACCCGAAATGTCCTTAATCTCTTTTGCCTGAATCCACTTGCCCTCCTCGGGAATGGGTGCAGGACCATGGTAAGCGCCTTTGCAAACGCTACACATGTTTTTGACTTCTGTTGAATAAATCATTGCTACTAATATTAAATAGTTGAGATGTTGTCGTGTTGTGATTCCGTTGGGACTCGAACCCAAGACCCACAGCTTAGAAGGCTGTTGCTCTATCCAGCTGAGCTACGGAACCCCGGCTTTTCGGCCGCAAAGGTACGAAAAAAATGTGGAACGACAAAGTTTTTTCGATAATAATTCGTAACTTTGCACAAAACAAAATGGAAACGATGAGAATAGAAGAGATAAAATCGCTGGACGATGAGCGCGTAAGCATCTTCAGCCGCCTGACGGAGGCGCAGTTACGGATGGAACTGGAACCGGAGAAAGGACTCTTCATCGCTGAGAGCCCCAAGGTGATTCGTGTTGCCCTGGATGCCGGATGGGAGCCCACTGCCCTACTCTGCGAACAGAAGCACATCACTGGCGACGCCCACGATATCATAGAACGGCTGGACGCAAGCATCCCCGTCTATACGGGCACTCGCGAACTGCTGGCCAGCCTGACAGGCTATACGCTGACGCGCGGTGTGCTGTGTGCCATGCGGCGAAAGAAGATGCCCAGCGTAGAAACGGTGCTGAAGGATGCCCACCGCGTCGTCGTCATCGAGGCCGTCACCGATACCACCAACATCGGTGCCATCTTCCGTTCAGCAGCAGCACTGGGCATGGATGCCGTCCTGCTGACGCGCGACTCGTGTGACCCGCTGAACCGCAGGGCTGTCCGCGTATCGATGGGCAGTGTGTTCCTGGTGCCCTGGACATGGCTCGACGGCCCTGTCCGAACGCTGCACGACTATGGTTTCCGTACGGCAGCCATGGCTCTGTGCGACGACTCCATCTCGCTGGACGACCCACAACTGAACCGTGAAGAGCAGCTGGCCGTCATCATGGGTACCGAGGGCGACGGGCTGCCCCAGCGCACCATCAGCGAAGCAGACTATACCGTCAAGATTCCCATGGCTCACGGCGTGGACTCATTAAACGTTGCTTCCGCAGCAGCCGTGGCATTCTGGCAACTGCGGAAGCAATAAAAATACCTTATTATATATACGCGCGCGTATCAACCGGTGAAGGAAATCCTAAAAGGGAAGGTCGTCGGTGGAACCGTCACCTGCGGGTTCTTGAGCGGGAGGGAACGGAGCAGCAGCGGCCTCAGGAGCAGCAGCTACGGGTTGCTGGGGAGGAAAGGGTGCAGCACCGGGGACAGCAGCTACGGGAGCAGCTCCAGGAACGGGGGCAGCACCGGCTACTGCAGGCACGACACTATAGGCACGGATGTCGTTGAACCAACGACCCTGATACTCGTGGGCGTCAATATCGAAGGACACGGTATAGTCCTGACCCATCTGAATGTTAAACTGTTTGATACGCTCTTCACCGAAGACACGGAAGAGACACTTACGGGGATACTGGCCAGGAACTTCAATAACATAGTCCTGTGACATCCATGAGTTACCTGTGCGCTGTGACACTCCACTGCTTGCCGGCAAAACGGCAATGATTTTTCCTGTTAAATCCATAATTTTATTTACTTTTTATCGATGTTTTTTGGTTTCAGATTGCGAAATTACGGAAAATAATTTTAAAATGAGAATTTTTCTCCAAATATTTTTGCATTTGAGCCAGACTTTTTGTATTTTTGTGCTCAATTTGAATAGAAAAGGAACTAAAAACAGTAATAACTCATGAGATTTACAGTATCAAGTACTGCATTAAGCAGCAAACTAAACGCTCTTTCGAGAGTCATTAACAGCAAAAATTCTCTGCCCATTCTGGCAGACTTCGTGTTCGACATTCAGGGTGGCATTCTCCATCTGACAGCATCAGACAGCGAGAATGTCATGAAGACACAGCTCGAACTGACAGAAAGTGACGGCGACGGACGCTTTGCCGTAGGTAACCACGACTTGCTGGAAGCCGTAAAGGGCTTCTCAGAGCAGCCTATCACCTTCGACGTCGACCAGCAGGCCAACAACGCCAAGATCAGCTATCAGAACGGTCTGTTCTCACTGCCCGTGGAGAATGCCGACGAGTTCCCAATGACACAAGGTGTCAGCGACAATGCTACGGAGATTGTCATCCCCAACGCCCTGTTGGCCGAGAACATCAACCGCTCGCTCTTTGCCACAGCACAGGACGAGCTGCGCCCCGTGATGAACGGTCTCTACTTCGACCTCACCCCTGAGTATCTGGCCATTGTGGCTTCCGACGGTCATAAGCTGGTACGCAACAAAGTGCTGACCGTTCGCAGCGAACAGCCTGCTGCCTTCATCCTACCCAAGAAGCCTGCATCACTGCTGAAGAACCTGCTGGGCAAGGACGGTGGCGACGTCACTATCCGCTTCGACGAGCGTAACGCACAGATCAACTATGGCGATGGCGAACTGACCTGTCGCCTCATTGAAGGTCGCTATCCCAACTACAATTCGGTGATTCCACAGAACAATCCCAACCTGCTGACTGTCGACCGTCTGGGACTGCTTGCTGCCCTGCGCCGCGTACAGCCATTTGCCAACGACTCGAGCAACCTGATCCGCTTCCATGTTGAAGGCAGCACACTGCAGCTGGATGCTGAGGACTACGACTTCTCGAAGACTGCTACCGAGCGTATGTCGTGCGATTATAATGGCCAGCCCATGAGCATTGGCTTCAAGGGGTCTTCATTTATCGAAATCCTCGGAAACTTTGATTGCCAGGAAGTTACCATTCAGTTGGCAGACCCCAGCCGTGCCGGTTTGGTACTGCCTTCAGAGCAGCCTGAGAACCAGGATGTCCTGATGCTGATGATGCCGATGCTGATTAATGACTAATTGGCAATTGATAATTGACAATTGATAATTATGAAGCTGAACTTACAGAAACCACTGGTGATATTCGACTTGGAGACAACGGGTCTTGACATGGTCAAGGACCGCGTCATCCAGTTGTCATATATTAAGGTATTCCCTGACGGACGTGAGGTGCGTGGCAACGAACTCATCAATCCCGAGAAACATATCGAGCCTATCATTACCGAACTGACAGGCATCTCCAACGAGGACGTCAAGGACAAGCCAACCTTCAAACAGCTGGCCAAGAAGCTGGAAGAGGTGTTTAGCGGCAGCGACATTGCCGGATTCAACAGCAACTACTTCGACGTACCCCTGCTGGCAGAGGAATTCCTGCGTGCCGGCATCGACTTCGATTTCTCGAAGGCACGCCTCATCGACGCCTGCACCATCTTCAAGAAGATGGAACGCCGCAATCTGGCTTCCGCCTATAAGTTCTACTGCGGACGCAAGATGGAGGACGACTTCGAGGCTCACCGTGCCGACCAGGATACGGAAGCCACCTACCGCGTGCTGATGGGACAGCTGGACTACTACACAGAAGAACACCAGCGCGAACTGGGAGAAGACCCCACCGACCGTGTGCTGCAGAACGACATGCAGGCCCTGGCCGACTTCTCGAAGGCCAACGACAATGTCGACTTTGCCGGACGTATCGTATGGGCTGAGGTAAATGGAGTACGTACCGAGGTATTTAACTTCGGCAAACACAAAGGCATTCCCGTTGTTGACGTACTACATTCCGACCCGGGATACTACGGCTGGATCATGAACGGCGACTTCACCTACAACACCAAACAGGTACTGACCCGCATCCGTTTGCGCGAGGCACAGAAGTAAGGTAAAATGAAAACAGATTGCTCACGCTTACGGCGTGAGCTTTTTTATTAATGACAACCCTATTCCTGCCAAGATAACGCTGCCAACGATGACTTTCGCATCAGACAAGAATATGATTGGCGTCTTTGCCATCTGTATGTCGCCGAGTCCCAACCAGCAGTAAACCGCAAGGAGTACAGCGGTCAGATTGTGGCCCGCATGTAGTGCTACGCCGTACCAGATATTTCGCGACAGAATGAACACTAAGCCATATAGCATGGCGCTGAAAAAGGCTCCAGGGAAGTTGCGCACGTGTAACATGCCAAACAATATGGCTATCACCACGCAGACTGCTATCTGTGTCCTCCGCCGGCGGAACGGTGAGATGGCCATTTGCCTGAAGCACAGCTCTTCGAGTACGGGCGCAAGCAATACAGCATGCACGCTGGACAACAAGTCTTCACGCAGTTCAGAAGCAGTATAGGTCAATGGTTCCAATTGTACGGTGTGAACCATTGACGTGAGACCATATACAACATATCCCTCTATAGTAAGACATAGCGGGGCTATTAGCATCAGTCCTGCGAGGGAGGAAAGATTCGGCAGTTTCAGCGGAAATTGTCTGGTTTCTGGGAACCATTTCTGCTCAAACCTAATCAAGATAAAAAGGGTCAGTCCGATGCCCGCCAGTGTTATCACCCACGACATCAACTCGCTGCTGAAAGTCTGGACATTGCCCTCCAACGGCATTGACGTCACATAAATGAGCGCAACAGCGTATGCTGTCGCCAATAAAGGCATCAGGGGCTTCAAGAGTCTGGATAGTTTGCTCATGTTGCTATATCTCAAATGTTCTAACGTGCTGCAAAGTTAATCTTTTCTGCCGAATAAGAAGCAAAAATTAACAAGAAATTATAAGGAATACGTCAACAAGTCAAATTATACAGTATAATGCGTCAAAGTAAGTGCGATGGTGCGTCAAAGTGAGCCTATCGAACTGAACAAGAACATATCTTTTAGCGAGTAAAACCATATATACTACGGAGTAAGAGATGCTGAATGGCAAAAAAGTTGTAACAACTTTCTGAAAAGCTGTAACAACAAATTTAAAAGTTGTAACAACTTTTTTTTAGCTAAGCACATATTACCCTTCAATATATGATGTCTTATGCTTTAAAAGATGCTTTCCTGCTGAGTAAAGTGAGTGTTATTTATTCCCTATCTTTTATCCATGGTAAAGATACTTTCGTTCGAAAGAACAAAGAAAAACGCGTTTTCCTTTGGTTCTTTGCTCACTTATTCGTATCTTTGCAGCACGAGAAAAAAATTAAAGATATGCCGGAAGACAAAAAAGCACAAATTGTGAGCTTGATTCGTGACACGATACGAGCATCAGAGCCTACAGCGCAAATCATTCTCTATGGTTCGCGTGCCCGCGGTGATGCCCGTGAGGATAGCGACTGGGATGTGCTGGCTATCATTGACAAACCACGCTTGACGCTACAAGACCGTAGCAACCTGCAGTTTCCTGTATGGGACAAGGGACTGGCATTGGGACAGGAGATCAATGTCTTTTCATACACCCGTCGTCAATGGGAACAGGCTCCTCCATCACTATTCAAATATAATGTAATGAAAGAAGGCATCACGTTATGAGTTTGGATAATGAAAGCAGACAAGAGGTTATGTTCGATTTACGTCACGAAGGTGACTATGAAGACTTTATAGATGTGGAACGAGCTGATATAGAAGAATACACCCCGCAAGTAACTGCATTAGTCAAGAAACTAAAGTCTCTTGTGGAATAATATAATGTATAACCCTTTAAATTGAAGATGTCAATGGGCTGAGAGTCTATCAACGAGCGAATAAATTAAACAATAAACATAAAACAATTAAAATTATGAGAAAGAAACTGTTTACCTTACTGCTTACCATGTTGGCAATGAGTGTAAGTGCTCAGGACGACATGTTGTCGACGCCATTGACCTTTGAGGCCATCAGCGCTGGTACGTTGACCATCAAAAACCCCCAAGAACTGGCATTCTACTATTGCAAGAACGACGGCGCCTCATCTCAGGTTAACACTACGGCCAAGAATTCGACCAACGTCACAGACATTAGCCTTAGTGCCGGCGATATAGTGACCATCAAAGGGGATAATGCTTCCTATGGTGCGTCTGATCGTTCCAATAGCACCATTATCACATGCTCTGGCGATTGCTACATTTATGGCAACATCATGAGTTTGATTGATTCAAGATCGTCTGTCTATAAAACACTTAAGGCTCTTTCTACTGAAAATACCTTCAAGTTTTTGTTCGAAAACAACGCCCATATTAAGAACCATCCCATAAAGGATCTCTTGCTGCCAGCTACCACACTGACGGAATCCTGTTACATGGGTATGTTCCGTAGTTGTACGGGACTGACAACAGCCCCTGACCTGCCTGCCACCACGCTGAAATCAGGTTGCTATAGAAGTATGTTTAGTAAATGTACGGGACTGACAACAGCTCCTGACCTGCCTGCCACCACGCTGGCAGGTTGGTGCTATTTGGGGATGTTTAATGAATGTTCGGCTCTGACAACAGCCCCTGCCCTGCCTGCTACCACGCTGGCAATATATTGCTATGACGAAATGTTTTTTGACTGCACGAGTCTGACAACAGCTCCAGACCTGCCTGCTACAACGCTGAAAAATGGTTGCTATGACAAAATGTTTTATGACTGTACGAATTTGAATTTCGTTCGCTGCTTGGCGACGCAGTTAGGCGAGAACTATTCAAAGAACTGGCTATCGGGCGTGTCTTCTACTGGCCAGTTCGTTAGGAACCCTGCCGTAACCGTGTCAGATTTGGGAACAGGAGACAGCGCTATTCCAACGGGATGGACCAATTATACAAACAGTACCGCGAACTTCATGGAAGAATTGTTGATAGGCCAGGTGGGCAAAACCTATGATTCTCCAGAACTACAGATATCAACGGGTCAGATGATTCCAGGCGATTACATCAGCAGCAATACAAAGGTCGCTAAGGTAGACAAGACAACAGGTGCCGTCACCATCAAAGGTAAGGGGTCTGCCGTCATCAGTAACACCATAACTAACAAGAATGCTGCAGGACGGTATATCTATCCTGCAACGGCAACGTATACCGTCGTAGGTACCGAAAACGTCGGCGGCATCCGCTGCGACACCAATGCTGACGGCAAGGTGACCATCACCGATGCCGTTACGGTGGTAAACTACATCCTGAATGGTGGTGAGGCCACAGCTGCCCCGGCACTCAGCAAGCCGGAGGAAGTCGGACAAGTGCCGGAGTAACTAACGAGTATCACACTAACAGCGGGCACTCCTCGGTTGAAGGGGTGCCTGTTATCGTCTATGAAGGACGCACCGGACGGGTTAAGAAGACCGAGCAAACAGGGAGAGAGTAGCGTGTGCGCTGACCCCTCGGCGGCCGCCGAGGAATCGCACGGCGCCCGCCGTGTACCGTATTTTAATGGTTGGTGGCAATGGAAAGGCAAAAACGTGTGGTGCCTTTTTCGTAGCTGTTTAATTTCAAATACTTAATTTTATTGCCAAAAAGTTGGGGTAATTTCCATGTTATTGCAAAAAAAATAGTATCTTTGCAGACAAATAAGGAATTACTACTAATATGAATATCAAGCAAATTACTTTTTTATCGGTTGTCGGCATGCTGCTGCTGACAATTACAGGGTGTGACAACAGTCCTGCGACAAGAAAGCAACAACAAGAGGCAGACAGCCTGATTAACGCTGCCTATGAAGGGAAGAACTATCAACGTATAGTGACGCTGGCCGACAGTCTGAAGGAAACAGGCGGTATCAGTGAAGGCAAGGCTTACTACTGGCTGGGATATGCCAGCGACCGTTCACATAAGAAGCGTCTGGCCGAACTCTATTGGACCCAAGGCATGACCGTCATGGATGATGCAAAGACTCCGGAGGATTTGGAGATATATGCCGCCATCGCCAGCCGACTGACGGGCTTGAAATGTACCTGGGGTGAGTATGAGACTGGCTTAAAGGTAGCTGTACCCGCATTGGAGCATCTCAAGAAGTATGACGCCAAGATGACGAGCGACTACATCAACCTGCTCATCTATCAGGGCTGCTGCCAGAGCCGCTTCGGTCTGAGCGAGGAAGAGACCAATAAGAGTCTGGAAGAGGCCTATCAAGCCCATCTTGACAATATGGAGAAGAATCCGAATGCGATAGCCTATCGCGATGCTTTTGTCGGCGTCATCAACATCTGCTACAACTTCCTGGAAATCCACGACTACAAGAAGGCCATGTACTGGATAGACCGCTTCGGCAAACTGCTTGAGGCCTACGACAAGCTGCCGGATGCACGTCTCGAATATGCCGACAAACAGCGGGCACGCTACTATGTCTATCGTGCTACGGCCCTCGAGGGTGTGGGGCGCAAAGCCGAGGCAGCCAAGATATACGAGGACTTCTTAGACACAAGCTATTCCCTGACAGCTGAAGGCTTGATACTTGGCAGCGACTATCTGCGTCAGGCCGGTCTGTGGAATGATGCTGCCGACAATCTCAGAAGCACCGAAAAGCTTATTAAGGAATACGGTGTGGACTATTCACTGCAAACCATTCAGGAGTGGATGCTGAAGAAATACTACGTGAACATGATGGCCGAACGGGTCGACACGGCAAGGGCCGTAAGTATGCAAATAGTCCAGCACCTCGACTCGGCCATCACCAAGCAGCGCCGACAGGACGCCATCGAGGAGGAAGCCGTGCGCCAGAAGGAAGCGGAGATGACAGCAGAAAAGGAGCAGATGGAGCGTCAGCAGTGGTGGACCCGATTGGCTGTCATGGCAGCCCTCATCCTTGCCCTTATCATCTATATCATAGTGCGTAATCGCATGGCAGCGAAACTGAAAAAGGCTCACGAGCAATTGAAGGTGGCCTACGACCAGTTAGAGGAGACCACGGCGGTCAAGGAGCGCATGGAGAGTGAGCTGCGCATTGCCCGCAACATACAGATGTCGATGGTGCCGAGCGTATTCCCAGACGTTGAGGGAATCGACATGTATGCCTCGATGACACCTGCCAAGGAGGTGGGCGGTGACCTCTATAACTATCTGCTGCTGGATGACAAACTCTATTTCTGCGTGGGTGACGTCAGCGGCAAGGGTGTGCCCGCCTCGCTGTTTATGGCTCAGGCCACGCGTCTGTTCCTCACGCTGGCCAAACAGGCGATGTCTCCCGCAGAAATCTGTACTCGCATGAACGATGCCTTATCGGGCAACGACAATGAGACCAACATGTTCGTGACCTTCTGGCTCGGACTTATAGACCTCACCACGGGACATCTCACATTCTGTAATGCAGGGCATAATCCACCCGTCATCGGATGTGGGGACAAAGATGTCACGTTTTTGGAAATGATTCCCAATGCGCCGATAGGTATAATGCCTGGAATGGAATACATAGATGAAGAAGTGGAAACCATCAAGGGCCGCCCGCTCTTCATTTATACCGACGGACTGAATGAGGCTGAAAACAAAGAGAATGAGCAGTTTAGCGACGAGCGCCTGCTTGACATTCTGCGCAACACGCCATTCAGTTCAGCGCAGCAGGTCATAGAATTGCTCAGTGCTGAGGTCGAAAAGCATCGTAATGGTGCTGAACCCAATGATGACCTCACGATGATGTGTCTCCAAATTCGCGGAATAATAAAAGATGTTAAAGGGCTATAACTGCGAACTGTGAACTATGATCTATGAACTGAAAAAATCGTACCTTTGCAGCACGATTGAAAAGATTATAACGAACAAGTTATGCTGAAAGGAAAAAAGATAGTGCTGGGCATTACGGGCTCGATAGCAGCCTATAAAGCATGCCTGATTATTCGCGGCCTCATCAAGGCGGGTGCCGAGGTGCAGGTGGTCATCACGCCGGCAGGCAAAGAGTTTATCACACCCATTACATTGTCGGCACTGACACAGAAGCCCGTCATCAGCGACTTCTTCTCCCAGCGCGATGGCACATGGAATTCCCATGTCAAGTTAGGCCTGTGGGCTGACGCTATGCTGATAGCTCCATGTACGGCTTCCACCCTTGGAAAGATGGCTAACGGCATTGCCGACAACATGCTCATAACCACCTATTTATCCATGAAGGCCCCCGTGTTCATTGCACCCGCCATGGATCTTGACATGTACCAACATCCCACCACCCAGCAGAACATGGAGCGCCTGCGTTCGTTCGGTAATCACATCATCGAACCGGCCAGCGGTTTCCTGGCATCAGGGCTTGAGGGCAAGGGACGTATGGAGGAGCCGGAACACATTGTCGAATTCCTCGACAGCTTCTTCACCCAACACCCATCACCCATCACCTCTAAAAAAATTCTCATCACCGCCGGACCGACGTACGAGAAGATAGACCCCGTGCGCTTCATCGGCAACTACTCCAGCGGGAAGATGGGCTTTGCCCTCGCTGAGGAATGTGCCCGCCGTGGTGCCGAGGTGACGCTGATTGCAGGTCCTGTCAACGTACAATGTTCAAGTAACAATATCCACCGCATCGACGTGGAGAGCTGTCAGGAGATGCATGATGCTGCCATGCAAGCCTTCCCCCAGTGTGATGCCGCCATTCTCTGCGCTGCCGTTGCCGACTACAGGCCAGAGCATGTCGCCGACCAGAAGATTAAGCGCGAGAATCCTGAGACAAAGACCATCGACATCCACTTGGTGGCCAATCCCGACATCGCTGCCCAACTGGGTAAGATGAAGCGCGACGGACAGCTACTGGTAGGCTTTGCCCTTGAGACCAACGACGAGCAGGCCAACGCCCAGAAGAAGCTGGAGAAGAAAAACCTGGACTTCATCGTCCTGAACTCGCTAAGGAACGAAGGTACCTGTTTCCGTTCTGACGAAAACCAGATCAGCATCATCAACCGCAATGGCAAGATGGACTTCGAGAAGAAGTCGAAACAGGCCGTAGCCGCTGATATCGTCGACTTTCTGGAAAACAGTCTCTAAGGACGACTTTTATGGAAAATCACGCACGATGGCAATAAATCGAGTCATCGTGCGTTTATTATTACGATGGACATCAGAAAAATCATACTGGTGACGGTGTTGCTGTTATCAACGATAACGATAGCAGCACAACAGTTTACGCTCAGCGGCAAGGTATCTGACGAGGACGGCAATGCCATTGAGCTGGCCACCATTTCGTGTCTCGACCAAGGGGCTGTGACGATGGCTAACCTGAACGGTGAGTTCTCGCTGAAGCTGCATTCGGCCGACTCCGTCGTGGTGAAGTTTTCAATGGTAGGCTATCAGACTCGAACCCGTGTATTACGGAAGCCGAGGGGCAACCAGAAGCTGATGGTCACCCTGCATCCGATGAAAGCGCTTGACGAGGTTGTCGTCACAGAGCGTCGCCGTCAGACCACAGGTACTGCCGAACTGGACGTCAAAGACCTGAAGGTGGCACCATCTACCACGGGTAACGCCGTCGAGGAGCTGGTGCAGCAACAGGTCGGTGTGTCATCCCACAACGAGCTCAGCAGCCAGTATAATGTCCGTGGCGGTTCGTTCGACGAAAACTCCGTCTATATCAACAACGTCGAGGTCTATCGTCCCTTGCTTATCCGCAGCGGACAGCAGGAAGGGCTCTCCGTCATCAATTCCGATATGGTCGAGAAGATTGCCTTCTCGAGTGGCGGCTTCGAGGCTAAATACGGTGACAAGATGTCGTCGGCCCTCGATATCCAATACCGCAAGCCGACCCGTTGGGAGGGTAACGCACAGGCATCATTGTTGGGTGGCAGCCTCTATCTAGGCTATGCCAGCAAACAAAAGCTATCATCCAACGGTTTACAACAAACACCTAAGTTCACCATGAGTCACGGCATCCGCTATAAGACCAACCGCTATCTGCTGGGCTCACTGGAAACGAAAGGCGAATACCGTCCGAACTTCCTCGACTATCAGACCTACATCACCTGGACACCCAACGAGCGCTGGGCTGTCGACCTGATTGGCAATATATCGGAGAACCACTACAACTTCAAGCCTTCTGACCGTGAGACATCCTTCGGCACCATGCAGAACGTCAAGTCGTTCAAGGTCTATTTCGATGGTCAGGAGCGCGATATCTTCCGCACCTTCTTCGGCACGCTGCGCATCAGCCGCATCTTTTCGCCCAAGACAAAGGTCAGTCTGTTAGGCTCCGCCTTCCACACCAAGGAACAGGAGACCTACGACATCCAGGGACAATATTGGCTGGACGACACCCAGACGCAGGAACAGCTGGGCGTCGGCACCTATATGGAACATGCCCGCAACTACCTGACAGCCAATGTGGCCAGTGCCAAGCTGATGCTGAACCACAAGACGCAACGCCACGACTGGGAGACCGGTGTCACCATGAAGTGGGAGAAGATTGAGGAGAATGCCAACGAGTATGAGATGCGCGACTCCAGCGGCTATTCCATCCCCCACTCTGCCGACCATCTGGACCTCATCTATTCGCTACGCTCCAAGAATACGCTGTCGTCACAGCGCATCGAAGCATATATCCAGGACACCTACCGTTTCCGTTCAGGCAATGAGGAACATCCCACGCTGTGGACGCTGAACTATGGTGTGCGTGTAGCCAACTGGTCGTACAACAAGGAGACCATCGTATCGCCCCGTGCCTCGCTGGCTGTCATTCCAGCCCGCAACCAGGACATGACCTTCCGTCTGGCAGCAGGCCTCTACTACCAGTCGCCGTTCTACAAAGAACTGCGCGACACAACGACACGCAACGGACAAACTATCGTCACGCTGAACGACCACATCAAGAGCCAGCGCTCCATTCACGTCGTCGGTGCCTTCGACTATAAGTTCCGCATGGCCGACCGTCCCTTCCGTTTCTCGGCAGAGGCCTACTTCAAGCTGATGGACAACCTCGTGCCCTACAATGTTCAGAACATGAAGGTCGTCTACTATGGTGAGAACAAAGCCGACGGACACGCCTTCGGCCTCGACCTGAAGCTCTACGGAGAATTTGTGCCTGGCACCGACTCATGGCTGACACTCTCCCTCATGTCGACACAACAGAACATCAACGGTGTCAAGGTGCCCATGCCTACCGATCAGCGCTGGGGCGTTAACCTGCATTTCACCGACTACTTCCCAGGCACCGAGCGTTGGAAGATGACGCTGAGACTCGCCTTTGCCGATGGTCTGCCCTTCGGTGCACCCCACCGCGGACTGGAGTATCAGCAGTTCCGGGCTCCCGCCTACAAGCGTGCTGACATCGGACTCAGTTTCCTGGCTGTCGGCAAAACTGACGGAACACCGTCACTCAAGCATCCCCGCGTATGGCTGGGCATCGACGGCCTGAACATCTTCGGCATCTCCAATGTCAACTCCTACTACTGGGTTACCGACGTCACCAACCATCAGTATGCCGTTCCCAACTATCTGACAGGCCGCCAGATCAACGGAAAGGTCATCGTCGAGTTCTAACTGCTGACAAGTTTTTCTTCCACTATATTTTGCAGCAATGATAGGCGATAAGCCCCTGCATGGGACTTTGGACGACGGTACCGAGACAGAAACCTTCGGCAGCGGCAGCTTCGGCCAGAAGGTCACGATAGTACCAGGCTATGCTTCCTACGGCACTGACGGGGAGATGGGCGGCATTGTAGGCAGCGATGTTGTGATGGAAGAACTGGCGGAAATTTTGGATGACAAGCTGTCGCAATGGCTCGCAGTCGATATGCTGTCCGATAAATGTCGAGAGCGATGCGAGGAAACGGTTAGGCATCGGCTCACGGTACACCTTATTAATAATAGTAGCGATATCGAGGTTGGTGTCGCGCTCAAAGGTATTGCGCAGGGTGACAGGCAGCAGTCCCTTGTAGAGGGCATTGACGAAGAGACGGCCCAGGACGGCCCCGCTACCCTCGTCGCCAAGGATATAGCCGAGTGCCGGTGTGTTGCGGACAATATGGTCGCCGTCATAGAGACAGGAGTTGGCTCCGGTACCCAAAATGCAGGCTATGCCAGACGCTCTCCCAAAGAGTGCACGAGCAGATCCAAGGAGGTCGCTATTCACTTCAACATCAAGCGTTTGAAATGTTTCGCTCAACAATCGCCGCGTGGTCGGAATATGCGCCTCCGTGCACCCTGCGCCATAGAAGAAGATGGTGTCGGGTGATGGGTGAAGGTCGATGGATGAGAGAATCTGTCGGATGGTATCTTCTGACTGGTGGACAGGATTGATGCCCTGAGTATGGTACTCGGCAACCACCTCTTGGTGCTCGCTGTCGACCAACGTCCAGTCTGTCTTGGTGCTTCCGCTATCGGCAATAAGAATCGTCATATTTCTTGTTTTTGCTGCAAAAGTACAAAAAACAATTGACAATTGACAATTGATAATTGAACTTTTTTCGTGGCGGCAGCAAAATATTTCCTAATTCCTAATTCCTAATTCCTAATTTATTCGTACCTTTGCATGCGATTTCAAAACAGACAATAAACAATGAAGAAAGTTCTAATCTATACAACGCTGCTCATCGTCGTTCTGCTGGGCATCGGATTCGTCGTATCGCTGGTGAGCCACTGGGACGACTACTGGGCCATCCTGAACTACAAGTTCGTGGACCGCGAGAACCTACAGGTAAGCATCATGAAGATTGTGAAGGTAGTGGGGCTGTTCATGCTCTTTGCATACCTTAACAAGCAGAGCATCAACCTGTTGCACCGACACTTCATGTCACAGAACCCCGACTCGGCAGCCAGCAAGACAGTGATGGCAAAGAACGTGGTACAGGTCTTCGTGTGGGGCCTGTGGCTGCTGTTGTCGCTGGCCATCCTGCACATCAGCGTACAATGGCTGATAGCTATCACGGGCGGTTTGTCGACAGGTATCGGTTTTGCCTCGAAGAACATCATTGAAAACATCTTCTACGGCCTGTCGCTGATGACCGGTCGCATGAAGGTGGGCGACTGGATTGAAGTGAACAACACCACGGGACGCGTGACGAACATCAGCTACACGTCGACGGTGGTGGAGTCGCTCTACGGCGAGGTCATCACGTTCCAGAACTCGCAGCTGTTCACCTACAACTACAAGAACCTGACGCGCAACCACCGCTATGTGCTGGCTGTGGTGTACTACAGCGTAGCCTACGGCTCCGACCTGAAACAGGTCATCAACGTGGTAGAAGAGGCCACCAACAAGCTGAAGAAGAGCTGGATGGACCCGTCGAAGAAGATTGTATCGGTGGTTGGTGAGCTGGGGGATTCCGGTGTGAACATGAAGCTGTTTGTCTGGGTGACGGCTCCGAAACTCTCGTCCATGACCAGCGAAGTGCTGAGCTGCATCTACGACACGTTGAAAGCCAACAACATCTCTATCCCCTTCCCGCAGCGCGATATTCACATAGTGAAGAACTGAGAACTGAGAATTGAGAACTTAGAACTGAATTTTGCAAAAAAAATTTGGTGATTTAAGATAAAATGCGTATTTTTGCATGTTTAAACAGGTGAACTAACTTAAATGGGAAAGACATTCATTGCGGGACCGTGCGTGATAGAGTCAGCCGAGCTGCTGGATCAAGTGGCGGCTAAACTGGTGGAAATCAACGAGAAGCATGGCACCGACATCATTTTCAAAGCCTCGTTTGACAAGGCTAACCGCACGTCCATCGGTTCGTTTCGCGGACCAGGCATCGACAGAGGGCTGCAGATGCTGGGCGACGTGAAGGCCAAATACGGGTTGCGACTGCTGACCGACATCCACGAAGCATGGCAGGCTAAGCCTGCCGGTGAGGTGGTCGACGTGCTGCAGATCCCCGCTTTCCTGTGTCGCCAGACCGACCTGCTCGTGGCTGCTGCCAAGACAGGCCGTACGGTGAACATCAAAAAGGCACAGTTCTTGAGCGGTCGCGACATGAAATATCCTGTGGAGAAAGCCCGCGACGCAGGAGCCGCTGATGTCTGGCTGACAGAACGCGGCAACATGATGGGCTACAACAATCTGGTGGTGGACTTCCGAAACATCCCGGACATGCTGGAGATATGCGATACGGTCATCATGGACTGCACTCACAGCGTCCAGCGCCCTGGCGGTGCTGACGGCAAGACAGGCGGAGACCGTCGCTTCGTGCCACAAATGGCGCTGGCAGCCAAAGCCTTCGGAGCCACCGGCTGGTTCTTCGAGGTACACCCCACTCCCGACCAGGGACTTTCCGATGCCGCGAACATGCTGGAGTTGGACAAGCTGGAAGGGCTGATCATAAAACTAAGAACGTGACAACAAGAGAATACGCCATACAATGCATTAAGGACGAGGCACAAGCGGTGCTGGACCTGATACCGAAGATGGACCAACAGTTCGACAAGGCTGTTGAGTTGATGAAGCGGTGTCAGGGAAAGGTCATCGTGACGGGCGTCGGCAAGAGCGGGCACATCGGTGCCAAGATTGCAGCCACCCTGGCCTCGACAGGCACGCCGTCGTTCTTCGTCAATCCGTTAGACGTGTTCCACGGCGACCTTGGCGTCATGTCGAAAGGCGACGTGGTAGTAGCCATCTCGAACTCAGGGCAGACCGACGAGCTGCTGCGGTTCATCCCGATGGTGCTCCACATGGACATCCCCATCATAGCGATGACGGGCAATCCGCAGTCGCTGCTAGCGAAATATGCCGCATGCTGCCTGAATGTGAGCGTAGAGAAAGAAGCTTGTCCGCTGAACCTGGCACCCACCAGCAGTACCACGGCAACACTCGTGATGGGCGATGCGCTGGCTGTGGCGCTGATGGAAGAAAGGAACTTCCAACCTCAGGACTTCGCACAGTTCCATCCTGGCGGTGAGTTGGGCAAGCGCCTGCTCACGACGGCTCAGGACGTGATGCTTACCGAACACCTGCCACTGCTGACCGCCGACATGCATCTTGGCAAAGCCATCATCAACGTTAGCAAAGGAAAGCTGGGACTGGGTGTGGCTATGTCCGAGGGGCGTATCATCGGCATGATAACCGACGGTGACATCCGCCGTGCCATGGAGAAATGGCAGGCCGAGTTCTTCAACCGCACAGTGGAGGATATCATGACGCGCGAGCCGAAGACGGTGAGTCCGCAGGCCAAGATTTCAGACATCCAAAGGATGATGAACAAATATAAGATACACAACGTTCTGGTGACCGACGATGACAACCACCTGCTGGGCATTGTAGACCGCTACGCTTGTGTTCTGTAAAAGTTGAGATAAATTTTGAACAAGAGATATAAAAAGATATGAACAGACTGAAAAAGTTATTATTGCTTCTCGCGCTTGCACTGCCATTGACGGCAGCAGGCGTCTATCTGTTTAAGACCCTGGATGCTCGCAGCGGCCTTATCAGTAGTCAGATCAACTGCGTGCTGAAAGACCAGCGCGGATACGTCTGGTTCGGAACACCAGCCGGTCTGTACCGGTTTGACGGCTACACGTTCAAGAACTTCCAGAGTAACTCACAAGACGGCTCCTCGCTGCCCGACAGCTACATCATCAGCATTCAGGAGATGCTGGATGGCAACCTGTGGATAGAGACGTCGGCAGGCTTCTGCGTCTATCACCCTCAGACGGAGAGTTTCGAGCGTGACATGAAGCAGATCTATGCCAGCATGGGCATTGAGGGCAAGCCTAACGTCGTATTCATCGACCGTCACAAGAATTTCTGGGCATCCATTCCGAACAAGGGTGTGGTGGCCTATAACATGCAGCAGCAGACGGACTACGAGTTCGGTTACACCAACGATTCCCACGGTATTCCACAGGGTAATATCTGTGCTATCGGTGAGTGCCGCGACGGTGCCATCGTCGTGTATGAGGACGGACGAATGGTGTGCTGCGACATCATGCACCAGCAGCATACCGTATGGCAGACCGACCTGATAGCCCAGCAGCACCTGCGCAAGAGCAAGTCGCTCAAGGTGTTTGCCGACCAGATGGACAACGTCTGGCTCTACGGTCAGGGTACGCTGATGATGTATAACAAGAATGCCAACGTGTGGAACACTACCATTGGCGACCAGCTGGGTCTGACCAGTGTTGCCGTAGACCATAGCGTCAACGGCATGGCCGGCGACCGCAGCGGGAATATCTGGATTGGTACGGATCGTTCCGGACTGATACGCTGTAATGTGAATACCCACGAGATGGAGTCTGTCGAACCCCGAAACATCAACGACAACAATGCCCTCGGCGAACACATCGGCATCCAGAGCGTCTATGTTGACGACACTGACCTGCTATGGGTAGGTACGGAAAAGTCAGGTGTGGCCTTCTATGGTAACAACATCTATAAGTTTGCCGCAGAGCTGAACGGCGATATCACAGCCATTGCACAGACTGCTGACGGGAAGGTGTGGTACGGAACAGGCAACAACGGCGTCATCGGCTATGACGGTCCGCTGACCAGTACTAAGGTATCGTGTATGGCAGCTACTGAGGATGGTAGCCTGTGGGTAGGTTCGAAACAGAACGGTCTGACACGTATCCAGAACGGCAGCAGCAAGTTCTATTCAGCAGCCCGCGACAGTTCGAAGACACTCATCGACGACCACATCAACGCACTCTGCAGCGATAAGTCGGGCAACCTGTGGATAGCCACCAATGGTGGTCTACAGGTCTATAACCCGAAGATGAACACCTTCTCCAGTTACACGCGCGAAAACGGCATGTTGAACACCAACAACATCACAACGCTCTTCTACGGCAAGAACAACATCATGCTCATCGGTACTGCAGAAGGACTGGTGATGCTGAACCTCTCGACGCGCGAGAAAACGGTGCTGAGAGGCAACTCCACCCATATACAAGCCTTCACCAACAACTATATCACACAAGTCTACGAAGACTCACGCGGACTGATCTGGATTGGTACGAGAGAAGGTCTCAACATCCTGAACCCCGTCAGCGACAAGCTGAACTATCTGACAGAGGACGACGGACTCTGCAACAACTCTATCTGCGGTATCACCGAAGACAAGAACTGCAACATGTGGGTTACCACCAGCAATGGCGTCAGCCGCGTAGTAGTACAGCGTAACCACGAGGACGGCACCTTCAACTTCGGTCTGTACAACTACAGTGTCTATGACGGTCTGCAGAGCAACGAGTTCAATATGGGTTCTATCATCACCAAGTCTGACGGCATGGTACTCTTTGGCGGACTCTACGGTATCAACTGGATACGCAAAATCAGCAAGGACGACCAGGAATCGCTGCCTCGCGTCATGCTGACACAACTGTTTATCGGTGAAGAGGAGATTCAGACAGGTCATAACTACGACGGACGCGTCGTATTGCCTCAGGCTCTGAACGAGAGTAACCGCTTGGAACTGTCGAACAACCAGAGCACCTTCACCATCAAGTTTGCTGCAGGTAACTACAACAAGGGTGAACGCTTGCAGTTCATGTACTGGATGGAAGGACTCGACAACGACTGGAAAAACGGCGATGCCTTGCTGCATGGCGTGAAGTTCCACAATCTGGGCAGTGGCAGCTATACGCTACACGTCAAGGCTGTCAGCGCCGACGGTGCCGTGAGCAATCAGGAGCGCACACTGGAAATTCACATAGAACGCCCCTGGTGGGTATCGTGGTGGATGCTTACCATCTACGTACTCTTCGCCATCGCCTGTCTGCTTATTTGGCGTTTCGGATACAAGAAGTTCAAGAGAATGCTCAGAGGCAAGCGCACCGTCATTGACGAACTGAAACGTCAGAGAGAGGAAATCAAACTGGCCAGCGACGACCTGCGCCAGCCTATGGCCCGCATGACAACCATCATCGGCAACCTGGCCATGAAGGAAGAAAGCATGGAAGGCCGCGAGCAGCTCAACTCACTACACTTCCAGCTGCTACAGGTCATCACACGCATCTCTGAGATGCAGTCTACACTGGAGCATCCCGAGAAAAAGGCAGAAGCGACAGCTAAAGACAGGCTGGAGCTGAACGACCGCGGTGAGGTATCGCTGGTATCTACGCATACGAAGGAGCTGACAGCGAACATCAAGCCTATCAAGATTGACAATCAGGTCAAGAAGTTCATCGTGGTATTCATCGACTCGAACCGCGACTTCCTGTATTTTATGAATGCACACCTCTGCGACATCTACGACTTCCATACTTACGACAACATCAAGGACGCTCTGCCTGACATCGAAATGTTGAATGCCGACCTCGTGGTCTGCAAACAGGATATGGACATGATGACGGGTAGCGAGCTCTGTAACCAGTTCAAGATGGATCCCAGACGCAGCAAGACAAAGTTCGTGCTGCTTACCGACGGCGTACTCACCCAGCAAGATATGAACGACCAGAACATCACGCTGGCTGCCGACGACTATCTGGCTAAGCCGTTCAATGTCCAGGAAGCTGTCATGCGCTTCAACAAGCTCATGGGTCTGGGACCGATCGAGATGGAAACAAACACCATTGAGGGTCGCGAGACCCGTATGCTGGAGGGACAGAACGCCAGTATGACGACGGCCACGATGGTCTACGACGAATTCGAGGGCCTGAACGCTAAACCCCAGATGGAAGACACAACTACCAATCCTGAGCCTCAAGAAACAGAGCAGTCACAAGAACCCGAGCAGGCTCCCATCGAGAATGCGCCTGTCAGCATCCAGCAGCAGTACTATGGCGACAATACCATTGGCGACTACTCCATGAGCAGTGCCATGGACCAGCAGCTGATGAAGAATATCGAGCAGTTCGTGCTGCAGAACATGAGTCGTGGACAGATCAGTCTGGAAGAGATGGCCACCGCCATGGGCATGGGACGCGTACCGTTCTACCACAAGGTTCGTGCCATCACCGCGAAGACACCGGCTGAACTGGTTAGAGAACTGCGCCTGAAGCATGCCTGCACGCTCCTGGTTACTACGAATATCAACATGAGCGAGCTGGCCATCAACGTAGGATTCATGACTGCCGAGAACTTCGCCAACATTTTCAAAGATAAGTTTGGCATGACTCCTCTGGAGTACAGGCTGAAGAATAAAAGGTAATGAGGACATGAGCAGACACATCTTCTGTTTTCTTGTTTTCCTTTTTACCTTCCTTCCATCCACTGCCGGAGCACAAACCAGCGACTCGTTGATTGTGCAGACCCTACGGCAGGAAGGCACACGCTTTTCGACAGACAACAGCGTAACGCTGCTGATGTCAGGCCAGGAGAAGTTCGACGACATGTTCAGAGCCATCCGACAGGCCAAGAGCAGTATCCATTTGGAATATTTCAACTTCCGCAACGACTCCATCGCCTCGCTGCTCTTCGACATCCTGCGTGAAAAGCGCAAAGAGGGTATCGAGGTACGTGCCATGTTCGATGGCTTCGGCAACGACTCTAACAATCAGCCGTTGAAGAAACACCACCTGAAACCACTCATCGAGGACGGTATCGAGATTGTGGAATACTCTCCCATCCGATTCCCCTGGGTCAACCATATCTTCGGACGAGACCACCGCAAGATTGTGGTCATCGATGGCAAGATAGGCTATACCGGAGGCATGAATGTAGCCGACTATTACATCAACGGCACAGAACAGGTGGGAGAATGGCGCGATATGCATTGCCGCATAGAGGGTGATGCCGTCAACGAACTGCAGCGCATATTCCTGCGTATTTGGAACAAAACAACAGGACAGAATATCAGCGGCATAAAATACTATCGTGGCGGAACACCTACCGTTTTTCAGAATTTGAAACCTGACACAACCTGTACAGCAGGCAAGAAAATGGTGGGCATCATCACCCGCGAGCCTTATGTGACACCGAAGATTATGCGCACCTTCTATGTCAACGCCATAGACCAGGCAAAAGACTCCATTCATATCATCAACCCCTACTTCACACTCACTTACAGCGTTACCAGGGCTCTGACCAGAGCCATTCGGCGAGGCGTAAAGGTGGAGATTATGCTGTCAGCCAAAAGTGATATTCCACTGACACCGGACTGTGCCCTTTATCAGGCCCACAAGCTGATGAAACGGGGGGCTATAGTATGGATATACAAGCCCGGGTTCCACCACTCGAAAATCATGATGGTCGACGGACGCTATTGTACCGTAGGCAGCACCAACCTCGATGCCCGCAGCCTACGCTGTGACTTCGAGGAAAATGCCGTCATCATAGACCCCCAGACCACCCGCGAGCTGGACGATATGTTTGCACGTGACAAACAACAGAGTTTCCTGCTCACGGACCAGTCATGGGATGAGTTCCGGACAGGCTGGCAGAAATTCTGCGGCTGGTTCGGACACCTCTTGCAGATATGGCTTTAGAAAGGATGGCTGTCAGATGATGACAGGATGATGCCGGAATCAAGAATGAGCGCCTGCATCATCTTAATATCTGTCTCGCCAATACCGCGTTCATTAAGCCACTTACGGTTGAAGGCTGCCTCCATTTTTTCCCAGGTCTTACCCTCTTGTTCCAAATACTGATTGAAGTTGTCTGCAGCACCTTCGACATTGCCCTGTAACCATAGGCAATAGGCGAAGTTCATGCGGTCTTCTCCCAACAACTGATGACTGGTCACCAGCTGCTGGAAAAGAGATCCAGCCTGCTCCACTTTGCCATCACAGGTCAGCGTCCATGCCAGAACACGCAGAACATTGACATCATCCTCATGTTCATAGTTCAGCTGATAGAGCAGACGGAGCGCTTCCTCGTAATCCTCCAGATATAGCAGACACACGGCCTTGTTCAGCCTATAGCTCACCTTTTCTGAATTCAGATACAGCAACTTATCGTAAAAATCATTGGCAACGTCATACATACCATAACCAAAGAACTGACGGGCTCTTCCTGTCAATGCCTTCTCGTTGGCGGGATCGAGCTTGAGAGCATTCTCGTAGTCCTTTTTCCAAAGATAATACTGAACGTCACGCATCTCCTCTGGGAAGGTCTCTAAAAGTGCATCGGACTCTTTCTCAAGCTTATATTTGCGGAACATGGCAACGACATCGCGCTTGTAGCTCTCCAACGCTGTCCCACAGAACAGTTCAGACGTAAAGAAAAGGCACATGCCCAAACGACTCTTGGAAAAGGTGTCGAACGGATTGCAGAGAGCAGCACGGTTCGGGAACAGACGGAAGAAACGATAGAGATCCATCAGATAAATGCGCCGTATATACATTGGCGACTGTTTGTCCTCATTCTCAATGTCGTCATCCAACGGAATATTCTCATGCATCATTGTGGAGCGGAGGTTTTCCGAGAAGGTGTCAAAGATTCTATGGAAAACAATCAGGAACGAATACTTGTCGCTGTTACAGAAAGGACCTTTTTCCAGAACGCGATTCAGATAATTATTACCTGCCACTTTCTCCGTAAACTGAGCAATATCAGGATGCTGCATAAAGAAGGGAACCAACCAGTTGATGATATCGTAGAAAAACGGGAAACGCTTCATTTGAGCAAAACCTCCGAAATAGATGTCAGCACCTTGTTTCTGCATATCCTTTATACGCTGTATAGAAGCCTCCAGTTTGTCCAGGCGCTCTTCCGAAGCATTCGGACGCAGCACATCTTCCAACGGGTCTTCCTCTACCTCCTCGATACCATTCTTCGTGATACGGAACGAGTCATTGTTCTGAAGTATCTCAGGCATGATTTCCTGATTCATCGTGGCTGTATCTTTCTCGGCATTCATCGTATACACCAATTGCATCTGCAACTCCGTCAACTCGCGACAGGTACGTTTCGATGTCAGCAGCTTTGATATCAGCTCACGCTGTTCAGGATAAACAGCCAGAAAATCGTCATCGATGCTCAACGCCCAGCCTACCAAGGCTCGCTGGCGCACGTTCTCATCATGGCTGCGGCTGTAAACATTCACTAACAGTCGAAACTTAGCCATATCGAAACGGTTCATCAGCGACAACATCACGGCAGTTGTCAATACCTGCTGGTCAATGCTGTCTATCGTGGGAGACACCAGCAATTCCTCCATGTCTGAACCAATCCGTTCTGTCCAGATGTGCGACGTCAACACATAACAGAATAACTGGTTCATCTGCTGATAATGTTGCTTATAGAGTTCACGGCTCTTCTCTTTACGCGTAGGCTCTGACTCCAGCTCCAGCATAGCCACCTCGCTGACGAAACTTTCCATCTCGCTGCGAATAGATGTAATAGACCACGTACGATCTGAGGAACGGACATTCGTATAGAGCTGTTTCAAATACGACGAGCCTGTCATATGACGATAAATGGAAATATTAGCACAAAGGACATAGAGACGCTGTAACAAACGTTGATATTGCTGTTCCAGCAGAGGGTCCTTGATGCCTTGCTTCCAATAGCTTACCATCAACCGATAGTCTTCCTTCAAGGTCAGCAACTTGTCTTTTGTCTGCTGGTTGGGCCATGCCTCCAAGTATATCTCGGCCTCAGCGATAGCCGTTCCGACATTACCCTTGATAAGTTGCTGGAAAATGCGCTGTAAAGATATGTCAGTCGTTCCCATAGTCCTCACTTATTTCTTACCAAGCCATTTCTCTACTAACTCAACATCCTTTTCACGGGGTTCGCGCGCGTGAACATATTTTAATTTATCTGGTACAGAATCAGCTACATGTAGTTTGATCTTACAATAATTCAAAATGATGTCACGATAACGACGGACACCATACTTGTTGATAGAGTCACAGGCCTGATTATAGACCTTTAAAAACATCTGCAACTGCTCAGAACGTTCCTTGCGCTGCATCTCTTTATCCCGGAACACCAATACGCCTAACTGCAAATCCTGCTTCTCAGAGTCATATATAACACCATGCTTCATTTGACGGGCAGCAGTGGCATAGGGCTCTGGCATCCACAAAGCATCCATCTCATTATTCTGTAACATTTGTAGACGGACTGACAAATCGTTCACCTGAATCTTAAAAACACGATCCTTGTCAAGTTTCACAGAATCTATCACACAATCCGTTAACAAATCGGTGGCCGAAAAACGTGTCATAGACACCATCTTGTCGTCCAACTGCTTCAGTTGATGAATACGGGCATTACGATTGGTGACCAATACCCATTGTGCATTCGTGGAAGCCACATAGCGCAACTTAACACCGCGCTTTTCTATGCACTTGGCCCTGACAAGATCTGAGACGGAACCCTCTACCCTGCCACATTCCAAAGCGGTGTCACAATCCATCTGTGCCATATAATGCTTCAGCCGCACGCCACCATGCAAGGAATCAAAGAGATGGTAGTGTTCAGCCACAAAGACAGGCAAACAGTCCAATGTCGGCATTACAGCTATCTTTAGGGCTGCAGAGTCCTTCTTCCAGGCATCCAAGCGTTGTTGGCGCGTCTGGCGTTTCGTTTCTTCGTAACTCTGCCCACATGCTGCCAAAAGAAGCACGCTTGCTATCGCAATTAATATAGAATTCTTCATATTGTTTCTAAATTGTTGGCAAAGATACTAAAAATAAACGATTACGTGAAATAAACCTTAATTTTTTATTTCTTATTATCATTTTATTTGTATCTTTGCAGCATAAAACTTTCTAAATCTAAAAAACATGAGCAAGAAATTTCTTATTGGAGACCGCACGAAGGACGAGTGGATTTCCGTACTGGACACCGAGAACAAAAAACTCGAGTTTACTAACCACCTCGCATCAGCCAAGGAGTTTAAAGGTTTCGACGCTACCAAAGAAGAGCTGAAGAAGCTGCAGGAGCAGACTGGTGGATATTTTCAAGACCTGCAGGTTTACGTCCTGGGTGAGGACAACAAGGCTCACCGTCCTGACGAACGTGACATGATGCCGTGGTAATATGAAATATAGAGAATTAGGAAAGACGGGAATGAAGGTGTCGGAGCTGGGCTTCGGCGCCTCTTCTTTGGGTGGTGTATTCCACTCTTTCAACGAGAATCGAGGCATTGACGCCGTATTTGCTGCTGTCGACGCAGGTATCAACATCATCGATGTGTCACCCTACTACGGCCACTATAAGGCCGAAATAGTGCTGGGTAAGGCCCTCAAGGATATTCCTCGCGACAAATTCTATCTGTCAACGAAGGTGGGACGCTACGGCAAGGATGGCGTCAACACCTGGGACTATTCAGCCCGTCGTGCCAAGGAGAGCGTCTACGAGAGTCTGGAGCGTCTGAACATCGACTATATCGACATCATCAACGTCCACGACATTGAGTTTCAGGGACGCATGGAGGGTGGTCTGCAGAAGGTGGTCGACGAAACTCTTCCAGCGCTGCATGAACTGAAACGCGAGGGTGTCGTGCGCCATATAGGTATTACCGACCTGCAGCTGGAGAACCTCCGTTGGGTCATCGAGCATTGTCCTGAAGGTATGGTAGAGAGCGTCATGAACTTCTGCCACTACTGTCTGTGTGACGACAAGCTCATCGACTTCATGGACTTCTTCGATGAGCACGGCATTGGCGTCCTGTCAGCATCGCCATTCTCAATGGGGCTGCTCACCGAGCGTGGCGTTCCCGACTGGCACCCTGCCCCCAAACCGTTGGTGGAAGCATGTAAGCAGGCTGCCGAGTATTGCAAGGCCAAGGGTTACCCCATCGAGAAACTCGCCATGCAGTTCTCGTGCTCCTATCCCCGCATTGCCTCTACCGTATTCAGCACTACTCGTCCTGAAGCCATCAAGACCAATATCGCCTATATCGAAGAGCCGATGGACGAACAGCTGGTGCAGGAAGTACGCAATATCATTGGTGACCAACAGCGCGTATCATGGGCCAACACATAATTGATGCACATGCACACTTGTGGCTGAATGTGGATACTGTTGTGAACGGTTCTCCCATTCACCCCTTGGAGCCCAACCGCAGCCGCTCTCTGTTCTTTGGCGAAGAGCGACAGATGTTGCCACCCTATATGGACGATGGCCAGAACACGGCAGAGCGTTTCCTTTCCAATATGGACTACGCGCAGGTCTCTGCTGCTGTCATCACACAAGAGTTCATCGACGGTCTGCAGAACTCGTACCTCAAGCAGGTACAGCAGCGGTATCCTGACCGTTTCTTCTGTTTCGGCATGCCAGAATTGCGCAAGGCAGGGTTCTGTAATGAGGCGAAAGTCCTTATTAACAGCGGTTTCCGAGGCATCAAGATTCCGGCTGCCCGCCTGCCCCAACAGTTCCTCGACGATGAGATGATGCAGATGATGCACCTCATGGAACAACAGAATGTTATCCTCGGCATCGAACTGATGGATGGCGACGCACAAGTCGCACAAATGGAGGACATCATCGCAGAGTGTCCCCGTCTGAAGATTGCCATTGGCCACTTCGGCATGGTGACACGTCCTGACTGGATGTCGCAAATCCGTTTGGCACGCCATGAGAATGTCTATGTTGAAAGTGGTGGTATCACATGGCTCTTCAACGACGAGTTCTACCCCTTCCCCTCAGCTATCCGTGCCATTCAGAAGGCAGCTGACGAGGTGGGCTGGCAGAAGCTGATGTGGGGATCGGACTATCCGCGCACCATCACAGCCATCACATACAAAATGTCGTACGATTTCGTGACGAAGAGCCAGGAGCTGACAGACGACGAGAAGCACCTCTTCCTTTGCGATAATGCCAAGCAGTTCTTCGGCTTTGGCAACCTAATAGAATTACCGTATATCAAAAATATGAGCGAATGAAAGCAATACAGATTACAGAGCCTTCGGTCATGAAGGTTGTAGAAATGGAAAAGCCTCAGTGCGGTGCAGATGAGGTATTACTGAAAATACACTACGTCGGTTTCTGCGGAAGCGACCTCAACACTTATCGCGGACTGAACCCGATGGTAAAAATGCCCGTCATCCCTGGTCATGAGATTGGTGCCGAGATTGCCGAGGTGGGCTCTAACGTGCCCGCACATCTGAAAGCAGGCATGGCTGTCACCGTGAATCCCTATACCAATTGCGGCCACTGTCCGTCGTGCAAGAACCGCCGTTTCAACGCCTGTCAGCACAACGAGACCTTAGGTGTCCAGCGCAATGGTGCCATGCGTGAATATATCGCCATCCCATGGCAAAAGGTCATCCCCATTGGCAACATCACCGTAGAGCATGCAGCCCTCATCGAACCCATGAGTGTGGGCTTCCATGCCGTCAGTCGTGCCCAGGTGGTCGACACCGATACTGTCATGGTCATTGGCTGTGGCATGGTGGGGGTTGGTGCTGTGGTACGTGCCATCATGCGCGGGGCAAAAGTTATCGCCTGCGATATGGACGACGAGAAACTGGCCATTGTTCGTGGCCTGGGTGCAGAATATACCATCAACTCGGCTAAGGAGAACGTCCACGAACGCTTGCAGGAAATCACCAATGGTGCCGGTCCTGATGTTGTCATCGAGGCTGTCGGTGCTCCTGTCACCTATCAGATGGCCGTCAACGAGGTGGCCTTTACAGGTCGCGTCGTCTGCATCGGCTATGCCAAGCAGGACGTGCAGTTCACCACCAAGCTCTTTGTTCAGAAGGAGCTCGACATTCGTGGTTCGCGCAATGCACAGCCTGAAGACTTCGAGGGTGTCATCCGCTATCTGGAGCGTAGCAACCCGCCCTACGACATTCTCATCTCCAATGAGGTCGATCCCGAGCATGCCGAAAAGGCAATGCAACAATGGCTTTCAAATCCTGCCAAGGTATTCCGCATCCTAATCAAATTTGGTCGCTGACCGTATGTCTCATTGCGATGGTTCATTAAAAATATCATAGTCTTTATCATAGGCCGGCGACTCGATAGACAACAGGTTGAGCACGGAATGGAAGATATAATGCTGATTGAGCACGACCGGCAGTTCGCTTTTGTACTCTCTGAAATGCTCTGATGTCCACACCAGGAACGGTATCTCGTATTGTTCCTTGGGGGCCAGTCGCATAGGCAAGCCATGCATGAACATTTTGTTTTCGCCTAGCGACTCACCATGGTCAGAAATAAAAATCATGGCACTCTTCCAGTCTGTCATCCCGCGCAGATTGTTAATTAGGCTGTCCAACAAAAAGTCGGTATAGCGGATAGTGTTGTCGTAGGCATTAACGAGCATGCCGACATTCTTCTCACCCTCCTCTACATTCTTGGCTACAGGCTTATACACCTCGAATGTCTTGGGGTATTTGTCGGCGTAGTTCGGGCCATGACTGGTACTCGTATGATGAACTATCAGCACCTTTTCTTTTCTGCTTGCCGTTATCCTTTCACGAAGTCCCGTAAACAGCATGCCATCAAAGTCTTGCGCCTCATCGGGATACTTAGAACATAGTTCATTGTCAGTGAGATATTCATTGATATGAATGGGCGGTTCACCCCAGTTCGAAGTACGCCACGACACGTCGACGCCTATTCTGTAGGCATAGTTGGGCAGCAGCTCATACAAGTCATTCGAGTTCTTGGGTTCCAAAATAGCCTTAGTACCTGCTGTGGTATAGGTGGCGCACGACGTCGCCTCATACACTTTCAGACCCTCTTGCTTAGACAACAACGGATTGGTGTCGCGCTGGTAACCGTAGAGTTGGAAGTTTGCTTTCCGGGCAGACTCGCCGATGACAAGTACCACCACCGTCTTGTCGTTGTCCCGAATCCGTCCGTCAGGCAGTTTGATTTCCTCCACCTGTTCGTCGTGATAACTACTGATCATACGCCCTGTATTCACCAGATACGACCATGGCTGCAGCAATCCCCCTAATTCAGTATCGTGTTGACTGATAAAGAGTGTTTGATTGATATTGACGACAGCCACGACAAGGATAACAGCCAGCGAAATGCCACAGTATATGCCTAATTCTTTCGCCTTACTTATAATTACTGGCTGCAATAGGCACCACAAAGCTGGCAGCACGCCACAGACAATGACAAACAGCCACAGTCCCCAACTGAAAAATCCCGATGCCTCCGAGTAGCGGGTATTGAACACGTTTTCCACAGTGGTCTGATCTATCATCACGCTGTAGGTCATGATAAAATAGACCGCCATGGCATTAATGAGTGCAAGGATAGCCAGAAGGATTCGCCCCAACCTTCTCATTAGGAACATCACGAGACAGGTCATCAGGAAGTTAAGTACCAGCATCATCAGAACCAGCGACAACAACAGGAAAAATTTACCACCGACCGTTTCATTGGTATTGTCGGCAACATAGCTAAAAAACGGCAGGTTGTATAGCAACAACGTCCCGATGCTGACAAGCCACGAAAACGTCAAGAGAGAGATGGGTTTGCGTAATAATTCCTTCATTGTATGTCTCATTGCTTTCACCAGTTTATTATCTCACACTGCAAAAATACAAAAAAAAAGCAATCACACACAAATTGACTCCATTTTCTTTGTCATTTATTAAAAAAATTTGTATATTTGCACCCAATTCAAGGCAAAATGCCCAACAAATGAAAGAAATATTAAATAAACATAAAACCCAAAACAAAGCATGAAAACGAAAAACTTAATGACGTGGGCTGTAACGATAGCTACAGTAGCCAGCAGTTTGACGGCATGCGGAATCGACATGCCCAAGGAGACTCAGTCGTCATTTGAAACAATGACAGTGAAGAAATCAGACATTGAGCTGCCATATAAGTTCAGTGCCAAGATGAAAGGTAAAAACGACGTAACGGTAACGCCACAGGTCAGTGGTCAGTTGATGAAGATTGCTGTGACCGAGGGGCAGCAGGTGAAGAAGGGACAGACGCTCTTCGTCATTGACTCGCGCAATGCACAGCTGGAACTTCAGGCTGCACAGGCCAACCTACAGGCAGCCTTGGCTCAGGAGAATTCTGCCAAGCTGGAGTACGAGTCGAACAAGAACCTGTTTGACAAGAAAATCGTGAGCAGTTATATGCTGAACAACTCCGAGAATTCCTATAAGCAGGCTCAGGCCTCGGTGGCCCAGTCGCGTGCAGCGGTGAACCGTGCGAAGGTGAACCTCGGTTTCTGCACCATCACTGCTTCCGTATCCGGCGTCATTGGTGAGATTCCCGTGCGTGTCGGTGATCAGGTTTCGCCAGGAACACAGTTGACCATGCTGAGCGGCAATACGACTATGGACGCTGAAATCTCCATAACCGAGGCCGTTATCGAAAGTGCAGTGAAAGAAGGCATGAATGCTGCCGATATTGAGAAATATGTTACCCAACTGCCTCCCGCAACTTTTGTTATGAAGAATGGTACGGAGTATCCTCACAAGGGGCGTTTTACCAGTCTGACGGGTGTTGTGAATGCCGCTACCGGCTCGTTGACCGCCAAAGTGTCGTTCCCTAATCCCGACGGCCATCTCTACTCTGGCATACAGGGCTCAGTTGTGATGGTCTTCGCCGAGAAGGATGTGATTGTCGTTCCCCAGAATGCTGTGATACGCCTTCAGGACAAATCACAGGTTTATAAGGTAAAGCCTGACAGCACGGCTACCGCTATCGAAGTGACAACAGCCGACACAGGCAATGGTAAGGACTTCATCATTACCAGTGGCTTGAGTGTAGGCGACAAGATCGTGACCACTGGTGCCAATAACGTGACGGAAGGGCAGAAGGTACTGTTTCCTGAAGTGAAGCAATAGTATTTCGTAATACCGTGATACCGATATAACGTAATATCGAAATTATGAAGAATAATATATTTATTAATAAATATGTGATGGCATGTGCCATCTCTATTGTGATAGCGCTGGTGGGCTATATCTCTATGAGCTCGCTGGCAGTCGAGCAATACCCGGATATTGCACCGCCTACGGTGACTGTCAACACAAGCTATTCCGGTGCTGACGAGAATACGGTGATGAAGTCGGTTATCCAGCCGCTCGAAGAGGCCATCAATGGTGTGCCCGACATGACCTACATGACCTCTAAGGCAGCCTCTGACGGTAGTGCTGATATTACTGTCTATTTTAAGCAGGGTACCGATCCCGACATGGCTACGGTAAACGTGCAGAACCGCGTGACCCAAGCACAGGCCCTGCTGCCTGCCGATGTAACCAAGGTCGGTGTGAAAGTAGAGAAACGTCAGAACAACATCTTGCAGATCTTCGCCGTGAGGAGTTCCGATGGCAAGTACGATGAAGATTTTGTGTCGAACTATGTTGATATCAACATCAAGCCGCGTCTGATGCGTATCACTGGTGTGGGTAACGTTCAGAGTCTGGGTAACACCTACGCTTTGCGCATCTGGCTGAAACCCGACGTGATGGCACAATACGGTCTGACACCCAATGAAATTTTCGCTGCTATCGGCGGACAGAGCTTCGTGTCGGCTGTAGGTTCGCTGGGTGAGCAGTCGGAAAACTCTTATCAGTACTCGATGCAGTACAAGGGTACGCTGAAGACTGTCGAAGAGTTCAACGACATCGTGCTGCGAACCAGCGGCGGCGGCATGCTGCACCTGAGCGATGTTGCCGAGGTGAAGATTGGTGCCATGAGTTACAACTTTACATCGAACATCCAGGATAAGCCGGGTGCTATGTTCATGGTGTTCGCGGCGCCTGGTGCCAATGCCACTCAGGTGAACGCCCGCATCAAGAAGGCGTTTGAGGAGTCGAAGAAGACGATGCCTGCCGGACTGGAGGTAGTAACCTTGATGACCAGTGACGACTTCCTCTTCGCGGCCATCCACAACGTGGTCGAGACACTCGTCATCGCCATCATCCTCGTTATTCTGGTGGTGTTCTTCTTCCTGCAGAACTTCAAGGCTACCATCATCCCCTCTATCTCGATTATCGTGTCATTGCTGGGTACTTTTGCCATCGTCTCGTTGGCGGGCTTCTCGCTCAACATCCTGACGCTGTTTGCTCTGGTGCTGGCCATCGGTACGGTGGTGGATGATGCCATCGTGGTGGTAGAGGCTGTCATGGCGAAGATTGAGGGTGGCATCAGCGATGCCCGTGAAGCCACCCGTCAGGCCATGAGTGAGGTGTCGGTAGCCGTGGTATCATGTACCTTGGTATTTATGGCCGTGTTCATCCCCGTGACCTTCATGCCCGGCACCTCAGGCACATTCTTCACCCAGTTCGGTGTGACGATTGCTTCTTCTGTCGGTCTGTCGTGCGTATCGGCCCTCACACTCTGTCCTGCTCTCTGCGCCATCATGATGCGCGTGAAAGAAGGTAAGCAGGAGGGCAAGGGCCTGACCTACTACACGAAGAAGGCCTACACCGTGAGCTATAATGCCATCTTCAACAAATACAGCAAGGCCGTACAGAAATTCATCAAGCGCCCCGTTCTGGCATGGAGCCTGTTGGCTGTGGCCGCCGTGCTGCTGGTGTTTTTCATGAGGAGCCTGCCCTCTGGTCTCGTACCACAAGAGGACCAGGGTGTGTTCTTGGCTGAGCTGCGTGCGCCGGAAGGTACCACGCTGAAGCAGACCCGTGAGATGGTGAAACAAGTGGAGGCAAAGGTGAAAAAGATTCCTGAACTGGAGAGTTTCGCCATTTGCTGCGGCTATGGTATGTTCTCAGGTGCAGGTTCCAACTTCGGTACCCTCATCGTCCGTCTGAAGAACTGGGACGAGCGTCCGGGCATGAACCACCTGCTGACCCTCGTCATGTATCGTTTCTACTTTGACTGTCAAGATATCAAGGATGTACAGGTGATGCCTTTCGAGCTGCCTCAGATTCCCGGCTATGGTACAAGTAACAGTGTGAGTATGGTGGTGGAAGACCCCACTGATGGCAACCTGTCAGAGTTTGCCAAGCGGACTGAGCACTTCTTGACCAAATTGTCTGAGCGTCCGGAGATTGCCTCCGCTATGTCGACGTATTCTGAGCGTTTCCCGAAATATCAGGTCGATGTCGATCCTGCCCAGTGCGACCGTGCTGGTGTAGCACCCGCTGACGTACTCAATACACTTGGAACCTTCTGCGGAGGTGCCTATATCGGTAACTTCAACCAGTATGGTAAGGTTTACCGCATCATGGCTGCCGCCTCGCCCGAGTATCGTCTTGACCCGTCGTCGCTGAACAATATCTTCGTGCAGGTAAAGGGCGGCAAGATGGCGCCCATCTCCGAGTTCGTCTCACTGAAGGAGATTGTCGGTCCGCCAAACATTGAGCACTTCAACCTGTTCCAAAGCATCTCCTGTTACATCACCACTGGTAGCGGCTACACCGAAGGCGATGCCCACAAAGCCATCGCCGAGGTGTTCAAGGAAGAGATGCCCGCTACGGCTACCTACGAGTACAGCGGCATGTCACGTGAGTTGGAAGAGGCAGCAGGCTCCAATGCCACCGCCATCATCTATGTAATTTGTGCCATCCTGATCTACCTCATCCTGGCTTCTCTGTACAACTCGTGGTTCACACCGTGGGCTGTGCTGTTCAGCGTGCCGTTCGGACTGATGGGTGCCTTCATCTTTGCCTACTTCGGCAATATGATGGGTCTTCCCGGCATGGATAACAACATCTACTTGCAGACGGGTGTCATCATGCTCATTGGTCTGCTCTCGAAGACGGCCATCCTGATTACCGAGTTCGCCAGCGAGCGCCGTGCGCAGGGTATGACCATCGTCGAAGCTGCCTTCGAGGCTTGTAAGGAGCGTCTGCGCCCCATCTTGATGACCGTGGCCACGATGATTATCGGTATGATACCGCTCGTCATCGAGGGTGGTGCCGGTGCTAACGGTAACCGCGCCCTCGCACTTGGTGTCATCGGTGGTATGTCCGTCGGCACCATCGCACTGCTCTTCGTTGTGCCTGCCTTCTTCATCGTATTCCAGAAACTGCACGAGCGCTTTCAGGGATCAAATGTGAAAGTTGAGAGTGATAGTAACGATGTCGTTATAACGAAATAACGGAATGTCGAAACATCGAAATATCGAAACATCGAAATATCGAAAAAGTATGAAAATAAAAAACATCATCTTCGCAGCTGTCGTGAGCACAATGCTCACGGGCTGCGGCATATATAATAAGTACGAGCAAAAGAACGAGATACCTGCTGATGTCTATGGCAACACCCTTGACGCGCAGGTATCAACCGATGGCTCGCTGGCTCAGATGTCGTGGCGGGAGTTCTTCACCGACCCACTGCTGCAACAGCTCATTGAGCAGGTATTAGCCAACAACACCGACTTGAACTCTGCGTGCATTGCCGTAGAGATGAGCGAAGCCTCGCTGAAGGCCGCCAAGATGGCCTACCTGCCGTCGCTCTACTTCTCGCCGCAGGGAACGCTGGCCAGCTTCGACAACAGCGCCTTCTCAAAGACCTATACTCTACCCCTGCAGCTATCGTTAGACCTCGATCTGTTTGGTAGTATCACCAACAAGAAGCGAGCCTCGAAGGCCGTATTGCTACAGGCTAAGTTAACTGAGGAGTCTGTGAAGGCCAACCTCATCTCAACAACCGCCCAACAGTACTATATGCTGCAGGTGCTTGACCGCGAGCTGGAGATTCTGACAGTGACCGACAGCCTGTGGAAAGCATCGCTCGACACACAGAAGTCCCTGTGGGAGAACGGTAAGGCTTACTCGACGGCCGTCAACCAGCTGGAGTCATCATACCTGAACGTTAAAACGCAGATTGTAGACACTCGCCGTAGCATCCTTGCCACCGAGAATGCCATCTGCAGGTTGCTGGCCATCACGCCACAGCACATCGGGCGCAACAAGTGGGGCACTTCCGCCCTGCATCATCCCGAGGCACAGGGCGACACTGGTCAGCGCATGTTCGACGCGAAATTCCTAAAGATTGGCGTAGCTGCCGAAATGCTCGAACAGCGTCCCGATATCCGTCTGGCCAATGCCGCTATGGAGGAGGCGTTCTATAACACGCAGGCAGCCCGCTCTGCTTTCTTCCCCAGCATCACACTGACGGGAACGGCAGGCTGGACCAATAATGCCGGTTCTGTTGTCATCGACCCAGGTAAACTATTGCTCAACTTCGTCGGACAGCTCACACAGCCCATCTTTGCCCGTGGCAAGCTCATTGCCAATAAGAAGATTGCCCAGCTGACAGAGAAAGACCTGCAAAGGAAGTATGTACAGACAGTCATCGATGCTGGTAATCAGGTGAACGAAGCCCTTGCCGACTGTCAGGCAGCCCGCGAGAAGCACCAGTATTATCATCGTCAGGTGGCCGTTCTCAACGACGCCTACTTTGGAACCCACGAACTGATGGATAATGGTAAAGCAAGCTATCTTGAGGTGCTCACCGCACAGGAGAATCTGCTTAGCGCGCAGATTAACGAGGCCATGAACATGTACAAAGGTGCCCAGGCCGTTATTGCTCTCTACATTGCTCTCGGCGGCGGAACGAAATAAAGCAGATTGATTAGTTCTATGACAATAACAAACAGAAAAAAAACAACCCTGACATTCGCGGCTCTGTTGTTGGGAATGTTATGCCACTCGTTAATTGTCGAAGCACAGGACTATCGTGATGTGGTGTTCCTAAAGAACGGCAGCGTTATCAAGGGCTTCTACAAGGAGCTGTATCCTTCCGACAGTCTGCGTATGGAGACAATTGACGGAGGTGTATTGGTCTGTGCCTTCAGTGACATTGAGCGCATAGCTAAGGAGCGTACGAAAATCTATGTCGTCAATACCCAGAATGCCGACATGTTGCCGCCTCGTATATGGCGTCCGAAAGGGTATATCGGTTCTATAGAATATGAGCGTGACTTCAACTCGTCTGACTCTCGCATTATCACGTCGGCCATGTTTACCGTACATGGCTATCAGTTCAATCCATACATCTTCTTAGGAATAGGTATCGGCTTTCAGCAGATGGAATACGAGACTGATGGTGTAAAACTGTCGTTTACAAAGACTACTGTACCATTGTTTGCCGATGCGAAGATTCATTTGCTCAAGACGCGTATTGCACCATTTGTTGAAGGCCGTTTAGGCTATTGTGTCAGTGGGTTCAAGGGCTTATACTTCAATCCTACAGTTGGTGTCAGCTTCGGTATATCACCAAGGACCGGCGGCTTATTGGCATTTGGTTATTCGTTTCAAAAGTTGAAGGGTAATGAAGAAACTGACAGAACAAAGTTGGAAGGACTTTCATTCCGTGTGGGCCTCTTTTTCTAAGCTTTTGGCCTTTAGCTGTTGGCTATCGCTGACAGCGTGGGCACAGCAGCCTATCGTCAATGCCGACCACACGGCGACCTTCACGGTGAAAGCACCGGGTGCAAAGAAGATGGTGCTTGTATTGTCAGAGAAAAAGTACAAGATGAAGCGTCAGGGTAATACCTTCACGTATCAAACCGACACTTTGCCTTCGGAGATGTACACCTATTATTATTTGTCGAAGGGCAAGCACATGCTGGACCCGGAGAACAGCCATGTGACTCGTGACATCGACCTGAAGCTGAACTTCTTCTTCGTGGAAGGCGACGTAGCCGACTGCTATTTGGACAAGGATGTTCCCCACGGTAAGATAGACAAGGTGTGGTATCCGTCTACACTCAACGGCATGTCTCAGCGACGCATGTTTGTATATACACCACCAGGCTACGACAATCAGGGTGAGGACACTTATCCCGTGCTCTATCTGCTCCACGGCTCGGGAGGCGACGAGACTTCATGGACCGACTATGGTCGTGCCTGCCAGATTCTGGACAATCTGATTTACCAAGACAGTATCCAGCCTCTAATTGTCGTTATGCCAAACGGTAATGTCGAGTTGGATGCTGCCCCAGGCGAGAGTCCTTATATGGATAAGGAGCCGACGGGTAATAATATCAGTTCGTGGTTTGGCAAATACGAAAAACTGTTCGTTCCCGAGATAGTGAAATACACCGAGAAACACTATCGTGTGAAGACCGACAAGCAACACCGCGCCATTGCCGGATTGTCTATGGGAGGACTGCATACTCTTTTTATTGCGCTCAACAATCCCGATATGTTCGACTGTGTGGGACTCTTCTCAGCCCAGACCTCGAACATGCTCACCGTTGACAACATCTACAAGATGGAACGCTTCAACCACAACGTGCAGCGTTTCCGTAACGTGATGGCCCTGATGAGGGACAAGGTGGCACGTCCCGTTTCCCTTTCCAGCAGGATGGAGGCCATAGACATCTACGACAATCTGGAAGATAAATTGCAGCGCCAGTTTGAACAGGCTCCAAGACTATACTACATAGCCATCGGTCGTGACGACTTCCTGACGAAGATGAACGGTGAATACCGTGCCATACTTGACAAACATAACTATCCCTACACCTATGTTGAATCCGACGGAGACCATTCGTGGGAAAACTGGCGCAAATATCTGGTCGATTTTTTGAAGCGCATGTAACAATGCTGATAGAAACAATGAAAAGATTTCTGATTATTTTTTTAACGTCAGCATGGATAGGTAGCTCGATATATGCCCAAACAGACAGTATGTCTGTCAAGAGGAAACTCTTCAAAATGAACAACCTCGTTGACAGCATACTGACAGAGCGTTATTGGCGTGGCGACATCGACACCAGTTACGTGATCCGTCCGCAGACCAAGTGGACACTGATGGGACGCTTCAACGTCTCAAGGTCAAAAATCAGTACTATAGGCGAGCAGGAAGGTAAACAATTCGAGTCGGAGATGAAGGCCGATTACAAATCGACACTCAGCATCGGCGTAAGCTATCTGGGGCTGTCGCTCAACTTATCCATCAACCCCACAAAGATGTTGGGAAAGTATCGCGACTACGAGCTGGGGTTCCGCTCTTATGGCAAGCGCTTTGGTTTTGACATCGCCTATCAGGACGCCAATAATTTCAAAGGCTGGCAAGAGGTGAACGGCGACAGGTGGGATATCACCACATCAGACGAAATGTTCCGTTTGCGCACTCTGAACGTCAATGCCTATTACGTCTTTAATAAGCACCGTTTCTCCTATCCCGCAGCGTTCTCACACAGCTATATTCAGCGTCGCTCGGCAGGCAGTTTTCTCCTGGCTGCATCGGGACAGGGACAACATGGTGAGGTGAGTGTCAACACGCCTATTACGTTCAAAATGACCAATATCGGTATCGGCGGAGGCTATGGATACAATTACGTGCCAGGCAAAAACTGGTTGCTCCATATCTCGGCTCTGCCCACCTTCATCGTCTATACCAATACGTCGCTTACCATGGGCGACACAAAAATCCCGCTGAACTACCAGTTCCCGGAAGTCATCATCACTGTTCGCGGAGCCATCGTCAAACAAATTGGCCGCAACAAGTTCGCGGGTTTCTCTGGGATCTACTACTATACCGGCATCGGTCAAAAAGACAAGCTGAATGTTCGCAACACAAAGTGGCTCGCCCACCTCTACTTCGGATTCAGACTTTGATGATGACTCTGCGATAGACTACGAGATGGAAGGGACCGTTGTCGTGGCCTGGGTGCTGAATAATAAGTTTTAGTTACACAATGTTATTTTTGGTCGAAAACAGCATGTCCGAGTTAGGGTAACCCTTTGTCGGCCTGCCACTCTCTTCGACTTCGCGCGATGGTCGTGAGCTGTAGACAGTCGCTGTCAATCGACGGTGCAAAGATACGGCGTACAAAAACACTATGGAAGACAACAAAAATTCTAAACCAAACAAGGGTTTCGTTAAAGTGCAATGATTCACCATAATTCGCTTTAGTCTGTTTTTTTTGCTGTAAAGTTACATTTTTTCTATAATATTACTTTGTTTTGCGCTCATTTTTTTGTAACTTTGCAGCCAAAGGCTATTATAAAATAAAACAACTATGGGAAAGATTAAGACTATTGGTATTCTGACGTCTGGTGGCGATGCCCCCGGCATGAATGCAGCGATTCGCGCCGTGACACGAGCAGGCATTTACAACGGTTTCAATATTAAGGGCATCTATAGGGGCTATGACGGACTCATCAATGATGAGGTAAAAGCCTTTACCACTGAGGATGTCAGTGGCATTATCACCAAAGGTGGCACCATCCTGAAAACTGCACGCAGCAAGGAGTTTATGAATCCCGAGGGCAGGAAAAAGGCTTTTGAGACTTGTCAGAAGGAGGAGATTGACGCACTGGTTGTTATCGGTGGTAACGGTTCTTTGACAGGTGCCCGTGACTTTGGTATGGAGCATGACTTCCCTGTAATAGGTCTGCCAGGCACTATCGACAATGACCTCTATGGCACGGACGCTACCATCGGTTATGACACGACTATGAACACCATTATGGAGTGTGTTGACCGCATCCGCGACACGGCTAACTCGCACGAGCGCATCTTCTTTGTTGAGGTGATGGGACGCGACGCTGGTTTTTTGGCACAGAACTGCGCCATCGCCTGTGGTGCCGAGGCTGCCATCGTTCCTGAGGAGGCAACCGATGTTGACCAGTTGGCGGCATTCATGGGTCGCGGCATCCGCAAATCGAAGAAGTCGTGCATTGTCATCGTCTCGGAGAGTCCAAAGTGCGGTGCCCTCTACTATGCTGACCGTGTAAAGAACGAGTTCCCAGAGTTTGATGTGCGTGTATCCATCCTAGGCCATCTTCAGCGCGGAGGCAGTCCGTCGGCTCGCGACCGTATCTTGGCCAGTTGTACAGGTGTTGGTGCCATCGAGGCTATTTTGCAGGGGCAGCGGAACGTGATGATTGGCATCCGCAACAACGAGATTGTTTATGTTCCTTTTTCGGAGTGCATTCGCACCGACAAGCGCTTTGACAAGCGTCTCATCACGGTGCTTGATGAGTTGAGCATATAGAAGGCTTGTCCTAAAAGAGAACACCATGAGAAGTGAGAAATGAAGAAGATTTTGATGGCTGCAGTCGCCATTATGGCTGCAATGAATTATAACGTCTGCGCGCAGAAGCTCCCCGTAGGTATTGTCAGTGTTCAGGATACGACCAAGAACTTCCAGCTGGGCATAGTGTCGTCTGTGGCAACAGAAGGTGGTCATGGTGTGCAGTTGTCGGGTGCCACAAACACTTCGGCACACCTCTTTAACGGTCTCCAACTGAGTACTGTCACCAATATTACCGGAGGCATGGACCGGGGTTTGCAATTCGCTGGTCTTCTGAATGTCTCGTCAACGATGATGCGCGGTTGGCAGATCGCAGCCTTCAACTATACCGACTCACTCAATGGTAAGCAAATAGGCTTGTTCAATATTGCTCGCAAGCGTCCAAAAGGGTGGCAAATTGGACTGGTTAACCTCTCATATGATAGCATCGGCCGTAAGATTGGTTTGGTGAACATCAACCCGACGACTGATATAGACCTTATGTTCTATGCCGGCTCGTCATCTAAGGCAAATGCTGCCGTACGTTTCCGCAACCAGTCGACGTATAACATCATTGGTGTGGGAACTCATTTCATGGGTCTCGACTCGAAGTTCTCAGGGACTGTATTCTACCGCTTGGGGCAATACCTGCAGCTGTCACCGAAATGGAGTGTTAGCGGTGATGTGGGTTACTACCATGTGGAGACCTTCGAAAAAAACAGCGGCAATGGTCCTGAGCGTCTGTACTCCTTGCAAGCCCGCATCAATGCTGACTACCAAATTACCAAAAGGCTCGGTGCCTTTGCCTCAGTAGGTTGGGGACTGACACGCTATTATGATCGTAATGAGACCTATCGCAACAGGCCATTGGTAGAATTGGGCATCACATACCGTCAGCTACGTAACCAGCACGACTCTTGGAAACGTGCATGGGAAGAAAAGAAAAACGCATTGACATACGCCGACTCCACAATGGCACTACCCGTAAAGAAACGCCCTTGGCAGGCACTTGCAGAGATGACAGGCGTCAACGTAGGTGTACAGCTATTCGACCGCTACATTGCTAAGTCAGAGTTTGCACAAACCACATTGAACTCCATCAAACGGAATTTCACCGACGGTATGGTGTGGGACAACGACTTTTTCATCACCAATCTGTTCATGCACCCCTACCACGGCAACCTTTACTTCAATGCAGCACGTACCAATGGACTGACTTTCTGGGAATCGGCCCCCTATGCTTTGGGCGGTTCACTCATGTGGGAGTTCCTGGGAGAAACTGAACCACCAGCCATTAACGACCTGATAGCCACCAGCTGTGGAGGTATAGCCATCGGTGAAATGACCCATCGCCTGAGCCTCACCTTCCTCGACGACCGTGATCGTGGCTTCAGCCGTTTCCTGCGTGAGGCAGCTGCTGCCATCGTCAACCCTATTCAGGGACTGCACCGTATCTTCAGCGGCGATGCATGGCACATAAGTAACAGACACTATCGCTACCACAACTTCAACAAGCTGCCCGTTGATGGCTCTATATCTTTAGGCTGGCGTTATCTGGCTGACGACGGGGCACTATTCCGTGGAGTCCATGCACCATATATCAACATGACACTAATGTATGGTACACCTGTAGACGGCGAGCATCATAAGACACCCTATGATTTCTTTGACATCGAGATGAACATGGCTTTCGGTGGTGGGCAGCCTCCAATCAACCAGCTCATGATTGTGGGACGCCTATGGAGTACGCCGATTCTCGACAAAGCCGTGAGAGACACACATGATAAGGAGATGCATGGCGAGTTTGGTATTTACCAGCACTTCAATTACTACGATGCCAAGCCCATTGAGGACGGTTCAGAACTGACACCTTACCGGTTCAGCGAGGCTGCCGGTTTTGGTCCAGGCTTCATTCTCTCACTGCCACAGGCAGGCAGTATGACAAAGTTGGAACAGCGAATATTCCTGAGCGGTATACTGCTTGGTGGCACCAAGAGTGACTATTTCAACGTCATCGAGCGCGACTACAACATGGGCAGCGGCTTCAGCCTCAAGTCGAAGACAGAACTTGACTTCGGACGTTTCGGTCGCCTCATGCTCCATGTCAAATACTTCCGCATCTATACCTGGAAGGGCTACGAGGACAAGGATCTTCAACCATACGTCGATGGTACTGCCGATCTACACTATCTGAACGTACAGGGTGACCATAGTAATGCTGCTCTGCTGGTTATCCATCCCACATTGGAGATGCATCTCGCCCGTCAGTGGTCTGTCACCTTGTCTGGTGCATATTACTCACGTCGTACCTTCTACAAATATCATCCAAAGGTACATGCCAACACCTTTGAAACCAAGGTTGGAATTACCTGTAGGCTATAAGACTTATTGAAAATATCATGAAACAGATATTAACCATCATTCTATCTCTATTGAGCAGTTACGCTTTTGCTGGCGAAATCATAGTGCATGAAGGTGAAAACCTGCACAATGCGCTGCGACAGGCCCGCGAATGGCGACGCACTAATGATGCACGCTGTCAGGGAGGCATCACGATTATCATTGAGACTGGGCGCTACTATATGCAGGAACCGTTGCTTCTGCGTCCGGAGGACAGTGGCACCAAGGAGTCGCCGCTTACTATCCGTGGCATTGGAGAGATGCACACGAGCATCATTTGTGGTGATGACCGACAGCGACACACCCTGTTGTGGCCTTTAAAGGAACAAGGCGACAGTCTTCCGTTTAGAAAACACGATGACGGTCTTCCGGATAAAGGCATGGAGCGCATCATAGACTTCAACACCACCGACAGAACCATCACCATTCCTACTCCACCCAGTTCGGTGCTCCAAGGTTTTGACTTGGAGAAGACCCCGCTGGAAATGGTCGTTCACCAGCGTTGGGCGATAGCTATCCTTCGCGTCAAGGAAATGAAGGTCGAGGGCGATAAAACCATTGTTTCGTTCATGGAACCCGAGAGCCGCCTGGAATTTGAGCACCCCTGGCCTCAGCCCGTCATCGGCGGTGAGAAGGGCAACAGCAGCTTCCTGCTGCGCACCACCGAACAGCGCGACGGCATCGAGCAACTGGTCATCATTGATGGTGCGAACTACGTGCGTTTCGAAGGAATCACTTTCGACAAGACCTGTTGGAACCGTCCGCTGCACAAAGGCCACGTCACCCTGCAGGGCGGCTTCCCCCTCGTTGATGCCTACAAGCTCGCTGTCCCAGGTTTACCCTGGGACTCCGGCCTTGAGAATCAGGCATGGATAGAGCGCCCCGTCAGTGCCGTCACTGTGCGCAATGCCCACCACGTAGATTTCCACTCGGTGCTGTTCCAAAATATGGCCGCCACAGCCTTGGACTTTGTCGATAACATCAGCGACTGTAAGGTGCAAGGCTGTACCTTCGGCAACATTGGTGGCACAGCCATCATGGGCGGTTCCTTTGCAGAGAGTCCTCGTGAGGTACACCGTCCCTATACCGACTTGGCCGAGCGCTGTCAACGGCTGACCATTGATCAAAACTTCATCGTCGATGCCGCCAACGAGGACTGGGGTGCCGTGGGAATCGCATTGGGCTATGTCCGTGACTGCACCATCAGCAGAAACTACGTGAGTCGCGTCAGCTACTCAGGCATTTGTGTCGGCTGGGGCTGGACACCCCATGATACTGGAATGAAGAACAATCGCATCGTGGGCAACAGAGTCAGCCACTATGCCCGCCAGCTCTACGATGCCGGTGCCATCTATACGCTCTCGAACCAGCCTGGCTCCGTCATCAGCGGCAACATTATCAGTAAGCCCTACCCTGCCCCCTACGCCACCAACGACCGCGGGTTCCGCATCTATTTGGATGCCCGCACGGACGGTTTTACAATAGAAAACAATAAGACCTATGACGCTGTCGGCACTACGCACGGTAAACTACCCACTGACCTCCGTCCCATCCGCCGCGATGAGATAGGCGACAATCACCCAGGTCCCAACAATGTTTTTAAATGAAAAATTTAAAAATGTAAAAATGAAACAGACCAACTACCATCTTTTCGACTTCATGGACTTCGACCCCACATTGGCAAAGGACGAAGCCCTGTGGAAGGCATACGCCCCATCGAAGATAGCAGAACGCGATGGCGACATCGTCGTCACCATACCATATCAAAAGCAGTTGCATCAGGAGGACATGGCGCCTGACACATCAGCACCCCAACAAAGCTACGACCTCATTATCCGTGCCTACGAGCCCAACATCATCCGCCTGTTTACCACCATGAGTGGCGACGAGATGACGGAGGAGGACGACATGCTGCAAATGTCAGCAGAAGTGAAGCGCATGGGGCTTCGGATGGTAGGCTGCGATGTCATCGCAGCAAACGGGAAGAAGTTGGCCACCATCAATCTAAGCGAACCCAAGCTGGACAAATGGAGCGACCTACTGCCAGCCCCCCAGCCAGCGCCCTTCATCACGTTCTATCCCGACGGTGACGGGAAGAAAGGCATTGCCCTGAGTGACGACCACTTCTCACCTCCCCGCTACGATGCGCTGCCGTTGGGGTTTGTCAGTTGTTGCGACTCAGTCGCAACACACCAAACAGTCGCAACACAACAAACTGAACGGGCTACCATCAGCTTCAAGTGCGCCCCTGACGAGTGCTTTGTGGGGACGGGTGAGCGTTTCAGGAAGATGGACCTCAGCGGACAGACCTTCCAACTGAAGAACCAGGACGGACAAGGCGTCAACAACCGTCGCTGCTATAAGAACATCCCGTTCTACATGAGCAGCAGGATGTATGGTTGCTTCTACCACACCTCAGACTATTGCAAACTCTCGCTGGCTGACCATTCGTCGAGAAGCGTCCAGTTTCTGAATGACCACGCCACAATTGATGTATTCCTGATTGGTGGCAAGAGCCCAGAGGAAATTCTACGCAGCTATCGCCTATTGACAGGATTCCCCTCGATGCCTCCCTTATGGTCGTTCGGCATCTGGATGAGTCGCATGACCTATTTCTCAGCCGACGAGGTGGACGACATCTGCGACAGACTGCGAAAAGAGCACTATCCCTGCGACGTGATACACCTGGATACGGGGTGGTTCCGTACCGACTGGCTCTGCGAATGGAAATTCAACCCGGAGCGTTTCCCCGACCCAAAGGCCTTTATCAAGCGTCTGAAGGACAATGGTTTCCGCGTGTCGTTGTGGCAACTGCCCTATGTGGCAGCCGGTGCTGAACAGCTGGGGGAAGCCAAGGCCAACCACTACATCAGCCAGCCCGCCACTATTCCCGACGGTTTTCCGTCAGGCGATTCCTCATCATCCTCCAATTTCTCTGCCCTCGACTATGCCGGCACCATCGACTTCACCTACCCGAAGGCTGTCGACTGGTATAAGAACCAGCTGTTGAAGCCTCTGCTCGACATGGGCGTCACCTGCATCAAGACCGACTTCGGCGAGAATATCCACATGGACCACCACTATCATGCGATGACTCCGGAGCGTCTGAACAATATCTATTCCTTACTCTATCAGCGTGCTGCCTACGACATCACCAAGGAGGTGACTGGCGACGGCATTGTCTGGGCACGTTCAGCCTGGGCAGGTTGTCAGCGCTATCCCCTGCATTGGGGTGGCGACTCGGCATCATCATGGGACGGACTGGCTGGTTCGCTGAAGGGAGGATTGCACTTCGGACTCTCAGGCTTTGCTTTCTGGAGTCACGATGTGCCAGGTTTCCACTCCATTCCCGACTTCATGAACTCGCCCCTCGACGAGGATGTCTATGTGCGCTGGACACAGTTTGGTGTCTTCTCCAGCCACATGCGCTATCATGGCACCTGCAAGCGAGAACCTTGGCACTATCCCAACATCGCCCCCATCGTGAAGCATTGGTGGAAGCTGCGCTATGCCCTTATGCCTTATATCATAGAGCAGGCAGAACAATGCACCAAGACGGGCTGGCCCATGTTGCGTGCCCTGCTGATGCACCATCCCCATGACAAACAGGTCTGGCATATCGACGACGAGTACTACTTTGGCTCGGAGTTCCTTGTTTGCCCTGTTATAAACGGAACGAATAAACGGGATATTTATCTGCCGGATGGACTGTGGGTGAACTTCTTTACTGGCAAGCGCATAGACGGCGGCCGCTGGTATTACGACGTAGAAGTTCCACTCGACCAGATGCCTGTCTTCGTCCGTCCTGGTGCACTTATCAAGATGTATCCTGACGATGTGGACTGTACCGACCAGATGGACATGAGCAAAACTGTCACCATAGAAATCACTAAAGACTATAAAGGAATTAGCCGCTATATCGACATAACGGTATAACGACATAACGCAAAGGGAAGTATGGAAAGTCACTACATGCAAGGCCTTGACTGGCTGATTCTGGGAATCTATTTCGCCATACTCATCGCAATCGGTGTGTGGGCAAGTACGAAACGTAAGAAGGGTGGCGCGCTGTTTTTGGCCGAACACTCATTGCGCTGGCACCACATCGGCTTCTCCATGTGGGGCACCAACGTCGGACCATCGATGTTGATAGCCTCGGCATCAGCAGGTTTCACGACGGGTATCGTGTCAGGCAACTATGCCTGGTATGCCTTTGTGTTCATTGCCCTGCTGGCCTTCGTCTTCGCACCACGCTATCTGGGTGCAAAAGTGCACACGCTGCCTGAATTCATGGGTCTTCGCTTTGGACAGTCAACGCGCAATATCCTGGCGTGGTACACCATCATCACCATCGTCATTTCGTGGCTGGCTCTGACTCTCTTTGCCGGCGGCATCCTCATCCGTCAGGTCTTCGATATTCCCATGTGGATGTCGGCATTGGTGTTGCTCATCATTTCCGCCTTCTTCGCCATGTTGGGCGGACTGAAGGCTGTGGCCTATACCAACGTCTATCAGATGATTCTGCTCATTGTCGTTTCACTGATACTGGTCATTGTGGGTCTCGACAAAGTGGGAGGCATCAGCGCCTTGGTCGACAAAGTGCCGTCAGACTATTGGGTAATGTTCAAACCCAACAGCGACGAGGCCTTCCCCTGGCTACCCATTATCCTGGGCTACCCCGTCATGGGCGTCTGGTTCTGGTGTACTGACCAGAGTATGGTACAGCCCGTGCTGGCAGCCAAAGACCTGCGCGAAGGACAGCTGGGCACAAACTTCACAGGTTGGCTGAAAATTCTGGATGTAGCACTTTATATCCTGCCTGGCATCATCTGCTTTGCACTGTTCGGCGACACTTTGAAGAATCCTGACGAGGCCTACCTGACGATGGTCGAGAACCTGTTCCCCATCGGTATGGTCGGACTGGTATTCGCCGTACTCACGGCCTGTCTGGTCAGCACCATTGGTTCTGCGTTGAATGCCTTGTCGACGGTATTCACCATGGACATCTATGTCAAGCGTTTCAATCCCAATGCCTCGCAGCACCGTATCAACTACGTGGGACGTATCGTAACGGTCATTGGTGCTGTACTGGCCATCGTGCTTACTGTGGCCATCGATGCCATCAAGGGGCTCAACCTCTTCAACGTTTTCCAGTCAGTACTCAGCTTCATCGCCCCACCAATGGCTGCCGTCTTCGTGCTTGGCATTTTCTGGAAGAAGGCCACCACACGCGCTGCCAACTTCGCACTCACCATTGGCACAGCCTTCTGTCTGCTTGTCGGTGTGCTCTACCTGTGGCCGCCAGAGTGGTTGTCATTCCCGTGGCCTCACTTCATGCTGTTGTCATTCTACCTCTTTGTCATTCTTGCCGTCTCGATGGCTGTTATTTCTCTGACAGACAAAGACAAGACTGAATACAAGATTCCTGCTCCCGTCAAGGAGGGCTATTCCAAACTGGCCACCAGTCTATGGATAGCCTTGGCTATAGTCATGGTTTGCTTGTATATCTTCTTCAATTAAATAAGTATATCTCCTTTCATTAAATAAAAGTAGCGGGGTGAAAATGTTCACCCCGCCATTCTTATCAGACGACCTCAATACCTTGCTCCTCGCAAAGTTTCAGGCTCATTTCCTTCAGCTTGAACTTCTGAATCTTTCCACTTCCCGTCAGCGGGAACTGGTCGATGAAGAAGACATACTTGGGAATCTTGTAGCGGGCTATCTTGCCACGACAGAACAGCTGCACGTCTTCAGGAGTCATCTTGACGCCCTCCTCAAGGATGATGAATGCACCAACAGCCTCACCGTATTTCTTGGAAGGAACGGCAGCTACCTGTACGTCGCGGATGCCAGGCATGTGGTAGAGGAACTCTTCAATCTCACGTGGATAGATGTTTTCGCCACCACGGATAATCATGTCCTTGATACGTCCAGTAATCTTATAGAAGCCCTGTTCATCCTTCACGCCCAGGTCACCAGAGTGCAGATAGCCGTTCTTGTCGATGACCTCTGCCGTTGCCTCAGGGTTCTTGTAGTAACCCTTCATCACGTTGAAACCCTTACAGCACATTTCACCCTGAACACCAACGGGACACTCCTCGCCAGTCTCTGGGTCTAGCACTTTTACATCGACAAAGGGGAAGTCACGTCCCACCGTTGTGCAACGCTGTTCGAAGGTATCGTTCAGACAGGTCTGCGTCATACCTGGTGACGACTCCGTGAGGCCATAGACGCTGGTAATGGTCATATACATCTTCTCGCTGACCTGCTTCATCAGCTCTATCGGACAGAGTGAGCCTGCCATGATACCGGTACGCAGACAAGTGAGGTCGAACATTGAGAACATAGGATGGTTCAGTTCGGCAATAAACATGGTGGGTACACCATAGACAGCCGTACACCTCTCTTTATGTATAGAGGCCAGCACCACCAGCGGATCGAACTTCTCGACCATCACCTCGGTACAGCCGTGTGTCAGACAGTTCATCGTAGCCAACACCACACCAAAGCAGTGGAACAGAGGCACGCAGACACAAAGCTTGTCGTCCTGCGTAAAGCCCATGTTCTCGCCTGTAAAGTAACCATCGTTCGCAATACCGAAATGGGTCAGCATCACACCCTTGGGGAAGCCCGTCGTACCCGAAGTGTACTGCATGTTGCACACATCGTAGCAACTCACATTCTTCTTCATCTCGTTGAGCGTCTCGTCCTCGATGTTCTGTCCAAGGAGCAACAGCTCAGCCGTATTGTACATGCCACGATACTTCTCCATGCCGATGTAAACCACATTCTTCAGATAAGGGAAGCGTTCGCTGTTCAGATGACCTCGTTCGCAGGTCTTCAGCTCGGGCAGCATGGTGTAGGTCATATCGACATAGTTACAGTCCCAGGTGCCATCTGTGATGCAGAGCACTTCCATATCGGAGTCCTTGCACAGATACTCCAGTTCGTTCTGCTTGTAGTTGGTGTTCACCGTAACAAGCACGGCACCAATCTTGGCCGTTGCATATAGGAAGGTGAGCCAGTCGGGCACATTCGTCGCCCATATGCCGACGTTCGAGCCTTTCTTCACACCAATGGATATCAAACCCTTGGCCAGATTATCGACGCGTTCGTTGAACTTGCTCCAAGTGAAGCGCAGGTCACGATCGGAATACACGATATATTCTTTGTCGGGGGTTGTCTCAGCCCAATGCTCCAGCCACTGTCCAAGCGTCCGCTCATGGAGCTTATAACCAGCACTTCCAGTCTCAGCCGGATAGGTCCTGTCTGGCAATGGTCTGCCTGCCATATCTAATCTTACATTACTCATGTTAAATTTTTCGTTATGACGTTATATCGTTATCACGTAATAATGTTAGAACGGGATATAAACCACAGCCAGAATCTTTGCCGACTTGCCTGGGGCGCCATGAACGTGGTGCTTCACAATGCTGTCGTAGAATATAGAGTCACCCTCAAAAAGCGTATAGGTTTCCTTGCCATAGACAATCTCCACCTCACCCTGCATCACATAGATGAACTCCTCACCCTCATGGGCAGAGAGTTGGAACTCAGGACTGTCCTCAGGATTAATATCAATGACGAACGGCTCCATGTGACGACCGGCTTTCTGCTGAGCCAAGGGGTGATACTCCATGTGCTTGCGGGCATCGGTAGCACCATTCGAGAAGCTGATACTGCTCTCAAGCTCACGTTCTGCAGCACGGCACACGACTGGTCCCAGAGCATCGTTGTCATCCATAAATGTACCCAGCCGTACACCAAGTGCACGGGCTATCTTGATCAGCGGGCCTAACGAAGGCAGGTTCTGATCATTCTCAATACTGACAATCTGTTCAACTGAGAGTCCACTGCGTTCTGCTATTTCCTCGATACTGAGGTTTTTCGACTCACGGAGTCCCTTGATTTTCAATCCTACAATACTGTGACTACTGGGCATAATACTAACGTTTATAAATCTGTTTTTGTTTTTGAAGTTGCAAAACTACTAATTTTAAGCCAAATATCGGCAAGTGTTTGCGAAAATTAACATAAGGAAGGGACAAAAAAGCCTATCAAGCGTCTTTTTTTTATAATAATAAGAAAAATATGAATAAGTATTTCGTAATATGTTTAGTTTGTTGCTGTGTCACAACGATGCGCAGCACGGCACAAGGACTCACCGATATGAGCCACAGTAAGCAAGCCCAAATGCAGAACCTGCCATTAGGAGCGACCCGATGGACGGGCGGTTTCTGGGGCGACCGTTTCCAGATGCTATCTACTACGGGTATTTGGGATATGTGGGATACATGGAACACACCATGGGAGACGCTTGATGCCGATGGCAAGCATGGCAGTAACGGTTTCCGCAACTTCGAGGTGGCTGCAGGTACAGTAAAAGGCAAGCACCACGGCCCTCCCTTCCACGATGGTGACATGTACAAGTGGCTCGAGGCCTGTGCTGCTGTCTATGTCATTACCAAGGACCCGAAGGTGGATGCCTTGATGGACAAGTTCATCGAACAGGTGGCCCTGGCTCAGCGTGCTGACGGCTATATCCACACGCCAGTGGTTATCTCTGAACGCAACCAAGGTATTGACTCACATGCAGCCGGAGAGAATGCTGCAGGCATCGAGATAGGAAAAGATCAGAAACACGCCTTCGCCTCGCGTCTGAACTTCGAGACCTACAATCTTGGTCACCTGATGACAGCTGGTATCATCCACAAGCGTGCCACAGGTAAGACCACTCTCTTCGACTGTGGCAAGAAGGCCGCTGACTTCCTCTACAACTTCCTGACCAACGATGCTGCCGAGCTCTCACGCAATGCCATCTGTCCCAGCCATTATATGGGTGCTGCAGAGATGTATCGCGAGACTGGCGACGAGAAGTACCTGACGCTGGCCAAGGGGCTTATTGCCATCCGCGACAGTGTGACCAATGGCGAGGACCATAACCAGGACCGGCACAAGTTCCGCGACCAATACGAAGCTATGGGTCATGCCGTCCGTGCCAACTATCTCTATGCAGGTGTCGCCGACCTCTATGCCGAGACTGGCGAGGCCCAACTGCTGAAGAACCTGACGGCCATCTGGGACGACATCGTGAATCATAAGATATACATCATGGGTGGCTGCGGAGCACTCTACGACGGCGTCAGTCCTGACGGAACGACATACGACCAGCCCAGCATTCAGCAGATTCACCAGGCCTACGGTCGCCAGTTCCAATTGCCACAGGAAGCTGCCCACAACGAGATATGTGCCCAGATCGGTATGATGCTCTATTCTTGGCGCATGTTCCAGACCACTGTCGACCCCAAATACATCGACAACATCGAGAACGAGCTCTATAACGGTATCCTCAGCGGTATCTCGTTGGATGGCAAGGACTTCTTCTATACCGAGGCCCTGCGTCGTACCAAGGAGTTCCCCTACGTGATGCGCTGGCCCAAGCACCGTCAGCATTACATTTCGTGCTTCTGCTGTCCACCGAACACCCTGCGGACGCTCTGCGAAGCCCAGGAGTATGCCTACAGCATCAAGGGAGACACCTTATGGGTGAACCTTTACGGTCAGAACAATCTGAATACCAAAGACTTGGAGATAGAGCAGGAGACTAACTATCCTTGGGATGGACACATCAAACTGACCATCAAACGTGCCAAAACCCTGAAGAGCATCCGCATGCACATCCCAGGCTGGAGCACCGATATGCAGCTGAAGCTGAACGGTGAACCCATCCTGGCAGAAGACCTGCGCCAACCCCGTAAGTGGAAGAAGGGCGACGTCATCGAGCTCGACCTGACCATGAAGGCCCGAGTGATAGAAGCCAATCCGCTGGTGGAAGAGGCCAAAAACCAGATTGCCATCATGCGCGGACCTATCGTCTATTGCCTTGAAGGTCAGGACATCGAGGGCGGCTATCGTATCAACGATATCGCCATTCCTGCCGACGTTGTGTTCACGGAGAAACCGATGACCATCAGTGGTCATCAGATGGTTGCCCTCGAGGCCGACGTGCCAGTGGTCGGCCAGGGTATGTGGCGCAGTGACGAACTCTACCGCGAATTGCGTCCTACGCCAAAAGCTAACAGCCAAAAGCAAACAGTCAAAATCCGCCTTATTCCCTACTATGCCTGGGACAATCGCGGCATTCAGGACATGAGCCTCTGGCTTCCCTTCGCTTATCGTTAAAACAGACTTCACGCCATGATTTTCTATTTCTCAGGAACAGGCAATACCAAGTGGATAGCAGAGCAGATAGCCCTTGCTACAGGCGATGAACTGACAAACATCGCCGATGAGCTTCAGCATCAGCAGTTCAGCTACCAGCTAAAAGACGGTGAGCGACTGGGGTTCTGCTTCCCCACGCACGGCTGGCAGCCTCCAAGAATCGTTCGCGAATTCATTCGTCGTGCTACATTCCATACCACCCCTGACACCTTTATCTGGGCCATGACCACTTGTGGTGACAGCACTGGAAAGACGATGGACATCCTGAACCGCGAGCTGGCCAGAAAGGGACTGAAGGCCGATACCCTGTTCTCCGTCATCATGCCAGAGAGCTATGTTTGTCTGCCTTTCATGTACACCGATTCGGAGGAACGGGAGGCAGAGAAGATTGAACAGGCCCGTCGTCAGACAGAACACATGGCCCGTATCATCAAAGACCGCCAAGGTGGCATCGAGGAACTGGAACAAGGCGTCACCCCTCGCCTCTTCTCCTATGTCATCGGCCAGTATTTTAACAAACACATGATTACCGACAAGAAGTTCACCGTCGATGCAGACCGTTGTACGCATTGTGGCAAATGCCAGCGGATATGCCCTGTCGACAATATAGCAGGTACACCGCCCGAGTGGCTTCACAACGGACGGTGCACCTGCTGTCTTGCTTGCTATCATTATTGTCCTGAGCATGCCATCAACTATGGCAGCATCACCCGGAAACGCGACCAATATTACTTCGGCCGACGCGAACAAATCAGTAAACGCGAGGACCGAAAATAGTCGTACCGATACGAACCATCGTACTACCCTCCTCTACGGCCAGCAGATAGTCGTGGCTCATGCCCCATGAGCGTTCGCAGAAGGCAGCGTCATCAGCAAAATATTTGGCCTTGACTTCATCAAAGAGCGACTTTGCCAACTGGAACTCAGAACGTATCTGATTCTCGTTGTCCACATACGATGCCATCATCATCAGTCCGCAGATGCGCACATGCTTCAACTCACGCCATTCGCCACCCTCCAACAATTCTCGAAGGGCATCGGGAGCCAAACCGTATTTGGTCTCTTCCTCTGCAATATGAATTTCAAGCAGCACGTCGATAACACGCTCACACTTAGCCGCTTGCTTGTCGATTTCGCGCAAAAGCTTTAACGAGTCTACAGCTTCTATCATGGTCACGTAAGGGGCGATATACTTCACCTTGTTGGTCTGCAGATGACCAATGAAATGCCACTGGATATCCCGGGGCAGCGTCTCATGCTTCTGACGCAGTTCCTGCTCGTGGCTCTCACCAAAAATACGCTGACCTTCGGCATAGGCCGCCTCGATATATTCGTTGGGGTGATACTTGCTGATAGCCACCAGACGCACACCTTCCGGCAAGTGCCTCAGCACCTCACGCAGATTTCCCTTAACGTCGTACATACGTTAAACTTGAACGTTATTCCACCTCGGGTTTATCGTTTTGTGTGCTCTTGGCATACTCGAAGACATCCATGAGCGTCGTCTCGTTGACCGAGGCAATAACGTAGTCAACCATCGTCGTACCCATCACACTCTCAATGTTACCAACAGCACCCTTCAGCGTTCCTGCCTGTACCAGGTAGTACACGTTTGAACGCTTCTCCTTCTCCGTCTTCTCGTCGATGGTGATAAACTGGAGCTTTGTCTTATACCAACGATCGGCCAACTCGTCGTCACTGAAGAAAATTTCCTTATACGATGCCTTGTTGATATTCTCAATAGTAAACTCGCCACTGATATAGCTCGACATCTCTTCCATGATGCGGCTCTCTGCCTCTGTAAACGACAGGGCATCAACGACATACGACTCCTTTACTTTCTTCTGCAAGCCGTCCTCCATGACTTTCTCGTAGGCAATCTTGCACTCAAACCAAACTGCTGTTCTTGATCTCATATTCTTTTTTGTATTTTTACATTGTTACATTATCACTTCTTCTCCGGCAACTGGACGCCCAGATGCTTATCAAGCCCCAACTCTTTCTTCTTCTGGTTGGTGATGCGCTCAATAATCTCGGTGGCAATGAGCTGTGAACGTTCAGGCGACAAACCGGCATCCGACCCCAGGTCACTCTGTACCTTCATCAGTTCATTGATAGTCGTCTCGCTCTCTGCCAGGAACTTCTTCTCAGAAGAGTTCATATACTGCTTATTGTATATCTTAGAGAGGATGCGGTCTGCCTCTTTCTCATATTTCTTACGGAATATCTGCTCAGCCTTAGCCTCGAAGTCACGCTGCGTGGCCTCGTCGACCACCAACGAGTCACCATCGCTGGTCACGCCAAGCTCCTCAGGGTCAAAACCATCATCCAGCAGGTCGTCAGTAGCCGTACGCGGAGCAGGTTTCACAAACTCCACGGGTTCTGTCTCTGGGAACAGCTCGAAATAAATGCCAATGCACAACAGGGCAATGACGAGGGCAGCCACAAAGGTGACGGCCGAGCGGATGCTGCTACGAACCGTCGTAATAGCTTTCTGCATGTCTGTCAGTGTATTAAAACGGTCTTCCGGCGATTCACTGACAGCTTTCTTAATAGCCTTCCGATAGGCAATGGGCAGATCGGCATGATCGAACAATGACTGTAGAAAACGGCCAATGCTGTAGACGTCGCAACGATCGTCGATGGTACCATGATCCAACACCTCGGGGGCTACATACTGCGCATCGTCGCCATAGAACTCACGCTGGTCGTTCATCCCCAGATAGAAGGATCCATGCGACAGCAACAGGGCGCTGTTGTCACCCTTGCGGGCAAACACGGTCTTGGGCGAATAGCATACATGCCTGATACCCTGCTGGTGCAGATATTCCGTGATGTCCACCAGCGAATTGAACAAGTTGTCTATAAAGCCCTTCTCGGCCACGATGGCAGGATTGTCCGCCAGCAGCTGTTCGAAGGTTTGGTAGTTGCCCAACTCCAGCTGCAGCTGCCTGACCTCACCGTTCTCCTCTACAGGCGTAAAGTGTATCTGACGGTTATTAGCCAGCGTTTTGTTTTTCTCACACTCCTCCTGAAGACCCTTCGAGAAAGCGATGTTCCCATTCAGTTCCGGTGTAATGTCCACCATTCCACGCCATTTACCGTCAACCTGTTCACGATAATAGCCACCGACAGGCTGGCGCATCTTATGCTGCTTGCCTTCGTTTCTGGCTGCCAATAATTCTTCGTAATTCATACTTTTATTCCGTTTTGATGCGCAAAAGTACTAAATAATTATGAATTAGAAATTAGAAATTAGGAATTATTTCATGGCGGATGCAAATTTTTCACTTTTCACTATTCACTTTTCACTTTTTATTTGTAATTTTGCACCCGATTTACGTAAATTAGACAACAATGCCAGAAATTTCAGTACGCGGACTGGAGATGCCCGAGTCACCTATCAGGAAACTCGCTCCTCTTGCCGTAGCCGCCAAGAAACGCGGTACCAAGGTTTATCACCTGAACATTGGTCAGCCCGACCTGCCCACACCTCAGGTGGCTCTCAATGCCCTTAAGACCATCGACCGGCAAATTCTTGAGTATTCACCCTCACAGGGCTATCAAAGCTACCGTGAGAAACTGGTCGACTATTACGCGAAATATAATATTAATGTGTCGGCCGACGATATCATCATCACCAGCGGAGGCTCCGAGGCAGTGCTCTTTGCCTTCCTCTCGTGTCTGAATCCTGGCGACGAGATCATCGTGCCCGAGCCTGCCTACGCCAACTACATGGCCTTTGCCATCTCGGCAGGGGCGAAGATCCGTACCATTGCCACCACCATTGACGAAGGTTTTTCGCTGCCAAAGGTCGAGAAGTTCGAGGAGCTCATCAACGACCGCACCCGCGCCATCATGATCTGCAACCCCAACAACCCGACGGGCTACCTCTACACACGCCGCGAGATGAACCAGATTCGCGACCTGGTGAAGAAGTACGACCTGTATCTCTTCTCCGACGAGGTCTATCGCGAATACATCTATACCGGTTCCCCCTATATCTCTGCCTGCCATCTGGAAGGTATCGAGCAGAACGTCATTCTCATCGACTCCGTGTCGAAGCGCTACTCTGAGTGCGGCATCCGCATCGGAGCCCTCATCACGAAGAATGCCGAGGTGCGCCGTGCCGTGATGAAGTTCTGTCAGGCCCGTCTCTCTCCGCCCCTCATCGGACAGATTGTGGCCGAGGCTTCACTCGACACCCCTGAGGACTATCTGCGCGACGTCTACGACGAGTACGTCGAGCGCCGCAAGTGCTTGATTGACGGACTGAACCGCATTCCCGGTGTCTACAGTCCCATCCCCATGGGAGCCTTCTATACCGTGGCCAAGCTGCCTGTCGACGATGCCGAGCGTTTCTGCCGCTGGTGTCTGGCCGAGTTCGATTACGAGGGCGAGACGGTCATGATGGCTCCCGCCGCCGGATTCTACACCACCCCCGGTGCCGGCATCAATCAGGTGCGCATTGCCTATGTCTTGAAGAAGAAAGACCTGGAGCGTGCCCTCATCGTCTTGAAGAAAGCCCTCGAGGCCTACCCGGGGAAGATGAAAGATTAAAGATGAAAGATTAAAGATGAAAGATTAAGATTAAAAGATTAAGATTAAAAGATTAAAAAGATTAAAAAGATTTAAGAATTGAATCTTCCGCTATTCATAGCCCGTAAGTTCTACGGCACAGGCAGCGGCCGACGCGCCGTCAGCCGACCAGCCATCCGTATTGCCACCATCGGCGTGGCCATCGGACTGGCAGTCATGATCGTCACCGTTGCGGTGGTGTTTGGCTTCAAACACACCATCCGTGACAAGGCTGTGGGCTTTGGCAGTCATATTCAGATTCAAAGCTACAAGACACAGCAGACGCCAACACCCTCACCCCTCTGCTTCAGCGACTCACTCATGCGCCAGCTGCGCAAGGCACCAGGTGTCAGCCGTGTGGCACGCTACTCGTCCATACAAGGCATCCTGAAGACCGACAACGACTTCCTCGGCGTTGTCCTCAAAGGCATCGGCAGCGACTACGACCTCACGTTCCTCAACGAACATCTCGTAGAGGGTGACATGCCGCAGTTCACCGATGGCCCGTCCGACTATCCCCTGCTCGTCTCGCGCCTCATGGCCGACCAGCTGCGGCTGAAGGCCGGCGACCGCCTCTTTGCCTATTTCCTTGGCGACGACCTCCGTGCCCGCCGCTTCACGGTGCGAGGCATCTATCAGACCAATATGACACAGTTCGACCAGTCGCTCTGCTTCACCGACCTCTCCGTTCCCGTCAGGCTGAACGGCTGGCAGCAAGACCAGTCGAGCGGTGTGGAGGTGACAGTCAGCGACTTCGCACAGCTGGACGCTACAGCCAACTGGGTCGTCAACAACGTCAACCGCAGGCTCGACAAATATGGCGAGACCTTTACCTCGCAGACCATCTACGAAGCCCATCCCCACATCTTCTCGTGGCTCTCGCTGCTCGATATCAACGTGTGGATCATCCTCGCGCTCATGGTCTGTGTGGCAGGCATCACCATGATCAGCGGACTGCTCATCATCATCCTCGAGCGCACCCAGACCATCGGCATCCTCAAAGCTCTGGGCATGCGCAACGCGGGCGTCCGCCACACCTTCCTGTGGTTTGCCGTCTTCATCATCGGTCGCGGACTGCTCTGGGGCGACATCATCGGCATCGGTCTCGTCGTGCTGCAACAGCAGTCGGGCATCGTCCGCCTCGACCCCGCCAGCTACTACGTCGACACGGCACCCGTAGAGCTCAACCTCCCCCTCATAGCCCTGCTCAACGTTGCCACGCTCCTCGTCTGCCTCTTCGTACTCATTGCCCCCAGCTTCCTCATCTCCCACATCCATCCCGCACGCTCCATGCGCTACGAGTAACTACAACCGTATGCCGACAGTGCCCATAAACCAACGTCCCTGCTGCGGAATGAGATTGGTGTTCATGCCGCTGCGGTAGTAACGGGTGTTGAGCAGGTTGTGGACGTCAAGTCCCAGGGTGACAGGTCCTATGGTGTATTGTCCTCCCACGTTGACGATGGCACGTGCAGACATATCCTTTTGCATAATGACGTTCTGAATGTACTCGAATGCCTTGCTGGTGTATTCCTGTCCTAGTTCCTGGTTTCCCTGTTTTAAAGCTTCCTCAGCAGCCTGCAGGTAACCATAGCCCTGTATGAGTTTCACAAGGTCGGTATTATAGGATGTCTGGCGGCTTTCGAACAACAAGTGGCCGTGCAGTCGGAGGCGCTTGCTGGCCTGCCAGCCAACAATCAGATTGCCTCGCACGGCAGGCGTATTATTGTTGGCATCGATGTCGACAGGAAAGAGACCATTGAATTCTTCGGATATTTCGAGACCCATCATGTTCGACTTGAAGGTATGCGTCCAGGTGACGTTAGCGTTCAGTGACAACTGACGTAACGGTTCGTAGCTGGCCATCAGCTCCACACCGCGAGTCTGGTTCTTACTGACGTTCTGGTAGTCTAAGATGTGCGTCATGATCAGATCGTTGGCACGGTTGTAGAAACCGTTCACTTCTAAGTTGAGACCACGTACCCAATTGGTGCCGGCAAACGACAGCTGGAGCGAGTGAACACGCTCTGGTGACAGCGTGCCGGCATCGTCGGCCTGTCCTCCGCCCATTAAGGTTGCCAAAAGATTAGCCTTGCGGTAGATGTAGGGCGCATCGACAAACGACTTGGAATAGCTGAGACGCATGCTCCACTTAGGACGCAGCAGGATGAGTGCCACGCGAGGCGAGAACTCGTTGACACGTGAGTCGTCATATCGGTTCTTATAATCGTAGCGCAGACCGGCATTCAAGATAAGCGACCGCCACTGATGTTTCAGCTGCAGATAGACATCGCCACTGTTCTCGCTGCCCTTTCCGGCATTGCGCAACATGGGGTCTTCAATGAAGGTCTGTTCAAAGTCGTAGCCAATCTGGTAGCGTATGTCATCGAGCTGAAAATGCCCGTACTCGGCACCAAAGCCAACGTTGCCCTTGTGGTTATCACCAAAGGCATAACTGTAGCTGCCCTTGAGTTGGAAACCGTAGTCCTGCTCCTGTCCGTTGACATAGCGTGATATGCCGCCATACTTGGCAAACACCTGGGAGACGTCATCGGGCAGTCCTATGGCCATACCTAATGTGGGCATCGGCTCATCATTAATGACCTGATAGCGCGTCAGGTCTGACTTGTCGTAGGTGACGGCGGCTTTCATCGAAAATTTATCATTGAGCATTGACCATTGATAACTCAGGTCGGCATGTTGAGAAGCAGTGCTGAATCCTGGTTTCAAACCATTATAAGTGCGGTAGCGGTCGTAGTCGTAGCTGAGGGCCAGAGATGTCATTGTGAATGGTGCCATCACCTGTGAGAAATGGGTGTCATAGAGGAATTGTAGCCCTTTCCAACCCAGTTGCAGACCGAAGTCGTAGGTGGGGCGTGTACCGATGCGTCCAATGCGAACATCATCTACAGGCATGGCGAATGGACTCTCTCCTTTGCGTTCGTCAGTAACATTGCGCCGTTCTCCACTGCTGTGATAGACGCTGCCCCACACAAGCATATCGAGGTCGAAGTAGCGTTTGCCGAAGACGGCGTCGGCCTTTACCTGGCCATGGTTGCCGGCAGAAGCCTTGGCCTGCAGGCCATCCACATCGGCACCATGTTTGGTGATGATATTTACAACTGCAGTCAGTGCCACACCACCATAGAGCGACGATGCCGGACCGCGCAGCACCTCTATTTGTTTCACCTTCTCAAGGGAGATGCTGAAGTCGGGTGCTGCGGTGTTTGTGGCATAGCTGTTCAGACGGTGACCGTTGAGCATAATGAGTATCTTCTCCTGCGTATTGCTGTAGATACCACGCATGGCGATATTAATGTCGTCATCACAGTCGATGATGTTCATGCCCGGCACAAAGGCTGCCAGCACTTCCTGCAGGTTTCGTCCGCCGCAATCGTGAATCATCTGTTCGGTGATAAGTGTCGTGGGCACCGGCACCTCAGCCAGACTCTCTGCCTGACTGGAGGCGGTGGTGATAGTGGTAGTCATGCCGGCCTTGATGTCATTTACTATATCGGCAAAGGTGGCCGGATCACTGGCAGACGGTGTGTAGTAAGGATTCTCCTGAAGCATCATCGTGGCATACTGCTGGGTATGCTCTGTGTCGAACCGTGCCAAATAGCTAAGGGCGATGAGTCGGAGTGCATTCTGGCGCAGATTACCATGAAAACCAGCAAGGTCGAGCAACAATGAATCGCGAGCCTGATCAATGCGGCCTATACGGTAGTCGTTCTCAGCCTGAGCAAGTTTCTCGCGCATGCGGCTCTCGCTCTGCGCCACTGCGGGGCTAGCGAGAAATAAGAAATGAAAAATGAAAAACGCTGCACACAGCATCGCTCTCCAAAACCATTCAACTGTTGTCCTTTCTTTCATAGTCAATGTTCAACGTGTTTGGTAAGGTAATCATAAACTCTGTGTATTCGTCCTTAACAGACTGGACACTGATGTCTCCACCGTGGTTCTGAATGATCTCACGACTCAGGTACAGGCCTACACCTGCTGCCTCGCCGGTGGTCTTGGTGGTGAAGAACGGGTCGAATATCTTACTGAGAATCTTCTCTTCGATACCAATACCGTTGTCTCGTATCTTCAGAACGTATTTTCCATCTGTCACGGTGGCTGTGAGAGAAACTTCCGGAGTGTATTGCTGCCTTTGTGCCTTTTTCACCACAGCATAGACGGCATTGCCTAACAGACTCATCACGGTCTTGCTAAGCATGTCGGGATTGCCGTGCAGTGGCATCGCATCTGAAGGCAGTACGAAAGAGGTGTTAATACAATGCTGGACAATGTCCTCAGAAAAGTATTTGGCAAGCATTTCCTTGTCTTGCTGAAGCACAGGCAGCAGGTCCATATCGACGTAGCCTCCCGTGCGGTCTTTCAGCATTTCTTCCATAGCCTTAAGCGTGCGGGTGGTGTTCTGTCCGTACTGGTTCACACTCTGCAGGTTATTCGACAGCATGTCGAGCACATCCAGGGTATCCTCATAGTCATCAGCACTGAAGCTGTCCTTATTGTTGTCGACATTCTCCTTGAGATCCTTCAGCAGGTCGTTTGACATCTTCGAGAAGTTGATAATATAGTTCATCGGGTTGAGGATGCGGTCGATGAGACCCTCGGTCAGCTTACCCACCGAGGCCATCTTCTCCTGACGGATCAGCTCATGCTGGGCATTGCGAAGGTCAGCGGTACGTTCCTCAACAATGCGCTCCAGTTTGATCTTGTCACGTTGCAGTCGCTTCAGACGGTAACGGAAAAGCTGCCAGACAATATAGGCAAGAAGGATGAAGTAGAGCACCACCATATACCAGCGCATGTACAGGGGATAGGCGATGCTGAAATCAACTGAGACTACTTCCGACAGTTCGCCGTTGGCTAACTGGGCTTGCACGCTGAGGGTAAACGAGCCAGACGGCAGGTTCAGGAACTCCACATCCTGTTTCTCAGTCCATACACTCCACTGATTGCTGTTCAGCCGGTAACGGTACAGTGTCTTGCCAGAAAGAGGTGCATAGTCTAGGGCATAGTAGAAATGCAGATTTCCCTCGTCGCTACCCAACTTCGGCAACTTATCAGGCATCGTACCATAGCCTCCCCACAGCACGCTGTCGCCGCTCATAATGATGCTGCGGAAGCGCAATGTGCGGCAATCGGAAAGTTTAGCGAGCTGTTTCTTGCCGGCATCAATGACAGCAAGCACCTCATCACCACCAATCCATATTTGGTCGCCATGCTGGTATTGAGCCTTTATCTCGATGCCACCAAGCGGCTTAAGCAGATAGTCAGGCAGGTCAGTAACCGATTCTTTTTCCTGACCGGGGTCTGTACCTTCGGTCTTACCGTGAACATTCTTAAGGAAAAGACGGCCACCAGCGTCCTTCCGAATGTCCGTAACCAACTGTAAGTCACTGGCTTTTGTACGCTGACAAAAGTCAGACTGATAGAGCCACACACCGTCAGGCTCGCCAGCATATACCTTGTCGCCATCTACCAGCATAGCTGTGGTGGCATAGGACGTGAGACGGCTGACACTGCCACTTGGGGCTATTCTGTAGATGCCACTGGAGGTGGCGGCAAGCAAATTGCTACCACTGTGACATAGCTTCCAACAGATGTTTTTGATGTCGGGGATTTGATGGAGTTTCCGTGCACTGACACTGTAAAGACCATTGGTGCTGCCAACATAGACCTGTCCATTGAATGCGGTGATGGCATTAACCTCTCCCGCAAGCCCGTCTTTGGTCAAGAGGTAACTGTAGACCGATGGTATTTCTAGGGCAAATATTCCATGGGCTGTGGCTCCCCAGAGCATGCTGTGACCGTCGTAAGCTACGTACGCTACCTGATTAGAGCATAAGCCGTTGACCTCAGTAATCGTGTAGAGTTCGCGTCCTTGATTATCAGTAATAATCAGTCCGTTGTTTCTCTTTACCTTAACCTGAAGACCTTCGTTTATCTGTTCCGTTTGGGTAATATCGTCCAGAATGGTAATTTCTGCATTAGCTGTCAGTGCCTCCACCGACACCACCTCCGAATCTACTCCAGGCTGGATATTAGCATTCGTTCGTTTTGCCAGCTTGATGGTCGGTATGCTTTCGCCTGTTGTTTCTTCCACATGATATATGTTATTATCGCTAGATACAAACTGCAACTTCCCGCTATCCTCAAAGATTTCCATTACCTCGCCTTCAAATATGCCCAGCCCTATCTGTCGCATAAACAGTTTTCCATTGGCTCGTCGCTCGAGACGGGCAAAGAAGTTAAAACCTCCTACCCATACTACGTCCTTGCTGTCCCGATACACAACAGTTACACGGCTGATATCGGGGGTGTATAACATACGCCACTGGGCACGGTCGTAGTAGAGCAAGCCTTCGAAATTGGCAACATACACCGTGCCGTCCTTATCAGTCTCAATGTCGTAGCAACGGTTATGTCCACCGTATTCCGCTGCTGTGAAATTGCGGATAAGGGGAAGGCCTTGGGCCCCTGCAGGGCTAGTGAAAAGTGAAAAGTGAAGAGTGAGAAGTGTCACGCTCAGCAACACTCTCCTGAATATTCCTTTGATACTGTTAATTGTCATCATAGCGGTAGCAAAAACTCTTGACTCTTAACTTTTAACTCTTAATTCTTAACTTCCCTATAGGGAATGCCCTTCCCTACATAGTAGTTCCATTCTTCCCTTGTCAGATTGCGCTTCACGTTCTTACGTAAGCGTTGGGCTATCTTTGGCAATGATATAAGATATTCCGTGACAGTGCCGTTATGTTCGCCTGTCCAGATGTAGTTCTTGTCAGTGGTGAACACGAAGTCATTGAGCCAGCTGCCCGACTGGAATAGCGTAATGGGCTTGATCTGCTGATCGCCAGTCATCCAAAAGAGCAGTTTGCCATCGTAACTGGACGAATAGAGCCGTTTCCCGTCAAACTTTAGCTTTGTGATCTGTGAGAGGTGACCTACAAGCTTATTCTTCTTGCCATGACTGTCTATCAGCCAGATGGTACCATCGTACATGCCGTAAGCCGCCAGATGCTCGTTCTTGCTGCTGGCAAAGGCTGAGACTTGGCCGGCCACTCCCGTTTTCTCGTTTGTCATATCGTCAAGGCTGCTAACCAAGTGCATGCCGCCACGATTGTCGAAAAGCAGAGGTTTGTAGTCGCGTCGGCCACTATACATGACGCGAAAAGGCAGACGGCGTGCACCCAGGATTTTGTCGGTGGCTATATCGAGAAGCGCTATGCTGTTCTGGCCAATGATGAGCAGTTGCTTGCCGTCGTTCATATATTGCAGGCAGAATGGCTTGTCGACATCGGCAACCGTGATAACGCGGATCCTGTTGCCATCATTGACGATCACATGTCCGGTACTGCTGAGGGCATAGCGCTTTCCGCCCTTGGAAGCATATACGTCTCGGAAGCAGTATTGCTTGTCGTTCACGAGTGGGGTTGTGGTAAGACGGTCGCCCAACATTTTGTGAGCGAAAAACTCTCCGTAGGTGCTCACCGTCAACAAACCGCCACCCTTCGGAAGCATGTCGATGCGCGAAATGCTGCCATTATGACTGCTCCAGCTGCGACGGCTGCCTGCCGACTGCGTCAGGGCTTGGAAAACGGCCGGATTGAAGAGCTCACCGCCATAGTCGCTGGTGTAAAGGTAAGATGCATAGGCCAACAGATTGCCCAGTTCGGTGTCTCCGGCCTGATAGATGGAGTAAGACTGCGAGCCGAGGGTACGTCCCAAAGAGATATAGTTTAGCGTATCAGCAACTAACTTGGCGTGTTCGGCCTGTCGGCGCTGCTTGTCAGCTTCATTGCGCTGGTTCTCGGCCATCTGGTAGGCAGACATAGCCTCGGAAGCAGACATTTCCGCTATACCCTGTGCTTTAATGGCTTTCTGCCGTTCTGCTTCTGACAGGAGCGTCATTTCCTGGGCAATCTCTGACTGGCGGATAGCCTCCTGACTGCGTTCCTCAGAGAGTGTCTGCTGCCCGTAAGCAATCTGTTCCATCTGTTTGCTCACACGCCGGTCTACTGCCGAACGCTGTTCTTGTTCGCGCAGCACACTTAGTTGGGACTCTAACTCACTGATACGTTCACGGTCACTGAGGTGCGAGTAAAATCCCATTGCCACCGATGAAAGCAGTAGAACGCCCAATACTCCTATAACGACCCCCTGTTTATTCATCTATTATTTATAGCCTCTTAATCACAAGCATCGTGATATCGTCACTCTGTTCAGCATTGCCAACAAATTCCTTGATGCCATCTTTGACAGCTTCGACAATCTGCTGACTGGAACTGTTTGTATGCTGACGAAGGATGTTGTCCAGTCGTTCATTACCAAATTCATTATATTCGACATCTTCAGCTTCTGTCACACCGTCGGTAAACATCACCAGGGTATCACCCTGTTCCAGCTGAAGGGTGTTCTCTTGGTACTCAAAGCCGTCGCAAATGCCCAAAATCGTGTTTTTCGACAGAGGTAATTCGACGACGGTGCCATCCTGTCGCAATAAGTGTGGAGGGTTGTGACCGGCATTGCAGTAGTTGACCAGACCTGTCTTGGTGTTGTAGATAGCATAGAACACGGTGACAAACATGTTGTCCACCGAATACGCTGCCAACAGATGGTTAGAATCCGTCATACATGCTGCAGCACTGCACCCCAGTAGTCCCTTCGAGCGGATAATAGTGCGGCTGACAGCCATAAACAGCGCTGCAGGGATTCCTTTGCCACAGACATCGGCTATCACCAGGGCGATATGGTCGCCGTCAATACGGAAAAAGTCGTAGAAGTCGCCTCCAATGTCCTTGGCAGCACCCATCAGGGCGTAGATGTCAACCCGGTCACTGACTTCGGGGAAAGGTGGGAACACACGTGGCAGGATGTACTGCTGGATGTCGCGGGCCGTGGTCAGGTCGTTCTTCAGCGTCTCCAACTGTGCATGTGCCTTTTGTGATTCATGAACATAGCTGATTTGTGCGATGGCCTTTTCGATGGTCAGACTTAGGTCGTCCATGTCGATGGGCTTCGTGGCAAAGTCGAAGGCGCCGTTGTTCATAGCCTCGCGGATGTTCTTCATGTCGCCGTAGGCACTGACCATAATGACGCGTAGCGCAGGGTTACGCATCTCGTTCACCTTGGTCAGCAACGTCAGACCGTCCATTTCGGGCATATTGATATCCGAAAGGATAATCTCGATGTCGGGGTTGTTATACAAAATGGAGAGAGCCTCCAAACCGTTGTGAGCGAAAAAGAATTCGTACTCGCCACTGCGAATCTTGCGCCTGAAATACTGTCGCATCAGCAACTCCAAAGGAGCCTCGTCGTCGACGCTTAATATTTTTATTGCCACCATAACTTATTATTGTTTTTTTTGAGTTCTGGTGCAAAGATAATAAATAATTTCGATTAAGCGAAAAGAATGCAAACAATTTTGCATTCTTGAGTGTAAAAAACACTGGGCAGACGAACAAGGTCAGACGAAGAGGCTGCCGACCTGGTAGACGATGGCAGAGACGAGCCAGGCGAGGACGGTGGTGTAGACGGCAGCGAAGAAGGCCCAGCGCCAGGAACCGCTTTCGTGACGGATGGCAACGATGGTGGCGATGCAGGGGAAATAGATGAGCACGAAGAGCAGGAAGCAATAGGCGGTGAGCTGCGAGAAGTCGTAGGGAGCGGCGTAGAGCACGCCAATGGTGCTGGCCACTATCTCCTTGGCTCCGACACCGGCCAGAAGGCTGACGTCAAGGCGCCAGTTGAAGCCCTGAGGCAGGAAGATGGGCTCTACGGCTTTGCCCAGCATGCCGATGAAGCTCTGCTCGAGCGAGGGTGCTACGCCCATGGTGCCGAAATAGCCCAGTGCCCAGACGATGATGGAGGCCACGAGGATGACGCCACCCATCTTCTTCAGATATTGCTTGCCCTTCTCCCACGTATGTCGGAAGATGGCCTTGGCAGTGGGAAAACGGTAGGGAGGCAGCTCCATGACAAAGGGTGTGTCGTCGCCCTTGATGACCCACTTGCTCAGCACGCGGGCCATGATGACGGAGAGCACGATGCCGACGGCGTAGAGCGATATCATGACGAGGCTCTGATACTGTACGGCAAAGAAGGCTCCGGTGATCATGATATAGATGGGCAGGCGTGCCGAACACGACATCATGGGCAGCACGAGCATGGTGATGAGTCGGGCCCGACGGCTCTCGACAGTCCGTGTGGCCATCACCGCAGGCACATTGCAGCCAAAGCCCATGATGAGGGGGATGAACGACTTGCCGTGCAGTCCCATGCCGTGCATCAGTTTGTCCATGATGAAAGCGGCACGGGCCATATAGCCTGAGTCCTCCATCAGCGAGATGAAGGTGTAGAGTATCAGAATCTGGGGCAGGAACACGATGACGGCGCCCACACCACCGATGACACCGTCGACAAGCATGGCCTTCAACGGACCGTCAGCCATCGTCTGGGTGATGAAGTCGCCCAGCCAGGCAACGCCCATGTCAATCCAGTCCATCGGATACTGGCCCAGCGTAAAGGTCACCTCGAACATCAGCCAGAGCAACAGGAAGAAGATGGGGAATCCCAGCCAGCGGTGGGTGATGACGGCATCGAGCCAATGGGTGGTCTTATAGGTGTCGTTCTTCTTACCCATCACATAGCCGGACTCGTGCAAGGCACCACGGATATAGCCATACTTGGCATCCATGATGGCCGTCTCGGAGTCGTCGCCGGTCTCTTCCTTCACACGACGGTTCGCCAACACACAGGCCTCACGAATCTGCTGAGCCTCAGGCAGTTCATCGGCTACGCGCCATGCCTCCTTGTCGTTCTCCAGCAGTTTGATGGCCAGCCAACGGGTACTGTAGCGCAGACGCAGCAGGTCGTTGCCCTTCAAATATTGCTGGATATGGCTGATGCCGTCCTCTATCTCGTGACCGTGATTGATATGGATGTGACGATAATACTGATCGTGACCCTCACGGCTCTCGAAGAGGTGGATGACTTCGTGCATAAGCTCCTGGAGTCCCCTGCCCGACTTAAACGACGTAGGCACCATAGGCATACCCATTAATGATGACAGCGTGTCGATGTTCAGCTTGTCGCCACGTTCCTCCAGTTCATCATACATGTTCAGGGCACAGACCACACGCAGGTGCATATCCATGAGCTGGGTGGTCAGATAGAGGTTGCGCTCGATGTTGGAAGCGTCGATGACATTAATGACTACATCAGGAGTGTCGTCCACCAGCTGACGACGGACATACAGCTCTTCAGGCGAATAAGCAGACAGGGAATAGGTGCCTGGCAAATCCACCAGTTTGATATGGTAGCCTTCGAAATCGGCAAAGCCCTCTTTGGCATCGACGGTGACACCCGAGTAGTTGCCTACCCGCTCGTGAGCGCCACTGGCAAAATTAAACAGCGACGTTTTGCCACAGTTGGGGTTGCCAACTAGAGCAACGACAATAACTGTGGAGTGTGGAGTGTATAATGTGGAATGATTCTCGCTTTGCTGCGATGTAGAATGAGAAATTGAGAATTCTTCATTATCAATCGACACAGTCGACAATTCCTCATTCTCCATTCCACATTCAGCATTCGCAACCTCAATCTTCTCGGCCTCCTGACGCCTGAGACTGACCTCATAACCCATCACCTTATATTTTACCGGATCCTGAAGAGGTGCACACTGCAGCACTTCCACACGCTGACCCTTGATGAACCCCATCTCCACAATGCGCTTGCGGAAACCACCGTGACCCTGTACTTTGATGATGTAGGCCTTATCGCCTGTGTTTAAATCTGAAAGTCTCATAGCTGCCTGTTATTTGCCTGCAAAGATAGCAAATAATTACGACATATCAGAACTTTTTGGAGGAAATACCTAAAAATGAGGATGCAATTACATGGGTTTTACATACTTCATTTCATGAAGAATGCGTTTCTGGCGTTTCAACATGTAGCCACTGGGCTTGCCGGAATTGAAACGACGGGGGTTAGGCAACGAGGCCGCAATGAGCGCACACTGCTGACGGGTGAGCTTCGAGGCACGGGTGTTGAAATGCCACTCAGCCACAGCATCGGCACCATAGATGCCATCACCCATCTCGATGGAGTTGAGATACACTTCCATGATGCGCTGCTTCGACCAGAAGAATTCTATCAGCACCGTGAAATAGACCTCGAAACCTTTGCGTATCCACGAACGACCAGGCCACAGAAAAACGTTCTTGGCCGTCTGCTGGCTAATGGTCGAGGCACCCAGCTTGCGCTTCTCCGGATGCTTGATGTTTCGCATGGCAGCATGCTCTATGGCCTTGTAGTCGAAGCCGTTATGTTCCTGGAAACGGGCATCCTCGGAAGCCATCACAGCCAGTGACAGCGAGGGACTGATTTCCTCGTAGGGTACCCAATGGTGACGCAGCTTCGTTTCCTGGCCTGCGGAAATCTGCTGGCTGACACGAATGAACATCAGTGGCGTGAAATAGACTGGTATCCAACGCAGAATAACAACAGAAAGGATAGTGGAGGCAAAGAACGCCACCACTATCCCCAGGATTATCTTTTTAATGATGAGTGTTAAATGTTGAATGTTGATCCTCATTCCACATTCCTCATTCCTCATTAATTAGCCTGCGACTGAGCCTCCTGAATCATCTTCTGAGAAGCGTACATATACACCTCTACACGACGGTTCTGAGCCTGACCGGCAGCTGTTGAGTTGTCAGCAACAGGGCTGGCCTCGCCAAATCCCTGTACACTCTTAATCTGAGTAGCGGGGACAGCCAGACTCAGCAGATACTGAGAAACGGCAGTAGCACGATCCTGTGACAGCGAAAGGTTCTTCTGCTGACTCTGCTCAGGAGTAGAGTTCTTCCAGCCCTGGTTGTCGGTATAACCCTGAATGGCCACGTCGCAGTCGGCATTGTTCTTCAGCACGGTAGCAAACTGAGCCAGCGAGTTCTTGGCAGTAGCCGAGAGGACTGACTTACCAGTAGCGAAGAGGATGCCAGAGTCGAAGGTGACCTTTACAGCCTCCAGACCGTTGTTGTCTGTCACTGTTTCAACCTGTGCATTCTGCACCTGCTCGGCCTCCTTCTTAGCCTTGTCCATCTTATGGCCGATGATGGCACCCGTACCGGCGCCAACAGCACCACCGACAGCAGCACCAATAGCCGTATTGCCTGCTATGGCACCAATGATGCCACCCAACACTGCACCACCACCAGCACCGATGGCAGCACCTTTCTGCGTATTGTTACATGCGAAAAGCAGACCTACGCAGAGGAACAAAGAAACAATTTTTGTCTTCATAATGAATCTATTTATTAGTAAAACATCATAATTTGGTGCAAAAATACAAATAATTTCTCATTTCTCATTTCTCATTTATCATTTATTTTGTACCTTTGCAGCAAAATTTAAGAAAATAGCAAAGAATTATGGCAAAAGAATTAAAAGATTTAACGAAACGCGCTGACAACTACAGTCAGTGGTTCAACGATCTTGTGGTCAAGGCCGACCTCGCAGAGCAGTCGGCAGTACGTGGTTGTATGGTCATCAAGCCCTATGGCTATGCCATCTGGGAGAAGATGCAGCAGCAGCTCGATAAGATGTTCAAGGAGACGGGAGCCCAGAATGCCTACTTCCCCCTGCTCATCCCCAAGTCGTTCCTCAGTCGTGAGGCTGAGCACGTGGAGGGCTTCGCCAAGGAGTGTGCAGTGGTGACCCACTATCGTCTGAAAGCTGCCGATGGCGGTGTGGTGGTTGACCCCGCTGCCAAGCTGGAAGAGGAGCTCATTGTACGTCCGACGTCAGAGACCATCATCTGGAATACTTATAAGAACTGGATTCACTCTTGGCGCGACCTGCCCCTGATGTGCAACCAGTGGTGTAACGTCATGCGCTGGGAGATGCGCACACGTCCGTTCCTGCGTACCTCGGAGTTTCTGTGGCAGGAAGGCCATACGGCTCATGCAACACGTGAGGAGGCTGAAGAGGAAGCTCAGAAGATGCTGAAGGTGTATGCCAAGTTTGCTGAAGAGTGGATGGCAGTGCCCGTGGTGCAGGGCGTGAAGAGCGAGACCGAGCGTTTCGCCGGAGCCCTCGACACCTATACCATCGAGGCCATGATGCAGGACGGCAAGGCGCTGCAGTCAGGTACCTCGCACTTCCTGGGACAGAACTTCGCCAAGGCCTTCGAGGTTACCTATCTTAATAAAGAGAACAAACCCGAATACGTCTGGGCCACCTCATGGGGTGTCTCTACCCGACTCATCGGTGCCCTCATCATGACCCACTCCGATGACAATGGTCTTGTTCTGCCGCCGCGTCTGGCTCCCATTCAGGTGGTCATCATCCCCATTGCCACCAAACCCGAGCAGATGGAGCAGGTGAACAAGGAGGTACAGCCCATCATTGAGGAGCTGCGCTCTAAGGGTATCACCGTGAAGTTCGACGATGCCGACAACAAGCGTCCTGGCTTCAAGTTTGCCGACTACGAGCTGAAGGGTGTTCCCGTACGACTGGTACTGGGTGCCCGTGATCTGGAAAACGGCACCATCGAGGTGATGCGCCGTGATACTCTGGAAAAGGAGACACGCAGCATCGAGGGGATTGCCCAGTACGTCGAGGGGCTGCTGGACGAAATCCAGCAAAACATCTTCAAGAAAGCCAAGGACTATCGTGACGCACACATCTTTGAGTGCGAAAACTACGAGGAGTTCAAGGAGAAGGTGAAGGACGGCGGATTCTTCCTCTGCCATTGGGACGGCACTGCCGAGACCGAGGCCAAAATCAAGGAAGAGACACAGGCCACCATCCGCTGCGTGCCTTTCGGCGTGGAGCAGACGCCCGGTGTCGACATGGTGAGCGGAAAACCTGCCAAGGCCCGCGTGATCATCGCACGAAGCTATTAAGGTAAGTCGGAAAAATGCTTGTGGCCCTTAACATAGTATTGCCACAGTAACGAATAAGGACGCCGCAGGGGAACATCAGTTCCTTTGCGGCTCTTTTGTATGGCCACTCGGTCTTGCTCAAAATCCTTTCGCCAATGTTTGAAAGCACGACGGCCCCGGAACACGGCACGGAAGTCACCCCAGTTGCCTTTCAGCAACAGCATCTCGAAAGCTGCCAGATAATCGAGGAACCAACGCCAGCGCATGACAGCCTTCAAGTCCTTGTCAGGCAGACACTTATAGAGCATCGTCAGATTATTGCGGAAATTCAGGAAAGTCTTCATGGGATTCGACTTCGGCAACGTGCCGCCTCCCACATGATAGACGTAGCTCTCGGGCAGACAATACAGCTTACGGCCTCGGATGCACAGACGCCAGCAAAGATCTATCTCTTCGTTATGGGCAAAGAAACGGCCATCCAGACCACCAGCCTCCCAATAGTCCTTCGAGCGGATCATCAGAGCTGCTCCCGTAGCCCACAGGATTTCAGTGGCATAGTCGTACTGGCCATCGTCCTCCTCGATGGTGTCAAAGACACGTCCACGACAGAAGGGATAGCCATAACGGTCCAGGTATCCCCCACTCGCCCCAGCATACTCGAACATATCCTTATTATATATAGAGAGCAACTTGGGCTGACAGGCGGCCACTTCAGGATGTACGTCCATAAACTCAATCAGTGGCGTCAGCCAGTGGTGTGTCACCTCGATGTCGGAGTTCAGCAACAGAAAATAATCTGCCTCAATCTGAGCCAAAGCCTTGTTATAGCCGTCTGCAAAACCCCAGTTTTTCTCCAACAGGATGAGTCTGCACTCAGGAAACTCACGACGCAACAAGTCGAGGGAGTCGTCCGTCGACGCATTGTCAGCCACATACACCACTGCTTCGTCGTGTGAGTAGTTCAACACGGTAGGCAGATACTGGCGTAGCATCCTGGCACCGTTCCAATTGAGTATGACGATAGCTACCTTATCCATTTCAATGCTGTTTTATCATGATTAAAGTCACCTAAAGTGCCTGTAAGAAGCTGATTGTCGTATTCCGCCTTTGCATCAGCCGGTGACAGCTCCACACGGATATAGTTCTTCGTAAAGCCATGCATGGCCTTGCCTCGCGGAGCCTTCTCAAACAAAACCTCAGCCTGTTGGCCGATATAGCGCTCATAGAAAGCATGGGTCTTCTGCTCAGAAAGCGACAGCAAACGCTGACTGCGCTCACGCTTGTCCTGGTCGTTCACCACGTATGGAATACTCAGGGCTGACGTGCCAGGACGTTCAGAATAGGGAAAGACATGCAGCTGCGTGACGTCAAGACCATCCAAGAAACTATAGGTCTCCTCAAAGCACTCTGGCGTCTCGCCCCGACAGCCTACCATCACATCGACACCGATGAAGGCATCCGGCATCACCTCCTTGATGCGGTGAATTTTATCGGCAAACAACTGGGTGTCATAGTGACGATGCATCAACTTCAGCACCGTGTCGCTACCACTCTGCAAGGGTATGTGGAAATGAGGCATGAAGGCACGACTATGGGCACAGTAGTCTATCAGCTCGTCACTCAGCAGGTCAGGTTCGAGACTGCTGATACGATAGCGACTGATACCCTCTACGGCATCCAGCGCTTTCAACAGGTCGAGAAAGCTCTCTCCCGTCGTCTTTCCGAAGTCACCGATATTGACACCAGTCAGCACAATCTCCTTGCCACCATCGCGTGCAGCCTCCTCAGCCTGAGCAACCAACGAGGCTATTGTCGGATTGCGGCTGAAGCCACGGGCATAGGGGATAGTGCAATAGGTGCAGAAATAGTCACAGCCGTCCTGCACCTTCAGGAAGTAACGGGTACGGTTGCCCCTCGAACAGCTGGGCGCAAAAGTCTTGATGTCCTTCGTCTTCACCGTTCGGTATGACGCGATATTGTCGCGTTTCACAAACCCCTCCGACAGAAACTGGATGAGGTTCGCCTTCTCGTTAGAGCCCAGCACCAGATCCACACCGTCAATCTTCGCGATACGTTCTGGAGCCAGTTGCGCATAGCAGCCAGTCACCACCACAAAGGCACCAGGATGCTGACGGACCATTCGGTGAATAATCTGACGGCATTTATGGTCGGCCACATCAGTTACCGAACAGGTATTAATCAGGCAGATGTCAGCCACCTCCCCCTTACGGGCTGTGACGACACCCATCTGCTGAAGCATCTTCGCAAAAGTCGATGTCTCAGAAAAGTTCAACTTACATCCTAAGGTGTAATAGGCTGCCTTCTTACCTTGAAATGCCGATGTATCTATCATATATATATAATAAGGTATAGCACCACCTCACTTGCATCATTGTAATTCGATGGCAAAGGTAGTCATTTTTATCCAAATAATGCCATTTTTTAGCAATTATTCAGTAAAGTATGATTTTTACATGAATTTTAACATTTCGTAAGTGATTGATTTATAGTCGTTTGCAAAAAAGTTACAAAAATGCACAAAAAAAAGTTACTAAAAAAAGAACAACATAACAAAAAAATAACTAACTTTGCACCGTTTTAATAAACAAATGATTGTTTTACAGATTTAAAAGCATTAGAAAAATGAAGAAATTAGTATTTATGTTCGTAGCTGTTGCAGCTATCTCTTTCGC
>JBGUQW010000203.1:0-15390 GCA_045131435.1 Prevotella sp.
GTATAGATATTCAGCACGTATTGCCTTGCTGTCATGATCCACTTGGCAGGTACGGAGATGAAGCTGAAGACAAAAGCCTTTATGCGACTCGTTTCCTTGAGCCCGAAAGCCTTGGTGTCAAGCTTGCTAATGATGGTCTTATAGAAATTGTGTATCAATGCCGTAAGCAGAAGGAATACGGTGTTCTCTGACATGAACGACTTGGGGAGCCTGTTCCAGCCGAATCCGTTGTTCATATCATCGAATATACGCTCTTTGCCCCCACGCTTGTTGTAAAATTCGACGATGTCTCTTGTTGATGAGTCATAATCGTTGGTAAGAATGCATCTGTAGGTGTATTCACCTTCCCACAAGTCAAGCTCTCCATCCATGCGCTTTTGTCTCTGAATGACAAGACGATAGCACTTGCCTTCCCATTTCTCAACAAGAATGGAATTGAGTTCAAACTGGATGCCGTTGATTTCCTCCGTCTTCCATCCCCTCAGTGAAAACAAGTCATCGTAGAGCGAACTGCATCTGTTGGCGCGGATGTAGAAGTGCGTGCAATGCTTCTCTATCTCACTGACAATTTCCTTCGAGCACGAACCACAGTCGGCTCTGAAGCGATTCACACGGATGCTGTTGGCTTCCAGTAGGGCAAAGAATCTCTTGTGGGTCTCAGCCTGATAAAAGCGCACATTTGTGTTGCCATCGCTGTTCTCGACATAGACAATCATGTCACCGATGACATATACGCCAGGTCTGTAGCCGAGGAACTTCTTGTATGTCGGTTTTGCATCATACTTCTCTGTTTCAAGGAACTGATGGTCGAAATCAACATCGTAGGTTTCCACCTCATTCAGTTCACCAGTGGAAACCAAGGCTTTTATAAGCAAGGCGTTGAGCTTGTCTGCCGTATTGAAATCATAGGTCTTGCCCTTATCGGAAGTATATGAGATGTTTTCCTGTGTCAGTTCCTTGATGGCTCTGAGGATGGTATCAGAGCTGCATGTGCGCAAGGTCGGATGATACGAGAGATGACGCATCAGATGCGATGTTACATCCTCCACGCATGAACCGCCACAGAAGTATACGCTCATCAGAGAACGAATAATTTCGCTGTACTGGTATCCGATGATACTGCGGCATCTCTGACCAAGTGTCTGGTCGATAATAGGTGAAAGCATGGAGTCAAATTGCTCCATGATTGAAAAAATTCCTCCAAAAGGTGTGAGTTTTTCAGATTTTATTTGTACCTTTGCCATGTCTTGTTACGATTTACGCTTGTTTTGATTTGCAACACTAAGATAAGTGAAAAATCTGACATGGCAAAATCCTGAGCAACTTTTTGTTGCTCAGGTACTTATAAATAAAGTTAAATCAAAGTGTTGCGGAATTAAGGTATAACTAATCTACCATTGCACAGATGACTAAAAACAGAATAATAAGATATTTTTTGATGTGGATTTGTTGTTTGTTGAGCCACGTCGCTGAGGCTGTGCCGACCCTTCAGGACGGCAGGGCTTGGGCGAAGCAGGGCGTTACAGAGAGAAGGCTCAACGAGCTCGACGGACTGGCGCACCATCACGCAACGGGTCTCGTGCAGGATAGACAGGGAATGATCTGGGTGGCAACATGGAACGGACTGAGCCGATACGACGGCTATCGCTTCGTGTCGTTCAAGCCGAAGGCGGGCGATGGATGCTCGATGGGCGTGAACCGCATCAAGGATATTCGTATTCGTGATCCTTATATATATTGTAATGCGGAAGGCTACTGCTTTGTCTTCGATATCCGCACGGGGCGGTTTGATGACAGCCATCTCTCCTGGAACAAGGCGCTGCGCAAATGGGGCTTCTCCGGTCAGGGAACGAAACGGCTGAAGACAGCCGACGGAGTGGAGTGGGCAGTGGACTCTCTGGGCATAAGGATGAGCTACCGCAAGCCGTGTTATGCTACGTGGCTGTTGAGGCAACCAGGATGTCAGGTGAGGGCACTCTTCCGCGACCGCGAGGGACGGATATGGGTGTGCTCGCGCGACGATGCCTCTGTGAGAATCTACAACGCCAATCTGAATCTTTTGGGATTTCTTGGAGCCGACGGCCGACTGCATGGCGGAAAGACTCCTTTCCGGTCGGCTGTGTACACGATGTTGCAAGACGAGGACGGCAGCCTATGGTTGGGATGCAAACCTGGTGGACTGTTGCATCTGTCGCCCCGTGCCGACGGCAGCTACGACATCAGCCGAATAGCGCTTGTAATCCGTGGTAGGGAGAAAGAACATCATGTTTACTCAATGCAGAAAGACCGATGGGGCAGACTGTGGGTGTCAACGCTGAACCATGGACTGTTCTGTCTTACCCGTACGGGAAAGAGTTGGAGGTGTCAGCCCATCGTCCTCTTTCATGACGACAAGACAGGCAAGTACTTGGGGGTGCGAATGATATATATCAGCCATCGTGACGAGCTGCTGGCGGGCACAACGCTTGGACTTTTCGCCACGAAGCTTACTGCCGCCAATCCAGCCTCGCTGCGCTTTATCCAGCATGAGCGTGAGGGCGGAAGAGACGGCAGCCTGAGTTGCTCTGCCGTCATGTTTATGGCGGAGGACAGGGCCAACAGACTCTATATCTGCACCGAGGGCAGCGGACTGAACATGGTGGAGCCCGGCATTTCGCTGCTCAGCAAAGATGTGGACTTCAGACACTTCGACAGGCGCGATTTGCCGGAAGACTTCCTCTTGTCGGCTTTCGCGTATGGACAATATATGTGGTTTGTGGGCACCAACGATTTGACGGGCGTGGACGTGGAACATGGACTATCGCTCTATTTCAACCACCGCACATGGACCGATGAGCTGATTTTCTCGGATGCGCAGCCCCTGAGATGGAAAGGCGGCAAATGGCTCATGGGTCTGATGGATGGTCTGGTGCTGATGGATATGGACCGGCTGACGAAGCGCACCAAGGCACCACGCATCGTACTGACAAGGGTGTCGGTGGAAGAAGGCGAGATGATGGAGGCGGTGAGCGCCCACGACACCATCTGCCTCGATGAGACAGAGCGCAATGTGAAGATTGAGTTTGCTGCCATCGATTATGCCAATACCCAGTCGATAAGCTATAGATTCCAGTTGGACGGCGGCGTATGGAATACCTTAGAGAACAGCCACACGGTGACGCTGCTCAACCTTTCGCCCGGTACGCACACGTTGCGGGTGGAGTCGAAACTGCCCACAGGACAATGGGCGGGCAACGTGAAAGTGGTGACAATCTTCGTGAAACCAACCATCTGGCAGACTACTACCGCCAAGGTGCTGTATGTGCTGCTGGCGCTGTTGTTTATCTATACTGTGGTGTACGTGACGAGGACTATTCGCTCCTCCCACCGCAAGCAGAGGGAACTGTTGGGGCAGTATCTCGACCTGATGGAGAAATACGACAAGGAGAAACACCTCGTCGTGGCTGTCAAGGCTGCTGAGAAAAAGACAACAGCAGAAAAGACAACCATTGAAACGGCAACTGCGGAGACAATGGCTGAGGAAACGGTTGTTGCCAACGGCCAACAGCCCTTGCAAGCCGACAGCCGCAGCGTAGGCGAGGAGAGCCTGAGCGAGGAAGACCAGCGCTTCATGCAATGCGTGGTGGAGTTTGTGGAACAGCACATCGACAATTCCGACCTCAGTGTGACCGATCTGGCAGCCAAGCTGAACGTCAGCAAGTCGGGACTGAACCGCAAACTGAAGAGCCTGTTGGGTGTGGCGCCCAAGGAGTTTATCAACAAGGCACGCATGAACCGTGCCGTGGCGCTGTTGCATCACAGCGACCTTCCTGTGAAGGAAATCGCCTATCGCTGCGGTTTCTGCGATCAAAACTACTTTGGCAAATGTTTCAAGGCTGCTATGGGCGTAAGTCCGTCTGAATATAGGCAGAAAAACGGGCTTTGAAACGTTTTTACCGAACTTTTGGGACGTTTTTACCACTCATGTCGGGGGAATTTGGCTACTTTTGCCCCCGACATTCTACTTCAAATATTTAAAAACTAATAGTAAAAACCTATGAGAAAAGTAGCGATTATTTTTATGAAGAAGTGTTCGGTACTATTGCTGATGCTTCTTTTCCCCTTAGGAGTGCTGGCGCAAAGCGTCACCGTTAGCGGACAAGTAACTGACGAGGCTGGTGAACCAATTATTGGCGCAAGCGTAAGGATTCCCGGCACTTCGGTGGGAGTAGTGACCGATATGGACGGTAATTACTCTATCTCTGTTCCGAAAGGAAAACAACTCGAAATCACTTATGTGGGTTACAAGAAGGAAGTGATCATTGCCAAGGAAGGCAAGATGACTGTCCAGTTGAAGGAAGATTCCAACATGCTTAACGAAGTGGTGGCTATCGGATACGGAACCGTAAAGCGCAAGGACGTGACGGGTTCGGTTTCTTCGGTAGGCAACACAGAACTCGTGTCGGTGCCTGTGGCTTCGCCTGTTGAGGCCATGCAGGGTAAGCTGGCTGGTGTGCGCGTCACCATGCCTGAGGGCAACCCCGACGCCGAGGTCATCATCCGCGTGCGTGGTGGTGGTTCTATCACCCGCGACAACACACCTCTTTATATAGTAGACGGTTTCCCCGTCAGCAGCATCTCCGATATTCCTACCAGCGACATCGAGAGCATCGACGTGCTGAAGGATGCTTCCTCTACCGCCATCTATGGTAGCCGTGGTTCCAACGGTATCGTGCTTGTAACCACCAAGAGTGGTAAGGCTGGTAAGGTGACTGTGAACTACAATGCCTATGTGGGCTTCAAGAAGGCTGAGGACAAGGTAGACGTGCTGGGAGTGGAAGACTATCTGAAGTGGCAGTACGAATTGTCGAGTCTCTCTACTGGTGCCAATGCCGGTAAGTACCAGCAGGTACTCGGCGGATGGGACAACATACCCAACATTATGAACTCGATGAAGACTACAGACTGGCAGGACGAGGTGTACGGACGCACCGGCAACGTGTTCAGCCATAATGTCAACATCTCGGGAGGTTCGGAGAAGTTGCGCTTCACAGCAGGATACAACTACATGAAGGAGAAAGCCATCCTGCTCACCTCTGACTTCTATCGCAGCAACCTGAACTTCAAACTCAACTATGAGCCCAACAAGAAGACCAAACTCGAGTTCTCTACCCGTTACTCACGCACCAAGGTGAATGGCGATGGACAGAGCGACGCTACCGGCGACCAGAACTCTGTGCCTTCAGGCTCTTTCGGCCGTATCCGCCATGCTGTGTTGCAGTCGCCTCTGACGGGCTCAGGAAGCCTTCTCTTCGATGAGAGCAACATTGACGACGGACTGGAAGACCCAATCACAGCCCTCAACGACAACTACAAGAAACGTGTTCGTGAGAACTTCAACATGAACGGAGCTTTCACATGGAAGATATTGCCCGAGCTTACTTTCCGCACAGACGTAGGTCTCGACATCTACAACAACGACTTCCGTTACTTCTCCGGCTCTACTACCTATGAGTCGCAGAACAACACCCTGGCAGAATACAAGAACATGCCGCTTACTACACGTACCCAGGTGAACCGCCGCACCGTGCGCAACTCCAACACTCTGCAGTACGACTTCTCTAAGATTCTGCCCAAGGCTCACAGCCTGAACCTCATGGTGGGACAGGAGAGCATCGTAAGCCGTGAGACACTGGCAACGACACGCATAGAGGGATTCCCTTCATTCTACGATGCCGACATGGCTTTCCACCTCTCTGCACAGGGCACTCCTACACGTGCCAACGAGTTCTACTATCCCGACGACAAGATGGTGTCGTTCTTCGGACGTGCCAACTACAGTTTCTTGGACCGCTATCTGCTTACCGCCACTCTGCGTGCCGATGGTTCAAGCAAGTTCTCTAAGGACAACCGCTGGGGCTACTTCCCATCAGTGGCAGCCGGATGGCGCATTATCGAGGAGCCTTGGATGAAGTCGACACAAGACTGGCTGAGCAACCTGAAGTTGCGCTTGAGCTACGGTGTGTCGGGTAACAACAACATTCCTTCTGGACAGACCAGCCGTACCTATTCTATCAAGGAGAGCTCTTGGCTGCACCTGCAGAACTCATGGCTCACTACGGGCAACGCAATGAGCAACCCCGACCTGAAGTGGGAAACAACACACTCGCTCAACCTGGGTATTGACTTCGGTTTCTTCAACAACAAGCTCAACGGTTCGTTCGAGGTGTACAAGAACAACGTGAAAGACCTGCTCATGGAGATGCAGATCACAGGTAGCGGCTACAACACACAGTACCAGAACGTGGGCGAGACCAAGAACTCTGGTTTCGAGTTGACATTGAACTACGATGCCATCAACACCAAGAACTACGGTCTGAACTTCTCGTTCACACTCGGTCATAACACCAATGAGGTAGTGAGCCTCGGAAGCATGGACTCATACTCTAAGCCTTCTTACTGGGCAAGTACAGAAATTGGCTCCGACTACTTAGTGAAGCCAGGAAAGCCTGTAGGAACCATCGTCGGTTACAAGCTGGCAGGAACAGGACGCTACGAGGTGGACGACTTCGAGGGCTACGATGCTGCCGCAGGACAGTGGAAGTTGAAGGAAGGTGTGGCTGATGCCAGCGGTATTGTGGGCACAGTACGCCCTGGTACCATGAAACTCCTCGACAAGGACGGTTCAGGAACCATCAACGATGACGACAAGTTCGAGATCGGCGACGCCAACGCATGGGCTATAGGTGGATTCTCTATCGGTGCACGTGCCTACGGATTCGACTTCAATGCCGACTTCTCTTACAGCATCGGCAACGATGTTTACAATGCTGACAAGATAGACCAGACCTCTACACGTGGCGGTATCTGGCGCAACCTCAACACCACGATGGCAAGCGGCAAGCGCTGGACCAACGTAGACGAGAACGGCAACTTCATCAACGATGCAGCCAAGCTCGCCGAGATGAACAAGAACACCACTATGTGGTCGCCTTACACAACAAAGGCTGTGCTCACCGACTGGGCTATCGAGGACGGATCATTCCTCCGCCTCTCTACACTTACCTTGGGCTACACACTGCCTAAGACATGGATGCAGAAAATCTATGTTCAGAACCTGCGTCTATACTTTACCGCTTCAAATCTTTTCTGTATCACCGGTTACAGTGGTATGGATCCAGAGGTGGACTGCTGCCGCAACGTGCTGGTTTGTCCAGGCGTAGACTACTCGGCTTATCCAAGAAGCCGCCAGTTCATCTTCGGTCTTAATCTTACATTCTAAAAAAACACTTAAAGGAAACATCGTTATGAAAATAAAATATGTATTTACAGCCCTGTTGGCTGGCGCTACACTCATGTCGTGCAACGACTATTTAGACGTAGAAAGCGAGTCACAATACAACGACAAGGTGGTGTTCTCTAACACCCCGCTTGCCGAGAATACGGTCATCAGCATCTACAGCTGGTTTGCCGCCACCAATTCTCACCGTGCGCGCTACATGCCTTACTATGGTATGAATACCGATGCCGAGTGCTACTTCGACATGGCGCAGCCTTCGTCGGACAACAAGACCTCGCTCTGCACTTACAGCGCCTTCTCTGCCAACAACTGGATGGCTTCTGGAAAAGACCCTAACGCCTTCACAGGCTTCTTCAACGGCATTGAGGCTGCCAACTGCTGCATCGAGGGAATACGTGCCTATGGCAATCCTGAGAGCAATGCCGACATGGCTTATCTCTTAGGCGAGTCGCTCACCCTGCGTGCGCAGTACTACTATGACCTCATTCGTGCCTGGGGCGACGTGCCTGCCCGATTCACATCGGTGAAACAGAGCACCATCTACCTTCCCAAGTCAGACCGCGACGTCATCTACAAGCAGATTATTGCCGACCTGAAAGAGGCTGCAGGCTATCTGCCATGGCCAGGAAAGGCTGAGCGCACCAAGACGACAGAGCGAGTGAACAAGGCTTTTGCCTTGGGTCTGCGTGCACGTCTCATCCTCATGGCCGAGGGTTACAGCCAGCGTCCTACATCGCTCGACAATCCTACTACTTATGAGGTGCGCCGCAGCAACGATCCTGAGCTTACCGGCACAGCCCTGCTGCAGGAGGCTTACGACGACCTGAAACTCGTCATCAGAGAGAGTGGACTCGCACTCGACGCCACTTACGAGCAGTTCTGGAACGACCTCGCTACTGACGTCATCACCATCGAAGGCTCACACAAAGAGTCTATCTTCGAGATTCCATTCAACGACGGACGTGGACGATTCTTCTATCACTTTGGTGTTTACCACAAGTCGAAGAGCCCACACTTGACCAAGACCAACTATGGCGGACAGAACATTCCTGCTCCTACACTCTACTATGAGTACGACAATGCTGACCAGCGCCGCGACGTGAACTGCGTGCCTTACAAGTACGACAACGGCTACACAATGGCCAAGTTGGGTGACAACGATGCCTCTGCACCAAGCTTCAACTTCGGCAAGTACGACTATGAGCGCATGACACGCCAGGTGACTTCCAACGACGATGGTGTGAATCTGCCCGTGCTCCGCTACGCCGACATCCTGTTGATGGCAGCAGAGATTGCCAACGAGCTGGAAGGTCCTGATGCAGCCAAGCCTTACCTCAAGGAGGTTCGTAACCGCGCCTTTGCCGTAGCCGACCGCCCAGCAAACGTAGAGGCTTATGTCAACGCCATCAGCTCGAAGGCCGACATGCTGAAGGCCATCCAGAAGGAGCGCCTTCTCGAATTCCCTGGCGAGATGCTGCGTAAGCAGGACCTCATTCGCTGGAACTTGCTCGGAACAGCCGTAAGACAGACCGTGACCGACATGAGAGCGCTGCGCGACCGCACAGGCAAGTATGCTGACGTGCCTACAGTGGTTTACACACGCACCAATGCTGCTGGCAAGTTGGAGTACTATGGCTTGGCTAAGGGTGAGACAGCAGCTCCTGCTGGCGAAGGCTGGACACAACTCGACTACGACTTCGTGTCTGCCACAGTGAAGGACAACATGCTGGCCAACTATTTTGCCAACGATCCAGACTCCCGTCAGTACTGGCCTATATTCGACTCAGACATCAACGCGTCGAACAACGCATTGATCAACAACTACGGATATTAAAATAACTGAACTTTTGCATGTGGGGAAGTTAAGGGAAGTTAGTGACGTTAGAGGGAAGTTAAGGGACAAATGTCCTAAGTTTAAACTATAAGACTATTATTTCTTAACTTTCCGAACGACCGACGGGAGTGATAACAGCTTTAGCTTCTATCAATTTCCTCGCTTGCGAAACTTGAATTCAAATAATGAATTAACGGTAGGTTTTTAGTTATATATTAAAACAAAACGCAGGCCTCTCTGCCTCGTGAGAAGTGGAGAGGCTTTTTTCTTAAAATCTACTTTCGCAGGAATTGTTCCAGGGACAACAATTTTGTTCCAACAGCAATATTTCCCACATCAATAATTGTTCCAGCAACAATATTCTCAATATTTTTCAAACCACTTAAAAACCGGGAAACCTCATGAAGAAAGCAGTCTTTACTCTTATTTGCAGTCTTGCCTTTGCAGCAGGAGTTATGGCGCAGGATGCTCCGCTCGATGTCTCGAAGCGGGTGGCTGATTATCTGCTGAGCCATCACAACCACAACGTGTCAAAGGCACAGGACGGACACACTCACATCGACAGCTATTATCAAGAATGGAGATACGTGAATGGTGTGCTCGGAGTGGCAATGCTCAATCTTGCCGATGCGGCAGGTGAAAAGAAGTATGAACAGTTGGTCAAAGAGAACTTTGACTTTTATTTCGAACCAAAAATACAGCGACAACTCAGGAAAGAATACGAATCGGGCGTGCGCGACAATGCGTGGCGCAGATTCTTCTCCATGTCGAGCCTTGACGACTGCGGAGCTATGGGCGCTGCCCTCTCCGAACTGGCACGACGATACAAAGACCAACGTTACGAGAATTATCTCGACAAGATAAGCCATTACATTCTTACTCAGCAGGGGCGTATTCCCGAAACAGGCATTTACTGCCGGGGAAGGGTGGGAGAGCGAACTCTCTGGCTCGACGACCTGTATATGTGTACTTCTTTCCTGGCTCATCAGGGAAGTCGCAAGGGTGCATCGTCCGACTTGTTGCAGAGAGCGGCAGAACAGGTTTTGCTCTTCGACAGTCTGCTCTTCGACAACGACAAGCACCTCTATTGGCATTGTTTCTATTATGACACGACCCATGCCCACGGCACCGCCCACTGGGGAAGAGCCAACGGATGGGCGTTTCTGGCACAGGCTCTCGTGCTCGACAGATTGCCCGAAGAGCATCCTCTGCGAGACAGATTGCTGCAGCTGTTCCGAAAAAGAGTGGAAAACATCATCGCCTATCAGGACGCACAGGGCATGTGGCACCAGTTGCTCGACAAGCCTGACTCTTATCCCGAAACTTCCTGCACAGCCATGTTTGTCGCAGCCATTGCGCATGGTGTGAACAAGGGCTGGCTCGACAGCTCGTTCGCCTCTGTGGCGCTGCAGGGATGGAAGGCTGTCTGCAGTCAGATAACCCCTGAAGGACAGGTGAAGAATGTGTGCATGGGAACAGGCATCAGCCGCGACTTGCCTTTCTATTACAACCGACCGGCTCCGCTCAATGATGCCCACGGACTGGGAGCCGTGGTGCAGGCTGGAATAGAAATCAATAACGTAACAACAAAAACAACAGAATAGATATGAAAAACTTAAAGCTAAAACTCACATTCCTGTCGCTGTGCGCCTTTGCTACAGCGGCTCATGCACAGCAAGTGAAAGGAAACAGCGTACTCTACACATCGTCACAAGGCAACATGCGCATCGAGATGTGTTCGGAAAGCATGTTCCGTGTAACTAAGGTGCCTGTACAGCAGATGCCTGATAATGAGAAGTGGATGGTGGTCAACTACAACTTCCCACAGGTGAATTTCAGCGTGGACGGCAAACAGATAAAGACCAGTAAGCTGCAGGTAAGCATTCAGGAAGCTCCCTGGCGCATACAGGTGGCTGATGCTTCGGGTAAGGTGCTCTACGAGGAGTTGACATCGGGCTGCAAGGACAGCATATATAATGAGGTGAAGATGAATCCCGACGAGCACTTCTTCGGCTTCGGTGAGCGCATGGACCGCATCGACCAGCGTGGACAGCGTGTTCACCTCAATGTGGAACTGGGACGGGGCTCAAAGCCTGCGGTAGGCGGCAAGGACATTCTGAGAGCCAACTACTGTCCTGTGCCTTTGATGCTCAGCAACAAGGGGTACGCCGTGTTCTTCCATACTGCTGTGCCCAACGACTGGGACATGGGATGGACCAACAATGACAAGTACAGTTTCTCGGCACCTGGTGGCGACAATGACTATTATTTCATCTATGGCGAGCAGTTGGAAACTCTGATTCACAGCTATCAGCAGCTCACGGGCGTGGCGCCTCTTATGCCACGTGCAGCCTATGGTCTGCACATCGGCTCGTACAGCGGTGGAACATGGCATCATGAGAGCAAGGCCAACGATACGTATGTGGTCAATCTCATCGACCGCCTGCGTCAGGAAAAGATTCCGTTCGACATGATGTGGCTCGACTCTACCTGGCGCCTCTTTGCCAAGTTGGGCAACGGAGGCTGTACCTTCGAGTTCCAGGATCAGTTTAAAGACCCAAAGGGCATGATCGACCATGCCTATAAGAATCATGTGGCAATGTTTGGTCTGCACATTCGTTCGCTGGTCGACAACGGCAAGCGCAACAATCTGCTCACCACAGCACAGAAGAAGGGACTCACCATTCAGGACGGTGGAACCAACGCCATCATCAACTTCTTCGACGACAAGGCTGTGGACTGGTGGTGGAAGAATGCAGCCAAGAAAGTGACCGACCTGGGAGCCAAGTTCTTCAAGACTGATGTGGGAAGCGCTCTGAACTACAACAATCCAAACATCGAGCAGAAGGCTGCCCACAACCTCTTCCCTATAGCCTATGCCAAGGCACCTTATGAGAACTTTGCCAAGCTCAACGGACAGCGTGGCTTCGACCACACACGCGAGGGCTATGCAGGTATTCAGCGCTATCCTTTCATCTGGGCTGGCGACTGGGGCTCGGAGTGGCAGTGGTTTGAACCTATCATCCGCGGCGGTATTAATATAGGACTCTCTGGTGTCGGCTATTGGAGCCACTGTATGGGTGGATTCGAGCAGTATTCAGCCTACGACACCGACCTCTATCTGCGCTGGGTGCAGATGGGAATGTTCTCGCCTGTGTCCATCCTCTTCGGTATGGATCATCCTCGTTATCATGCGCCATGGACTTATGGCGAGGAAGCACAGAAAATATTCATCCAGTACGACTCGCTGCGTTATGCGCTCCTGCCTTACATCTACACCAGCGCCTGGGATATGTACAAGACCAGCCGTCCGCTGATGACACCTTTGTTCTACGATCATCTGCAGGATGTCAATACCTATCAGATTTCAGACCAGTATATGTTTGGCCGCGACATGATGGTGTGTCCTGTAACGGTGAAGAATGCACTCTCGCGTCCTGTTTACTTCCCCGGTGGTGACTGGCTCGACTTCTGGACAGGTGAGCGCATCAGCGGACGCCAGTACAAGTCGTTCCTCACACCTATCGAGATCATGCCTATCTTCCTGCGCCGTGGAGCCATCATTCCCCGTCAGGAAGCCATGCAGTACGTGGACGAGCGCCCCAACACCAACATCTCGCTGCTCATCTATCCTTCCGAGCATTCGGTGTACGAAATGTATGAGGACGACGGTAAATCGCTCGATTATCAGAAGGGAGTTTATGCCGTCACCAAGATGGAGAGCCGACTGGCACAGAACGAGTGGATACTCAACATCACGACTCCTAAGGGCGACTACAAGCCTGTTTCGCACTACTACAGCGTAAGTGTTTACCTTGACAAGAAGCCTAAACTCGTTACTGTAGCCGGCAAGTTTGTCGATGGATGGAAGTACGACGAGAAGTTGCGCTTACTTACCTTCGATGCAGGCGAGGGCGATATGGAAGTGGTTGTCAAGATGTAAAATCAAGACTTTGGGGGTTGAATACTTTGCCATGAAGCATATGGCTTTAACTTCTCCAACTACTCTAACTTCTTCATTTGCATTTATAAAGATATTACTATGTATAGAAACAGATTATTCTTATCGGTTGCCGCCGTGCTTGCAGGTACGGTGGCAATGGCTCAGGGCTCTTACAAGGCTCTGAAGTTCAAGACTGCCACCTCGCTCTACAACTACGAGATGCTGCCAGTACACGCTCAGAACTATGAGCGCCAGCAGGCTTTCGAAAAGGCTTGCCAGTCGAAGGAAGCCATGCAGCAATACGTGAGCCAGTTGCGCAGTCGTTTTGGTCAGTTGGCTGGCGAAATGCCACAGCGTGGCAAACTCAATGCCAAGGTAGTGGGCTCGTTGAAGGGCAACGGCTTTATAGTCGAGAAGATTGTCTTTCAGAGTACGCCAGGCCGTTACGTCACAGCCCATCTTTATCTGCCCGAGAAGGTGCTGGGCAAGATTCCTGCCTGTATCGAGATGTGCGGACATGGACTCGACGGAAAGGGCACGGGTTCGGGAAGTGCTGAGCAGTTGGCTGTCAATGGTATTGCTTCCATGGTGGTCGACCCCTTCTCACAGGGTGAGCGCCAGCAAACCATCGATGCACAGGGCAAGAATCTTACCCGTGGCGTAACTACCGAGCATACACTCATTGCTCCGGGCTTCATCCTCCTTGGCAGCAGCCTTGCCGCACAGGAGTTTTTCGATAACAGCCGCGCCATCGACTATCTGCTCAGTCGTAAGGACATTGATGGCGACAAGATTGGTTGTTATGGCTTCTCGGGAGGCGGCACGCAGTCATCTTATCTGGCTGCTCTCGACGACAGGGTGAAGGCAAGTTGTGTGGGATTGTTCTTCTCGTCGCGCGAAAGAACCCTGGAGACTCAAGGCCCAAGCGACGGATGTCAGTGGATTCCAGGCGAAGGACGCGAGCACATCGAGATAGCCGACATGGCGATGATGAATGCGCCAAAGCCTTTCCTGATTCTTGACGGACGTTTCGACTTCGTTGACCATTGGGGAGCCTTGCGTGGCTATGAAGAGGTGAATCGTTGCTACAGTCTGCTGGGAGCGCCCGATGCTGCCGAACAGTTTTATTACGACGACGGACACGCCATTCCCAAGCCCAGCCAGGACAAGATGGTAAGCTTCTTCCGCAAGGCTCTCTTGGGCGATGCACAGGGCGAGGTGAAGCCTTATACTTACTGGCGTAGTGACGACATGCGTTGCACCAAGACAGGACAGGTAAACTTGGAATACAAGGATGCGCTCAGCTCCATGCAGGAGTGTGAGGCACAGATGGACAGGCTGTCAGCCCAGCGCCAGGCTTTCTGTTCGCAGTCGGCCGACAAGGTGAAGGCTGACATTCTGAAGCTGTTGGGACTTTCTGGACTGAACGATCATTGGAATGCTATTGAGACTCGCCACGAATCGCAGCGCGACGTGGAGGAATATCGTTATCAGCTCGATTGCGAAGGTCAGTATCCTGTTCCTGTCATCGTCAGGATTCCGTCGGTTGCCAATCAGCAGTCGAAGGTTTGCATCCATCTTGCTGATGCAGGAAAGGCAAGTCTGCTGATAGAGACCGATCGTCGTGATGCATTCTCCGACGGCACGATTCATGTCTATGCCGACCTGCGAGGTTTTGGTGAGACGAGCGACATTTTCGAGTACAACCTTTCCAAGTATTGGAATACTCAGTATCGTTCTGCAGTAACATCCCTGCATGCAGGCAAACCGCTCATAGGTCAGCGTGTGCAGGATTTGCGCACCATTCTCAATTTCTGTTCGGCTGACGAAAAGTTGAAGGGCCGCCAGATTACAGTCAAGGCTGACGGAATGAACGCAGTCGTAGTGATGCACGCTGCTGTGCTCGACGAGCGATTGGCTGGTGCCACACTCACCCGCACATTGAAGACCTGGCGCAATTACATTCAGCACCCCGTGCAGCACGACATGATGTCGAACGTCATTCCTGGTGTCTTGTGCTGTTACGACATTCCCGATCTTCTTTCGTTGGCAAAGGGAAGGGTAGTTATCCAGGACTAAACGCAGTATCAAGATTCCTGTTATCGACGTAAGGAATTTAGAAGCCATCCTCGCCCGACAAGCGCTCGTGGAATGGTAGCTGAAAAGAGACCAACAGCCTGGGAGAGGAAAGCTGACTGTGGGCTGAAAAGCGTCTCAGTTTCAGTTGTCTCAGTTATTTTTAAGAGGGGTGGAAAAGCCGAGCGTGTTTGACCCCCGAGGGCAAAGCGATGTTGACCCCCGAAAACTTTTTTATTTTGACCCCTCTAAAGTCCT
>JBGUQW010000204.1:0-2739 GCA_045131435.1 Prevotella sp.
GTCACTGATTCGTTAAATAAACCAAATTAAAAGCAGATTTCCTTAGTTTGTTAATTGTAATTTATAGAAAATAGCTAATTTTGTAAACCAAACTTTATAAAAAGCGAGGAATCTTATAAACTAAAGTTTAAAAAATGAGTATCAGCAAAGACATAATCAAGCAATGCTTGATGAACAAACAGAGAGAGATAGACGAAGCGGAAATCATCAACCGCCCCATCGAATTCGAACCCAATGGCAACTATGTCATTGTAGGAGTGCGTCATGCAGGCAAGTCATACATGCTCTATCAGCGTGTACGCCAACTTCAGGCAGAAGGAAAAGGCTGGGACGAAATTCTCTTTATAGATTTTGAGGACGAACGTCTGGCAGAATTTCAGACAGAAGACTTCAACAGTCTGTTGGAAGCCCATCTGGAACTATACGGCAAGAAACCAATAGTTTTTCTCGACGAGGTACAAAATATCCCATATTGGGATAAGTTCGTGCGTCGCCTGGCCGATGCCAAATACCGTGTCTATGTCACAGGAAGTAATGCCAAGATGCTCAGCAAGGATGTGGCCACTACCCTTGGCGGACGGTTCTTCATCCTTGATGCCTATCCTTATTCGCTGAAGGAATATCTTACAGCCCAGCATGTGGAACTGAAAGAACACTGGCAGTACGATAGCGTCCAACGCAGTGAGGTCAAGCGCCATCTGAGCGAATATTTCTACTATGGTGGTCTGCCGGAGATCATTTCTTTTAAGAACAAACGAGCCATGCTGTCAAGCCTCTATCAGAAAATATATCTAGGCGACATCTGCGCACGAAACAAAATCAAGAACGAGAGGGTAATGAACATTCTCATCAAGAAAATGGCGGAAAGCGTCAAACAGCCCTTGTCGTTCAACAGACTTAAGAACATCATTGTCTCTACAGGCAGCCCCATCAGTGTGCCAACGACCATTGACTATGTTGATTTCACCGCCGACAGCTGGCTGGTACTGCCTATGGAGAACGAAGTGGGCAAACTAACCGAAAAGGAAACGCAGAAGAAATACTATTTCATAGACAACGGACTGCTGAACTTGTTCCTCACCAATCCTGACACTTCATTGCTCGAAAACATGGTGGCCATAGAACTTTGTCGTAGGTATGGCAAAGATAACGTGTTCTATCTGAATGTAGATAAGGAAATAGACTTCCTGGTGCCTGATGCCAAACTGGCCATCCAGGCATCATACAGCATCAGAGAGCAATCGACAAAAGACCGCGAGATACCTCCCCTTGTCAAATACAGCAAATCTCACCCAGACTGGCAGTGCTTCCTTATTTCCTACGATGAAGAGACTACTGAGGATGGCATCAATGTCATTCCTGTGTGGAAATGGCTGCTTAGTTAAGCATCATTCCCCTATCCCACCGCCAGCGGCCATAGCCACCTTCCAACGGCCATGAGCGGAACGGCAGATAGTCGTGATGTTGGCACGATGGGGCGCAGGGGCTGAGCCGGAATTGTTTTTCACCTCCTTCAGCTTGCGGAGATAGAGGATATACTCACAGACCTCTGTGTTCTTCAGGAGGATGTCCTTGTAGATGGCCAGATACTGTTCCTTGCGCTTACCCTGTGGCATGTAGGCATCGCGCACAGCCTGAAGTCCACAGTTGATGGCATTGTAACGCTCCAGCCAAGTGGTGTAGCTATGCGCCGAGCCGCCCTCCAGCGTGATACGCTCAATATTGCCCTTCAGAACGGAGAGCTTCGACTCTATCTTCCCCCGCTCCACCTGCCAGGCAATGTCTGTCAAGCCCGGTGTACGGTCGGCAATGTTCTTGGCTTCCACACGCATACGCTCCGTCAAGGCTGAATCGAGAGCTTCGGCATGGGGAACCTCTTGATAGAGCGTGAGGTTCATCTGACTGCGGAAGAACTGCTTATTGGTCATCATGGCTCCGTTGCGGTAGTTCTTATGCAGCACATCGTAATACCAGTCGGGTGTGAAACTGCCCGCACCTGTCTCACCAATGGTAAACTGGTTCATCACCGACTCATCATGATTATAGGTCACTGACTGAGCCATTACAGAGAGCGGCAGCATCGCCGCCAATAACAAAACATGATAATATAATCTCTTCATATCGGTAGCTAATAATTCACTTTAATACCCGACTTCCTCCGCCACCCGTTTCCACCGCGAAAAGGCATCGTTGGCCATCTCACGGATGGTTTTCGACATATAGAGCGTCCGTTTGAAGTAGTTCAGGCGGATGGTGACGTAGCGCGAGACGACATAATAGGTGTGGTCGATGCAATGGCGGATGTTGTCAAGCGACTCATTGATCTGCCCCAACACCGTAAGCAGGCCCTCAGTCGTAATTTGTCGCGCACCAACAGCGTACTGCGCCAGTTCATAGAGGCTGTTCGTCAGCTCACGCCCGTCAACCAGCACCTGATTGACGGCACGATCACAGGCATTGATGATGATGGTGTCAGACGAGACGATATTGCCTCGCAGCGTCAGCTGGGTAGTGAACCGCTCCAGTAAGTCCTTTAACTGCGTAATACGGTCAGAGACATCATCGTAGGTGTTCTTGACGTTCAGTACCGTCACACCGCCATTGTAGATGACATCGATAATGTCGAAGCATTTGGTGTATTTGTCGAGCTTCACGTTCAGCGAGTCGTAATCCACATTGGCCTCACTGGAATACTGGTGCAGCAGTTCATTGGCCTGCTCCACACCGCTACGGGCCATC